>NZ_JADWYU010000183.1:1404-32276 GCF_016786325.1 Frankia nepalensis | reverse complement strand
CTCGTCGGCGGGGCCGCGCCCGCTGGACTGGGTGCTCAAACGGCACCCCGCCGACTTCGGGCTGAGCTGACCGGCCCGGCCGACGGGGTCGGCCGGGCCGGGTGACGGGTTCGGGTCGGCCGCGGGCTCGGGTCAGCGGATCTGGATGGTCGTGAGCAGCTGCGCCGTCTCCGGGTAGCCCACGTAGTCGAGGACCCGGAAGGGGATCTGGGGCAGGTACCAGCTGCGTGGGTGGAAGGTGAAGTCGTGGTCGGCGCAGTGGGCGGCCCACCTGTCGTAGGCACCGGCGCGGCCGGCCACGTTCCAGTCACTCTGCTCGATCGGCGCGCCCGCGTCGGGACCGTCGTCCCCGGGAGCGCCGGGCGTGACGGGGTAGGCGGAGGTGCTGAACGAGTCCGGCGGCGGGTTGGGGCAGCCCCGCTGGCCCCGGTCGGCGAGCCAGCCCGCGTTCTGGTGGGCCTGGAACGGCTGCCCCTCGAACCCGGTGACCGTTCCCGCCTCGATGAGGATCCCCGGGCAGCTGACGCTGGTCGTCATCGGGTTGAACGCGGCCGGCAGCAGGCACACCCATCGGTCCCGCGCGGTCGTGCCACTGTCGCGCGGGCCGAAGGTGACCTGCCAGCCCGCCGGCGGGATCAGCGACACCCCGCCGTAGAAGCTCATCCGGCGGGACTCGGCCGAACCGATCCTGATGGTGCCGAGAAGCTCCTCGGTCGTCTCGGGGTGGCCGAGGTAGTCCAGGACGCGGAAGGGGATCTCGGGGAGATACCAGCTGCGCGGGTAGAAGGTGAACCCGTCGTCGGCGCAGTGGGCGGCCCACCTGTCGTAGGCGCCGGCGTGGCCGGCCACGTTCCAGGCCCCCTGCTCGACCGGCGCGGCGAGGCTGTTCACCTCGGCGCCGGCGGCGCCCGGCACGACCGCGTTGACCAGCGCTCCGTCCGGTGCCGTCGGGCAGGACGACACGCCGGTGCCGACGTACCAGCCCCCGTCCTGATGGGCCTGGAACGGTTGTCCTTCGTGCCCGACGACGCGGCCGGCCTCGACGAGGATCCCGCCGCCGCAGGTCCAGTTCTGGCGCTCGGCGGGGGGCGGCACCAGGCAGGCCCACATGTCGCGCGGGCTGGACCCGTCCTCGGCGCCGGTCCCGGCGTACTCGACCGTCCAGCCCGCCGGCGGGATCAGGGACATCCCGCCGAAGAACTGCACCCGGCGGGACTCGTCCGGGCGCCCGGCCGGGACGGTCCCCTCGCCGTGCCGTTGCGTCCCCGCCCCGAGCCCGAAGACCAGCGCGACCACGGCGACGACCGTCGCGGCGGCCGCCGCGACCAGCACGGTCCGGCGGTGCCGGTGGCGGCGCCGCTCGGCCAGCTCCAGCACCTGCTCGGCGCGGTACGGGTTGTCGGGCATGTCGGTCGCCGCGGCCCGCAGCCGCGCGGTGAACTCGTTCGTCTCGCTCATCGGATCTCTCCGGTCCGCGGGTAGGCGTCCAGGGAAGCCGGCGCGGCCGCGGCGGCCGGCTCGGCGAGCAGCGCCCGCAGGCGGTTCAGCCCGTGATGGGTGAGGCTCTTGACGGTCCCGGCCGAGCAGCCGAGCAGCTTCGCCGTCTCGGCCTCGCTGAGGTCCTCGTAGTGGCGCAGCACCACCGCGGCCCGCTGCCGGGCCGGCAGCCGGCGCAGCGCCGTGACCAGCCGGACCCGGTCGTCGGCCGTGTCGGTCGCGGCCGGCCCTGGGGGGCCCGGTTGGTCCGGCATCGTCGCGACCGTCCGCTCGGTCGAGGACAGCCGTCGCCACCAGGAGGTGGCGAGATTGATCATCGTTCGGCGGGTGTACGCCTCCCAGCGGTCGGGCTCGACCCTGCCGCGGCGCTGCCAGACCGCGAGCAGCGCGCTCTGGACGAGGTCCTCGGCGCGCCCCGCGTCACCGGTCAGCAGATAGGCGGTCCGCCCCAATGCCGGGCCACGGCTGCGTACGAATCCAGTGAAGTCGTCATCCACGCCAACGTCCTTCTGCATGTCCGGCCACGGCCAGCCGGTGATGCAGACAGGACGCGATGGGGCGGCCGGGACGTTTGAGGCTGTCGGCAAGCCGACAGCCCGCGCACACGGCCGGGCGGGCCGGCGCGGGGGAGCGCTAGGCGCGCAGGAGTTCGTCGAGGACGGCGTCGAGCTCGCGCTCGGGGTGCTCCTGCCCGGCGGGGACGACCTGCTCGGTGCGTTCCAGGAAGGCGCGCAGCGGCTCCGCGTCGAGGACCACGGTCGAGTGCCGGCCGCCGTCCGTGAGCTCGACCTTCACCTCGGCGTTGCCGGGAGTGGGAGTGAACCGCACGTCCCCGTCGCCCGTCGGCGTTTCCAGGCCGGCGCGCAGCGCGTCCCGCGGTGCCACCCAGTTGCCCTGCGGCAGCGCCGGATGGTCCGGTCGGGAGACGAGGGCCAGGCTTACGGCCAACGGGTCGCAGGCGCGCCAGGTGACCACGAGGACGGTGACCCGCCCGCTCGTTGACGTGTCGTCGAGTACGAACTCGGTGGTGACGTCCAGACCCTGCACGGGTGGGTCCCTCCCTCGTCTGCCTACCCAGGCCGGCGCGCCGTTGCCTCCCAGCTCCCGAGTTTCCCAGCTACTGGTTCGAGAGTCGCGGCGTCGGGCCCCTGGTGCCAGTTGGGGTGTCGAAGGCCCCATCGGCGGGGTCTCCATTGGCCCACAGCCGAGTCCGCGGGAACGTGTCCCGCTGGCCGCGTGCGCAGTCGAGCAAGCACGCTACGTCTACGGTACGCGGTACCACCCGGTCGGCGAGGGCAGGGTCGTTGAACAGACAAGAAGGTGACAGCCCCGAAACAGGGTTAGGACACGGGCGGGGTGCTGGTGGGTGGGCTTGGGGGCGCGGGCGGGTGCTGGCGGGCGGGCTGGAGGACACGGTGAGGACACGGGGTCGCTCGGGTTCGGAGGCACCCCTTGACGGAGATCAACGCGTTGCGTGATGAAATAGTTACGTGGAGGCGTTGTCTGACCAGGACCCGGGCCGCCGTAGTCTCGGACTATGGCTGATCCGGCGTCCTACCGGCCCGCGCCGGGCTCGATCCCCGAGACCCCGGGCGTGTACCGCTTCCGGGACCCGCACGGGCGGGTCATCTACGTCGGCAAGGCCAAGAACCTGCGCGCCCGGCTCGCCAACTACTTCACCGACGTCTACGCGCTGCATCCTCGAACCCGGACCATGGTCACCACCGCGAGCTCCGTGGAGTGGACCGTCGTCTCCACCGAGGTGGAAGCTCTCGCGCTCGAGTACACCTGGATCAAGGAGTACGACCCGCGTTTCAACGTTCGCTACCGCGACGACAAGAGCTACCCGAGTCTCGCCGTGACCCTGTCGGAGGAGTTTCCTCGCCTGCAGGTGATGCGCGGGCCGAAGCGCAAGGGCGTCCGCTACTTCGGCCCGTACGCGCACGCCTGGGCCATCCGGGAGACGCTGGACCTGCTGCTGCGGGTGTTCCCGGCGCGCACCTGCTCGGCGGGTGTCTTCAAGCGTGCCGGGCAGGTCGGCCGGCCGTGCCTGCTCGGCTACATCGACCGCTGCAGCGCCCCCTGCGTGGGCCGGGTGACGGCCGAGGAGCACCGGGACATCGTCGAGGACTTCTGCGACTTCATGGCCGGCCAGACCGGCCGCTTCCTGCGCCGCCTGGAAAGGGAGATGCGCGAGGCGGCCGACGTCCAGGACTACGAGCGGGCCGCGCGGCTGCGCGACGACGCCGGCGCGCTGCGCCGGGCGATGGAGAAGCAGGCGGTCGTGCTGCCCGACGGCACCGACGCCGACGTAGTCGCCTTCGCCGAGGACGAGCTGGAGGCCGCGGTCCAGGTCTTCTACGTGCGCGACGGCCGGGTGCGCGGCCAGCGCGGCTGGGTCGTCGACAAGCTGACCGACGTGACCACCGCCGACCTCGTCGAGCAGTTCCTCACCCAGGAGTACCTGGGAGACAAGGACACGGGTGACAAGGGCGCCGGCAGCGGGGAGGGACGGGCCGACATCCCCCGTGAGGTGCTGGTTCCCGAGCCGCCGACCGACGCCGACGCCGTCGGCGAGCTGCTCGGGCGGTATCGCGGCGGGCGGGTCGACGTGCGGGTGCCGCGCCGCGGCGACAAGCGCACCCTGCTGGAGACGGTCGAGCGCAACGCCAAGCAGGCGCTCGCCCTGCACCGCGTGAAGCGGGCCAGCGACCTGACCGCGCGCAGCCGGGCGCTCGCCGAGCTCCAGGAGGCGCTCGGCCTCGCCGACGCGCCGCTGCGGATCGAGTGCTTCGACGTGTCGCACACCCAGGGCAGTGACGTGGTCGCCAGCATGGTCGTCTTCGAGGACGGCGTGCCGCGCAAGTCCGAGTACCGGCGTTTCATGATCCGTGGCCTGGCGCGCCAGGACGGAGCCGCCCAGGACGACACCGCCAGCATGTACGAGACGGTCAGCCGGCGCTTCGCCCGCTACCTGGCCGAGCGCGCCCGCACCGGCGAACTGCCTGGCTCCGAGGACGAGGCCCGCGCCGAGGGCGGCCCTGGCGCCCGTGCCGGCGCCCCCGGCGACCACGCCACGGTGCCGCCCGGCGCCGACGGGGAGACAGCCGACGCGGAGACGCTGGTCGTCGACGGCCGGCCGCGCAGGTTCGCCTACCCGCCGAACCTCGTCGTGGTCGACGGCGGGCCGCCGCAGGTCGCCGCGGCGGCCCGGGCGCTCGTCGACCTCGGGATCGAGTCCGGCCCCGGCGGGGTGGCGTTGTGCGGGCTGGCCAAGCGGCTGGAGGAGGTCTGGCTGCCGGACGAGCCCGACCCCGTCATCCTGCCGCGGACCAGCGAGGCGCTGTACCTGCTGCAGCGGGTGCGCGACGAGGCGCACCGGTTCGCGATCACCTACCACCGGCAGAAGCGGTCCACGTCGATGACCGCCTCGCTGCTCGACGGCGTCCCGGGGCTGGGCGAGACCCGGCGCAAGGCGCTGCTGCGCGCGTTCGGCTCGGTGGCCCGGCTGCGCGCGGCGAGCGCGGAGGAGATCGCGGCGGTGCCCGGGATTGGCCCGCGTACCGCGGCCGCCGTCGTCGCGGCGCTCGCGTCGAGCACGCCGGGGACGGCCGCCGCGCCGGCACCGGCGGTCGACCCGCTGACCGGCGAGATCCTGGAGCCGCCGGGACCGGCGGGAGACGCCGGGAGCGCCCCGGCCGGGGACCACGCCGTGACGAGGGGGGCCGCGCCGTGACGAGGGGACCACGCCGTGACGAGGGGGAGCGCGCCGTGACGAAGGGGACCACACAGTGACGGGTACGGGTGTCGCGGCCAACGCCGTGGCCTTGGATCTCGCGATCATCACCGGCTTGTCCGGCGCCGGCCGCAGCACCGCGGCCAAGTGCCTGGAGGACCTGGGCTGGTTCGTCGTCGACAATCTGCCCCCAGCGCTGTTGTCGACGATGGCCGAGCTGGGCCGGCGTTCCGGCGGCGGCGTCAGCCGGATCGCCGTCGTCGTCGACGTCCGTGGCCGGGCCTTCTTCGCCGATTTGCGGGCCGCGCTCGACGCGCTCGACGCGTCCGGCCTGCGCCCGCGGGTGCTGTTCCTGGAGGCCAGCGACGACGCGCTCATCCGCCGGTTCGACCACGTCCGTCGCCCGCACCCGCTGCAGGGCGACGGCCGGGTCGTCGACGGCATCAGCCGGGAACGGGCGCTGCTCGCCGAGCTGCGCGGCGAGGCCGACCTGGTGCTCGACACCACCGACCTCAACGTCCACGAGCTGCGCTCGAAGATCGACGCCGCGTTCGGCCAGCCGGGCGGGAACCGGCTCAACGCCACGGTGATCTCGTTCGGCTACCGCTACGGGCTGCCGCTGGACGCCGACCTGGTCGCCGACTGCCGGTTCCTGGCCAACCCGCACTGGGTCGAGGCGTTGCGGCCGTTCACGGGCCGCGATCCCCAGGTGCGCGACTACGTGCTCGACCAGCCGGGCGCCAAGGAGTTCATCGAGCGGTACGCCGACCTGCTGCGGCTCGTCGGCGACGGCTACCTGCGCGAGGGCAAGCGGTACCTGACGCTCGCCGTCGGCTGTACCGGAGGACGGCACCGCAGCGTGGCGGTCGCCGAGGAGCTCGCCGCGCGGCTCGCCGCCACCGGGGTCGGCGTCCAGATCGTCCACCGCGACCTGGGCCGGGAGTGACGCCCGTGGCGAACCTTCCCGACGGGCCGGGCCTGGCGCCGGCCGTCGTCGCGTTCGGCGGCGGCCACGGGCTCGCCGCGTCGCTGGCGGCGCTGCGAAGGATCACCGACCGGCTGACCGCGGTCGTCACCGTCGGCGACGACGGCGGGTCCTCCGGGCGGTTGCGCGCCGAGCTGGGCGCGCTTCCGCCCGGCGACCTGCGGATGGCGTTAGCGGCGCTCGCGAGCGACGACCCGTGGGCGCGCACCTGGACGGACGTGTTCCAGCGCCGGTTCACCGGCGCGGGCCCGCTGGGCGGGCACGCGCTCGGCAATCTGGTGCTGGCCGCGCTGACCGAGCACGTCGGCTCGCCGGTGACCGCCCTCGAGCTCGCGGCCCGGCTGCTCGGGGCGCGCGGCCGGGTGCTGCCGCTGTCCGAGGAGGGCATCGACATCGTCGCCGAGGTCGCCGGCCTCGACCCGGCCGACCCCGCGGCGACCCGGCGGGTACGCGGCCAGGTCGCGGTGGCCACGACCGCGGGTTCGGTCTGCGAGGTCTGGGTGGAGCCGCCGGAGCCGCGGGCCTGCCGGCCTGCCTGCGCCGCGGTCGAGGAGGCCGACTGGGTGGTGCTGGGACCCGGCTCGCTCTACACCAGCATGCTTCCGCACCTGCTCGTGCCGGAGATGCACAAGGCGATCACCGGCGCGAACGCGCGGCGGCTGATCGTGCTCAACCTGGTCGCCCAGCCGGGGGAGACCGAGGGCTACACCCCCGAGGCACACCTGCGGGTACTGGCACGGCACGCCCCCGGGCTGACCGTGGACGTGGTGCTCGCCGACCCGACGGCCGTCCCTGACCCGGTGGCGCTGGCGGCGGCGGCCGCCGACCTGGGCGCCCGGCTGCGCCTCGCGCCCGTGCGCGCTCCCAGCGCGCCCGGAACCCACGATCCGGCGCTGCTCGCGGCGGCCTTCGAGGCGGTCTTCGCGGACTACCACGCGGCGCCGACGGCGCCTGAGGCACCGACAGCGCCTGAGGTACCGACAGCGCCCGACCTGCCTGGGATTCCCGCCGGACCGGCGGCAGGGTCCCTGCCGGATCGGCGAAGCCGATCTGAGAGGCCGGCGATCCGGCCGGTCATGGCGCGCGCGACCCCGCCTGGCGCGTCGCCGAGGGCCAACCACGGGCCGGAGTCACCACCGGCCGGCCGTGGGACTGGCCCGGCTGGCGACCAGGCGGGAACCCTGGGCCCCCCCGACCCGCGGGTCACGGCCCGCGACCTCAAGGAGTGATCGCCGTGGCGGCGATGACGGCCACAGTGAAGGACGAGCTCAGCCGGCTGCGGGTGGCGAAACCCTGCTGCCGGCGCGCGGAGATGGCGGCGCTGCTGCGCTTCGGCGGCGGCCTGCACATCGTCGGGGGACGCATCGTCGTCGAGGCGGAGCTCGACACGGGGGCGGCCGCGCGCCGGCTGCGCCGCGAGATCGCCGAGGTGTTCAGCTTCCCGTCGACGATCGCGGTGCTCGCGGCCGGCGGCCTGCGCCGCTCGGTCCGCTACATCGTGCGGGTCGAGCGGGACGGCGAGCAGCTCGCCCGCTCGACCGGCCTGCTCGACCAGCGCGGCCGCCCGGTCCGCGGGCTGCCGCCGCAGGTCGTCACCGGCTCGGCCTGCGACGCGGCCGCGGCCTGGCGGGGGGCGTTCCTCGCGCACGGCTCGCTCACCGAGCCTGGGCGGTCCTGCTCACTGGAGGTGACCTCGCCAGGGCCGGAGGCGGCGCTGGCGCTGGTCGGCGCCGCCCGGCGGCTCGGCGTCCAGGCCAAGAGCCGTGACGTGCGCGGCGTCGACCGGGTGGTGATCCGCGACGGTGACGCGATCAGTGTGCTGCTGACCAGGATCGGCGCGCACGACAGCCGGCTCGCCTGGGAGGAGCGGCGGATGCGCCGGGAGGTCCGGGCGACCGCGAACCGCCTGGCGAACTTCGACGACGCCAACCTGCGCCGTTCGGCTCGGGCGGCGGTCGCCGCGGGGGCGCGGGTGCAGGCCGCGATGCGCATTCTCGGCGACGACGCTCCGGAGCATCTGCTCGCCGCCGGCCGGCTGCGGCTGCAGCACGCGCAGGCGTCGCTGGAGGAGCTGGGCGCGCTCGCCGACCCGCCGTTGACCAAGGACGCCGTAGCCGGCCGGATCCGTCGGCTGCTGGCGCTCGCCGACAAGCGGGCGGGCGTGCTCGGCATCCCGAACACCGAGGCCAGCGTCTCGCCGGAGCTCCTCGAGAACGCCTGAGAGCGCCGCGTCCGGCCGCCCTCGGCCCGGGTCTCGCGACGGGGGTGGGTCGCCAGGGGTCCCTGGGTCCCTGGGTTCCTGCCAGATCGGCTTTGCCGATCTGGCAGGTCCGGATCCACCCGATCGACTAGTGACTGTGTCGGAACTCGCTGATCAGAACGCGGTAGCGGGCCGGCCGAGGACGGCGCTCTCACCGGATCTCCCGGAGCATGCGTGATCTGTGGCGTGTCTAACACGCAGGGTGCGCATTCGTGTGCCGCGTACCCGGATTCAGCCACGTCACGTGACCGTCCGTCCCGCCCGAACCGACCGGGCGGGGCCCGTCCGACCTCACCGGACGCAGAGCGGAATGAGCCGCGCGAGGCGTCGAACCCGGCCACCAGACGCCAAAGTCGTTAGGCTCTGTGCCTGCACGGGACATGACGTCGGCACATCAGTTAGGGAGTCCGCGGACGTGGCTACGCGAGTAGGGGTCAACGGTTTCGGACGCATCGGCCGGAACTTCTGGCGGGCGCTGGCGGCGAGCGAACAGACGGGGCTCGAGATCGTCGCCGTCAACGACCTCACCAACAGCAAGACGCTTGCCCACCTGCTGAAGTACGACACCACCCTGGGCACGCTGCCCCAGCCGGTCAGCGCCGTCGACGGTGGCATCCAGGTCGGTGACGCCACCATCAAGGTGCTCGCCGAGCGGGACCCGGCCGCGCTGCCGTGGGGCGAGCTCGGCGTGGACATCGTCATCGAGTCGACCGGCCGGTTCACCGACCGCGACTCGGCGGCGAAGCACCTCGCGGCCGGAGCCAAGAAGGTCATCATCTCCGCCCCGGCGAAGGGCGAGGACCTCACCGTCGTCATGGGGGTGAACGACGACGTCTATGACCCGGCCACCCAGCACGTGCTCTCGAACGCCTCCTGCACGACGAACTGCGTGGCCCCGCTGGCGAAGGTCCTCGACGACGCCTTCGGCATCGAGCGCGGCCTGATGACCACGATCCACGCCTACACCAACGACCAGGTGATCCTGGACTTCCCGCACAGCGACCTGCGCCGGGCCCGCGCGGCCGCGCAGAACATCATCCCGACCTCCACGGGCGCCGCGAAGGCGACGTCGCTGGTGCTGCCGCAGCTCAAGGGCAAGCTCGACGGCCTGGCGATGCGCGTGCCGGTGCTCGACGGCTCGGTGACCGACCTGGTCGTCAACCTGGCGAAGCCCGCCAGCAAGGACGAGATCAACGCGGCCTACAAGGCGGCCGCCGAGGGCCCGCTGAAGGGCTACCTCGTCTACACCGAGGACCCGATCGTCTCCTCCGACATCGTCGGCACGCCGGCGTCCTGCACCTTCGACTCGCTGCTGACGATGTCCTGGGGGAGCCAGGTCAAGGTCGTCGGTTGGTACGACAACGAGTGGGGCTACTCCAACCGGCTGGTCGACCTGACCGCTCTCGTGGCCAGCCGCCTCGGCTGACCCGTCAGACCGTGTCGTTGACGAGCCGCCCGGGGCCCCCCCCCCCCGGCGGGGCGGGGGGGGGGGGGGCCCCCCCCCCCCGGGGCCCCCGCGGGGCGCCCCCGGCCCCGGGGCGGCTCGTCGTCTGGGTCGGCCCGCCCCGCGGGTGACCCGGGTGGGCCGCCACGCCGGCCCCGGGCCAGGAACGGCTCATCCGGATGAAGGACCAGCCACGCGTCGTGGACGCGACCGACAGCGAGACGCGAGACGGAAGCAAGACCCAGCCACAGGAGACGACAAGCGTGAGGACGATCGACGACCTGCAGGTCGCGGGGCGCCGGGTGCTGGTCCGCAGCGACCTGAACGTGCCACTGGACCGGTCCGGCGACACCCCCAGGATCACCGATGACGGCCGGGTGCTGGCCAGCGCGCCCACCATCAGGACGCTGGCCGAGCGGGGCGCCCGAGTGGTCGTGTGCTCGCACCTGGGCCGGCCCAAGGGCGAGTACGAGGAGAAGTACTCGCTCGCCCCGGTCGCGGCCCGGCTGAGCGAGGTGCTCGGCGAGCGGGTCGCCTTCACCGGCGACGGCACGGGCGACATCGCCGGCGCCTCGGCGGCGGACGTCGTCGCCGGCCTGGCGGACGGCGAGGTGGCGCTGCTGGACAACCTGCGGTTCCACCCGGGGGAGACCAGCAAGGACGCCGCCGCGCGCGCGGCGTTCGCCGACCAGCTGGCCGCGCTCGCCGAGTTCTACGTCGGCGACGCGTTCGGCGCCGTGCACCGGGCGCACGCCAGCGTCTCCGACGTGCCCAAGCGGCTGCCGCACGCGGCCGGCGGGCTGGTGCTCGCCGAGCTCGGCGTACTGCGCAGCCTGACGGGCGATGCCCGACGGCCCTACGCGGTGGTGCTCGGCGGATCGAAGGTCTCCGACAAGCTCGGCGTGATCCGGGCGCTGCTGCCGAAGGTCGACGCCCTGCTGGTCGGCGGCGGCATGTGCTTCACGTTCCTGGCGGCCCAGGGGCATGGCGTCGGCGCCTCGCTGCTCGAGAGCGAGATGATCGACACCTGCAAGGACCTGCTCGCCGAGGGCGGCGACCGGATCGTGCTGCCGACCGACGTCGTCATCGCCGACCGGTTCGCGGCCGACGCCGCGACCGCGGTCGTGCCGGCCGCCGGCATCCGGGACGGCTGGCTCGGGCTCGACATCGGTCCCGAGTCGACGGAGCTGTTCGCCGGAAGGCTCGCCGACGCCAGGACCGTCTTCTGGAACGGCCCGATGGGCGTGTTCGAGCTGGCGCCGTTCGCCGCCGGCACGAAGGGCGTCGCCGAGGCGGTCGCCGCGCGCGGCGCCCCGGGCCAGGCCCCCCAGGACGCGGCCTTCACGGTCGTGGGCGGGGGAGACTCGGCCGCGGCCGTGCGCACGCTGGGCATCCCCGAGGCTTCGTTCAGCCACATATCCACCGGCGGCGGCGCGAGCCTGGAGTTCCTGGAGGGCAAGACCCTCCCCGGCATCGCGGCGCTGGAGGTCTGAGCGATGACGCCACCACCGTTGGGGCGCGCGAACGGCAAGCCTGCCGGCGGCCCGAGGCCGAAGGGCACCGGGCGCCGGACGCTCGTCGCCGGCAACTGGAAGATGAACCTCAACCATCTCGAGGCGATCGCGCTCGTGCAGAAGGTCGCCTACGACCTCAAGCCGGCCGAGCTGGAGACCGTCGAGACGGTCGTCTTCCCGCCGTTCGTCGACCTGCGCAGCGTGCAGACGACGATCGACGGGGACAAGCTGGCGGTCGGCTACGGCGCCCAGGACCTCTCGCCGTTCGACTCCGGCGCGCACACCGGCGACATCAGCGGGGCGATGCTGGCCAAGCTCGGCTGCGCCTACGTCATCGTCGGGCACTCGGAGCGGCGCACCGACCACCACGAGACCGACGCCGTGGTGGCGGCGAAGGCCGCCGCGGCCTACAAGCACGGGCTGACGCCGATCGTGTGCATCGGCGAGCACGAGGACGTCCGGGTCGCCGGCACCCACATCGAGCACTGCCTGACCCAGCTGGCCGGCTCACTTGCCGGGATCACCCCGAAGCAGGCGGAGACGATCGTCGTCGCCTACGAGCCGGTATGGGCGATCGGCACCGGCCGGACGGCCTCGGCGCAGGACGCGCAGGACATGTGCGCGGCCGTGCGGGGCAAGCTCGCCGAGCTGTTCACGCCCGAGATCGCCGCCGGCATCCGGGTGCTCTACGGCGGCTCGGTCAAGGCGTCGAACGCGGCCGAGCTGTTCACCATGCCGGACGTGGACGGTGGCCTGGTGGGCGGGGCGAGCCTCGTCGCCGAGGAGTTCACCGCGATCGTGCGCAGCGGCCCACCGGCCTGATCCCTTGCCCCACGGACGGGGCCCGGGCCGCCACGCGCGGCCCAGGCCCCGTTTCTGTTTTGTATCTGTCCGGCCAGCCCTGGCCCTCTCTGTTTCTCCCCCGACGCTCTCGGACGTCCATTGCCACGCCGGGCATGACGTTTATGTTTCTGCTATGTCGCGGCCTGTTTCTCGTCGGTTAGCTGCCCGCCGACGGGCCTAGCCGGCTTCGGCCCGCCGCGTGAGGCCGCGTCGGAGGCGGCTTGGCGACTGGCGCCCCGCACTGTTCCGTTTTGTCGCTGTTTGCCTCCAGAGGCTGGCTGGCGCCTCGTCTTGGGCGAAGAGAGCCGGTTCCGGCACTGACGGTGCCGGACTGCCGCCGCCACGCCAAGTCCCTGGTCACGCGGCGTCCTGGTCGCGCGCCCGTAGCGGGCCTGGCCGTCGCGGTGCGGCGAACCTACGCGTTACTGGCAAGTAACTAGCGATCGCCCGAGGCTCCCGTCGGGTGGCGGTAGTTTTCCCGGCCGAAACTTCCAGTTCACATACCGGACACTGTGTGGCAAATGGGGAAAACTTCCTCTGCTCTCCATAACATCCGCTATCCACGAGGGCTCGGCGACGCTACCCTTCCTCCAGTTTGTGGCTTTGGGTGAAACTTTTGCATTGGCGAAACCCTGCTTTCGCCTGCGTGGAGGTGGTTTCGTGGCGGTCCCGGTGATGGTGGAACCCACCGAGCGGCCGCCGAGCCCCTCGGCGAGGCCTGTGGCCGGCCGGTCGCTCTGGCGGATCGCCTGGTCGCGGCTGCGCAAGGACAAGGTGGCGCTCGCCAGCGGCGCCTTCGTCCTGCTCGTCGTGCTCGTCGCCGTGTTCGCGCCCGCGCTGACGGCGCTCGCCGGGACGACGCCGGACGAGCCGAACTACGACCTGCTCAATCCGATCAACGCCATGCCGGCGGGCTCGTTCGGCGGCATCAGCGCCGACCACATCCTCGGCGTCGAGCCGCTCAACGGGCGCGACGTCTTCGCCCGGGTCGTGTACGGCGCCCGTATCTCGCTGCTGGTCGCCGCGTTGGCCACCCTGCTGTCCGTCGTCCTCGGCACCGCGATGGGGCTGATCTCCGGGTACGTGGGCGGCTGGATCGGTGGCCTGATCGCCCGGCTGATGGACCTGCTGCTCGCCTTCCCGCTGCTGCTGTTCGCCATCGCGATCGTCGCCGTGATCCCGGACAGCGCCTTCGGCCTCGGGGGCAACACGCTGCGGCTGTTCATCCTGGTGTTCATCATCGGCTTCTTCAGCTGGCCGTACATCGGCCGGATCGTCCGGGGCCAGGTGCTGTCGCTCAAGGAGAAGGACTTCGTCGCGGCCGCGCGCGGCACCGGGGCGGGGCCGATCCGGATCATGGTGCACGAGCTGCTGCCGAACCTCGTCGCGCCGATCTTGGTCTACACGACGCTGCTGATCCCGACGAACATCCTCTTCGAGGCGGCTCTGTCCTATCTCGGCGTGGGGGTGCGCCCGCCGACGGCCTCCTGGGGCGACATGCTCGCGACCGCCGCAGACGGGCTGTTCCGGGTCGACCCGATGTTCATGATCGTCCCAGGTGTGGCGATCTTCCTGACCGTGCTGGCCTTCAACCTGCTCGGTGACGCGTTGCGCGATGCCTTCGACCCGCGCGGTGGTGGCTGACGGCGCCCGCTGGTCGGGCACCCGGGGGGACCCGCCGCCGCACTCCCACCCAAGACCATCTACCGCCCATCCCGGGGCAGCATCGCACTAGAAGAGGGGAACCGGATGAGAAAACACTCGGTCTGGATCAGGGCCGGCGTGCTCGTCGCGGCCGGCGGCCTGGTCCTCGCTGCCTGTGGCGGCGGTGACGACGAGGGCGGCGGCACCGGTGGTAGCACCCCAGGGGCCGTCGAGATCCCGACCACGACGGACCAGCTGTTCTACCCGTCGGACAAGAAGGGCGGCACGCTGAAGGCCCTGTCCGGCTCCGACTGTGACTCCTGGGACCCGGCGCGTACCTACTACGCCACCTGCTGGGACCAGCAGCGCTGGATCTCCCGCTCGCTGCTCAACTACAAGCAGGCGCCGAACTCGGCCGAGCTCGTGCCGGACCTGGCCACCGAGGTCCCGACCTCGCCCGACGGTGGCAAGACCTGGACCTACACCCTGAAGGACGGCATCAAGTTCGAGGACGGATCGCCGATCACGTCCAAGGACATCAAGTACGGCATCGAGCGGGTCTTCGCCACCGACATCATCAACGGTGGCCCGACCTACGTCATCGACTACCTGCAGACCGAGCCGGCGTACGAGGGTCCGTACAAGGACCCGTCGCCGGACAAGCTTGGCCTTACGTCGATCGAGACTCCTGACGACAAGACCCTCATCTTCCACCTGAACAAGCCGTTCAACGACTGGAACTTCATCATGGCCTCGCCGTCGGCCACCCCGGTGCCGCAGGCGAAGGACACCGGTGACCAGTACACGGCGCACCCGGTCGCGTCCGGCCCCTACAAGTTCGACAAGTACGTGCCGAACCAGTCGCTGACGCTCGTTCGCAACGACCAGTGGGACCCGGCGACCGACGAGGTCAACAAGGCGCTGCCGGACTCGATCGAGATCACCATGGGTCTTGAAGCGGCCGACATCGACAACCGGATCCTGAACGGCGACGCCGACATCTTCCTGGACCAGACCGGCGTGGACACCGCGCTGCGGACCCAGCTCCTCTCCGACCCGGAGCTGCGCAAGGCCCGCACGACCGTCGACCTGTCCGGCTTCCTGCGCTACATGAGCGTCACCACGACGGTGAAGCCGTTCGACAACATCCACTGCCGCAACGCGGTCGCGTACGCGGTCAACAAGCAGGCGCAGGTGCTGGCGCGAGGTGGCCCCACGGCGGGCGCCCCGGCGCCGACGATGCTCCCGCCGACCGTGGCCTACTACGCCGATTTCGACCTGTTCCCGACCCCGAACAGCGCGGGTGACATCGAGAAGGCCAAGGCGGAGCTGGAGGCCTGCGGCCAGCCGGACGGGTTCTCGACCAAGCTGACCGCTCGGGGCAACCGTCCCGCGGAGGTCGCCCAGGCGACCGCGATCCAGTCGGACCTGAAGAAGATCGGCATCAACGTCACGATCGAGAAGTTCGACTCCTCGCAGTACTTCTCGGCCGTGCTCGGCATCCCGAAGAACATGCAGGACAAGGGCTACGGCCTGGCCATGACGGGCTGGGGCGCCGACTGGCCGTCGCCGTACGGCTTCTTCAGCTCCATCGTGGACGGTCGGAAGATCCTCGACCAGGGCAACAGCAACTACGCCGAGCTCAATGACCCGGTCGTGAACAAGGGCATCGACGACGGCCTCGCCGCCACCGAGGACGGCGCCGCGCAGACGGCGTGGACCACGGTCGACAAGGGCGTCGTCCAGTCCGCCGCCTACATCCCGCTGATCTACGACAAGGCGATGAACATCTACAGCGACCGGATCACGAACGTCTTCTTCACGCCCGGCTTCAACATGGTGAACTTCGCCGCGCTCGGCGTGGTGCGGTGACCGAGGGCCGGCGGCGTCGCCCGCCGGCCTGAACTCGACGCGCGGTGCTCCGGCTGCCGGACGGAAGTCCGTCCGGCAGCCGGAGCCACGCGGCAACCCACACCCATCGAGGCGCTGGACAGAAGCGGAGACCACCAGACATGGCTGGATTCGTCATCCGCCGGGTGCTCGGCGGGATCGTGATCCTCTGGCTCATCAGCGTCATCACGTTCCTGCTGTTCTTCCTGGTGCCCAAGACCTTGGGCTCGAACCCGGCGATCCTGTTCGCCGGCAGGAGCCCGAGCGAGGCGGCGGTCGCCGCCGTGACGAAGAAGCTGGGACTCGACGATCCGCTGGTCGTCCAGTACTGGAACTTCCTCAAGGGAATCTTCGTGGGCCGGCACTACAACGCCGGGCCGGACACGACCTACTGCCCGCCGCCCTGCTTCGGCTACTCGTTCAAGAACAGCCAGCCGGTGTGGGACGAGATCACCAGGGCGCTGCCCATCACCTTCTCGCTGGCGCTGGGCGCCGCGGTGCTGTTCCTGGTCTCGGGCGTCGGCATCGGCATCCTCTCGGCGCTGCGCCGTGGCCAGCTCATCGACCGGGCGGCGATGACCCTCGCGCTCGGCGCGGTCTCACTGCCGGTCTACTTCACCGGCCTCGTCATGCTGCTGCTGGTCAGTTACGAGTGGCGCCTGTTCCCGAACATCCATTATGTCCCGTTCCTGGACAACCCGTTGCTATGGGCCAGGAACCTGTTGCCCGCATGGATCGTGCTCGCTTTCCTGTATTCCGCGATGTACGCCCGGCTGACCCGGGCGAGCATGCTGGACGTGCTCGGCGAGGACTACATCCGCACCGCCCGGGCCAAAGGCCTCCCGGAACATCAGGTCGTCGGCAAGCACGCGTTGCGCGCGGCGCTCACTCCGGTGGTCACCATCTTCGGTCTCGACCTCGGCTCGCTGCTCGGCGGCGCGGTGCTCACGGAGACCACGTTCGGATTCCGCGGGCTCGGAAAGACCTCCATCGAGGCGATCTCGACCGGGGACCTGCCGACGATTCTCGGGGTCACCATCTTCGCGGCGGGCTTCGTGGTTCTGGCCAACATCCTCGTCGACGTGTTCTACGCCGTCGTCGATCCCCGGGTTCGGCCGACGTGAGCCCGCTCGCCTGTGACGTGGAACCGACCGCTGGGGGAGTGACCGGGGGAGTGAGATGACAACGCAGCCCGCGTCGGCGCCGGCCGAGACACGTACCGGTGCCTACCTCGAGGTCCATGACCTACGGGTGACCTTCGGCACCGACGACGGCGTCGTGCGCGCCGTCGACGGGCTGTCCTTCACCCTCGAACGTGGCCGCACGCTGGGCATCGTGGGCGAGTCGGGGTCGGGCAAGAGCGCCGCGAGCCTCGCGATGATGGGCCTGCAGCGCGGCCGCCGGACGAAGGTCGGCGGCGAGATCTGGCTGAACGGGGAGAACCTCGTCACCGCCTCGGACGAGCACGTCCGCTCGCTGCGAGGCCGGGAGATGGCGATGATCTTCCAGGACCCGCTGTCGGCCATGCACCCGTACTTCCGGATCGGTGCCCAGATCATCGAGGCCTACCGGGTCCACCACGACGTCTCGAAGAAGGCGGCGAAGAAGCGGGCCATCGAACTGCTGGACCGGGTGGGCATCCCGGACCCGCATCGCAGGGTCGACAACTACCCGCACGAGTTCTCCGGCGGCATGCGGCAGCGCGCCATGATCGCGATGGCGCTGTCGTGCGACCCGTCACTGCTGATCGCCGACGAGCCGACCACCGCGCTCGACGTCACCGTGCAGGCGCAGATCCTCGACCTGCTTCGCGACCTGCAGAAGGAGTTCGGCTCGGCGATCATCATCATCACCCACGACCTCGGGGTCGTCGCCGAGATCAGCGACGAGGTGCTGGTGATGTACGCCGGCAACGCCGTCGAGCACGGCCCCGTCCAGGAGATCTTCAGCGCGCCGCAGCATCCCTACACCTGGGGACTGCTCTCGTCGATCACTCGCCTGGACCGCGCCAGGGCCGACCGGCTGCGCGCCGTGCCCGGCAACCCGCCAAGCCTGATCGCGCCGCCGCCCGGCTGCCCGTTCCACCCGCGCTGCCAGTACGCCGACCTCGCGGGAATCGCGGCCCGCAACGAACGGCCCACGCTGGAGCTCGTCGCGCCCGGCCACCGGGTCGCCTGCCACCTGCCGGCGGAGACCCGCGTCCGGCTCTTTCGAGAGGAGGTGGCTCCCAAGCTATGAGCGCCGCGCTCCTCGCGGGCACCGCGCGCGTGCCCGCGGCCCGGACGGCCGGGGGCATGGCCCCCGCTGTGCGGCCCACAATGCAGATGGCCCCCGGCGGCCGGGGTGGCCGCCGCGTGGCGGCTCGAGCCCGGGCCAGCCGCCCGGGGATCCTTCGTGAGGAGGTGACTCCGAACCCGTGAGTGGCAAGGACATCGCGGGCCCCACGTCCACGGGCGGGGCCCAGTCGGAGCCCACCGCGCCCGGCGGTGGGCCGCCGGGCGGCGCGACCGCCCTCCGGAAGGACACCCCCGCCGTCGATACCGCGGCCGTCGCGACGCCGCCCGTGATCGCCCTCGAGAAGGAACCCGCGCCGGTGGCGCCGGCCGCGGCGGGCCGCGGCAGGCCCGCGGGCGGCGATCTGGTACGGCTGACCGACCTGAAGGTGCACTTCCCGGTCACCTCCGGCGCGCTGGTCGCGCGGCAGGCCGGGGTGGTGCGCGCCGTCGACGGCCTGAACTTCACCATCCGCGCCGGCGAGACGCTGGGGCTGGTGGGTGAGAGCGGCAGCGGCAAGAGCACCACCGGCCGGGCGATCGCCCGGCTGCTGGAGCCGACCGGCGGCACGGTCGAGTTCGCCGGGCGTGACATCACCCACCTGTCGGCCAGGGCGATGCGGCCGCTGCGCCGGGACATCCAGATGATCTTCCAGGACCCGTACACGTCGCTGAACCCGCGGCACACCGTCGGCGCGATCGTGTCGGCCCCGCTGAAGCTCGCGGGCAACCTGTCCCGCGGCGAGGTCCGCAACCGGGTCGGCGACCTGCTCGAGATGGTCGGCCTGAGCCCCGAGCACCTCAACCGCTACCCGCACGAGTTCTCCGGCGGGCAGCGTCAACGGATCGGCATCGCCCGCGCACTCGCCACCCACCCGCAGCTGGTGATCGCCGACGAGCCGGTCTCGGCGCTGGACGTGTCGGTGCGCGCGCAGGTCGTCAACCTGCTCGGCGACCTGCAGTCCACACTCGGGCTGACATACCTGTTCATCGCGCACGACCTCTCGGTGGTGCGCCACATCAGCGACCGGGTCGCTGTGATGTACCTTGGCACGATCGTCGAGATGGCCGACCGCACCGGCATGTACGAGCATCCGCTGCACCCGTACACCCATGCCCTGCTGTCGGCCGTCCCGGTGCCGGACCCGGCGAAGCAACACCGGCGCGAGCGGATCCTGCTGCGGGGTGACCCGCCGACCCCGCTCAACCCGCCCCGTGCCTGCCGGTTCCACCCACGATGCTGGAAGGCGCAGGACATCTGTAGGACCGAGGAACCCCGGCTGCTGGAGATCCAGCCGGGGCACCAGGTCGCCTGCCACTTCCCCGAGGAGCGGGAGCTGGTCTAGATGGAGATCGGGCTGTCGATCGCCGTGATCATCACGAGTCTGATTCTCGTGCTGCTCGTGCTGCTGCACCGGGCGAAGGGCGGCGGCCTGTCGACGCTGTTCGGCGGCGGCGTCTCGTCGTCGCTGGGCGGCTCGTCGGTGGTCGAGAAGAACCTCGACCGGCTGACGATCGCCGTCGGAACGGTGTGGATCATTTCGATCATCGGGCTCGGCCTGCTGCTGAAGAGTTGAGCCCGTTCAGTGAAGCCCGCCGGCCCTCTGGCCGGCGGGCAGTCCTTGTTGCCTGGTCGGTGGCGGCCACACTGGCCGCGACCGTCGTCCTGGCCGGCTGCGGCGGCTCGCCCGCCCGGGGGCCGGGCCCGGCGTCGGTCAGCCCGTCGACCGTCAAGGCGCTCCCGACCGACAAGCCGGGCGGCAGCCTACGGCTCACCACCGCCTTCCTGCCCAGTGGCGACCCCGGCTGGGCCGTCACCACCGCCGACAGGGTGCTGGCCCGGCTGGTGAGCCGCTCGCTCTACGCCTACCCGGCCGACCAGGACGTCGGCAACGCGACGATCCCCCGGCCGGACCTGGCCAGCGGCGCTCCGGTCCGATCCGAGAACGACCTCGTGGTGACCGTGCGGCTGCGCTCGAACGTGTCCTGGGACCTGAGCACGCCCCGGCGAATCATCGCCAGCGACGTCGCCCGCGGGCTGAAGCGGCTGTGCCTCCCGCCGGAGCCGTCCCCGCTGCGCGGGTACCTCGCGGCGACGATCGAGGGCTACAACGACTTCTGCACGGCGCTGGCCACCAAGCCCGTCGACCAGGCCAGGGACTTCCTCGAGAGCACCTCGGTCCCCGGCATCCAGGTCGCCAGCAACTTCGAGATCTCGTTCCACCTGATCAAACCGACGAACGACTTCGTCGACATCCTCGCCCTGCCGGCCGCGGCGCCGGTGCCGTTCGAGGCACTCAGCTATCCACCGAACTCGCCCGAGTATCTGGCGCACCTGGTGTCCAGCGGTCCCTACCGGGTGAGCGCCGTCTCCGGCGGCACCTACGAGCTGAAACGCAACGGGCAGTGGAGCAAGAACCTGGACAGCATCCGGCGGGCGTTGCCCGACCGGATCGTCATCACCACCGGAGTCGACGCCGCCGCTGCCCAGGCCCAGATCGAGGCGGGCGAGGCGGACATGACGCTGGACGCGGCCGTTCCGCTCGATCGCGCCGCGGCTCTGCTCGCGGCGGGCGACGAACGGCTGTCCGTGCCGACGACGGGTTCGACCCTGCTGCTCGCGGTCGCCCGTAACGGTCCGGCCGCCGCCGCCCTGAGCGAGGGGACGGTCCGGGCGGCGCTCGCGACCTGCGTCGACCGGATCGCGGTGGTGACGGCGCTCGGCGGCCCGCCGTTCGCCACGGCGACGACGCAGCTGCTGCAGGGCACGATGACCGGTTACAGCCCACTCGACCCGTTCCCGACCCCGAACGGCGCCGGGGACGCGACCAAGTGCGCCGAAGGGCTGGCCAGTGCGCCCGGTGGGCCGGTGAGCCAGCTGACGCTGCTCACGACGGACAGCGCGCGGGACGGCGCCGTCGCGGGGGCCCTGGTCGACACGTTCGCGAAGGTGGGCGTGCGGCTCGACGTCCAGGCGCGTTCCGCCGCCGACTTCGCGACGGCGGCGGTCAGCCCGCTGGGGCAGAGCTGGGACCTGGCGCTCACGAGCATCACGCCGCGGTGGTACGGCGACGCCGGCCGCACGGTCTTCCAGCCGCTGCTCGACCCCTTCTGGGTGGGCCAGCGGCCGGTCGACGGCGGTTACGACAGCGCGGACGTGCTCGCGGCGATGGGTGTCGCGCTGCGGGCGGACAGCGAGCCGGCGAAGGCCGTCGCCTGGGCGGACGTGGAGAAGACCGTGCTGCGCGACGTCGCGGTCATCCCGCTGGCCGTGGTCGCCGAGCCCCGGTTCCACGGCGACGCGGTGCTGTCGTTCACCCAGATCCCGTCGCTCGGCACCGGCGACCCCGCCAGCCTGGCGGTCGGGCCGGCCTAGACCGGTCCTGAGCCCGCGTGGGACCCGCGAGGCGGGGTCCCACGCGGGTCCCACGGGGGCCGACTGGCATATGTCCCCCGGCGGGCGAACCCGGACTCACGCCCCGGTGCGTCACCGGGTGGCCCCGGCGTCCTACACTCAGCCGAGAGCGAACCGGGTTATACCTGGTCTGACGTCTGGCTGGCGGGCATCGAGTAGAGGGAGTAGGCGGGCCGTGGCAGGTGGCAACGCCATCCGGGGGAGCCGGGTCGGGGCGGGACCGATGGGGGAAGCTGAGCGGGGCGAGACGGCCCCTCGGCAGCGGGTGTCTTTCTGGTGCGCGAACCAGCATGAGACACGACCATCGTTCGCCGCGGACGCGCCGGTTCCGGATCTGTGGGACTGCCCAAGCTGTGGCTACCCCGCGGGCCGTGACCGGGAGAACACACCGGCTCCGCCGAAGATCGAGCCGTACAAGACCCATCTCGCCTACGTCCGGGAACGGCGCAACGAGAAGGACGGCGAGGCCATCCTCGCTGAGGCTCTCGCCAAGCTCCGCGGCGTCAACTGACGTAGGCGGGGGGTCAGCCTGTTCGCTGCCCTTTAGGCAGCTTCCCGGCTGGCCCCACTTCAGATATCTGCCGAGGGGGGCGACCCCCTGGAACCTCCGGGTAAGGGGCCTTGCCCCGGAGGCCCCGCGTCCACGCGTCGCTTCGGATGTCCGCGTCCGCGCCGCCTCGCTTCGGTGGGGTAGGTGGGGGTATTCCGTGGCTCTGTCCCGCGGGGCCGCGACGCGGATGGGTGAATCCGCGGCTTTGGGGGGCTTTCGGGCGGCGGCGCTAATACCCTTCCCCTGCCGAGCTTGGCTTGGCCACGGGGCGCTGGCTCATGCCGGTTGACGGCGGATCGGCGGGCGGACAGGGGTGCACAGCGACGCGGGCGGCGGGCTGAGCGAACGGGCCGAGTCGGCCGAGCCAGGAGCGTCGGCCGAGCCGGCGGCGTCAGCCGAGCCAGCCGGGTCCGCCGGACCTGTCGGACGGCTGATCGCCGGGCGGTACCGGCTGGCCGGGCTCATCGGTGTCGGCGCGATGGGCGCGGTCTGGCTCGCCCATGACGAGCTGCTCGACGTCGACGTCGCGGTGAAGGAGATCCGGCCGCCGTTCGTGTTCAGCGAGCTGTTCGGCCCGGGCGGCGCCCCTGGTGACGGGGCCGGCGGCGAGCCCTCCGACGGCTACGCCGAGGACGGCTGGGAGGCCTCCACCGAGGCCTGGGCGGCGCGGGCGCTGCGCGAGGCCCGCAACGCCGCGCGGCTGCGGGCGAACCCGCACGTGGTGACCGTGCACGACGCCGTCGTCGACGGCGGCGCGCCGTGGATCGTCATGGAGGCGGTCGCCGCCCGGTCGCTGCAGGAGGCGGTCGAGGACGACGGCCCTCGACCGCTCCCCGAGGTCGCCCACGTGGGGCTGGCCGTGCTGGACGCGCTCGTCGCCGCGCAGGCGCTCGGCGTCGTGCACCGTGACGTCAAGCCGTCCAACATCCTGCTCGCCCACGACGGCCGGATCCTGCTCACCGACTTCGGGATCGCCGCCTCCGCCGCCGACCCCACCCTGACCCAGTCGCCCGAGGATTCGGGCCTGCCGTCCGGTACCCCGGCCTACATGGCGCCGGAGCGGCTGCGCGGCGGGCCGACGACGCTCGTCGCCGACCTGTTCGCCCTCGGCGCGACGCTGTTCTTCGCCGCCGAGGGGGTCGCCCCCTTCCACCGGGACTCCGTGCTCGCGTCGCTGCACGCCGTCCTGTTCACGGAGCCGGAGCCGACCCGCGACCTCGGCCCGCTCGCGCCGGTGATCGCCGGCCTGCTCACCAAGGACCCGGCCGCCCGCCTGCGTGCCGACGGCGCCGCCGCCCTGCTCACCCGGGCGCTGCGCCTGCTCGCCGCCGACTCGCCGGGCGGCCTGGCCAGCGCGCCGGCACTCCCGCCACCCTCCTCAACGGCTTCCCCGCCGTCGGCGGTCGCCGGCCCCGCGGTGCCACCGCCCAGGCGGCCCGCGGCCGGCGACCGCGGCCCGGCGCCGTCCAGGCCCGGCCCGTCCGGGTCGCCTGCCTCGTCCTCCGCGCAGTCCTCCTCGCCGTCCGCCGTGGCGGCCCGCCAGGCTCCCGCGGGGTCACCGCGGTCCCGGCCCGCCGCGGCTCCCGGAGCGACGGCCACCGGCTCCGGGAGCGCCGGGCGGCGGCCGGCCGGCTCGCCGCCGAACGTCGTGCCGGTGCGGCTCGGGCAGGTGGATCTGGCCACGCTCGCCGGTTCGGCCATGGGCGGCGGTCGGGCATCTGCCCGCCGCTCATGGCTGGTTCCGGTGGTCGTGTCAGTGGTCGCGCTCCTGCTCGCCGGCCTGGCCGCCTGGGGGATCGGTGCCCTGAGGCCCGGAGCCAACCGGCCGTCGGCCGAGGGGACGGCCCCCGCCGGCTCCGGGCCCGCGACGGCGCCGGCGGGAGGCGGCGGGACGGCCGGCGCGGTGCCACCGGCCATGCTCGGTGGCTGGCGCGGCACGGTCTCGCAGGGGGGAGACATCTGGATCGCCACCGCCAGCATGCCGCCGGTCCAGGTCGACATCCCGCCGGTCCAGTTCGACGTGACGCTGGACATCCGGGGCGGCGCGGTCCACGAGGTCATCGGCACCTCGACCTCGTCGACGGGCTGCGCGGCCGACCTCATCCTGAAGGTGGTCGGTATCCGGCAGATCGAGGTCCAGGAGGTCGACACCCACCGGACCGAGCGCTGCATGGGTGCGTACCGGCTCCGGCTCACGCTGAACGACGACGGCACCCTCGACTACACCTACGACGCCACCTGGGTCAGTTCCAGGGGCATCGCCACCCTGCGGAGGACCCCCTAGTCGGCCGGCGCGGAGTGCGCGCTTCGCCCAGCCATCCAGCGGCGCGTCTTCGCGCGCCGCCGGTCAGCCGACGCGCGAGGCGGCGGCCCGGTCGACGAGCCAGAGGGTGCGGTCCTGGCCGCGGGCGGCCGCGGCCGGGAGGTCGAGCGGGCCGGCCCCGGCGAACGCGCCCGCCACGGCGTCCGCCTTCTCCTCACCGGCGGCGATCACCCAGACCTGCCTGGCCGCCTGGATGGTCGGGAAGGTGAACGAGATCCGGCAGGGCGGCGGCTTCGGGGAGTCGCGAACGGAGACGACCGCTTCGCTCGAGGCCGCGGCCGGGGAGTGCGGGAAGATCGACGCGACGTGGCCCTCGGGGCCGATGCCGAGCAGCAGCACGTCGAACTCCGGCACCTGCCGCCCGGCCGGCGCGCGCGCCGCCAGCCGGGCGGCGTAGTCGGCCGCCGCGGGCTCTGGCTCGCCGTAGCCGTCGTGGATGCCGATGGTCGCGAGGTAGCCCATCTCGAACACCCGCTTCTCGTCCACGGGCACGTGGCAGAGCAGCGCCTCCCGCGCCTGCAACGCGTTGCGGTCATGGGAGTCGGCGGGGCAGAAACGCTCGTCACCCCACCAGAAGTCCACCTTGGACCAGTCCACCGCCTCCAGCGCGGGACAGGCGCGCACGGCCCGTAGCAGGGCGATGCCGATGCCGCCGCCGGTCAGTACCAGCGAGGCCTCGCCGCGGCTGGCCTGCGCGTCGACCAGCGCCGTCACGAGCCGGGCCGCGGCCGCCTTGGCGAGCAGGCCGGCGTCCTGGTGCACGATCAGCTCCGGCCGCCCCATCAGCTCGCGCCCCCCGCCGGCTCGGCCACCGGCGCGGCCGCCTGCTCCATCGGGTCCCGCCAGATGTGCTCGCGGTGCCCGGACCGGCCGGCGAGGTCCGGCACGCCGCTCCAGGCGGCGAGCGCGTCGGCGTAGACGGCGTCGTCGTCGATGCGGCGCAGCTCCTCGGCCATCAGGTCGCCGAGGTCGAGCTGGCGCAGCGGCAGCCTCCGCGGCGGCACGCCCGGACGAGTGATCGTCCCCGAGCGGATGTCGGCGCGGGTCACCGCCACCTCGCCGTCGTCGACCGCGACCCGCACGGCCTGGATCCCGCGCCGGCCGCCGCCCGTGACCTCCACCGGCACGCCGAGCCGGGCCCGCAGCCAGCCGGCGAACAACTGGGCGCTCGGATCGGCCGGGTCGGCGTCGATCTGGGCCTGGTGGGGCTGGTCGGCGCGGCCGTCGAAGGCCGCGGCGAGCAGCGTGCGCCAGCCGGAGATCCTCGTCCAGGCCAGGTCGGTGTCTCCCGGCGCGAAGTCGGCGGCCCGCAGCGCCAGCGCGCCCAGCGGGTCGGCCGCCCTGCTGACGTCCGTCACCCGGCGGTCGGCGAACACCCCCAGCGGGTCGAACGCGATCCGCGTCGGCGGCTCGTCGTGCCACCAGGTGACCACCGGCGCGTCCGAGGCGAGCAGCGGCAGCACCACCGACTCGGCGTGCAGCGCCAGCCGGCCGTACATCCGCATGACGATCGCCTCACCCGGGCCGAGGCGGCCGCCGATGGAGACCTCGGCGTCCAGCCGCGGGTGCGGCGCGTCGATCTGGCGGCGCACCACGATCAGCAGCCGGCACGGGTGGGCGGCCGCCGCGCCGGTGGCCGCGCTCTCGGCGGCGGCGACGTTCTTCTCGTCGACGACCACGACCAGCGTGAGCGCGAGCCCGAAGGCGAGCGCGCCGGCGGCCCGTCGCTCGGCGGCCAGCGCCTTCACGACCGCCGACCCGGTGGTGTCCCAAAGCGTGGTCACAGCAAGCTCCCGTTCATGTCAGGGCCGCCGCCAGCGCCGGCCGTCGCGGGCGAGCATCTCGTCGGCCGCGGGCGGGCCCCAGCTGCCCGCCCGGTAGGGATACGGCTTGCGGCCCGCCCAGAACTCCTCCAGCGGGTCGATGATCCGCCAGGACTCCTCGACCTCGGCGTTGTCGGGGAACAGCATCGCGTCGCCGAGCAGCACGTCCAGGATCAGGCGCTCGTAGGCCTCCGGCAGCGACTCGGTGAACGCCTCGCCGAACAGGAACTCCATCGCGACGTCGCGGACTTCCATCGCGGTTCCCGGCACCTTGGAGCCGAACTTGAGCGTGACACCCTCGTCCGGCTGTACCCGTACCACCAGCTGGTTGTGGCCGAGGTCGGTGGTGTCGGTCGCGTCGAAGGGCAGGTGCGGCGCCTGCTTGAAGCTGATCGCGATCTCGGTGACCCTGCGCGGCAGCCGCTTGCCGGTGCGCAGGTAGAACGGGACGCCGGCCCACCGCCGGGTCTCGATGCCCAGCCGGACGGCCGCGTAGGTCTCGGTGGTCGAGCTGGGCGGGATGTTCTCCTCGCCGAGGTAGCCGGTTACCCGATCGCCGGCGAGCCAGCCCTGTTCGTACTGGCCGCGGATCGCGTAACGGTCGAGGTCGGTGGGCAGCGAGACCGCGCGCAGGATCTTGATCTTCTCGGTGCGGATCGTCGCCGCGCCGAAGCTCACCGGCTCCTCCATGGCGGTCAGCGCCAGCAATTGGAGCAGGTGGTTCTGCAGCACGTCGCGGGCGGCGCCGGTCTCGTCGTAGAAGCCGGCCCTGGTGCCGATGCCGACGTCCTCGGCCATCGTGATCTGCACGGAGTCGACGAACTGGGAGTTCCAGATCGGCTCGAACAGGGTGTTCGCGAACCGCAGCGCGAACAGGTTCTGGACGGTCTCCTTGCCCAGGTAGTGGTCGATCCGGAACACGTCGGCCGGGCCGAATACCTCGTCGACGAGCGAGTTGAGCTCGCGCGCCGACTCCTGGTCGTGCCCGAACGGCTTCTCGACGACAACCCGCCGCCAGCCACCGGCGGCCTGCTCGTCGGCGAGGCCGGTGCGCTCCATCTGCTTGAGGACCACCGGGAACGCCGACGGCGGGATCGACAGGTAGAAGGCCGCGTTGCCGCGGATGCCATGGCTGGCCTCGAGGCCCGTGAGCGTCTGGGCGAGCCGGTCGAAGGCGGCGTCGTCGTCGAACGATCCGGGTACGAACTTGATCGACGATGCCAGCCGGTCCCAGGTCTCCTCCCGGAACGGCGTCCGCGCCCCCTTCTCCGCGCACTCCCGGGCGAACTCGATGAACGGCTCGTCGTCGCGCCAGTCGCGGCGCGCGAAGCCAAGCAGCACGAACCCGGGCGGCAGCAGTCCGCGGTTGGCCAGGTCGTACACCGCCGGGATCAGCTTCTTACGCGAAAGGTCTCCGGTGACGCCGAACACCACCAGGGCGCTGGCGTCGGGGAGCCGGGGCAGCCGGCGGTCTCGCGGATCGCGCAGCGGGTTGCCACCTGCCGTGGGCGCCACCTGGAATTCCCCCTGTCTATGTGGTCGGCCTGACCTGGGACGAGCGGCCGACCTGCGGGCCAGGCGGCCCGCCCCGGTTTGGCGGCCCATCTATCTGTCCGCAAGAGGCCAGGTAGGTGGTCGCGTTACTTGATGGTGCGGCTGGCGGGCCAAGTGGCCCGCCTCGGTTGGCGGCTCAACTTTGAGCCCTGTGGGTGGCCAGATGGGTGATTGCGATGTTCGGTGATGCGGGGCCACCGGAGGTGGTGAATGGGTCAGCTCGTCCCGAGCTGGGCGCGGACGGCGTCGAGCAGCTGGTTCCAGGAGTCCTCGAACTTGGTCACACCCTCCCGTTCGAGCACCGCGACGACGTCCTCCATGTCGATGCCGGCCGCGGCGAGCGCCGCCATTGTCGCGTGCGCCTCCGCGTAGCGTGGCCGGATCGTCTCGCCCGACACGACGCCGTGGTCGCCGAACGCCAGCAGCGTCGCCTCCGGCATGGTGTTGACCGTGCCGGGCGCGATCAGTTCGTCGACGTAGACGGTGTCCGGCAGCGACGGGTCCTTGGTGGAGGTCGACGCCCACAGCGGCCGCTGCGGGCGGGCGCCGGCGGCGGCGAGCGCGGCCCAGCGGTCCGTCGCGAACGCCTTCTCGTAGCGCTCGTAGGCAAGCCGGGCGTTCGCGATCGCCGCCTTGGCGCGCAGTCCCTTCGCCTCCGGGGTGCCGATCTTCTCCAGGCGCTTGTCGACCTCCGAGTCGACCCGGCTGACGAAGAACGAGGCGACCGACTGCAGCCTCGAGATGTCCCGGCCAGCCGCGAGCGCCTGCTCGATGCCGGACATGAAGGCGTCCATGACCGCGTCGTACCGGTCCAGGCCGAAGATCAGCGTGACGTTGACGCTGATGCCGGCCTCGAGCGTCGCGGTGATCGCCGGGAGGCCCTCCAGGGTGCCCGGAATCTTGATGAACAGGTTCGGGCGGTCGACCAGCCACCACAGCGCGCGCGCCTCGGCGCGGGTCCGGTCGGTCTCGTGCGCGAGCCGCGGGTCGACCTCGATGGACACCCGCCCATCCGTGCCATTGGTCGCGTCGAACACCGGGCGCAGCACGTCGCAGGCCGCGCGCACATCGGCGGCGGTGATCAGTCGGACCGCCTCGTCGACGGCGACGCCGCGGACCGTCAGGTCGTGCAGCTGCTCGGCGTACGCCTCGCTCGAGGAGACCGCCTTCTGGAAGATGGTCGGGTTGGTGGTGACGCCGACGACGCTGTGCGTGCGGGTGAGCTCGGCCAGGTTGCCGGTCCGCAGCCGGTCGCGGCTGATGTCGTCAAGCCAGACCGCCACTCCGGCGGAGGAGAGGTCGGAGAGCGGATTGGTCATGTCGGTGGTCCTCTCCGCGGGAGACGCCGGGTACAGCGGCTCCCTACCCGGTGATGGATGGCTCATCCGCGCGCCCCGGGACCGGGTGCGCGGACCCGTTGTGGCCTAGTGTGCCCACGCTGGTCAGTCCAGTGAACAGGGTGCTCACGTGAACTCCTGGGGACCGCCACGTTCCGGGCCGCGGCGATGACCCGGACGTGACGACGCCGCGACGCGGCGCGCGGGCCCCGCCGGCGCCGGCCGGCGCGCGGCACGGCTCCGCGCGGCCTCGGCGCGCTCGTGCCCGGGACGGGCGGTTAGACTCCGACACGACGTAGAACTCGCCGTAGAACTCGCCCGCCCGACGGGCGCGAACCGGGCCGCCCCGAGGTTCTGGGGCTGAACGAGAGGTCACCCTGTCCACCCTGGCAGTCCTGCGCCGCCGGCAGGCCGCGCCGCGTTCGCGCGTGGCCGGCGCTCCCGGCGCCCGCCAGGCGGCCGCCACGGGCGGCCAGCCGGCGGCCGAGGCCGCTGTCGAGCCGGCCGTCGAGCCCGCGATGGCGGTCACCGACGCCGTCGTGACGGAGGCGCCCGCGGCGGAGCCCGCCGGAGCCGGTGACGGCGCGGACGGTGGGCGGTTCGCGTTCGCGGCGGCCAAGGCGCGGGCGTACATCGCGCTCACCAAGCCGCGGATCATCGAGCTGCTGCTCGTCACCACCGTCCCGGTGATGTTCCTGGCCGAGCGGGGCCTGCCGTCGCCGTGGCTGGTCCTGGTGACGCTGGTCGCCGGCACGATGTCCGCGGGCAGCGCCAACACGATCAACTGCTACGTCGACCGGGACATCGACGAGCTGATGGCCCGCACGAAGCGCCGCCCGCTCGTCAAGGCCACGGTCACGCCGGTCGAGGCGTTGCGGTTCGGCATCGTGCTCGGCGTCGTCTCGACGCTGATGTTCGGCTTCCTGGTCAACTGGCCGTCCGCGCTGCTGTCCGTCGGCGCCATCGCCTTCTACGTGTTCGTCTACACGCTGGGCCTGAAGCGGCGCACCCCGTCGAACATCGTGATCGGTGGCGCGGCAGGCTGCTTCCCGGTGCTGATCGGCTGGTCCGCGGTCACGGGCACGGTCGGGTGGGGCGCGGTCATCCTGTTCGCGGTCGTGTTCTTCTGGACGCCCCCGCACTTCTGGGCGCTGGCGATCAAGTTCAAGGACGACTACGCGGCGGCCGGCGTGCCGATGCTCCCCGTCGTCGCCCCGCTGGCGGTGGTCGCCCGCAAGATCCTGATCTACTCGTACGTGATGGTCGGGACCTCGCTGCTGCTCTTCCCGGTCGCCGACGCCGGCTACCTGTACCTGGCGGTCGCGGTCCTCACCGGTGGCTGGTTCCTCCTGGAGGCCCACCGGATGACCCGCCGCATCGCCCGTGGCGAGCAGGCCCGCCCGATGCGTCTGTTCCACTACTCCATCACGTACCTCACCCTCCTCTTCGTCGCCGTCGCCATCAGCCCCCTGATCTGAGCGAGATTGCCGTGGTCGGTCATCCCCGGCTGGTGGTGAACGGTCGGCCGGAGGCGGGTACGCCCGCGATGTCCCGATCTGGAGGCGTCGGAAGAGACGCTGGACCTGATGTCCACGCCCGGCGCGCTCGAGCAGATTCGACAGGCTGAGGTTGATATCGCCGCTGGCAGGGCCATCGTCGCTGGCCAGCCGCGTCGGGTGTTCGCGGCCCGTCGGGGCGCGAGCAACAGTGACCGGCGGGCTGTGTGACCGGCGGGCTGTGTGACCGGCGGGCTGTGTGACCGGCGGGCTGTGTGACCGGCGGGC
>NZ_JADWYU010000183.1:0-1304 GCF_016786325.1 Frankia nepalensis | reverse complement strand
GTGACCGGCGGGCTGTGTGACCGGCGGGCTGTGTGACCGGCGGGCTGTGTGACCGGCGGGCTGTGTGACCGGCGGGCGGTCGGCGAACGAGGACTTCGGCGAACGAGGACTTCGACGACGCGGGCGCCTGATCAGCCGGCCGTGACGGGCAGGCGAGGGGTGACAGCGTCCCGGGTCATCGCCTCAGGTACCTCTGCCTCCATGGCTGATGGGCGGGTGGACATGGCGAGCCAGACGCGCAGGGTCGCTATCCACATCGCGGTGGCGCCGGCCAGGTGGACGACGACCAGGCCCGCGGGGATGCCGAGGAAGTACTGGGTGAAGCCGACGGCGGCCTGGGCGACGATCGTCGCGAGCAGGACGTCGGCCCAGCGGACCGCCTCCCGGGAGGCCTTCGCGACCCGGACCGCGAAGACCATCGCCAGGGCGAGGCCGGTGACCAGCATCGCGCCGTCCGCGTGCAGCTGAGAGACGGTGACGATGTCGAAGCCGAACCGCTTCGCCTTCTCGTCGTCGCCGCTGTGCGGCCCGGTGCCGGTGACGACCGTGCCGAGGACGAGCACCGCCGCGCCGACCACGACGAGCACCCGCGACAGCCAGAGCAGCTCGCGCCGGACCGAGACGGTGACCGGGCCCGGGCCCTGCCGAGACCGCCGGTAGAGAGCCACGCCGTCGACGAGCAGCAGCATCGACAGCAGGAAGTGCGCGGCGACGGTCGCCGGGTGCAGGTCGGTGAGCACGGTGATGCCGCCGAGCACGGCCTGGCCGACGAAGCCGGCCCACAGGCCGAACGAGAGCCAGACGAGGTCGCGCCGCTGTCGCCGGTCGGGCAGCCGTAGCGCCGCCAGCGGCGTGACGAGCATGAACACGCCCATCACGATGCTGATCATGCGGTTGCCGAACTCGACGGCGCCGTGCAGCGCGTACTCGGTGTGCGGCACCCAGCGCCCGTCGCCGCACTGCGGCCAGGTCGGGCAGCCAAGCCCGGAGCCGGTCACCCGGACGGCGCCGCCGGTGACCACGATCAGGCCGAGGAAGACCAGGCTGATCAGTGTCAGGACGCGGAACACCCGCGGGCTCACCGTCGGCAGCCGATCCAGGAACGACGGCGTGGCCTGCCCGGCCCGGGCGGTCTTCGACTGAGACGACACCTGAGCCTCCGGCCGTGCGTCGGGGGATCCACCGCTACTTCGACGGTCTGTAGAAGACGACATCGCGGCCATTGTATTCTGGTTCGCTCCGTCCGGGCGCGGCGCTCCGGCCCCTTGCTCGCTTCGCTCCCAAGGGACCTCCGCGCCGCGTCC
>NZ_JADWYU010000182.1 GCF_016786325.1 Frankia nepalensis | reverse complement strand
CCCGGCTCCACGCCACAGTCGCACGCAGAACCGGACGATCAACAACCCAGAAAACAAGATCTTCAGGCCATTCCTAGCAGTACTTCGTCAGGTTGCTCTGACCAGCGCGAACGCGTGCCGCGCGGCCACAACGAGCGCGATCATCCTCCCGCATCCACGCAGGTCACAAGCCCGGGCGAGTGATCGTCTGGCCCGCGCGCCGGTCCTGGCCGCACGACCTAACGAAGCACTACTAGGACGCGGCGGGCGGTGAAATCAGCTCGCCGCCTCCGTGGGCACAGGGACGCCGAGGACCGCGTACATGGCGCGCAGGGCCCAGACGGGGGCCTGAACGTCGCCATGAAGCTGGCCGGCCTGGCCGATCCCGAAGGCCAGCGCCTCCAGCGCGAAGACGGCCTGGTCGAGATCGGTGTCGGCGGGCAGGTCGCCGGCGGCGATGGCGGTCGCGATGTCCCTGGCAAGGGTGCGCCGCCAGCGGTTCTTGACCACGGCTAACGCGTCGTGAACGGGGCCGGACCGGCCGTCCCACTCGAAGGTGGTCGAAGCGATGAAACAGCCGCCCGGGAAGGGCGTCGAGCCGGAATAGCGGGTCCAGGAGGCGCAGACCGCGAGCAGGCGCTCCAGCCCCGGCTTCCGGTGTTGGACCGGCACCCAGACCCGCTCACGGAAGAGATCCGCCGCGTAGTCGAGGGTGGCGAGCTGGAGTTGCTCCTTGGCGCCGAAGTGGCCGATCACGCCCGACTTGCTCATCTGGAGGTCGGCCGCGAGCCGACCGATCGTGATGCCGTCCAAGCCCTCGACCGAGCCGATGTCGGCGGCGCGCCGCAGGATCGCCGCGCGCGTCTCGAGCGCGTCGGCGGCGGAACGGCGGCCGGTCACCGCGCCAGCATACCGATCGACCGTTCGCTATTGAAGTACGAACGTTCGGTCGCTAAATTGCCCAGCCATGGGCTCCCACACGCTGCCTTCCGACCCGCGGCCCGCCGCGCCACGGGCGGTCTCCGACGAGGCGCTCCCGTCCCCCGGCGCCGCCGCCTCACCCGGCACCACCGCCTCACCCGACGTCGCCGCCTCACCCGGCGCCGCCCCGCCACCCCACACGGCCTCGCCACCCCATGCCGCCCCGCCATCCGCCCAGGAGCCGCCGCCGCGGCCAACCTCGGTCGCGCCCTCCGCGGCGTCGGCACCGGCCGAGTCGGCACCGGCGAAGTCAGCGCCAGCGCGGTCAGCACCGGCCGGGGCGACGCCTGCCCGCTCGGCGCCCAGGTCGCTCCTGCTGGCCTGCGGCGGGTCGTTCCTCGCCTTCCTGGACGCGACGATCACCAACCTGGCGGTCCCCGACCTCGCCCGCGACTTCGAGGTCGGCGTGACCTCGGTGTCCTGGGTGGTGACTCTCTACGCGCTCCCGTTCGCCGCACTGCTCGCGCCCGCCGGCCGGCTCGCCGACGTGTTCGGCCGTCGGCGCCTGTTCGTCGTCGGGACGGCCGTGTTCACGGTCGCGTCCGTACTCGCGGTCGTGGCCCCGCTGTTCTGGGTCCTGCTCGTCGCCCGCGCGGTGCAGGGCCTCGGCGCGGCGCTGCTGATCCCGGCCTCGTTCGCGATCGTGCTCGCCGACACCCCGCCCGAGCGGCGCGCCGCGGCCATCGGCCTGTGGAGCGCGTCCGCCGCGCTCGCGGCGGTCGCCGGCCCCGCGCTGGGCGGGATCCTCGTCGACGTCGCCAACTGGCGGGTGCTGTTCGTCATCAACGTCCCGATCGGCGCGTGGCTGCTCGCGCGCGCCCCACGGCTGCCGGACGCCGACCGGCCGGGCACGGCGGGCAGCGCGGCGGCGGGCGCGGCCCGCCGCGGGCCGGACGCGGTGGCGACGGTCCTGCTCGTGGCCGGGATCGGCGGGCTGGTGCTCGGCCTCACGGAGTCCCAGCGCTGGGGCTGGGCCAGCGCGGCGACGCTGGCGTGCCTGCTGGGCGGGGCGGCCAGCACCGCCGCGGCGGTGGGCCGCTCGGCGCGTCACCCGGCTCCGGCCCTCGAGGTCGACCTGTGGCGCATCCGGGCGTACGCGACCGCCAACGTCATCTCGGTGCTCTTCGGCGCCGCGCTGTACGCCTCGCTGCTCCTTGGCGTGCTGTTCCTCGTCGAGGCCTGGGACTACTCGGTGCTGGCCGCCGGGTTCGCGATGACGCCCGCCGCCGGGTGGGCCGCGCTGGTCGGGATCATGATCGGCCGGTCACGCCGGCAGCCGGCGCCGTGGGCGCTGGTCGTCGGCGGCAGCGTCATCCTCGCCGCGACGGCGTCGGCCTGCGCGCTGTGGCTGCCCGAGACGCCGCACTTCGCGAGCGGCTGGCTCCCGGCCGGGTTCGGCCTCGGCCTCGGGATCGGCGCGGTCAGCGTCGGCGTGTCGAGCGCCGCGGCGCTGGCGGTCGAGCCGCGCCGGTTCGCGGCGGCGGTCGGCCTGAACATCGCCGCCCGCCAGGTCGGCGCCGCCCTCGGTATCGCCGCGACGGCGCTGCTGGTCGACCGTTCGGGAGGCGGCGTCGGTCGTTTCCTGGACGTCTACTGGCTGATGGCCGCGCTGTGCGCGGCGGCCGCCGTGGCCGGCCCGCTGCTGCGCGTCCGGCCTCCCGCGGCCGGGGCCGCCCCCGCCGCCTCCCTGCCCCAGCCCCGCGCGGCGGCCGGGCCGGAGGCGGGCTGACCGCTTGCTCCACCGTCCCTGACCTCGCTCGTCCCTGACCTCATTCACCGCCCTTGGCCTCGCTCCCCCACCCCTGGCATTGCTCTCCACCGCCGCCCTCCACTGCCCCTGACAGGTCCGTCCAGCCCTCGCGGTGCCCGCCCGGCGCCGCGAGGGCCGGTTGCCGGTCGCGGTCGACTCTGGTTGCGTGCGACTGACGACCCGCGACGGAGAGACCGGTCTATCTGTCCGGGCGTTCCTGAGCGGTGGGTGGAGGTCTCCTCGTGACGTTGCCGTTAGCCGGGATCAAGGTGCTCGACTTCTCCGAGCACGGGTTCGTGCCCTCAGCCGCCGCGGCGCTCGCGGACTTCGGCGCCGACGTGATCAAAATCGAGCGGCCGACGGGCGACCCGATGCGCCTGGTCCATCCGAACCGGCTGGTGCCGGACGCGGACGGCGTCGAGTACATGTACGACCTGGTCAACCGCAACAAGCGCGGCATCGCCCTGGACGTGACCGTGCCGGCCGGCCGCGAGGTGTTCGAGCGGCTCGTCGGATGGGCCGACGTCTACATCACCAACCAGCTGCCCCGGGTGCGCCGCAAGCTGCGCACCGAGCCGGACGACCTGTTCGCCCTCAACCCGACGCTGGTCTTCGCCAAGGGCCACGGCTACGGCCAGGCGGGCCCGGACGCGGAGTCCGGCGGCTTCGACGGCGTCTCCTACTGGGCGCGCGGGTCCGTCGCCCACGTGCTGACCCCGGACGGCTCCCCCGAGCCCATCAACCAGCGGCCGGCGCTGGGCGACATCCCGTCGGGGATGTTCCTCGCCGGCGGGATCTGCGCCGCGCTCGTGCACGTCCTGCGGACCGGGCAGGGGACCGTCGTCGACACCTCCCTGCTCGGCGCCGCCACCTGGGCGCTGAGCCCCGACCTGGCCTACGCGTCGGTGACCGGGGAGACGATGGACTCCGGGCCGGAGCGCCCGCGCAGCCCGCTCACCTTCGCCTACCGCACCAGCGACGGCCGCTACCTACAGCTGATCATGCTGGACGACGACCGCTACTGGGCGCCGGCCTGCCGCGCGCTCGGCCTGGGAGAGCTCGTCGACGCCTATGCCGACGACGCCGTCCGCCGCCCGGCCTGGCCCGAGCTGCGCGCCCGCTTCCGCGCCGCCGTCGCCGGCCTCACCCGCGCCGAGCTGGAGGCCCGGCTGCGCGCCGAGGACTGCATCTTCTCCGTCTTCGCCGACCCGCCCGAGGTCGTCGCCGACCCGGCGATCGCCGCCAACGGCTACCTGATGGCCCACCCGGCGGTCCCCGGCCTGCGCCTGGCCGCCGCTCCCGTCCAGTTCGACGACGCCCAGCCGGCCATCCGTCGCCCCGGCCCACGCCTCGGCGAGCATTCGGCCCAGATCCTCACCGCCCTCGGCTACGCCGCCGACGACGTCGCCCGCCTCGTCGAGGACGGCGTGGTCGCGGTGTCACCCGATCCGGCCCGGTAACCAGCCGGCGGGGCCCGGCCGAGCCGCGAGCGCCCGACATCGTCGTCGCCCGTCTGGGGCGCGGGGGGCACGTCCGCGCGACGGCACGGACGCGCCCGGTCCGCGGATCAGCGGACGTGGAGGCGTTTGAGGGTGAGGAGGGTGCGGCTGAGCAGGGCGGCGTAGCGCTCGGTTCCGAGGAACGCGGGCGGCTCGAAGCCGAGGAGGTGCTGGCTGGCGACGGTCTGCGTCTCGGTGAGCTTGAGCAGGCCCTCGTCGCCGTGGCGCCGGCCGAGACCGGAGGCCTTCATGCCGCCCATCGGCGCGCCCTGCGAGCCGTAGGCCGAAGCGTAGCCCTCGTTGATGTTGACCGTGCCGGCCTCGATCCGGGTGGCGACGGCCCGGGCGTGGCCGGTGTCGCGGCTCCAGACGCTGGCGTTCAGGCCGTACTCGGTGTCATTGGCCGCCGCGACCGCCGCCTCGTCGCCGTCCACCGGGTAGATCGAGACGACCGGGCCGAACGTCTCCGCGCGGTAGAGGTCCATCTCGGGCGTGACGTCGGTGAGCACGGTCGGCTCGTGGAACAGCGGGCCCAGGTCGGGCCGGGGCTTGCCGCCGGCCAGCAGCGTCGCCCCCTTCGCGACCGCGTCGCCGATGTGCGCGCGGACCGTGTCGAGCTGGCGCTGATAGGTCAGCGAGCCCAGGTCGTGGGTGAAGTCGAGCGCGGCCCCGAGCCGTACCCGCCCGACCGCCGCGACGAAGGCGGTCACGAACGCGTCGTACACGGACCGGTCGACGTAGATCCGCTCGATCGAGATGCAGAGCTGGCCCGCGTTGGTGAAGCAGGCCCGGACGGCCCCCTTCGCGGCCTTCTCGGGGTCGGCGTCCGCGAGCACGACCATCGGGTTCTTCCCGCCGAGCTCCAGCGAGCAGCCGATCAGCCGTTCGCCGGCACGCGCCGCGATCGCCCGGCCGGCCGCCGTCGAGCCGGTGAACGCGACGAAGTCCGCCCCGTCGATCAGCGGGTCGCCGACCGTCGCCGGGTCACCGGCCACCACCTGCCACAGCGCCGGTGGCAGGCCCGCCTCGACCGCGAGCGCGCGCAGCCACAGCGCCGACAGCGCCGTCTGCGTGTCCGGCTTGTGCACCACCGCGTTGCCCGCGACCAGCGCGGGCAGCACGTCGTCCGACAGCGCGAGCGGATAGTTCCACGGCGTGATCACGCAGACGACGCCCTTGGGCCGGCGCGCCTCGACGGCCCGGGTGAGCACCGGGAAGGCCCCCGGCCGGCGGCGCGGCGCGAGCAGCTTCGGGGCGTGGCGACCGAAGTGCAGCGCGCAGGCCGCGACCTCCAGCACCTCCTCGACGGCGTGCGCGCGGGCCTTGCCCGTCTCCCACTGCAGGATGTCGAGGATCTCGGCCTGCCGTCGCAGGACCAGGTCGTGCAGCCGCACCAGCACCGCGGCCCGCGCGCGGGCCGGCCTTGCCGCCCAGTCGGCCCGCGCGGCACGCGCGGCGGCGTAGGCGGCGGCGACGTCGTCGGAGGTCGAGCGCGCCAGCGTGACGAGCGGTTCCCCGGTGAACGGCGCGGGGATCTGGATCTCGTCCCCACTCGCGACGAGCCCGTCGACCAGGCGCTGGATCAGCGCCGGATCGAGCCGCCGCGCGAGCGCGGCGGGCACGGCCGCGGATCCACGAGGCGCGGGCGTGGCCGCCGTGTCCGCGGGCGTCGTGGTGGTCATGGATCCTCCAGACAGGCGGCGATCACGGCCCGACAGCGCCACCACTACCAGAGCGCCACCATTACCAGAAAGTAACGACTGCCAGAAAGTAACAACCTTCCCCTGCCCACGCTACGCCCCGGCCCTCGGCACGAGCCCCGGGACATTCACCGAGCCGCCGGACATTCACCGAGGCGCCAGCGCGGAACGCCGCCGCGGCGGGACTTCCGGGTCCGGCGTTTCGCGGCGGCCACCAATCAGCCGGTCGGGCTGGTGGGCGGGCTGGTGGGCGGGGCCCCGGCCAGCTCCTGAGCAGGCGACCGGGGTCGACGACCGCGGGCGCCGCGATGCCCCTGACAGGTCACCGGCCGAGACCGGTGGGGTACCCGCGCGGACGGCGGGCGACGACGCCCGCGTGCCCGGGTCCTGGAGCCGGAACGCGCGGACCAGACCGACCCGGCCCTTGACGGTCGTGGGTGCCAGCTCGACGACGCCGGCACCGGACAGGCCGGCCGCGGCCGCGGTCGCGGCGGACACGACCGTCGTGCCCGGTCGGCGGGCCATGGTCTGCAGACGCTGAGCAAGGTTCACCGTGTCGCCGACGACGGAGTACTCGAGGTGGTCGTCGCTTCCGAGGACGGCCGCCGCGACCACGCCCGTGGCCACGCCGATGCCGAGCCCGAACGGCTCGAAGCCCCGCGCGGCCCAGACGTCGTCGAGCGCCCGCTGCCGGGCGTGCATGGCGGCGGCCGCCTGGCAGGCCAGCCGCTCGTGGCCCACCAGCGGTGCCGGGGCGCCGAACACCGCCAGTACGGCGTCGCCGGCGTACTGCACGATGGTGCCGCCGGCGTCGCGGATCGCCACGGCCATCTCGCGCCGGTGCGCGTCGAGCTGACCGGCGAGCACCACCGGGTCGGTGCGTTCGGCGATGCCGGTGTAGCCCCGGATGTCGGACATCAGCACGGTGAGCACCAGGCGTTCGACCACCAGCGTGGACGGCGCGGTGGGCGCGGTGGACGCGGACGGCGGTGCGAGCGTGGTGTCCACAGTGCTATCCAGCCTTCCTCAGCAAGCCTTGTCCGGATGGACGGGTCGATGCGGTCGATGCGGCGTGGCGGCGACCTGGGTCGGTCGACATCGACAGTGCTGGTAGGCGCTTGACGTCAGCTTGCGGCCGGTTGTGGCCGCCTTGCGGGCGACTGACCAGCTTCGTCCCCGGCCCTGGCCCTGGCTCTCAGGACGGTGGCACCGGATGGTTGGCGACCAGCAGTTCGGCCGGGTCGACGGCGCGTCGCATGGCACGCAGCCGTGACCAGGACTCCGGCTGGTAGCCGGTGCTGACATCCACCTGGCGCGTCGTGAAATTGAGGCAGGATGTGCCGCTGGCGTATGGGTGCAGCGCCGCGACGATCCCGCGCGCCTCGGACCGGCCGCGCCGGCGGGCCGCCGCGGAGTCCGCGACCGTCGAGCTGACCATCAGGAACTGGCCGTCCACCAGCGGCAGGGAACCGGCGTCCGGTGGCCGGCGCGCCAGCGCCCCGCCCAGGTGCCGCAGCTCGACGAGATCATGGGTGGAGCCGGAGCCAGGGCCGGCCGCGGCGGTGAAGGCGTCGACCGCGGCCGGCGGGAGCCGGGACAGCAGCACCGAGTCGGCGATGACCGGCGCCGGGGCACGAAACGCGCCGAAATCCGAAAAGCCTCCAAAGTCCCCGAAGCCGATCCCGCCGGCCGACCCCGGGGCACCGGCCACACCGTCCGCGCCGTGGCCCAGGCCCGGGGGGACGGTCGCGGCGAAGGTGTCGACCTCGGGCCGCAGCGCGCGCAGCGGCCCGAGCAGCCGCCGCGCGCTGGCGTCGTCGTCGTGGTCGAGGAGGGCGCCGCCGACCACCGCGAGCGTGCGCCCGCGCAGCCGCGGCGGAACCGGACCGGTGGCCGGCATCCGCTGGATCCGGAAGGACGTGGCGGCCTCGTCGGGCAGGTCGGTGGTCCAGCGCGCCCAGCGGTCGAGCACCGCGTGTGTCCGGCTCCAGTCCCAGGCGAGGAGCCCCGCGACGGCGGGGCGCGCCGGGTGGAGCGCGAACTCGAGGGCGGTGACCACCCCGAAGCTGCCGCCGCCGCCACGCAGCGCCCAGAACAGCTCACGGTCGTGGTCCGCGTCCACCCGCAGCGCCGTGCCGTCCGCGGTGACCAGGTCGATCGCGGTGACGCTGTTGGCCTGCAGGCCCAGTGCCCTGGAGTACCAGCCGATCCCGCCGCCCAGCGAGTAACCGACGACGCCGACCCCCGGTCCGCTGCCGTGCAGCGTGCCAAGGCCAAGCGGCCCGGTCGCCGCCAGGACGTCGATCCAGCGCGCGCCGGCGCGTACCCGGGCCCGCCTGGACTCGGCGTCGACGCGGACGCCCACCATTCCCGAGGTACGCAGCAGGACCACCTCGCTCAGGGGCGGGAGCGGGCCCGCGTTGTGGCCCGTGCCCTGCGGCGCGACGCGCAGGCCGGCGGCGGTGGCCGCGCGCAGGACCTCGGCGACCTCGCCGGCGTCCCCGGCGTAGGCGATGGCGGCCGGGCGCTGGTCGACGGCCAGGTTCCAGGCGGCGCGGGCCACGTCATAGCCGTCGTCGCCGGGCAGCAGGACCGCGCCCCCGCAGAGTCCGCGCAGAGCCGCTGCCCGGCCGGGGTCGGGGCATACACCCGGCGTCTCGTCCACGAGCCCTCCTGTCGGCGTCCTCACCCGGACAACCCACCCTCCGTGGGGCACCTTGCGGACGACTTGCGAACGACTGACCTCCGCTGACCTCCGCGTCACCTCCGCCGGGCGTGGCCGGCGGGCGCTGCTCGCCTCGCCGGCCGGCCAGGCGGCCGGCCGCGGCGGTGTGATGGGGCCAGCCAGCGACCTGACCTGCGGACTGTCGTACATAATTCGGCCGTATGCGCCAGCCACCCGGCGTAGAGGGGTGTAAAAGGGGGAAACCGTGGTGGGGGGTGCCGACAGTTCCACAGGCGGCTCCGCCGACCCCGCCCGCGTCGCGGGCCGAGGTCCGGCGGACGAGACGCTCCGGATCAACGTCCTGGGTGACCTGACCGTCAGCCGCGATGGCGTCGCCCTCGACGTCGGCGGCCGGCGCCAGCGCGCGGTGCTCGGTCTGCTCGTGCTGGCCCGCGGCGACGCCGTTCCCGCCAACCGGCTGATCGACCTGCTCTGGGAAAACCAGCCGCCGCCGGGCGCGACTGGCGCCCTCCAGTCCTATGTCTCCCATCTGCGGCGCCGGATCGAGCCGGATCGCGATGCCCGGTCCCGCGGCTCGGTCATCGTCCGGATGGGTCCGGGCTACGCGCTGACGGTCGGTCCCGACGTGGTGGACGCCTGGCGGTTCGAACAGCTGGTGCGCCGGGCCAGCACCGGCGCCGACCCCGCGGGGCGCGTCGCCACCCTGGTCGACGCGCTGGAGTTGTGGCGTGGCCCGGCGTTCGCCGAGTACCGGGACGAGTCATGGACCGTGGCGGAGGTGGCCCGGCTGACCGAGCTGCGGGAGGTGGCCCGCGAACAGCTGGTCGAGGCCCGCCTCGGCTGCGGCGAGACCGCGGTGGTGGTGCCCGAGATCGAGGCGCTGGTCGCCGAGCAACCGCTGCGGGAGGAACGGTGGCGGCTGCTCGTCCTGGCGCTCTACCGCTCGCACCGGCAGGGGGACGCGCTCGGGGCGTTGCGCCGGGCGCGGGCCGTTCTCGCGGACGAGCTCGGGGTGGACCCGGGGCCGGCGCTGCGCGCCCTGGAAGCCGAGGTGCTCAGCCACGCCCCCTCCCTGGTACCGACGTCCCCCTCCCTGGTAGCGGCATCCGCCCCGGTGCCAGCGCCGGCGGCCATGGCGGCGCCCGCGCGGCCGGATCTGGTGCCCGCCGCCCGGTCGTCAGGGCCGGACAGCCTGGTCGACCGCGACCGTGAGGTCGCCGAGCTCGCGGCGTGCGTCGCCGACGCCCGCGACGGCCAGGCACGGCTGGTGGTCATCGAGGGACCCGCCGGGATCGGCAAGACCCGGCTGCTGGCGGAGGCGCGTCGCCTCGCCGCCACCCACACCGCCCGGATCTTCACCGCTCGGGGCAGCCAGCTGGAGAAGGAGTACGGGTTCGGTGCCGTGCGCCAGCTCTTCGAGGCGGCGGTCGCCGCGCCGCCACCCGGCCAGGATCTCCTCGCCGGCGCGGCGGCGCGCGCGGCCATGGTGTTCGACGTCGAGCCGGCCACCCCGGCCGAGGCCGTCGCGCCGCTCGGCCCCGCGGCCGGCTCCCCACAGCGCGCCGACGGATCGCTGGCCGTGTTGCACGGCCTGTACTGGCTGACCGTCCGGCTGGCCGCGGACGGGCCGGTCATGCTCGCCATCGACGACCTGCAGTGGTGCGACAGCGCGTCGCTGCGGTTCCTGTCCTACCTGGTGCGCCGGGCGGAAGGCCTGCCCATACTGATCGTCGCCACGCTGCGCACCGGCGAGCCACACGACGACGAGGGCCTGCTCGCCGAGCTGACCCACGACCCGGGCACCGTGCTGATCGGCCCTGGTCCGCTCACCGCGGCCGGTGTCGCGGACCTCGTCCGCGGCCGGCTCGGCGACGCGGCGGAGGACGCGTTCGTCGCGGCCTGTCACCGGACCACCGCGGGCAACCCGCTGCTGCTGCGGCAGCTGCTGCGCGCGCTGCAGGCCGAGGGCGTGCGGCCCGACGCCACGCATGCCGACACCGTCCGGGCGATCGGCTCGCGGGCCGTGTCCAGCCTGGTCCTGATGCGGCTGGCCCGGCTGGCGCAGGAGAGCACAGCCGTCGCCCGGTGGATCGCGATCCTGGGGAACGGGGCGGCGCTGCCCATCGTCGCCGCCCTGGCCGGCCTGTCCGAGGCCGGCGCGGCGGCCGCCGTCGGCACGCTCGCGCGGGCCGAGGTGCTGCGCGACGAGTATCCGCTCGGTTTCGTGCACCCCCTCGTCGCCGACGCCGTCTACCGTGACCTTCCGCCCGGCGAGCGGCAGCTGCATCACGACCGGGCCGCCCGCGTCCTGCACGAGACCGGCGCCACCCCCGAACAGGTCGCGGCGCACCTGCTCCAGGTCCCGCACCGCAGCGACCCGTGGGTGATCGAGGTCCTGCGCCAGGCGGCGAACAGGGCGAGCGACCGCGGCGCTCCCGACGCCGCCGCGACCTACCTGGTCCGGGCGCTGCAGGAGCAGCAGGAGCCGACGGTGCGGGCGCTCCTGCTCGTCGACCTCGGGCGGGTGGAGGCGATCAGCAAGGGGGTCGCGGCGGTCCCCCACCTCGCGGAGGCATACGAGGCGCTGGAGCCCGGGGCGCAGCGGGCACAGGTGGGGCAGATGCTGGCGAGGACGCTGGTCTTCGCGGGCACGCCGGGGGAGGCCACCCGGTTCGCCCTCCAGGCCGTCGCGGAGCTGCCCCCGGGGCTCGACGACGAACGGCAGGGCCTGCTCGGCCTCGCCCGGATCGGCGGCTACATGCACGACCTCGACCCGGGGATCTGGCGACGGGGTCCCGAGCCGGCCGTGGCCGGTGACGGGCCCGGTGCCCGGATGCTCGCCGCCGCGCTCGCCTGGGAACGGGTGGTCGACGGCACCGACCGGGCGAAGGCGATCGAGCTCGCGCGCTTCGCCAACGGCGACGGCGTGCTCACCCGGGTGGACATCGGGCTGCTGTGGGCGGTCGCCGGCGTCGTCCTGCTCCTGGCCGGCGAGGAGACCGAGGCGATGTGGGACGACGGGCTGTCCCACTCCTACCAGCGCGGCACCGTGTTCGGCGCGCTGGCGACCCACCTGTGGCGCGGCCACCTCGAGTGGGAGCGGGGCGAGCTGCGCGAGGCGCGCCAGTCGTTCCAGATCGTCACCGAGCAGTCGCAGGTCTGGGGTATGCCGTTCGGCACGGGATACAGCGACTCCTACGCGATCGGGGTGCTGGTCGACCAGGGCGACCTGGCGGCGGCCCGCGCCCTGGTGGACCGCGTTCACCATGAGTCCCGGTTCGCCGAGGGCGCGCGGCTGTTCGGGGAGATGCACGCCCGCCTCCTCGTGGCGGAGGGCCGCCACGAGGAGGCACTGGCGAGCGTCGAGGAGGTCCGCGCGGTGATGGCCCGCGTCCGCAACCCGGCGTGGCGGCCGTGGCGGTCGCTGCGGGCGCGGGCGCTGGCCGGCCTCGGCCGGCACGAGGAGGCCGTCGCGCTGGTGGAGGACGAGCTCGCGTTGGCCCGGGCCTGGGGAGCGCCCATCGCGGTGGGCCGGACCCTGCGGGTGCTGGGTGAGCTGCGGGGCGCGGACGGGCTCGCCGAGCTGCGGGAGGCGGCGGCGGCACTCGAGCCGACGTGGGCGCGCCTGGAGCACGCGCGCGCCCTGCGGGCGCTGGCCATGCTCAGCCCGCCGGCACAGGCCGTGCCGATGCTCGGCCGCGCCGCCGAGCTGGCGTGGCGGTGCGGCGCGGCCGGGCTGTACCGGCAGGTCGCGGGGCACCTGGCCGAGGCTGGCGAGCCGCTCGCCCCGCGGGCGCCCACCGCCGCCACCCTCACCTTCACCGAGCGGCAGATCGTGACGAGGCACCTCGCCGGCGCCAGCGAGAGTGAGATCGCCGAGGCGCTGTTCCTGACGCCGCGCACGGTCCGGCTCTACCTGACGGCCGCCCGGCAGCGGCTCGGGGCGACCTCCCCGTCGGACCCGCGACGAAATGGGGTGGGAGGGCCGGCGTAACGGACGCCGGCGCCCCGGCTCGACGCCTCGAGTCCCCCGAACCGGTAGGCAGTACGGCGTTGACGTGCTCCTGGTCACGGCGAGTCCTGACCCGTGGAGCGTTCCACCCATGATCCCAGCGGCTATGGTGCCGAAACACCCCTTGTTCGGAACCACAGCTCATGCGCGGAAAGCATGCCTCGGCGCGGGCCCGCCGCAAACCGCGTCGCGGAACGGGCCAAGACGCCAAGAGCGAAACACCGCCGGCTACGGTCCCGCCAAACATTTCCGACGGAGCACCGATCATTTCGGCGTTCCGGGGGCCGGGGGGCGTGGATGTTTCCTGAGGTCGGCGAGGCAGGAAATCGGCCGCTGAGCAGGATGGACGCCGCGTTGCTGGGGTATCAGCGGAAGAATCCCGCGGCACCGGTGACGGTCGCGTACCTGCTGCGAGCCGAGGGGCGCTGCGATCTCGCGGCGGCGCGCACGGCGGTCGCCGAGCGCGCACGGAGGTTTCCGGCGCTCACCCATCGGGTGAGACATTCCGCCGGCTCGGCTGCCTGGCCGGTCTGGACGGCGGATCCGCGCCTCGACGCGGCCGCCCGGGTACGGGAGCACCGCGTCCACGGCGGCGCGGAGGGCCGGCGGGCCTTCGTCGAGCGCTGGTGCCGGGCGGTGCTGCCGCCGGACGCGCCGCCGTGGGAGATCTGCCTGCTGCGGGGCGGCGACCCCGAGAGCACCTGGGTGCTTTTCCGGGCGAGCCACGTCTGGCTCGACGGGACGGCGCTGCATCTGGCGCTGACCATGCTGTTCGGCGACGGGGACGCGACCGCCGGCGCGCCGCCGCGCTGGTCACGGGCGGGGCGGGTGAGCCCGCGCGCGAAGGCCGCGGCCTTCGGGCGACTGCTCGGGTGGATGCCGCCCACCGGCGGGCTGGACGCCCTGGCGCGGCCGTCGTCCGGACGCGGGCGCACCTGCTGGGCGACGACGGACGTCGAACGGCTGCGCGCCCTCGGCCGCGCCTACGGCGGCACCGTCAACGACGTCTTCCTGGTGGCGTTGTCCGGCGCGCTCGACGGCTGGTCGCGTCCGTCCGCGGGGCGACGCCCGGTGCGCGCGCTCATGCCGGTCGGCGTCCGCCGGCCGGACGAGCGCGCCGCTCTCGGCAACTTCGTGGTGGGCGCCCGGGTGGAGCTGCCGCTGGGGGTCGCGTCGCCCTGGCGCCGGTTCGAGGCGGTGCGGCGCCAGACGTCCCGCTATCGGGGCGACGCGGACGTCGCCGCCGGCGAACGCTGGTGGTTCGAGAAGATCCCGACCCGCCTCGGGCCCGCCTCGGTGGCGAGCGGCATGGATCCCGGCCGGGTCACGGTGACGACCTCGAACCTCGGCACCCTGCCCGGCCCGCTGGCGCTGGCCGGCCACCCGTTCACCGAGGCGCTCCCGGTGCCGGTACTCCTCCCAGGCCAGCGGCTGTTCGTGATCCTCGGCGGCCTGAGCCCGACGGCCTCCCTGGGCGTCACGGCCGACGCCAACGTGCCGGGCGCCGCCGCCCTCCCCCGGCGCTGGCTCGCCGAGCTCGCCGCCCTGGAGCACGCCGCGGGCCTGCCCACCATCCCAGAGCAGACCGCCGCGCGGGTCTACGAGGCCGCTGACCTCGCGGCCGGCCCGGCCAGCCTGTCCTGAGCACGTAGCCGGGCACCGGTCGCGGCCGACAGGCACCAGCGATCTCTGGGTCGGGCGGGGCGTAGAAAACGGCTACCAGGCGCCGAGCAGGCGGGCCGGGTCGTAGGTCGCCAGTCCCACCGCCTCGGTGGTCGTGCGAGTCACGGCAATGGGAGGCGCGAACTCGCCCCCCGGGACAGCGGCACGATCGCGCAGCAGGTAGTCCAGATCTCGTTGGGTGAAGGGCTCGTTGTCCCGCCACTTGATCGAGCCCACGAAGGTCACGGCGTTCACCCCCCCGCCGACGGAACGGACGCCGACCAGATCGATCTCCGGCGTGTTGTTCCGAGGCCACCAGCCGCCGACCGTCTCGGCACCACCCAGGACGGGGTCGTCGGTCGCGAGCCTGGCGAGCGCCAAGCGGACCAGCGGTTCCACGGCCCTTCCGCGGTACTTGATCCACCCACCCGTCACCCGGGTCCTGGCAAGGTCGGGGCGGCCGCGCTGGATATCACTGACCGCGTCCTCGATAAAACGAAGCCAGAATCGCAGGTACGGGTCCGCGACCCGGTAACGGGACAGATTTCCGATCTTCACCGACGTCGGCAGGTCCGCCGCGATCACTCGTTTCTCGGTCAGCAGCGCGAGGGCACGGGTGAGGGGAGTCGCCGCGATGCCGGCGCGGGCGGCGATCGCGGAGAACGCCCGGTCGCCCGCGCCCACGGCTCGAAGCACCTGACCTGCCTGCAGATCGGCCGGAAACTCCGCGTCGAGGACGCGCTGCCCGGTGACGACGAGCTCGGAGTTCTCGTCGGCGAGCTGGTCATTGAGAAACCGCGTCATGTCGCCCGATCGGCGCCATTCCAGCAGGAGGCGGGGATAACCACCCGTTATCAGTTGGGCATCGAACGCGTCCGACGCGCGATCAGGGCCGATCGCGAGCATCCGCGCCGTGTCTCCAATGGAGAATGGTTCGACAACCATCTCCCGAGCCCGCCCGAACAGCGGACGTTGGTGACTGGTGAGCAACTCCATCACCGCGAGGTCACTGCCGATGAGGAACATCAGCACCGGGCGACTCTCGAAGAGGCGGTCCCAGAGCTTCTGCAACGTGCCGTCGATGCCGGGATCCCGCGCCAGCAGCCATGGAAACTCGTCGATCACTACAATCGCGGGCGCGTCGGCGGGCAGGGCCGCAAAGGTGGCGCGGAGCGCCTGCTCCCAGCTGGTGAAGCCACCAGCGGTGAGGCCGTCGGCGCCAGGCAGCGTACAGTCAAGCCGCGCGTCCTCGACGAAGCGGTCCAAATCACGCTGAAGAGTGGCCTGCCGAGCGCCAGTCACGAAGAGCTGCGGCAGGCCGGTGCGGCGCACGAACTCGCTGATCAGCCTGGACTTGCCAGCCTGACGCCGGCCGCGGACGCTGACCAGGCGGCCCCGGCCCTCACGCACCGCCGCCAGCTGGGACTCCAGCCGCGCCATCTCCTCGGCCCTACCAACGAAGTCCTCACGCATGCCTCCAGACTAACATCTATGTTAGTTACATTCATGTCAGTGACATAGATGTAAGTGACACGACCGGTCACCGTCGATCGCCGGCAGGAGCCCCACGCGCGCCGATGCCGACCATCGTCCGCCGCACGCCCCCGCCATCCCAGAGCAGACCGCCGCGCCGGCGGTCACGGCCACCAGCCTCGCCTGAGGCGCGGGGCGTCGGGGCTCCGGCGAGCTGACGTCGGCGGCGAGGGTCGGGACGTCCCGTCATCAACGATGGTTGATGACGGACGCGCTATCAACTAAGGTTGATGGCATGGCCGATGTCGTCGAAGTCCCCCCGCCGGACGACCCGGCGACCGCGCTGGCGGCCGTCGTGGCGCTGCGCCAGCTCGCCGAGCGCCTGGAACGGGCCGCGGTGGCCAACGCGCTCGAGCAGGGCTGGACCTGGGCCCAGATCGGCCAGGCGCTGGGCGTCACCGCCCAGGCCGCCCACAAACGCCTCGCCCGCCGCTAGGCCGGAGCCGCAAGGACGGGAACCGTGAAGCTGACCCGCACGATCAAGGACATTCCCACCCTCAGGACCCTGCTGGAAGGCGCCGAGGCCGAGGCCCGCGACGCGGGCCGGGCCGAGCCCGGGGCCGAGCACCTGCTGCTGGCCGCCCTCGCCCTGCCGGAGGGGTCGGCGCCACGGGTCCTCGCCCACCTCGACCCGACGGTCGACCTGGCGCGGGTGCGCGCGGCGATCGCGGCCCAGCACGCCGCCGCGCTGGAGGCCGTCGGCATCGAGGTCCCCGGCCCGCTCGCCGCCGACGCCCCCGGCGAGGCCGACCTTCCGGTGCCACCCACCTACCGCGCGGACGCCTCCGCCCGCGAGGCGTTCCGCGCCGTCACCGAGCTGGTCCGCGCGAAGCCCCGGGTGCCGCTGTGCGGCGCCCACGTCGTGGCCGCCGTGGCCGGCCTCGAGCACGGCACCACCCCCCGTGCCCTGCGGATCCTGGGCATCGACCGCGAGGCACTGGCCGCCGCGGCCCGCGCCGAGCTCGCCCGGCTCGCCGCGGCCGGGCGGGATCGCCGCTCGGCGTGATGCCCGGGACATGACGCCCGGGGTCTGGCCGGTTCAGGGGGCCAGGTCGTCCATGGCGCGGTAGATGCGCTCCTCGGAGACGGGGTAGGGGGTGCGCAGCGTCTGGGCGAAGAGGCTGACGCGGAGCTCCTCGATCATCCAGCGGAGGCGCAGCAGGTCCGGGCCGGGCGGGACACCGGGTGGTAGCAGGTCGACCGCGAGCTCGGCGTAGGCGGCGCGGACGCGGGTGATCTTCGCCAGCTTTGGCTGCTCGATGGCGGCGTCGGCGGGTAGGCGATCGAGGCGGCGCAGGGCGCCCGTCAGGTAGCGGGCCAGGTCGTCGAGGCGGTCCGCGCCGGTGGCGGTGAGGAAACCCGGGTAGACCAGCTCGGCGAGCTGGCCGCGCAGGTCCTCGAGGCTCGCGGCCAGCGCCGGGCTGGGTTTGGCCGCGGGCCGCGGGCCGCCCTGGGTGGCGGCCAGCACCGACGACAGCGCGCGCAGATCCTTCAGCTGGACGGGACGGCCCGCCGCCGGCCGGTTGCCCGCGGGCGAGCGGCCCGCCAGCGCGTCCACGCGGGTCCCGGCCTCGTGGGCGAGGGTGAGGACCTTCTCGGCGGCACGGACGACCCCGAGCGCGCGGTCCGGCAGCTCGGCGCGCACGGCGTCGCGCAGGTGCTCGAAGGCGGCGGCGTTCCAGGCGGGGCCGCCGGCCTCGGCGATCAGCGCGTCCGCGGCGGCGGCGATCGCGTCGTCGAGCAGGTCGCCGATGCTGGGGTGCGGGTGGTGGCGCAGCGCCAGCTTCTCGGCGTTCGAAAGCGCCCCGTTGAGGTAGCGGACCGGGGACTGGATGCTGGCGAGCAGCAGCGCGCGGGTGCCGACCGGGTGGGCGCGGGCCTGGGCGTCCTCGGTGGCGAGCACCCGCAGGGCGGGACCGCCGGGCTCGGCGACCAGGGCCGGGTAGCCACGAACCTGGTGGCGGCCGGATCGTTGCTCCACCGTGCGCGGGATGGTGCCGAGATCGCCCCAGCCGGTCAGCGGTGCGCGTTCCAGGCCGCCGCCGGCGGCCGACACCGCGGCGGTCAGCTTCGGCGCCAGCTGACGCTTGATCTCGTCGAGATCCTTGCCCTCGGCGAGCGTGCCCTTCGCCCGTGTGCCCTTCTCCTGCTGTGTGCCCTTCTCCTGCTCGTCCCGTCCCTCGCGCCGGTCCCGGCCCGCGCGGTCCCAGCCGCCGTCATAGACCCGGAAGGTGATCCGCAGGTGTGGCGGAAGCCGGTTCAGGTCCCAGTCCGCGCGGGAGACCGTCGTGCCGCCGCCGATGCGGTTGAGCTCGCGTTCCAGGACGGCGAGCAGCGGGCCGTCGTCCGGGCCGACCCGGTCGAGCACGGCGCGGGCGTAGTTCGGCGCTGGCACGTAGCTGCGGCGCAGCGCCTTCGGCAGCGAGCGGATCAGCTCGGTGACGAGGTCCTCGCGCAGCCCCGGCACCTGCCAGTCGAACCCGTCTCGTTCGATCTGGTTGAGGATCGCGAGCGGGATGTGTGCCGTGACGCCGTCGGCAGCCGAGCCGGGCTCGAACTGGTAGGAGAGCGCGATCCGGTGCTCGCCGCCCGGGCCGGCCGGCCAGAGGTCCGGGAAGTCCTCGGCGCGCACGCCCTTGGCGGTCTCGGCGACCAGCATCGCCGGGTCGAAGGTGAGCAGGCCGGGCGTGCCCGGCCGGGCCTTCTTCCACCACGCGTCGAAATGGCGGCCGGAAACGACGTCCGCCGGGATGCGGGCGTCGTAGAAGTCGAAGATCGTCTGGTCGTCGACGACGATGTCGCGCCGGCGCGCCCGGTGTTCGAGCTCCTCGGCGTCGGCGAGCAGCCGCTGGTTCTCGGTGAAGAACACGTGCCGGGTGTCCCAGTCGCCCTCGACGAGCGCGTGCCGGATGAACAGCTCCCGGCACAGGGCGGGATCGATCGCGCCGTAGTTCACCGTCCTGGCGGTGACGATCGGCACGCCGTACAGCGTCACCTTCTCGGTGGCGACGACGGCGGCGGCGCGGCGCGACCAGCGCGGCTCGCTGTAGGAGCGGCGGACCAGGTGCGCGGCGAGCGGCTCGATCCACTCGGGCTCGACCCTCGCCGCGATCCGGCCCCACAGCCGGGAGGTCTCGACCAGCTCGGCGGCGACCACCCAGCGCGGCGGCTTCTTGAACAGCGCGGAACCGGGGAAGATCGAAAACCGGGCGCCGCGCGCGCCGGCGTAGTCGCGCTTCTCCGGGTCGAACAGGCCGATGTGCGACAGCAGGCCGGTCAGCAGCGCGGTGTGGATCTGCTGCGGGCTCGCCGGCGTGGCGCCCGTCGACAGGCCGAGCGAACGGGCCGACTGCCGCAGCTGCGCGTGGACGTCCTGCCACTCGCGCACCCGTAGGTAGTGCAGGAACTCGGCGCGACACAGCCGTCGGAACTGGTTGGAGGAAAGCTCCGCGGCCTTCTCCCGCAGGTAGTTCCACAGGTTCAGGTAACCGAGGAAGTCCGAGGTCGGCTCGGTGAAGCGGGCATGCTGCTGCGTCGCCGCCTGTGCCGCGTCGGCGGGCCGTTCGCGCACGTCACCGACGGCGAGCGCGGCGGCGATCACCAGTACCTCCGCGAGCGCGCCCTGCTCGTCGGCGGCCAGGATCATCCGAGCCAGTCGCGGATCGACCGGCAGCCGGGCGAGCCGACGCCCGAGCGGCGTCAGCTTCGGGGTTCGCTCACCGGCGCCACCAGCCTCGGCGTCCTCGGCCATGGTCGGCGCGGCCCCGACGGCCGAGGCCACGCCGGGCCCGCCGGCCGCGCCGTCGCCAAGCTCGCCTTTGCCGGCCGCCCTGGCCGGCCGGCGGGGACCCGGGGACTCGAAGGCGCCGAGCTCGTGTAGCAGCGCCATGCCGTCGGTGACCTGGCGCGGGTCCGGCGGGTCCAGGAACGGGAAGTCGGCGACCTCGCCGAGCCCGAGCGCCGCCATCGAAAGGATCACCGAGGCGAGATTGGTCCGCAGGATCTCCGGGTCGGTGTATTCGGGACGCGTCTCGAAGTCGTCCTCGGCGTACAGCCGGACGCAGATGCCGTCCGACGTCCGCCCGCACCGCCCGGCCCGCTGGTTCGCCGACGCCCGTGACACCGGCTCGATCGGCAGCCGCTGCACCTTGAGCCGGTGGCTGTACCGGGAGATCCGCGCCGTACCGGCGTCGATGACGTACTTGATACCGGGGACGGTCAGCGAGGTCTCGGCGACGTTCGTGGCGAGCACGATCCGCCGCCCTGGATGCGGCTGGAACACCCGATGCTGCTCGGCGGTCGACAGCCGCGCGTACAGCGGCAGGATCTCCCGGGGCAGCAGCTCCCTGCTCGGCCGGCGGGCCAGCGCGTCCGCGGTGTCCCTGATCTCCCGCTCGCCGGAGAGGAACACCAGGATGTCGCCGAGCCCCTCGGTGGACAGCTCGTCGACGGCGTCGCAGATCGCGGTGACGACGTCACGGTCGGGGTCGGCGACCGGGTCGTCCGGGTCGACGACCGGCCGGTAGCGGACCTCGACCGGGTAGGTACGGCCCGACACCTCGATGATCGGCGCGTCGCCGAAGTGGCGGGAGAACCGCTCGGTCTCGATCGTCGCCGAGGTGATGACGACCTTGAGGTCGGGGCGCCGGGGCAGGATCCGGTGGAGATACCCGAGGATGAAGTCGATGTTGAGGCTGCGTTCGTGCGCCTCGTCGATGATGAGCGTGTCGTACTGGCGTAGCAGCCGGTCGGTACCGATCTCGGCCAGCAGGATTCCGTCCGTCATCAGCTTGACCAGCGTGTCCTCGCTGACCTGGTCGGTGAACCGCACCTGGTAGCCGATGATCCCGCCGAGCCCGCCCGCGCCCGTTTCCTCGGCGATACGGTCCGCGACGGTGCGGGCGGCCAGCCGACGCGGCTGGGTGTGCCCGATCAGCCCGGTGACGCCACGGCCGAGCTCGAGGCAGATCTTCGGAATCTGCGTCGTCTTTCCCGACCCGGTCTCCCCAGCGACGATGACGACCTGGTTGTCCCGGATGGCCGCGAGGATCTCGTCCTTGCGCTGGCTGACCGGCAGCTCAGCCGGATATTTCAGCTTCGGGGTGCCCTCCCGGCGCAAGGCGACGCGGATCTCCGCCGTTTCGACCTCACTGGTGATCTCGGCGATCGCGCGGGCCCGGGCGGCCTCGTCCGGTTCGTGCCGCGCGGCGTCCAGCCGCCGCGCCAGCCGGTGCCCGTCGCGCGCCATCAGCGCGGGCAGCCGGGCCGACAGCCCCGCCAGCTCCGCGCGTTCGGCGCCGCCCAGCTCCACCGGGCGCCCGCCGTCCCGCTCCCGCCGGCCCTTGGGCCCCGCGGTCGTCTTCGTCACCGATCCGGAAGACGCGCCGGGCCCGCGACCCGCGCTGGGGCCCGCGCCGCGGTCCCCGGACCCCGCCCGGCGCCCGGGCCTCCCGGATCGGCCTCCGGGCCTGCCGGCAGACCTCCCAGATCGGCTTTGCCGATCCGGCGGGGACCCCGGGCCTCGCCGATCCCCCGGGACCCCCGAATCTGGCCGCTCCGAGCGGTTCCCGCCGGTGGCCGCGACCGGCGCCGACCGGTCCGTGGGGTCGCCGGAGACGCCGGGCGGCGATCCGGCCGGCTGCTGGGCGTTCGACGACGTCAAGGCGTGCTGGTCCAAGGTTCGAGAAGGCGTTCAGGGTCCCACAATGTCGCGAGTTCGCTCCGTCGCTTCACGAGCTCCGGCCGCGCCCTCCTTCGTCAGACACGACCTCCACTCGCTCACTCCTACGCTCACAGGTCGCGAGTTCGCTCCGTCGCTTCACGAGCTCCGGCCGCGCCCTCCTTCGTCAGGCGCGACCTCCACTCGCTCACTCCCTCGCTCACCGGGTTGACCGCCCAGCGCCAGTCCGCGGTCGGCCGCGACCGCGTGACCCGGCGCCCGGCCACAGGCGGCCTGGCGATCCCCAGGCCCATCCTGGTCTGTCAGCGTGTGTCCCGCGAGCCATATTCCCCGGCCGCCCCGGGCACGAGAACGACCACGCCGGCGCGGCGGCGGACCGAGGGAGTCCGTCCGCGCCGCGCCGGCGTGGGGTCCTGGAGGAGCAGGAGTCAGACGGCGCCGGAGGTGGCTGGCTCAGGCTCCCTGCGGTCGGCCGGCCTGGCCGGGGTGGGGACGACGGCGACGCCCGGGCCGGTCCCGCCCCAGGATGGCCGAACCCTCGGGTTCGGCGGCAGCGAGGGCGAGAAATCGTCGCCGAGCCGGTTGAGCGCCGTACGGGCGAAGATCTGCTGCTCGGTTACGGTCCGCTCGGAACGGCCGCGGCCGACGAAGCTGACGGCCCAGTGCAGCAGCGTCGTCACCCGGTGCTTGAAGCCGATGATGTAGACGAGGTGCACGGCCAGCCACATCAGCCAGGCCAGGAAGCCGGTCAGCCGCAGCCGGCCGATCTGGGCGACCGCGCTGAACCGCGAGATCGTCGCCATGCTGCCCTTGTCGTGGTACTTGAACGACTTGCCGGACTCCTTGCCCTCGATCCGGGCGCGGATGTCGCGGGCCGCGTGCCGGCCGCCCTGGATGGCGACCTGAGCGACGCCCGGCAGCCGGCCCAGCGACATCATGTCGCCGATGACGTAGACCTCGGGATGGCCGGGCAGCGTCAGGTCCGGCTGGACCTCTACCCGGCCGGCCCGGTCCAGGCCGGCGCCCGACTGGAGGGCGAGCTGCCTGCCCAGCGGGCTCGCCTGGACGCCGGCGGCCCAGACCTTGCAGACCGACTCGATGCGCCGGTGGGTGCCGTCGGTGTTCTCGACCTCGATGCCGGTCGCGTCGACGTCGGTGACCTTCGCGCCGAGTTCGACCTCGACGCCGAGCCGGCGCAGCCGGTCGACGGCGTAGTCGCCGAGCTTGTCCCCGAACGCGGGGAGCACCGCCGGCGCCGCGTCGAGAAGCACGATCCGCGCCTTGGTCGGGTCGATGTGGCGGAAATCGCGGCGCAGCGTGCGATGCGCGAGCTCGGCGATCTGGCCGGCCATCTCCACACCGGTCGGGCCGGCGCCGACGACGACGAAGGTGAGCAGTCGCTCGATATCCGCCGGATCGGTGGCGGCCTCGGCCAGCTCGAACATGCCGAGAATCCGGCCACGCAGCTCGAGGGCGTCGTCGATGCTCTTCATGCCGGGCGCGTGCTCGGCGAACTGGTCGTTGCCGAAATAGGACTGCCCGGCGCCGGCGGCGACGATCAGGCTGTCGTAGTGGTGCACGGTCGCGCGGCCGACCAGTTCCGAGCGGACGGTGCGCCCGGCGAGGTCGATGTCGGTCACCTCGCCGAGCACGACCCGGGCGTTGGCCTGGCGGCGCAGCACCTCGCGGGTCGACGGGGCGATCTCGCCCTCCGACAGGATGCCCGTCGCGACCTGGTAGAGCAGCGGCTGGAAGAGGTGGTGGGAGGTCTTCGCGACGAGGGTGACGTCGACGTGCGCCCCGCGGAGCGCCTGCGCGGCGAACAGCCCCCCGAACCCGGAGCCGATGACCAGGACACGATGCCGGGAGGCACCGCCCCCGGTCGGGCCGAAGCGGGTGTCACCGGTGGCAGTGGTGTTCGCGGTCACAATTCCTCTCCACTCTTCTGCCCGCCGCGGTGAAAGGCTGCTCGCCCCACCGGGCCGGCGCGTCACGCGTTGCCGTGTTCTCTTCAAGCCTCTCACAGGAACATCCCCGGGTGAACGGCGCGCCAGCGTGAGCTTCAACCCGCAAACGGGTCCCGCGCGCACGGTGGTGCTGTCACAGAAATCACAGTGACAGAATGTTGGCCAGATCACGGTGACGCGGGCCACAAGGTGAGGCCGACGCGCGCCAGGAAACGCTCGGGTAAACAGCTGGTTCTCCACAAATGGGATTCCGGTCGTGGTTGTTTCAAGTGCCGCTCAGTCATCGCCATTCCCCGGGCACGGCCACTCGACAGCTCCGGGCGGGACCAACCGGCACCTTCGGGCCCCGGCGCCCCGGCGCCCCAGGCACGGGCGACCGCGGACGGCCGGCGGCCGGCAGGCGTCACCGCTGGCGTCGCGAACCCGGCGGACGCGTGGAGCCGGCGGACGCGTGGGGCCGCGCACCCGGGAACGGCCCGCCCCCGCAAAGCCCACGTTCGGAATGCCGCGCCTAAAAGGCCCGTTCCGAAACGCCCGCGCGCACGGCGCGGGCTGGCTCACCCGGCCAGGTCGAGATCGGCGAACGACGCGACGTGGCGGTAGCCGGCCAGCGCGCCGGCGTAGGGCTCGCCGGGACGCGCCACGCCGACCGTCGTCCAGCCGGCGGCGTTCGCCGCGTCGAGCTCGGTGGGCCGGTCGGTGAGGAACAGCGGCGGGCGCGGCGCGGCGGCGCCAAGCGCGGCGGCGATCCGCGCGTACGAGCCCGGGTCGGTCTTCGGGCCGGCGCTGTCGAGGTCGAAGTAGCCGGCCAGCAGCGGGCGCAGGTCGTCGCGCCGGTCGCCGGCTCCCCCGGCGGCGTGGCCGAACCAGGCCCGCTGAGCGGCGACGGAGCCCGACGAGTAGACCGCGAGCGTGATCCCGGCCGCGTGCCAGCGCCGCAGCGCGGGCACCACGTCGTCGAAGAACACCCCCGTGAGCTCGCCGGCGGCGAACCCGGCCGCCCAGATCCGCCCCTGCAGTGTCTTCAGCGGGGCGGCCTTCACGTCCCGCGCGCGCCAGTCGTCGAGCGCCGCGACGACCCGCGTGACGTCCGCGTCCGGCTCGCCGATCAGCTCGCGCACCTGGGCGATGGCCCGGACTGTCTCGGGGTCGTCGCCGTGCTGGGCCAGCCAGCCCGCCAGCCGCGCCTGGGCATACGGGTAGAGCGTGCCGACGACCGCCTCGGTCGGGCTGACCGTGCCCTCGATGTCGAGGACGACGGCCGTCACGCCGGCCAGGGCGACGTGCCCTGCCCCGGCGACGGTCCCGCGGGGCGTGCCCGGCCGCGTCATGCCCCGGGCGCGGCCGCCGCGACCGCGGCGCGGCGCGCCAGCGCGTCGAAGTCGGGGAAACGGGTGGCGATGTCGCTGCCGGTGAAGTCGCCCACCCAGCCATCCGGATCCCGGAAGAACCGGATCGCGGTGAACGAGGGTGTGGTGCCCATGTCGAACCAGTGGGTGGTCCCCGCGGGCACGGACAGCAGGTCGCCCGCCTCGCACAGCACGGCGTGCACCTGCTCGCCGCGGGCGGCGTCGCGGGTGTGCAGGTAGAAGACACCGCTGCCCGCCACGAAGAAGCGCACCTCGTCGTCGGCGTGGGTGTGCTCGGCGAGGAACTTCGCCCGCGCCCCGGCCGCGGTCGCCGCGAAGCCCGGGGCGCCGGTCGGGTGCAGCGAGGCGACATCGACCTGGACGAAGCCCTCGGCCTCGACGATCCGCGCGATCGGGTCGCGGTAGGCGGCCAGGACGTCCTCGGCGGGCGCTCCGGCCGGGAGGCCGGCGGCGAGCGGCCAGCGCTCGAACCGGAAGCCAAGCTCGCCGAGGACCGCCGCGATCTCGACGGGGTCCGAGGTCTGCCGCCCGATGTCCGTCGGGTCGTTCGCCGGCCACGTCGTCAGAGCGGTCATCGCTGCCTCCTCCATCCGCCGTCGGCCGTCGCCGCCGGCTCCGCCCGCGCCGCCGGCCGTCGGGCGCCGCCGCTGGCCGGCCGGTGGTCGGCTCGCGTCCGATCGTCCGGCCCCTCGCGAAGCGCCGTCAAGCGCCCACCCCTGGCCCCGGTTCCGACCGGCGCGGGACCACGCCGCGTCGACGGATCGGCGCGGGCGGCCTTGACCGGCGGCACGCCCGATCCGCATAGTGCCGACATGTCGGAGCCGCCGGTCCCTGATCGCGATGGTCTGGCCGGTTCCTCGTCCCAGCGGCCGGACGACCCGCCCGTGCCCCCGCGGACGGCGTCCCGGCCACCGCACCGGTGGCCGCCGCCTCCCCCGCCCGCGCGCCCGGCGCGCGGGTCGCACTGGCCGCCGTCCTCCCCCCGGCCGGCCGTCGCCTCGTCCTCCTCACCGTTCCCGCCCTCCGACCCGCCGCCATCCGAGCCGGCGCCCCTCGCGTCACCGCCATCCGCGTCACCGGCATCCACGTCACCACCGTCCGCGTCACGGCCGGTGGCGCCTTCCCCCCAGTGGCCGTCCTCCGCGGCGGCCGCGGACCCCGCGCCCGCCGAGCCGCCGTCGGCGGCGCGCCGGCCGGCCGAGGTGGCGGAGATCGGCGCGACCCCGCGCGCGGTCGGCTGGACAGGTTCGGCGGTTCAGCTGCTGGACCAGACGCTGCTGCCGGACCAGCTCGCCTCCGTGGAGATCCACCGGGTGGACGACCTGGTGGCCGCGATCCGCCGGCTCGCCGTCCGGGGCGCCCCCGCGCTCGGGATCGCGGGTGCCTACGGAGTGGCGCTCGCGATCGTGCAGGCGGCGCGCGAGGGATGGGACGGCTCGGCGTTCACCGCCGCCGTCGGCCGGCTGCGCGCCGCCCGCCCGACCGCGCTCGCGCTGGCGCAGGGGGTGGACGCGGCCTACGCCCGGGTCGACGACGGGCTGGAGGCGGTCGTCGCGGTCGGGCACGCGATCGCCGACGCCGACGAGCGGGCCAACCGGGCGATCGGCCGGCACGGCGCCGACTGGATCCTGGCCCGCCTCGGCGACCGGCCGCTGCGCGTCCTGACCCACTGCAACACCGGCGCGCTGGCCACCGCCGCCTGGGGCACGGCACTCGGGATCATCCGCGAGCTGCACGCCCGCGGCCGGGTCGAGCTGGTCTACGTGGACGAGACCCGGCCGCTGCTGCAGGGCAGCCGGCTCACCGCCTGGGAGCTGGCCGAGGCCGGCATCGACTACCGGGTGCAGGTGGACGCGGCCGCGGCCGGCACGATCGTCGGCGGCCTGGTCGACGTCGCCGTCGTCGGCGCGGATCGCATCGCGGCGAACGGCGACGTCGCGAACAAGGTCGGCACCCTCGGCGTCGCCCTGGCCTGCGCGCACGCCGGCATCCCGTTCATCGTCGCCGCCTCCGCCTCGACGGTCGACCCGGACCTGCCGAGCGGCGCCGGCATCCCGATCGAGCGACGCGCCGACGACGAGGTCCTCGCCTGGTCCGGCCGGCTGGTCGCCCCGAAGGAGGCCCGGGCCCACAACCCGGCCTTCGACGTCACCCCGGCCGGCCTGGTCAGCGCCCTCGTCACCGAGCACGGCGCCAGCCCGCCCGGCTCCCCCGCCTGACAGGGCTGCCCGCCGGCCCACTGGAACGGAGTTGGACCCGGTTGGGCGATCGGCCGACACTGGTCGCCATGAGCCATACCGAGCGGGCGTCGGACGGGTGGTCCGGAGCCGCCGCCGGCGGCCGCGTCGCCGGCCACCAGGCCGAGGAGGGCCCGTCCGCCGAGGAGAGCGCGCCACGGGACGACGGGCCGCGACGCGGACACACCATCGAGGACGTCGCGGCCCTGGCCGGGGTGTCGCGCGCGACGGTCTCCCGCGTCCTCAACGGCAGCAGCCATGTCCTCCCGGCGACCAGGAGCCGGGTCCTCGCCGCCGCCGACGAACTCGGCTTCGTGCCGAGCCTCGCCGCTCGCGCGCTCGCCGGCGGGCGGGGTGACCGGGTCGCCATCGTGGCGATCTCGCATCCCTGGTGCCCGGAGGAGGACCGGTTCTTCGGCACCGTCGCGTACGCGGCCGCCGAGGAGGCCGGCGCGGCGGGCCTCGGCGTCTTCCTGCGCAGGCTGGAGCACGGCGACCGCGCCGGGCTGCGGGAGCTGGCCGGCGACCGCGCGCTCGCGGGCCTCGTCGTCATCAACCCCAGCCGCGCGGCGCTGGCCGCGCTGCCACGCCCCGTGCTGCGTCGTACGGTCACCCTCGGGGCCTGCGCCCCGGACGTCGCGGCGATCGACGTCGACAACCCGCTCGCGTCCCAGGCCGCGCTCGCCCACCTGTCCGGCCTCGGCCGGCGGCGCATCACGCTCGTCGCCGGCCCGGACGACCTGCCCTGCGCGCGGGAGCGGACCGAGGCCTATCTCGCGCACCAGGCCGAGCTGGGCCAGCCGGGCCGGCTGGTGCGCTCCCGGCTCGGGGTGGCGGAGGCCGCCGAGGCGCTCGACGCCTCGTTCGACGCCGACGGGCCGCCTGAGGCGGTCTTCGCGGCCGGCGACGGCCTGGCCACCGCGGTCGTCGAGGTCTGCCACGCCCGCGGGCTGCGGATCGGCGACGACGTGGCGGTCGTCGGGTTCGACGACGACCCGCCGCCGCCGGGGGCGCGCCGGCACGCGTACGCGGCGGTGCGCAGCCCGGTGCCCAGCATCGCGGCGGGCGCCGTGCGGATGGTCGCCTCCGGCGACACCCGGGCCGAGCAGCGCATGCTGCCCCCGACCGAGGTGGGGATCGCCGCGCGGCCGCCGAAGGCGCGCGGCGCGGCGGGACGGCGCGCCGCCGCCCACCCCCGGGCGTCCGGCCACGCGGTCTGACGCCCGGCCCGGCCTGGTCTGACGCCCGGCCTGGCCTGGCCTGACGCCCCGCCCGGCCTGGTCAGGCGCGCCGAGCGCCCTGGTCAGGCCTCGTGGGCCAGGGCGCAGAGCCAGTCGACGGCCTCCGCGTGCCGGCGGGCGGCGCGCAGGTCCTCGCCCCAGGCGTACATCCCGTGGCCGGCGACCAGGAACGCCGGCACGCCCGGCTCCAGCGCGGCGAGCGCGGCGTCGCCGAGCACGGCCATGTCCTGGCTGTTCGCGACGACCGGCAGCCGGGTCGCCTCCCCATCGGCGGGCCGCCCCAGTGCCTTGAGCATCTCCAGCCCGGCGAACTCCACCCCGCGTGGCTGGCGGGCCGCCGCGCGCACGCACGCGAGGGTGTGCAGATGCACCACCGAGCCCGCCCCGGTCACGGCCGCGATCCGCGCGTGCAGCGCCGCCTCCGCCGAGGGCCGCGCCGCGCTGACGGCGGCGACGAGGCGGCCGGCGTCGTCCACTTCGACGACGTCGGCGGCGGTCAGCTCACCCTTGTCGCCTCCGGACGCGGTGACCGCGAGCCGAAGCGGGTCACGCCGAAGCACCACGGACAGGTTCCCCGACGTGGCCCGCATCCAGCCCAGCCCGGCGAACCGGGCCGCCTCCGCGGCCAGCGCCGCCGCGGCGGCCGCGAGGCCCGCCCCCGTGGGCGGCGTCATCCCGGCATCCGTCATCCCGGCGTTCGCCACTCCTCCACACTGGCACGGCCGGCGTCCGTGTTCCCGACGATGCGCGTTTCCCGGCGATGCGCGTTCCCGGCGGCGCTCGTTTCTGGCCACGTTCGCTCCCGGCCGTGTTCCCGGCGGTCCCGCCCGGGACCAGCGACTGGCCGGCGCGGCCACCGGCCGCGCCGCGCGCCACGGTTGAGCGACCGCCAAGTGCCGCTGGGTCAACAGCGGGCGCCCGCCGCGTCGGCTGGGCACGCGACGACCACGGGACCACCATCGGACAAACACGCCCACTACCCCCCATCCCGGGCGCGCGGCGGTCGCCATAGGCTGAGGACCATCGGCGCAGGTAGAGGGGGCGTGACGAGTGGACAACTTCGGGACCGTCCCGATGGTGCGCGACGGTTCGCCACTGGCGGTCCGCCGATCCCCTAGCCCGCCGGCCGACCGCGGGGCGCCGGGGCTGGAGCGGCGTACTCCGGGAGTCGGCCCGGGGCAGGCAGGACGGCGCAGACCACTGATCGTCGGGCTGTGCGGGTCGTCTCGGCCCGAGTCGCCCACCATGCGCGCGCTGGGCGCGGCCACCCGGATGCTCGCGCAGGCCGGCGCGGAGACGGTCATGCTGAGCGTCACCGAGCTGGATCTGCCGCCCTATCAGCCCGACAGCGACGAACGGCCGCCGGGGGTGCGCCGCCTCGTCGGCGAGATCAGCCGCGCCGACGGCCTGGTCATCGCCGCCCCCGACTACCTCGGCGGGACCTCCGGCCTGATCAAGAACGCTCTCGACTACCTGTGGGACCTGCGGGACGCCCCCCGGCCGTGCCTGGACGCCCGGCCGGTCGGGCTGCTCGCCTGCGAGGAGGGCTCGGGCGTCGGCGGCGCGCTGCCGGCCCTACGCGCCACGGTGCACGCCCTCGGCGGCTGGCCGACCCCCCTGGGCATCCGGCTGACCCAGCAGGAGTGCGCCACCATCGACCCCTATGGGGCGATCGCGAGCCCGGCCGTCGCCGATCGGTTCGGCACCCTCACCGACCAGATGATGGGCTTCTGCTACGCCTGGTCGCACCTCATCTGAGAGGTTCGCGATCTGAGAGGTTCGCGACCCGCGGGACTCACCCGCGCCGCCGCGGGGGTACGTGGTGGCCACCGGCGCGGCCGCCGGCGAGCCGTCGGCGCATGACGAGCGCCGACCCTCCCGTAAGGGGCGAAACGGCCCGGGCTACCGTGACGTTGCCCTGACCGCCGTGCCAGAACACCAGCGGGACAACGGATCCGGCCCGCGCTGCCCGCGCGCCGGCCGCGCCCACCACCGGCCGGCGTACGACGAGGACATTGGAGGCCCCAGGTGCGACGACGGCACACGCTGCGCCTCGCCGCGGCGGCGCTCGGCAGCGCCGTGGCGCTCGCCGCCTGCAGCGAGTCGGGGAGCGGCGGCGGTGACACCGGCGGCACCCCGGTCGCCAGCGGCGCCCCGGTCAAGCTGATGGTCATCTCCGCGATCGGCACGGCCGGTTCGAACTACCCGGACATGCTCGCCGCGACCAAGGCGGCCGTGCGCGGGCTCAACGAGCGCGGCGGGATCAAGGGGCACCAGGTCGAGCTGGTCCACTGCGACGAGAAGAACGACCCGGAGGCCGCCAAGGCCTGCGCCCAGCGGGCGGTCGACGAGAACGTGCTGGCCGTCGTCAACGAGGTCAGCGCCAGCGGCGGGATCATGCCGATCCTGGAGGCGGCGAGCATCCCGTCGATCGGCTCGAGCGGCATCTCGGCCGACCTGTCGGAGCTGTCGTCGCCGGTCAGCTTCGTGCTGAGCCCGTTGACGTACTACCCCGCGGTCTGCCCGGCCCTGCTGAAGAAGGCCGGCGCGACGAAGCTCGGCCTCGTCGGCTACAACCTGAGCCTGTCCGACCGGCTGGTGAAGATGGCCGAGATCGGCGCGACGAACGCCGGCTCGCCGCTCGCCCTCGAGCCGCGGGTCCCGATCGACACCAGCGACTTCACCCCGACCGCCACCCAGCTGACCAGGGGCGGCGTCGACGGCACCGTCCTGGTCGTCGTCGACCAGGCCGCGTACGCGGTCATTCAGGCGGGCGGCACCGACCAGAAGTACTGCCACTCCCTCGGAGTCCTCTCCCGTGACTGGCTGATCGAGCAGGGTGCCCAGGCCGACTCGGTCGTCCTCGCCAGCGCCTTCCCCGAGCTCAGTCAGGCCGACGCGTTCCCCGAGGTCGCCCGGGCGGTCAAGGAGCTCGAGGCCGAGGCCGCGGCCGCGGACGGCGACCCCGCGGCGGACCCCGCGAAGAGCATCACCTCGACGAACACCCTCGGCGCCTGGCTGTCGGTGCAGATCGTGGAGCAGGTCGCGAACGCCATCCCGGGCGACGAGCTGACGTCGGCCGCGCTGCTCGCGCAACTGAACAAGACGTCGAACCTCGACCTGGGCGTGCTGCCGCCGCTCGACTTCACCAAGCCGTCCCCGATCCCCGGGGCGGAGCGGCTGTTCAACACCACGATGCGCGGCGTGCGCTGGGACTCGGCGACCAAGAGCTACCTGCCGCTCGGCACCGAGACCTACGACGCCCTGCAGATCCTGACCCAGGCCGGGTCCTGACCCCTCCGTAGGCGAAGGCCGGGCCGTCATCGGTCCGGCCTTCGCCGTTCCCGGCGGACCGGCGCGGCGCGGACCGCGCCGCCCGGCAGACCGGCCGGCCAGTCGGCCGGCGCATCCGGCCGACCGGTCGGCCAGTCGGCCAGTGGGCCGGCGGGTGGTCCTCCGGCGGACCAGGCCGTCCGGCGGACCAGGCCATCCGGCGAGCCTGTCGGGCCGGCCACGCTTCACCAACCGCGCGGGGTGCCGAAGACCTGGGTCCAGTAACAGCCGTAGACGTCGTCGCTCTCGGCGTAGCCGACGCCGATCTGGGTGATCTCGGGGAGCAGGATGTTGCGGCGGTGGCCAGGGCTGTTCATCCAGCCCTCGACGACCTCGATCGGGGTGCGCTGGCCCGCCGCGATGTTCTCGGCCACCGTCGCGTACCGGTATCCCAGCGCCGTCACCCGGTCGGCGACCTGCAGGCCGTCCGGGTTGCGGTGGTCGAAGAACCGGCGACGAGCCATGTCCTCGCTGTGCGCCGCGGCCGCGACGCCGAGCAGCGGGTCAGGCGCGAGCGGCGCGAGCCCGTGCCGCTGGCGTTCCAGGTTGGTCAGCGCGATCACCTCGGCGAGGCGGTCGGCGTCGTCCCCGGACCTGGGCGCCCACGGCGGGCCATCCGGCGCCCGCTGGCCCGGCGGTCCGGCCGGCCGGGGGGCCGCGCCGGGACGCGGCCCAGGACCGGGCGCCGCCGGCCGCGGGCCCCCCCCCCCCCGCGGGGCGCCCCGGCCCCCGGGCGCGGGCGCCCG
>NZ_JADWYU010000181.1:22456-32508 GCF_016786325.1 Frankia nepalensis | reverse complement strand
GGACAGACGAGTGCTCACCTGCCGGCGGCTACCGCCCGGAGTCTGCCGGATGGCTGGCTCCCAGAACTCATTAGGACCGAGATGACCGCCACCGACGCCGCGGCCTCGACCGTGTTTCCCACCGTGCGGGCGGACCCGTACGACTGGCCGTACGACGGCTCGTTCACCGCCGCGCGCACCGCGGTGATCAACATCGACTGGCAGGTCGACTTCTGCGGCAAGGGCGGCTACGTCGACGCGATGGGCTACGACCTCGAGCTGACGAGGGCCGGGCTCCTGCCGACCGCGCGGCTGCTCGAGGTGCTGCGCCCGCTCGGTTTCTTCATCGTGCACACCCGCGAGGGCCACCGCCCCGACCTGTCCGACTGCCCGCCGAACAAGCTGTGGCGCTCGAAGAAGATCGGCGCCGGCATCGGCGACGAGGGCCCGCAGGGCCGCATCCTGACCCGCGGCGAGCCCGGCTGGGAGATCGTCCGAGAGGTCGCCCCGCTGCCGGGCGAGGTCGTCATCGACAAGCCGGGCAAGGGATCGTTCTACGCCACCGACCTGGACCTGGTCCTGCGCCGGGCCGGCATCACGCACATCATCCTGACCGGCATCACCACCGACGTGTGCGTGCACACCACGATGCGTGACGCCAACGACCGCGGCTACGAGTGCCTGCTGCTGTCCGACTGCACCGGCGCGACCGACCACGGCAACTACGAGGCCGCCCTCAACATGGTCAAGATGCAGGGCGGCGTGTTCGGCTCCGTCGCGACCTCGGACGCGCTGCTGGCGTCCGTGAGCGCGCCGGTCGCCGGCTGAGCGCGGCGAGCGATGGTCAACACCGTTCCGGAACCAGCGGCGTTGTCCTTCGGGGCGGAGCCGGCGGCGCTCCCCCCGGCGGCGAGGCTCCAGGCCCCGGTTCCGTTCGACCTGCAGGCCGCCGTGCTGCGCGACGGCTACCGCTCCGGCCGGCTGCGGGTCGTCGACGTCGTCGAGGCCGTGCTGGCCGCGATCGCGGCCCGCGGCGACGACGGCGTCTGGATCCACGTGGCGCCGCGCGCCGAGCTGCTCGCCAGGGCGGCGGAGCTCGACGCGCGGGCCGCCGAGGTGCCGGACGTCCTGCCGCCGCTGTTCGGACTGCCGTTCGCGGTCAAGGACAACATCGACGTCGCCGGGATGCCGACGACCGCAGCCTGCCCGGCCTTCGGCTACCCGGCCGCCGTCAGCGCGCCGCTGGTCGAGGCGCTGCTCGCCGCCGGCGCGGTCTGCGTCGGCAAGACCAACCTCGACCAGTTCGCCACCGGTCTGTCCGGGGTGCGCAGCCCCTACGGGATCCCGACCTCTCCGTTCGACCCCTCGATGATCTCCGGTGGGTCCAGCTCCGGGTCCGCGGTGGCGGTCGCCGCGGGGCTGGTCACCTTCGCGATCGGCACGGACACGGCCGGATCGGGCCGGGTGCCGGCCGCCCTGACGAACACCGTCGGGATCAAGCCGTCCCGCGGCCTGGTCAGCTCCCGTGGCATGGTGCCGGCCTGCCGCTCGCTGGACTGCCCGACGGTGGCCGCGCTCTCGGTCGCCGACGGCACGCTGGTGCTTGACGTGATCAGTGGCTTCGATGCCGAGGACCCGTGGTCGCGCCGCTTCCCGCGCGCCACCGGTCCGCGCCGCCGAGCCGCTCCGCGTCGCCGTGCCGGTCCCGGAGCTGGTCGCCGCCGACTGCGACGGGGCGGTCCAGGAGGTGTTCGCCACCGCGCTCGGCCTGCTCACCGCCGCCGGGGCCGAGCTGGTGGAGGTCGGCATCGAGCCGTTCCTGGCCGCCGGCGAGCTGCTCTACGACGGGCCGTGGCTTGCCGAGCGCTACGCCGCCGTCGGCGGCTTCCTCGAGGAGCACCCGGACGCGGTCCACCCGGTCGTCGCGGAGCTGCTGGCGCGGGGCACGCGGATCACCGGCGTCGACGTCTTCGCCGGGATCGACCAATTGCGGGCGCTGCGCCGCCAGACCGAGACGATCCTGGGCGCGGTGGACGCGCTGGTGCTGCCGACCGTGCCATGCACGTTCTCGGTCGCCGACATGCTGGCCGACCCGATCCGGCGCAACGCGCGCCTGGGCCGTTACACCACGTTCGCGAACCTGCTGGACCTGGCGGCGGTCGCCGTGCCGGCCGGCTTCGCGGCGGGCCTGCCCTATGGGGTCAGCGTGCTCGGCCCGGCCGGCGCCGATGCCCGGCTCGCCGAGATCGCCGCCGTCCTGCACTCCCGCTCGGGCCTCGCGCCCGGTCTGGGCACCTTTCCACTCGCCGACGCCCCGCTCGCCGACGCCCCGCTCGCCGAGGCCGCCCCCACCACGCCCGCGGATCGGTGACGGGCACCGCGGCTGGATTCCGCTGCGTACCCTCAGGTGGTACGCAGCGGAATGTCGGCCGAGGAGGGCTCGGGCGCCCGAGGTTTCGCCGGGGTCGCGCCCTGACGGCTCGGGGGACGCCTGACGGCTCGGTGGACTGACGGCTTCGATGGACGGAGTGTGGCTGTCGTGTCGACCAAGGCGCCAGCGGACGGCGAACAGGGCTCACCGGCGGACGGCCACGAGGCCAGCCCGCATGGCGCGCACGGCTACAGCGACCATCGCGACGACTACCTCGCGCGGCTCCGCCGGATCGAGGGCCAGGTTCGTGGCCTGCAGCGGATGGTCAACGAGGACAGCTACTGCATCGACATCCTCACCCAGGTGTCCGCGGTGACGCGCGCCCTGCAGTCGGTCGCGCTCGGCCTGCTGGAGGACCACCTGGGCCACTGCGTGGCGCACGCGGCCGCCGAGGGCGGCCCCGTCGCCGACGAGAAGCTCCGCGAGGCCAGCGCCGCCATCGCCCGCCTGGTCCGCTCCTGACCCGATCCCCAGGGGCACGGTCTCGGGGCACGGAACTCAGCGACGGGATCTCAGGAGCGGAGATCTCGAGGGACGGAGATCTCGCGACGGAAATCTCAGGGGCACGGCGCCCTGAACGCGCGGCCGGGGGCGGCCTGAAGCCATTCGGCCTGGGTGATGCGGGTGCCGACGCGGGCGCAGACCTGCTCGGCGGCGACCGCGGGGTCGAGCTCCCACACCCGCGCCGCCCCGGCGCCGACGGCGGCCAGCACCCAGCCGCGGCCGGCGGAGCTGAGTACCAGCGCGCGCGGGCTGCCGTCCGCCTTCAGCGTGGTTCCGGCCGACGGTTCGTCCGGGAAGGTCATGTCCCACATTGTGATCTCGCCGTCGGCGCCACCGGCGAACAGCGTCCGGCCGTCCAGGCTGAAGACCAGCCCGGCGATGCCGCCCGGGCGGGCGCCGAACGAGGCGACCGGCCGGGGCCGGCGGCCACCGGAGAGCTGGTAGAGCTGGATGTCCCCGGTGTCGGGCGCCCGCGCCGCGCCCGACGCGTCGAGCGGGGTGGTCGCGGCCGCGAGCAGGTCGCCGTCGGGGCTGAAGCGGACCTGGTCCACCTTCGCCCAGACGAAGAACTCGGCGGCCTGCCGGGGCGCCGCGGCCTCGGTCACGTCCCACAGGCGCAGGAAGCCGACCGCGCCGACCGCGAGCGTGCGCCCGTCTGGCGAGAAGGCGACGCCGCGCGCCGGGCCGGGCAGCCGGACCACGGCGAGCTGGCGCGGGTGGGCCAGGTCGGCCACGTCCCAGAGGCGGACGGCGCCGTCCGTCTCGGCCGTGGCGAGCACGCGCCCGTCGGCGGTGAAGGCGATGTCGTTGACCGCCCCGGTGGCGCCGCGCAGGGTCGCGAGCTCGACCGGCCGGGCGGGGTCGGTCAGGTCCCACAGCCGGGCGAGGCGGTCGGCGCCGCCGGTGGCCACCAACCGCCGCTCGCCGGAGCCGACGGGCGCCGAGGTCACCGTGAGGACCGCCTGGGAGCCGGTGAGGAAGGCGCGGCCCCGGCGGACCTGGCTCGGGTCGCGCAGGTCCCAGACGCCCACGCCGGTGTCGCCGGCCGTGAGCAGGGTCGCGCCGTCGTCGGACAGCGCGACGTCGTGCACCGCGCCGCCGGCCTGCGGCGTCTCCCGGACGGCGGCCGTCACCAGGGCCTGGGCGGACTGGGGCGTCCTGGCGATCCGGAAGGCGGCCACCGCTAGCTGGCCGGCCAGGTCCGGGCGGACGGGGAGCAGCTGGCTGGCCGCGGCGGCGAGCCGCCGGGAGGTCGACGCGTCCCGGGCCGTCCGCGCCTGGTCGGCGACGACGACCGAGGTGATCGCCAGCACCGTGACGATCACCAGCGCGCCGAGCCCACGCGCGGGCGTCACCAGCGCCAGCAGCCGGCGCGGCAGCGAACGCGACAGCCGCGGCGGGCGATCTCCCGGGTCCGTCTCCGGCGGCTCCGGCGGGTCGCCGTCCGGGCCGTCGGCCACGTCGCCCGGGCTCCCCGTCGGGTCCGCGGAGTCCGGGGCTTCCACCGGACCGGCGGCCGGATTCCCGTCGGGTTCGGGATTCCCGGCGGATCGGCGAAGCCCGAGGATCCTGCCGGATCCGGGGTCCCTGCCCGATCGGCGGAGTCGATCGGGCAGGTCTGGAAGCCGATCTGGCAGGTCTGCCAGGAGGCCCGGAAGCCGACCGGACAGGTTCGGCAGCCGAGCCGGGAGGTCGGTGAGCCGCGAGGTCAGCGAGCCTGGAAGCCGACGATCTGGGAGGCCGGCGGGCCTGGAGGTCTGCTGGGAGGCGCGAGCCGGGTCGCCGGCGGCACCCGGCCCGTCGTCACCGCCCGGGACGTCGCGCATGTCCTGATCATCGCGCATGCCTGGTTCGCCGGAAAGGCGTGGTTCGCCTTCCGTGCCGCCCGGACCACCGTGGGCGAGGTCGGCACCGGCATCGTCCGCGCCGGGCACCTCGGCCGCCGGCGCCCCGGCACCGGCCACGCCGACATCGACGTCGACTGGCTCGCCCCCCGCTCCCTTGGCGGGGACCACGTCGACGGCAGGCGCCTCGGCCGCGCCGGTCACCTCATCAGCGCCGACGGCCGCGGCGTCAGCGGCCTCGCCATCCGCGGCCTCGCCGTCCAGGGCCCCACCATCCGCGGCCTCGTCACCGGCCACCTCGGCGGCGGGCGCCTCGGAGCCAGGACGACCAGCGTCGGCCTCGCCCGCGCCACGCGCGTCGGCCTCATCCGTCTCGGCGACGTCGTCCACCGCGTCGACCTCGGCCACGTCGGCGACCCCGGCCACGTCGACGGCCCCGGCGACGTCGGCGACGTCGGCGACCTCGTCGAGGCCGTCGGCGACGGCCATCAGCCCGGCCAGCGCGACGCGCTCCGCCGGCCGCGAGGGCTCGGGCGCCGCCGGGGATCCGGCCGCGCGCTCGGCGGTGTCGACGAGCTCCAGCAGGCGGGCGGCCAACTGGGCGGCGTCGATCCGGCGGGCCGCGTTCTTGCGCATCGCGTCGAGAAGCACCGCGGCCAGCGGCACCGGCACGCCACGCAGGTCGGGCTCGGTGTAGACCGTCCGTTGCAGCAACGCCCGGGTGCCGCCGAAGCCGAACGGCGGCCGGCCAGTGGCCGCGAAGATGATCAATCCGGCGCAGGCGAAGACGTCGGACGCGGCCGTCAACGGGTTCCCGAGAGCCAGCTCCGGCGAGATGAACGCGGGCGCGCCGAAGACCGACGAGAGCTGGCCACGGCGCGCTCCGCCGCCCCAGGCGAGCCGGTCGCGCGCGCGGGCGACCCCGAAGTCGACGAACCGCGCCCCCGTCTCGGTGACCGCGACCCGCGCCGGCTTCAGGTCGCCGATGACGAGGTCGTGGGCGGACAGGGCCGCGAGCCCCGCCGCCATGGACGCGCCCAGCCGGAGCACCTCATCGGCGAGCAGCGGGCCACCGGCGGCGACCGCCTCGCCCAGGGTCGGCGCGTCGACGAACTCGGCGGCGACATAGGGCACCGGCCCGTCGACGTCGACGTCGACGATCTGGGCGAGGCACGGCGGCGCCACCCCCCGCGCCCGCGCCGACTCGACGGCCAGCTGCCGGAGGAATGCGCGGTCACGGCCGAATTCCGGGGTGAAGGTCTTCACCGCGACGGGTGGGCCATCCGGCGGGCGGCCCAGGTGCACGGTGCCGGTGGCACTCGCCACCAGAAGCCGCTCGATCGCGTACGGGCCGATCTGCGTGGGTTCGTGCTGCCGGTCCAGCCGTAGCCGAGGAATTTGACCGTCCCGACGCGCGAAGGTTGGGCGTTCACCGGCCACGGTCACGCACTGACCTCCAGAAAACCCTTGCGGCAAGCCGGAGGAATCGACCCGGAACCGGTTGCCACCAGCCGTCACCGGCCACCGGTCAGCGCATCGGCGGTTTCGACCGGGGGACGGTCGGGCCCGCTGGTCCTCCCAAATCGGATGGTATCCACGCATCCCCGCGGCCAGTCGCCGGGCCGGCCTGCGCGGCAGCAAACACCAGCCGGGAACAACGCCTCGGGGCGGCGCCCGGCGGGAGTCGGGGAAGGTGCCCAACCACGCCGGCCCGGAACGGGTCGGCCGGGCCGGTCGACCGGCCCGGCCGCATCAGCTGGCGGGAGTCGACCGCGCGAACGGCCGCAGGCGCGCGACCAGCCCGCGGACCTCCGCGCCGGCGGCGGCGATGATCTCCTCGGCCGAGGCATCCCGCGCGCCTTCGAGCAGCACGTCCAGCGCGATCAGTCGCTCGGCGACCTCCGTCATCAGGTCGAAGTCCTGGCCACGCTGGTGTACCAGTTCACCCAGGCGCTCGTTCTTCTCGAACAACTCGACGAAGACGCTGACCTTCGCCCGCAGCAGCCACGGGTCGAACGGCTTGGCGATGTAGTCCACGGCGCCGACCGCGTATCCCCGGAAGGCGTGGTGCGGCTCACGATCGATCGCGGTAAGGAAGATGATCGGCGTGTCCCGCGTACGGCCGCGCTGCTTGATCCGATGCGCGGTCTCGAACCCGTCCATGCCGGGCATCTGCACGTCGAGGAGGATCACCGCGAAGTCGTCGACGAGCAGCCGCTTGAGCGCTTCCTCACCCGAGGAGGCGGTCACGAGTTCCTGGTCCAGCGAAGCGAGGATTGCCTCCAACGCCATGAGGTTGTCAGGCCGGTCGTCGACCAGCAGGATCTTGCTGCGCGGCCGCTCCGTGCTCGGTCCGTCTCCCGCGTCGACAGGACCGCCGGTCCGCTCGGTCACCCGCCTTCCCTCCTCCTGTCAGGGTGCGTCCACTCTCATGCCGGTTCACGGTCACGGGCCGCCAGGATCGTCCGTCACACGCGTGCCGACATACCAACCATCGCCGATCGCCGCCAAGTGGTCACCACCGGCCCCTGATGAACCTCGTGGGACGGTCTCTGCCCGATCCACCGACCGTGGCAAACCCCTTCGCCGCACGGGTTTTCGGGATACCGGCGACCGGGGGTATCCATTTCCTCACTCTCCGCCCTGACACGGTTGCGGACAGATCACAGATGGGATCGCATCACCGCGAGGAGATGATCGAGGTCTACCGGCTTGGTGATGTAGTCACTGGCGCCGGCCGCGATGCTCTTCTCTCGGTCGCCTGGCATCGCCTTCGCCGTCAGCACCAGGATAGGCAGATCGGCAAAAGCTGGCATCGCGCGGATCGCCGCCGTCGTCGCGTTGCCGTCCTGCCCGGGCAGCATCACATCCATGAGCACCAGGTTGATCGCCGCGGCGCCCTGTTGCAGCAACTTGACGGCGTCATGCCCGTTGTCCGCGTACTGGACTCGCATACCGAACATCTCCAGCGCGCTGGTCAGCGCGAACACATTGCGCACGTCGTCGTCGACGACCAGCACAGTGGCGCTCTGCAGCGGGTCGGCCTCGTCCACGCCGACCTCCCGGCGCGTCCGGGAGGTCTCGGTCAGGAACGGCGTCCCGACCGGCTCCGGGACGCTCAGGTCCAGTGACCTCGGCCGGGCGACGGCGCCGCCCGGCGCGTCGCCGTCCTCGGACGGCCGCTGGCCACCGGAGCCGAGCGCCGGCGGGGCCGCCCCGTACCGGGCGACCGGCGCCGGCGGGGCCGCGGTCCACGCGCCGCCACCGCCGCTGACGCCGAATCCGCCGGCCAGGGCGTCCGCGCCGTAACTCGCGGCCCCCCAGGCGGGTAGCCGCCGGACGCGCCATGACCCGCGTAGCCGGCGGGGAGACTGGCGGCGGGCAGGCCGTCGTCGCCGATGATGATCAGAACGTCGTCCGGCTCACCGGGTGTGGCGCCGTAGGCGGGCGCCTCGGGGGGCATCACCGACGGGACGTAGAGCGTGAAGGTGCTGCCGTGCCCGACGGCGCTGGACACCGCGATCGAGCCGCCGAGCAGCCGGGCGATCTCCTTGCTGATCGACAGCCCGAGCCCGGTGCCGCCGTAGCGGCGCGACGTCGTCCCGTCCGCCTGCTGGAACGCCTCGAAGATCATGCGGAGCTTGTCCGCCGCGATCCCGATCCCGGTGTCGGACACGGCGAACGACAGCACCGTCGGCGCCGAGCGCAGGCTCGGCACGATGAACGGCCCGTCCGACGAGGCGACCGTGACGTCCAGGCGCACGACGCCGGAGTCGGTGAACTTCACCGCGTTCGACAGCAGGTTGCGCAGCACCTGCTGGATGCGCTGCTCGTCGGTGACGAACTCGGCCGGCACGTCGGACGCGACCGTGACCTCGAAGAGGAGCCCCTTCTGCTCGGCCACCGGGCGGACCGCCTGCGCCACGGCGTCGCAGAGCACCATCGTGTTGAGGCTCGCCGCCTCGACGTCCATCTTCCCGGCCTCGACCTTCGACAGGTCGAGGATGTCGTTGATCAGAAGGAGCAGTTCGGAGCCGGACGAGTGGATCGTCTTGGCGAACTCGATCTGCTGCGAGGTCAGGTTGCTGTCCTGGTTGTCGGCGAGCAGCTTCGCGAGGATGAGCAGGCTGTTCAGCGGGGTGCGCAGCTCATGGCTCATGTTGGCGAGGAACTCGGTCTTGTACTGCGAGGACAGCGCCAGCTGCTCGGCCTTCTCCTCCAGACCGGTGCGGGCCTGCTCGATCTCGCGGTTCTTCTCCTCGAGGAGCTGCGCCTTCTCCTCCAGCTCCGCGTTGGTGCGCTGCAGCTCGACCGACTGGGAACGCAGCTCCTGGGTCAGCCGCTGGGACTGGGCGAGCAGCTCCTCGGTCCGGGCGTTCGCCATGATCGTGTTCAGCACGACGCCGATCGTCTCGACGAGCTGGTCGACCAGCCCGAGGTGCAGATCGGAGAACGGCGTGAAGGACGCCAGCTCGATCACGCCGAGCACCTGGTTCTCGAACAGCACCGGCACGACGACCAGGTCGCACGGCGGCGCGCTGCCCAGCCCGCTGCGGATGGTCAGGTAGCCGGCCGGCACCTTCTCCACCCGGATCCTGGTCTTCTCCACCGCCGCCTGGCCGATGAGGCCCTCGCCGAACAGGAACGTGCCGTCCGAGCGGCGCCGCGGGACCGAGCCGTAGCCGGCGACGTAGCGCAGCTTGTCGCCCTCGATGAAGTCGAGCAGGTAGACCGTGCCCTGCTGGGCGTTCACGGCCGGGGTCATCTCCGAGATGATCATCTGGCAGACCGCGTACAGGTCGCGCTGGCCCTGCATCTTGCTGCCGATCCGGGCCAGGTTCGACTTGAGCCAGTCCTGCTGCGCGTTCAGGTCGGTGGTCTCACGCAGCCGCGTGATCATCTGGTTGATGTTGTCCTTGAGCTCGGCGACCTCGCCCTCGGCCTCCACCGTGATGGAGCGGGTCAGGTCACCGCGGGTCACCGCCGTCGAGACGTCACCGATCGCGCGCAGCTGGGTGGTCAGCGTCAGGGCGAGCTGGTTGACGTTGTCGGTGAGGTCGCGCCACGTGCCGGCGACACCGGCGACGTTCGCCTGGCCGCCGAGCTTGCCCTCGACGCCCACCTCCCGGCCCACCCGGGTGACCTCGGCGGCGAACGACGACAGCTGGTCCACCATCGTGTTGACGGTTTCCTTGAGCTCGGCGATCTCACCCTGAGCGTTGACGGTGATCTTCTGCGACAGGTCACCGGTCGCGACCGCCGTCGTCACCACGGCGATGTTGCGGACCTGGGCG
>NZ_JADWYU010000181.1:17220-22356 GCF_016786325.1 Frankia nepalensis | reverse complement strand
GTCAGGTTGCCCGCCATCGAGTTCACCGACTCGGTCAGGTCCCGCCACACTCCCGAGACCCCGCGCACATGCGCCTGCTCGCCCAGGTTGCCCTCGGTGCCCACCTCTCGGGCGACCCGGGTCACCTCGTCCGCGAACGACGACAGCTGGTCCACCATCGTGTTCAGGGTTTCCTTGAGCTCGGCGATCTCACCCTGAGCGGTAACCGTGATCTTCTGCGAGAGGTCGCCGTTGGCGACCGCCTTCGCCACGAGCGCGATGTTGCGGACCTGCGCGGTCAGGTTGCCCGCCATCGAGTTCACCGACTCGGTCAGGTCCCGCCACACTCCCGAGACCCCGCGCACATGCGCCTGGCCGGCCAGGTTGCCCTCGGTGCCGACCTCCCAGGCGACCCGGGTCACCTCGTCCGCGAACGACGACAGCTGGTCCACCATCGTGTTCAGGGTGTGCGCGAGCGCCGCCACCTCGCCGCGGGCGTCGACGGTGATCTGCCGGGTGAGGTCGCCACGCTGCACCGCGGCCGCCATCTCGGCGATGCCGCGGACCTGGGTGGTCAGGTTGGCGGCCATGACGTTCACCGAGTCGGTGAGGTCGCGCCACACGCCGGAGACGCCCTTGACCTGCGCCTGGCCACCGAGCTTGCCCTCGGTGCCCACCTCCTTGGCGACCCGGGTCACCTCGTCCGCGAACGCCGAGAGCTGGTCGACCATGGTGTTCACGGTGTGCTTCAGCTCGGCGATCTCGCCCTGGGCGTCCACGGTGATCTTCTGGGACAGGTCGCCGTTGGCGACCGCCGTCGTCACCAACGCGATGCCGCGGACCTGGGACGTCAGGTTGCCCGCCATCGAGTTCACCGAGTCGGTCAGGTCCCGCCACACACCGGAGACGCCCTTGACCTGCGCCTGACCGGCGAGCTTGCCCTCGGTGCCCACCTCGCGGGCGACCCGGGTGACCTCGTCCGCGAACGACGACAGCTGATCCACCATCGTGTTCACGGTCGTCCCGATCCGCAGGAACTCCCCGCGCACCGGCTGGCCGGCGATCTCCAGCGGCATGTGCTGGGAGAGGTCACCCTCGGCCACGGCGGCGATGACCCGGCCGACCTCGTGGGTCGGGCGCGCCAGGTCGTCGATCAGCGAGTTCACCGAGCGGGTGACGCTGCGCCAGCCATCCCGGCCGCCCAGGTCGTCCATCCGCTGGGTCAGCCGGCCCTCCCGGCGGATGACGTTGCTCACCCGCTCCAGCTCGCGGGCATGCCGCTCCTGCGTGGCGGCCAGCTCGTCGAACCGGCGGGAGACCTCCCCGCCCAGCCCGTCACGCGAGCCGAGCCGGACGGTGAAGTCACCGTCACACAGCTTGGACAGGCCGGCGAGCAGGTCGGACAGCAGCGTCTCGACCGAGCCGGGGCCGCCGTCCGCGCCGGGCCCGCGCGGCGGCCCGTCGGTGGCGACGACGACGGACACGGCGTCCCCGGCGGACCCGTTCGCGGGCGCCGCGCCGGCGTCCGCTGTGGTCTCTGAGTATTCCGCGGTCGTTGAACCAGCCTTCGTGCTCGCCGACGAACCGGGCAGGGCACCATCGTCTTGGCGCGCATCCGGCGCTTCGTGGTCACGATCGAGGCTCATCGGTCTCCTCGGGGTCTACGGCAGCACACCGGTGGTGGCTATTCGTCCCTCGGCGGGTCACCCGGCGCCAGTATCCGCCTTACGGGGGACATCACAGGAGAGACTGACCGACATGGACGGCGTAGGGGTGGCTGGACGACAACCTCACCACACCATCAGACTGCCACCCGCCCCGGATTCACCGCGATCCGCCCGTCGTTTCCTGCTTTCCGCGCTACGCGGAACGGTGGACGAGGACACCCTCGACTCCGCGCTGCTGCTGGTCACCGAGCTGGTCACCAACGTGGTGGTGCATGCCGGGACGCCGGCGACGGTGGACGTCACCACCGCGCCGTCGGGCGAGCTGACCGTCCGGGTCCGCGACCTGCACCCGGTACGCATCGGCGCGTCCCGGCGCGGAGCCGACGGCCCGCCGCCTACCGGCAAGCGGGGCGAGGACGGCGAGGACGGGCTGGGCGGGCTGCGCGAGGACGGGCGCGGGCTCGCCCTCGTTGACGCGCTCGCCGCCAGCTGGGGCACCGAGCACGGCGCGGGCGGCAAGTCCGTCTGGTTCCGGCTCGTCGGCGTACCCCAGCAGCGGCCGGAGCTCACGCCGAACGGCCACCGGGCCGGGACGCCGGCGGAGCCGGCCGCCGTTCCCGCGGGGACCCCGGGCCTCGCCGATCCGGCGGAGGCCCCGCCGTCGATCGGGGAGGAGCCCCAGGCCCGGGAGGGAGCCGGGCTGGTCGGTCCGACCCAGCCCACGGCCGCGCCGCCCAACCCCCCACCCGCGACCGCCTCCCCGCCCGGCCACGACCGCCCGGCCCGCGAGGGAACCTCCCGGCAGACTCCCGAGCAGGCCTCCCCGATCGCCGACCTCCCAGATCCGCTTCGCGGATCCGGCAGGAACCCTGCCGCCGGTCGGGCAGGGACCCCGGATCCGGCAGGGACCCCGGGCTCGGCCGACCTGGGAGGAGCCCTGGGTGCCGCCGAGGGCCCGCCCCTCCCGCGGCCGCCGCGGCTCATCTCCCGGGCGACGGCGCGGGCGCTGACCGCCGAGGGCGAGGTCGCCGAGCTGCTCGCCCAGCTCGTCGACACCCAGCCGGTCACCGGCGGTCTGGTGCACCGGCCGTCACCGGACGACCCGGCGCCGGAGGTCGTGGCCGCCCTCGGGCGGGTGGGCACGCCGGCCGACGCCCTCTCGTTCCCGCTCGACCCGACCCAGGACAGCCTCGGCGAGGTGCTGCTCTGGCCCGACCCCGCCCTGCCGGGACACCTGGGCCAGCAGGGCGCCGTCGACGCGGAGCGGGTCGAGCTGGTCGCCCGGTGGATGGCGCTGGCACTCGGTGGCGGTGACATGCGCCAGGCCGAGGAGCGCCGGATCGGCATGCTGTCGTTCCTCGCCGAGGCGTCCGACCTGCTCGCCGGCAGCCTGGAGCTGGAGCACACGCTGGCGATGCTCGCCCACCTCCCGGTGCCCCGGATGGGCCAGTGGTGCGCCGTCTACCTGCGCCGTGACGACGGGATCCCGATACTGTCCGCGGTCGCGCACGCCGAGGAGGCCGCCGAGCCGATGCTGACCAGCGCCGCGACCGACCCGGACGGGCTGCTGATGGCCGCGGTGCGCGGCGCCGGCACGACCCCGGTACGGCAGGTGGCGACGCCCGACGGCCCGGTCCTCGTCTCGGTGCTGCGTGCCCGCCGCCGGGTGGTGGGCATGGTCGCGGTCGGCCGCGCCGAGGGCACCTTCGCCGCCGACGAGGCCGACCTGCTCGCCGATCTCGCCCGCAGGGCGGCGTTCGCGGTGGACAACGCCCGGCTCTACAGCCGGCAGGTGGAGCTCGCCGACGGCCTCCAGGCGGGCCTGCGCCCGCCGGTGCTGCCGAGGATCCCCGGGCTCGACCTCGGCGCCGCCTACGGCGCCGCACGCTCGGCCGGGCTCGACGTCGGCGGGGACTTCTTCGACCTGATGCCCGGGCCGGAGGGCTGGATGGTCGCGATCGGTGACGTCTGCGGGAAGGGCGCCGAGGCCGCCACGGTCACCGGCGTCGCCCGTGCCGTGCTGCGCCTGCTGAACGGCCAGGCGACCCCGGTCGGGCAGATCCTCGTCGACCTGAACCGGACGTTGCGGGACACCGCGACCGCCTACCCCCACGGCCAGCCGAGGTTCTGCACGCTCGCGACGGCGAGCCTCGGGCAGCCCTCGGCGGACGGGGTGCGCCTGACCCTGCACCTGGCGGGCCACCCCCAGCCGGTCGTGCTGCGGGCCGACGGGGAGGCGTCCTACGTCGGCGTGCCCGGGACGCTGCTCGGCGTGCTCGACGACGACGAGGTCGCGTTCCCGTCGGTCGACGTCGCGCTGCTTCCCGGCGACACGCTGGTGCTCTACACCGACGGGGTGGTCGAGGCCCGCGCGGGACGCGAGCTGCTCGGCGAGCAGCGGTTGCTGGCGGCGGTGGGCGAGTGCGTGGGGCTGTCCGCGCAGGGCATCGCCGACCGGGTGCGCGGCGCGGCGGACAAGTTCGCCGGCGGCAACCTGCGCGACGACGTCGCCATCGTCGTCGTCCGAGTCCCCGGCCGCCCATAGGAGCGGCGTTCCGTCCAGTTTGTCGCCGCTCGGCGGGTTGGCTTCGCGACTCCGCGTAGTCATGAGGCCTAGGTGGTTGCGACTGGGGGTAGCGGGGTAGGAGGCTGACGGCAGCTTCCGCGACAGTGACCGACCGTCACCAGCGGTGGCCGACAGAGGCGTGACCAGGGCGGCCGGCAGCGCCCATGCCCTGGGCCTGCCCGGCGCGCGGACATCTGGCCACGCGGCCCGGGCGGGGCGCCGGCTGGCAGCGTGGGCCGCCGGAAATTTTGGCGTCCTTTTATGCTTTCAGGCCGCCTCGGCTGGGTAAACCGCGCTGGATGTCCTCGTTGCGGATTTGGTGGGTCGATGAGAGCGATGTCGGTTTCAGTGGACGTGGTACGTCGAACAACGTCGAGTACCCCGCCCGCGACCCACATCCTCGCCGAGCTGCCCTACCTGCCGTCCGCCGTACCGCGCGCCCGCCAGGTGCTGCGTGAGTCCCTGCGCGGCGCCGGGCTGGATGATGACGCCACCTCGGTCGCCGAGCTGCTGGTCAGCGAACTGGTCACCAACGCGGTGAAGTACGGCCAGCCGCCCGTCTGGCTGCTGGTGGAGCTGCGGCCTGGCCTCGTGCACGCGTCGGTGTCCGACACCTCGACCGCCCTGCCGGAGCGACGCGAGGTCGACGAGGACTCCGAGGGCGGCCGCGGCCTGCTCGTCCTGGACGCCCTGGCCGGCAGCTGGGGCGCCGTCACCGTCGACTCCGGCAAGTACCTCTGGTTCGACCTGGCCGTCACCCCGGCGGCCCACCCCGACGGCCAGGCCGGCTGACCTTCGCGGGCGCTCCTCTCACGGACGCGCGCCGGTTCGGCGCGGAACCAGGCTCCCCGACGCCACAGTCCCGGAACACCCGGATCTGGCGACGCCGCCGGTCTGGGACGCCGCGGTCCGGCCGCCCGGAGA
>NZ_JADWYU010000181.1:6405-17210 GCF_016786325.1 Frankia nepalensis | reverse complement strand
GGGGGGGGGCCCGCGCCGGCCCGCCCGCGGGGGGGGGGGCGGCCGGACGGCTGGGGCGTCAGGTGCGGGACGGCGTGGTCGGTGACGGGAGACCGGCTGGTTCGGTGGCAGGGGCCGGGACGGTGACGGCGGGCGCGACCGGGGCCGACTCGCTCAGGCCGACGCGGTCGTGCAGCCAGCGCAGCGGAGCGGGGGCCCACCAGTTGGCGCGGCCGGCGACCCGCATGAAGGCAGGGACGAGCACGCCACGGACGAGGCTCGCGTCCAGCAGGATCGCCAGGGCGGTACCAAGGCCGAACATCTGCATGAACCGCACCGAGCCGGTCGCGAAGGCCGCGAACGTGACCGCGAGCAGCAGCGCCGCGGTCGTGACGATCCGGCCGGTGCGGGCGAGACCGGTGGCGACCGCCTCCGCGTTCGGCTTGCCGGCGTCGTGCTCCTCCTTGATCCGGGAGAGCAGGAAGACCTCGTAGTCCATCGACAGCCCGAACGCGATGCAGAACAGCAGCACCGGCATCGAGGTGTCCAGCGGGCCGGGGGTGAACCCGAGCAGGCCCGCGAGGTGGCCGTCCTGGAAGATCCAGACCGAGACACCGACGACCGCCCCGAGCACGAGGCCGTTGAGCACGATCGCCTTCAGCGGCAGCAGCACGCTCCCGGTGAACAGGAACAGCAGCACGAAGGTCGCGAGCGAGATCAGCCCGATGGCGAGCGGGAGCCGGTCACCGATCGCGCTCTTGCCGTCGACCAGGTAGGCCGACGTGCCGCCGACGAGGACGCTGCTGCCCGCGGGGACGGGCAGCGCGCGGGCCGCCCGGGCGAGATCCTGCCCGGCGTCCGACATCGGGTCGATGGAGGGGACCACCTGCAGGTAGGTGGCGCCGTCGGTGGCGAAGCGCGCGGAGGCCGGCCCGGGCGGCGCGGTCCTGGCGCCGGCCTGGAACTCGCCGACGGCGCTGTCGACCCGGCCGGCGCCGGGGAGCCGGGACAGGGCGGTGGCGTAGTCGGTCAGCGCCTCGGCGGCCGGCTGGCCGGTGACGACGACGTCGAGCGCGCCGCTGATGTTGTCGCCGAAGTCCGACCGGAGCACGTCGCCGACCGCGCGGCTCGGCTTGCCGGGGTTGAGGACCCGGTCGTCCGGGGTGGCGAAGCTGACGTGCAGCACCGGCGCGGCCAGCAGCAGCAGGAGCGCCACGACCGGCAGGCCGGTGAGCAGCGGGCGGCGCATCACCCGGGTGGCGACCGCCCGCCAGAACGGTGACTCGGTGGCCTCCCGGGGCGCCTCGGCGGGGGCCGGCCCGGCCGCGGCGGCACCGGCGGCGGCCTTCCCGGCCCCGCGCCGGCGGAACAGGCCGACCAGGCCGCCCACCCGCAGGGCGTTGACCCGGTCGCCGAGCAGGTACAGGACGGCCGGCAGCGCGAGCACCGCCGTGAGCATCGTGACCAGCGTGACGGCGATGCCGGCATACGCCATCGACTTGAGGAAGAAAGGCGGGAACACCAGCATCACGGCGAGCGCGACGATGACCGTGGCGCCGCTGAACAGGATGGTGCGCCCGGCGGTGCGCACGGTCGCGACCGTGGCGGCGCGCCTGTCCCGCCTGGCGGCGAGCTCCTCGCGGAACCTGCTCACCATCAGCAGCGCGTAGTCGATGCCGAGGCCGAGGCCCAGCGCCGTGGCCAGGTTGACCGCGAAGATCGACACGTCGGTCGCCTCGGCGATCACCGACAGCGCGGCGAAGCCGCCGAGGATGCCGACGAGCCCGACGCCGAGTGGCAGTGCCGCGGCGACCACGCCGGCGAACGCGATGATCAGCAGTACCAGCGTCACCGGGATGGCGACCAGCTCGGCGGTGGCGAGGTCGGTGGTGACCTGCTCGCCGATGTCCCGGTTGACGGCCGCCCACCCGCCGGGCTGGACGGTGACCGGGCCGGCGCGGTCCGCGTCGTACTTCGCCACGACGGCGTCCGCGTGGTCCTCGTCGACCGTCGCGACGACGAGCGCCGCGTCCGCGTCGCGGGAGCGCAGCACCTCACCGGCGCCCGTCCAGTAGGACGCGACGCCCCGCACTCCAGGCTCCTCGGCCAGCTCGGCGGCCAGCGACCGGCCGGCGGCGGTGACCGCCGGGTCGTCGACGGTGCCGGAACGCGCGGTGACCAGCAGCACCAGGTTGGGGGCGCCGCCGAAACGGTCCTCCACGATGTCCGCCGCCCGGGACGAGTCGGACTTCGGGTCGTCGAAGCCCCCGTCCAGCAGCTTGCCGAAGGCGCCGACACCCAGCACGGCCGCGCCGAGCACGAAGATCAATGTGAGGGTGAGGACGACGCGGGGCCGGCCGGTGACTCCGGCGGCGAGACGTGAGAACACCGATGCCTCCCGAGAGCTACAGTCTCAAGAGAGAACACTGTTCGCTATCGAGAACGCTGTCAAGCTACTTGTCGCGGGCCGTTGACTGATCGTCTGCCTCTGGACAACGTCGTTCCTGGGGAGCACCCTCGATCCGGCCCAGACGCACGGCTCGTGGCGGACACGGGCGATGGCTGCCCTGGACTGGGAAGATGACGCGGATGAACCGACTGGCACCCCGACGCGAGCGGCTGCGGGCCGCGACGATCGCGGAGATCAAGCAGACCGCCCGCGATCAGGTGGCGGACGGCGGCGTCGCCGCGCTCTCGCTGCGCGGCGTGGCCAGGGCGATGGGGATGACGCCGTCCGCGCTGTACCGGTACTTCGACAGCCATGACGTACTGATCAACGAGCTGTGCGCGGACGCGTTCGGCTCGCTCGCGGACGCGCTGGAGGCCGCCTACGCCGCGGCGACCGACGACCCGGACTGGGCGCGGCGCTGGCTGCTGCTGGCCAGGGCCTACCGCCGCTGGGCGCACACCCATCGGACGGAGTACACACTGCTGTTCGGCCCGCGGACCCTGGAGCTGGAGAAGTCGGACCGGTGCGGCGACGAGATGCACCGGGCCACCGGGGTGCTGTTCCGCTGCCTGATCGAGGGCATCGCCGCCGGCGCCGTCGACCCGTCTCACCTGGATGGGCAGCTCAGGCCGGGCCTGCGGGCCCAGCTGGTGGCCTGGGGGGTCGACGAGGGCGCGCCGATCTCACCCGCGGGCCTCGCCGGCGCCCTGATCGTCTGGACCCAGCTGCACGGCTTCCTGTCCCTGGAGCTGTTCGGCCAGCTGCCGCCGACCTTCGACGACTTCGACGACCTCTACGACCAGCAGATGCTGGATGCCATCGTTCGCATCGGCTACCGGCACCCGATCGACTTCGCGTCCGTCACGGCCCCCTCCCCGGACGTCGAACCGGTCGTCGCGGGCGCCGCGACCGCGACGCCCGCGACCAACCAAGCGACGGCCTGAACCACTGGAACGCCGGAGCGCCCAACGAAACCCAGCCATGATCCCGGCCCAGGACAGGTCCTACCCCCAGATCTCAGACCTGCCCCGGCACCAGAAGACCGGGGCGCTCAGCACCCCGAGGCGGAACGGCGATGGTCGCCCCTGGGCGACCTTGAAACGAAACCCAGCCATGATCCCGGCCCGGGACAGGTCCTACCCCCCGATCTCAGACCTGCCCCGGCACCAGAAGATCGGGGCGCTCAGCGCCCCGAGGCGGAGCGGCGATGGTCGCCCCTGGGCGACCTTGAGCCGACCGCCCTTGAGCCGACCGCCCTAGGCGGAGGTGCGCATCTTGCGGCCGAGGGCGTCGAGGGCCGCCCGGCGCGCCGCCTTGATCTCTGGGAGGCGGGCCCGGTAGGCGGGCGAGCTCGCCAACGGCGGGTAGAAGCCGAGCCGCGGCACGAAGTCCACCTGGTCGTAGCCGGGAGGTCGACACAACGCGAACTGCCGGCCGGGGAAGAGCAGGCCGTAGTCCTGCGCGAGCTCCCAGATCGTGATGCGCGGGTCGACTCGTCTGCGCTGGAAGTACGCCTCCAGAAGGTCGACGGTGAAGCTGATCTCGTGGAACTGCTTGACGAGGTCGTGGTAGTGCTGACCGACCTGGTATTTGATCGGCAGTTCCACCTGGGCGCATTCCTCCGGCGCCAGCATGTCCAGGGCCAGCACCTTCACCGACGTTTCCACGCCGTAGCCCCTGGAGAACGCCAGCGCCGCGAAGACGTCGGCGTCCAGGGCGAACTCGCCGATCAACGGCTGGATCGTCCTGGTGATGGCCGGGACGTAGCCGCCGAGTTGCTTCGCGTAGAGGGAGCGCAGCATCTCCGTGGTGCGCCCACCGGGCTGGCCGCTACCGGTCAGCCGGGGGGAACTGCCGTTGACGAACATCAGACCCTCGTCGGCGGTCATCGCGGCGGCGAGCCGGCCGGCCGTCATCGGGTCGTAGTTCTCCAGGTCGGAGTCGTGAAAGATCAGCCGGTCTCCGAACGCCAGGAAGGCCAGGCTGCGCATCGCGCCGGCCTTGCCGCCGAACGCCGGCGCCTCCGGCCCGGCGTGCAGCGCGAGCACGCTCTCGCCACGGACGGCCCAGCTGGCTCCCGCCTCCTCGGCGATCTCCACCAGGCCGTGCTCATCACCGTCCGAGGTCGGGTCGACGACCACGCCGATCTCGTCGAGAACGTGCCGGTCCCGCATCCATCGATCCCGGATCCGCGCGATCATGTTTCCCAGGGTGCTCGCTGATTCCGGTCCCCGGGCCGGAATCAGCACGCTCAGCGTGATGCCCTTCGCGAGCCTGTCTTCCTCGAGCGCGTCGAGGTCGAGGGTGGTGGGGTCGAGCGTGTGCACGGACTCCCCTCTCAGGTGACCTTGAATGCCGTGTGAACATCCCCCTCCGGCCGGCCATGGGTGTGGTTCGCGGTTGTCACCGTGACATCGCGTGCGCGCGTGACCTCGCGTGCGCGGGGCTCGGCCACCGAACACGGGTCGCGCCGGACCCGTGTCACCCCGCTCCGGTCACGTGTCGCGGCAAGGTCCGCGTCCGGGCACGCACCTGGACGCAGGTCGGTGCCACCCGCTGGCCGGAACTCTTCCTCTCTTCCTGACTGTTGTTGTCCAGGATCGCCGAGTCATCGGGTACGACGTCAGAGAACGTCAAAGTATCTGCTTCCGGCCATTCCTCCCACCCGAACGCGGCGTGGGTCTTATCGCTCACAACCGGAAGCCCGGACCGGCGGACCCGGCCGACGTGCCGCGGGCCCCGGGACGCCGAAGAGCCCACCTTTCGTCACGGTGGGCTGCCATCCCCGGCGCTCGACGTCCCGGAGGGACGTACCCGCACATGGTGGGTTCGATGCGCGTGACGGCTACCCGACGGGTACCCGACGCCTGTCTGTCACCTGATGTCCTCCCGGCACCCGCCCGCCCGGCCGCGCGGCCCCGCCCCACCCGATTCGCCGGTCGCCGGTGTCGCCTACCCGACACCTCGGCCCCGGGCTCGAGAGCGCGAGCGGGCGTCTCCGGCCGCGCGGAACCCGCCGCTCACCGCCCCGCCCGTCCCCCCGCGTCGGCCCAAGCCTGGCACCTCGGCCCACGGGCTCAGGGGGCTCTCAGGGGGCCCAGGTCTCAGGAACGGGCCGGGCCGCGGCCACGGCCTCCCGGATCGGCTCCCGGACCCTCCAGGTCGCCCGCCTCCCGGATCCGGGAGGAATCCCGGGCCGCGCGGGAGCCGCCGCGGGTCGTCGGCACCGGCGCGTCGGGGCCATCCGGCGGCCGGGGCCAGTTGACGGGGGTGGCCGGGTGATCGGACAGGACGACGCGGTCGCGGCCGGCCGTCTTCGCGGCGTAGAGGGCACGGTCCGCGCGGTCGACGAGCTCGGCCGGGCTCGCGGCGTCCGCGGGAGCGGCGGCGCCGCCGACCGACACCGTCACCGCCAGCGCGGTGACGTCGGTGACCGGCACCGGGGCCGCGGCGACCGTCGCGCGCAGCCGTTCGCCCACGGCGCGCAGGTCGTCCTGGCCGGTGCGGGCGGCGAGCAGCGCGAACTCCTCGCCGCCGTAGCGGGCCACGACGTCGCCGGACCGGGCGGCCGCGCGCAGCCGGCGGGCGATCTCGGTCAGCGCGCGGTCGCCGGCCGGGTGCCCGAAACGATCGTTGATCGACTTGAAGTGGTCGACGTCGATCAGGAAGAGCGCGAGCACCGCGTCACCCCGGCGGGCGCGGGCGGCTTCCAGGACGAGCCTCGTCTCCAGGAAGCGCCGGGTACGCAGGCCGGTGAGCACGTCGGTGTTCGCGAGCCAGCGCTGGCGCACCTCGGCGTGCCGCATCCGGGCCATGATCAGGGCCATGGTGACCACCATCGCTCCGGCGGTGACCAGCTCCATGTACGTGTCGGCCTTCCCCGCGTTCGCGGCGAGCGTGAGCGGCGCGACGACGCCGACGAGGTAGAGCGCGTAGAGGCGGGCGCGGCCAAGCTCGGCGGAGTGCGGGGCGGGGTCGGCGACCCGGGTCATCGTCGGGTGCAGCGCCGCCGCGCCCAGGGCCAGGTTCCCGGCCAGCCGGATCCCGTCCAGCGGGCCGCCGGCGCTGGAGCCGGACCCGAGCAGCTGGATCGCGTAGCCGGTGTCCGCGGCGAGCAGGGCGAACAGGCTGGCGGCGAGCAGGGCGACCGCCGGGGGGCGGCGCCGGAGGCCGAGCAGCAGCCGGACGGCGATCGCGAACAGGACGAGGTCGGCGACCGGATACCCGACGGCGACCAGCGTGGACAGGTCGCCGTCCAGCCGCGGCTCGATCAGGTTCAGGTAGGACAGCGTCGCCGCGGCGGTCGCCGCCAGCAGGCCGTCGAGCAGGCTGGGCAGGTCCCCTCCGGGGACGCGCCGCCGCGCGATCGGCAGCACGCCGGCCACCAGGACCGGGTAGTGCGCCAGGTACAGCAGGTCGTGGACACCCGGGAAGGTCGTCGAGGCCTGGGGGTAGTAGGCGACGCAGAAGATGGCGTCCGCGCAGGCGTAGATCAGCTGGGCCAGCCCGATGAGGGCCCAGAGCGGCCAGGGCCGCGGCCGGTACCGGTACAGCCCGACGAACACGGCGACGGCCGCCGAGGCGCTGGTCGCGCAGTAGGCGACCGCGCGACCGGTCACCCAGCCGCCCTCCCCCGGCAGCGCGTAGTAACAGCCGATGACCATCGCGCCGGCGCCGAGGTACCCCAGCCAGAGCCAGGAGGCCGCCATGCTCGCCGGCCGGGCCAGGCTCGCCATGGCGACCGGAATCCCAGCCGGGCCCCCGGACAGCGTCAGGCCGACCGGGCTCGGCGGCCGATCACCGGGCGGGCACGCGACGGCCGGAGGCGACGGCCCCCTCACCGGCCGCCGGTCCGCGTTGGCGCGGCGGAAGTCATTGACCGCGGCCATGCGCAGCCCTTCCCCACCTCGGCTCGCGGACGCGCGGCGGCCCGCTGACGCGCGGCGGCCGTGGACGTGCTGGCCGGGGGACTCGCCAGGTGCGCGGAGAGATGATCGCACCCCCTTCCAGCCTGGGCACCGCCCGTGGGGTCGCGGTTGGTCGCCCAGGACGGCGCCCTGGCAGCGGCGACCCCCGCGACGTGGGTCGCGTCGGCGATATCGGCGTGCGACGCCCGCGCTGGCGTCGGCGTGGTTCGCCTCTCTCCGGCGGGACCCGCTCCCCGTCGGTCGGCCGGCAAACCGTCACTTCCAACCCAACCGTACCGAGTCGTCGCTCTTCGTATTGCTCCTACGAACGAACATGTGACCCTCTTGGGCGAAACTTGTGTATGTGCGCTCACTCACTGTTTGAACGCGCGGACGCGGCATCGGGAAATCGACCAGCAGTCCGTAACCCAACACTCAGCGCGCCGGCTGGCGGGCGGTCAGCAACGGGCAGCGCGCCCTGAGCCACCTCGACGGCCGCGGACCTGGCATCCGCCGCCCGCGGCGGCGACCCGCCCGCGGGCCGGCGAAGCGCCGGGCGAACCGCCCGCCGGCCCGCCGCGGCGAGCGCCGAACGGCCGGAGCCCAGCCCCGCGACCACCCGCGAGCGTGTCACGTTCGCGACGCCGGCCCCGCGGCGAGCCCGCGTCCGACGCGCCGGCCCCGCGGCAGCCGATACGGGCGCTTGCCGATCGGCCCGCGCCCGCCCGGTTTCGACCAGCGCGGCCAGCGCGTCGCCCGACGCGCCGCGTCCGGGCGCGGACCGCGACGCGATCGAGCGGCAGGCCGCCCGACAGATCACCTTTGGTCACACAACAGCGTCAGAAGGCGCCTTAGAAGGTCGATGTTGATACTGAAGGTAAATATACCGGCACCAAACGTCTCACGGTCGACCCGGTCGGCGGACGATCCGCCGGGACGCGTTCTGCGCGCTAGCACCCCTTGGCCCCGCCAGCCAACACCTACTCCAGCGGTGGTGGCTCCACAGCTTGACCCGGCTAACACGGTTAGCCATTCTTCGGCTAACGCCGTTAGCCAGCCGGCGGGCCTCCCGGCTGAACGTCGCGTCGCCGACTGCCCTGGACGGGGCGGAACCGTCACAGTTCACACGCCCGGCTCGTCGTAGTCCGGGAGCACACGGAAAGAGACGAGGAGACGATGTCCGGGTTCTTGCACCGAGTGGGCGCCGCCTGCGCCGCGCACCCCTGGCGGGTGATCGGCGCCTGGGTCGCGGCGCTGGTGCTCGCGCTGGGCCTGTCCAGCACGTTCGGCGGGACGCCCCAGGACAACTACGACACCCCGGGGCTCGCGTCCCAGCGCGCCACCGACCAGCTGCGCGCCGGCTTCCCCGAGGTCGCCGGCGCCGACGCGCGCGTCGTGCTGCACGACCCGGACGGCCGGCTCGACGACGCCGTGGTCACCGACGTCTCCAGGAACCTCGGCGGCGTCGAGTACGTGGCCATGGTCGCCCCGCCCCGGCTGTCCACCGACGGCGACACCGCGTTGATCACCGTCTACTACGACCGGCCGGTCACGCACGTCGGCGGCAAGGAGGCCCTCGACAACCTCGTCACGGCCGTGGACGGCCCGACCCGCCAGGCGGGCGTGACGGCCGAGTTCGGCGGCCAGGTCGCCGAGAACATCCAGGAGATCAACGGCATGGCCGAGGCGATCGGCATCGCCGCGGCCCTGGTCATCCTGCTGCTCGCGTTCGGATCGGTCGTCGCCGCGGGTGTGCCGCTCGCCGTCGCGCTGATCGGGCTCGGCATCGGGTCCGCCGGCGTCACCCTGATCGCCGCGGTCAGCGAGGTCAGCACGATCGCCCCGACGATCGGCACCATGGTCGGCCTCGGCGTCGGCATCGACTACGCCCTGCTGCTCGTCACCCGCCACCTCGAGGGCCTGCGCGCGGGCCTGCCGGTGCGCGAGGCCGCGGCCAACGCGACCGCGACCTCCGGGACATCGGTGCTGTTCGCCGGCGCGACCGTCGTGCTGGCGTTGATGGGCCTGCGCCTCGTCGAGCTCAAGTCCTACTCCACGACCGGCTTCACCACCGCCGTGGTCGTCGTGGCGGTGGTCGCGACGTCGCTCACGCTGGTACCGGCGCTGTGCGGGCTGGCCGGGCACCGGCTGCTCGGGAAGAAGGCCCGCCGGGCCATGGCCGAGGCCAGCGACGCCGCCACCGCGCCCGCTTCCGGCGCCCAGGCCGCCCAGGCCGCCCAGGCTCAGCCGGACCAGCGGCTGACCGCGCGCTGGGCCGCGCGGGTGGGCCGCCGGCCGCTGCCCTGGGCGCTGGGCGCGCTCGTCGTGCTGCTCGCCCTGGCCGCTCCCGTGCTCGACATGCGCACCTGGCCGCAGGACGCCGGCAGCCAGTCGACGTCGACGACGCAGCGGCGCGCCTACGACCTGATCGCGGCCGAGTTCGGCGCGGGCGCCAACGCCCCGCTGCTGGTCGCCGCCGACCTGCGCACCCTGCCGAAGGCGGAGCTCGGCCCGCTGGCCGAGGCCATCCGTTCGGCCCCGGACGTCGCGACCGTCGCCGAGCCGGTCATCTCGTCGGACGGGTCGACCGCGCTGATCGTCGCCGAGCCCACGGTCGGCCCGAGTGACCCGAAGGCCTCCGCGCTGGTCCGCCACCTGCGCGCCGACGTGCTGCCCGACGGCGCCGAGATCACCGGCTGGACCGCCGCGTTCACCGACATCTCCGCCCTGCTCGCCGGCCAGCTGTGGCAGGTCGTCGGCTTCGTCGTCGGCGTCTCGCTGCTGCTCCTGCTGGTGGTCTTCCGCTCGCCGCTGGTCGCGCTGAAGGCCGCGGTGATGAACATGCTCTCGATCGCCGCCGCCTACGGCGTGATCGTCGCGGTCTTCCAGTGGGGCTGGGGCGCCGAGCTGCTCGGCCTGCCGCACGCGGTGCCGATGTCGAGCTGGCTGCCGCTGCTGATGTTCGCCGTGCTGTTCGGGCTGAGCATGGACTACGAGGTGTTCCTGCTCTCCCGGATCCGCGAGGACTGGCTGGCCACCGGCGACGCCCGCGGCAGCGTGGTGCGCGGGCTGGCGAAGACCGGCCGGGTCATCACCAGCGCCGGCCTCATCATGATCGCCGTCTTCGCCGGCTTCGCGCTGGACCCGGACGTCACCGTCAAGATGATCGGCCTGGGAATGGCGGTCGCCGTCCTGGTCGACATGACCATCATCCGGATGGTGCTGGTCCCGGCGACCATGGCCCTGCTCGGCCGCGCCAACTGGTGGCTGCCGGGCTGGCTCGACCGGATCCTGCCGCGCCTCGACCTGCACGGCGAGAAGGCGGGCACGGTCACGCTGCCCGCGCCGCGCGTCGAACTGGCCAAGGAGGAGACCCCGGCCGCCCACTGACCCCCGGCCCGGCACGCGCCCCTTCTCACGACGGCCTGGCCCGCGCCCCCCGGCGGGGCGCGGGGCCCGCCCCCGGGCGG
>NZ_JADWYU010000181.1:0-6395 GCF_016786325.1 Frankia nepalensis | reverse complement strand
CCCCCCGGCCCCCCCCTCCCCCCCGCCCCGCCCCCCCCCCCTCCACCCCCCGCCCGGCCCCGCGACCACCTGCTGGTCGCGGGCCAGGCCATCGCTCGGTGCATGGACGAAGGTGATCCTCGACCCGCCGGACGCCGAACGGGCGAGAACCTAAGCGAAGTAGCGGGAGATGAACTCCGCGACGCAGACCGGCTTGGCCTGGCCCTCGAGCTCGATGGTGATCTGGTTGATGACCTGGACGCCGCCCTGCACGTCCTCGACGCTGAGGTTCTTGATGTGGGCCCGCAGCTTGGCGCCCACCGGCACCGGCGCCGGGAAGCGCACCTTGTTCAGGCCGTAGTTCACCGCCATCGAGATGCCCTCGACGTGCACCACGTCGTGGAACAGCACCGGGATCAGCGACAGGGTGAGGAACCCGTGCGCGATCGGCCCGCCGAACGGCCCGGTCTTCGCCTTCTCGACGTCGACGTGGATCCACTGGTGGTCGCCGGTGGCGTCGGCGAACGTGTTGACCTGCTCCTGGGTCACCTCGACCCAGCCGCTGGTCCCCCAGTCCTGCCCGGCAAGCGCCTTGGCGCCCTCGATCCCCTGGATCGTCGTGGCCATGATCTCCTCCAAGCCTCGCCCAGCACCCGGCTCCGCCCGGGCCCACCACGCGCCCGGCACCGCGCGCCGCCGCGCCGGCCAGTATCCCAACCCTCGTCCCCAGATGCCCGGCTCGCTCGGCGGACCGGCCCGCCGCTCCCGCCCTCTCATCGACCAGGAAGCCGAGTCCCTCCCTTTTGATCTTGGCGGGACCCTGGACCGCCGATCCGCGCACACATCCGATGATCACCGGCCCGTGGGGGGCGCGACACCTTCCTTGATCACCAGATGTGTGCGCCGTCCGGCGACTTCTGTCCGTTTTGTCGCCGAATTCCGCGCACATCTGCGATCTACGGTCCAGTCTCGGGCGGGGCGAGTTGAAGATCACCGGATGGGTACGCGGATCGGCGTTCCGAGATCCGCGCGCAAGGTCCGCGGGGAGCGCCCGGCCCTCTCCCCGTGGGCCGTGCGCGGCGCGGGCTGGCCGACGGCGGAGCGCGGCGGTGTACAGGCGAGGCCGGCGCTGGATGGAGTCAGATCCGGATGACGATCTTGCCGCGGATGTGCTCGGTGGCGTAGTCGACGACGGCGCGCGGGGCCTCGGCGAGCGGGTAGCAGGCGCCGACCTCGACGCTCAGCCGGCCGTTCGCGACACGCGCGGCGAGGTGGGCGAGCTCGCCGGGCCTGGCCTGGAAGGTGCCGATGTAGCGGCCGGTGACGCCATGGCCGAAGTCGGCCGGGCCGTCGAGCGGGGAGACGATCCGTCCGCCGGGCCGCACGGCGCGCGCGACCGGGCGCAGGTCGGGGCCGGCGTCGACCAGGTCCACGGCCAGGTCGACGCCGTCGGGCGCGATCCGCAGCGCGGCGCCGGGGACGTCGCCGGCGGTGTAGTCGATGACCGAACTCGCGCCGAGCACGCGCACGTAGCGGACGTCGTCCGGAGTGGCGGTGGCGATCACCCAGGCACCCAGGTCGGCGGCGAGCTGGACGATGAACTGGCCGATCCCGCCGGTCGCGCCGATCACCAGCAGCCGCCGCCCATGAAGCGGAGCACGGCCGGAGGAGGCGCGATAATGATCTTCCTTCGTGCCTCCGGAGGCCTCCCAGCCAGCACGGCCGGCGGAGACCCGAAGATGCTCCTCCTTCGAGCCCGCGCCGGCGGCCTCCGAGCCGACGGGGCCGAGGCCCGGGTGCCTCGACCAGGCGAGCGGCGAGGTCACGCCGCCGTCGACGGCGCGCAGCAGGTCGAGGGCGGTGAGCCCGGACTCGGGCAGCGCGGCGCCGCGGATCGCGTCCAGCCCGTCCGGGCGCAGGCAGACGGCCGGCCCCTCGTCGACGAGCGCGTACTCGGCGATCGTGCCCTCGTCGGGCCGGGTGACGGCGATGACCGGGTCGCCGGCGGCGAAGCTCGTCACCCCGTCCCCGACGGCCTCGACCGTGCCGGCGACGTCCATCCCGATGACGAACGGGAAGTGCGCCGGCACCCTCCCGCGCAGGGCGCCGGCGACGAGCCGCAGGTCGAACGGGTTCAACGCGGCCGCCTCCACCCGGCACAGCAGCTGTCCGGGGCCCGGGCTGGGTACCGGCCGGTCGGCGACCGTCAGCCGGGAGATGCCGTAGTCGGGCGCGACGAGAGCCTTCATCGATGCCTCCGAACCACATCGCGGCGACCGGCTCCGCGCGGCGGCGCCAGGGCGCGCGGCCAGCCGCTCGCGGCTCGGCCGGCGTGACCGTGGCCGGGTCGTAGGCGGGTCGCGGGCGGCCGGCCCGTCCAGAGAACCGTCCGGGCCTGGCCGTGGGGCGCGGCCGAAACGGGCGCGCGACAGCCGGCGGACGCCACCGTGATGCCCGCCCTCGCCGCCACGAACCAGGACCCCGCCGGCCTGGCGCAGGCTGGTCGTCGCGCCGGGCCCTGAAGGAACCGCCCGGCGCGGCGGGTGCCTCCCGGCACGTCCGGCGAGTCCTGGGATCTGGTCATGAGCCAGGGCGCCGAAAGGAGTCGCGCCGGGCACCACAGCCCCTGGGATCAAGGCCGATCGCCCCACTGGTCATGCCTCGGCGTGACCAGCGGGGGCGGATCGGGATCCTCTGCCGGGCTGGGCTGGGCTGGGCGGCGCCCCGGTCAGGAGCCGTCAGACGCGCCTATCCCGCCGTGCTGCCGACCGGGGTGAGCGGGGTGAGCGGGCCGACGGCGGACCGGGCACCCGGCACGCCCGCGCCGGGCGGGCCGGCGGCGTCCAGGTCGGCGGCGAAGGCCTCCGGGGGCGGGCAGGTGCAGACCAGGTTGCGGTCGCCGTAGGCGCCGTCGATCCGGCGGACCGGGGGCCAGTACTTCGCCGCGCGCAGCGACGCCACCGGGTAGGCGGCGACCGACCGGGGGTACGGGTGGTCCCAGTCGTCGCCGGTGACCATCTCGGCGGTGTGCGGGGCGTTGCGCAGCGGGTTGTCCTCGCGCGGCCAGGTGCCGGCGCCGACCTTGTCCGCCTCGGCCCGGATCGCGATCATCGCGGCGCAGAACCGGTCGATCTCGGCGAGGTCCTCGCTCTCGGTCGGCTCGACCATCAGCGTGCCGGCCACCGGGAAGGACATCGTCGGCGCGTGGAAGCCGTAGTCGACGAGCCGCTTGGCGACGTCGTCGACCGTCACCCCGGTCTCCCTGGTCAGCTGACGCAGGTCGAGGATGCACTCGTGGGCGACCAGGCCGCCCTGGCCGGTGTAGAGCACCGGGTAGTGCGGCCGCAGCCGGCTGGCGATGTAGTTGGCGTTCAGCACCGCGACCGCGGTGGCGGTCCGCACGCCCTCGGCACCCATCAGCCGCAGGTAGACCCACGGGATCATCAGGATCCCGGCCGACCCCCAGGGCGCCTCCGAGATAGGGCCGACCCCGGTCGCGGGACCCGCCTCGGGGCGCAGCGGGTGGTTCGGCAGGTACGGCAGCAGCTTCTCCCCGACCGCGACCGGGCCCACCCCCGGGCCGCCGCCGCCGTGCGGGATGCAGAACGTCTTGTGCAGGTTCAGGTGGCTGACGTCGGCGCCGAACTTCCCGGGCTTCGCGAGCCCGACCAGCGCGTTGAGGTTCGCGCCATCGACGTAGACCAGGCCACCGGCCTCGTGCACGATCGCGCAGGCCTCGCCGATGCCCTCCTCGTACACGCCGTGGGTCGACGGGTAGGTGACCATCAGCGCGGACAGCCGCGGCGCGTGCTCCTTGGCCTTGGCGGCCAGGTCGGCCAGGTCGACGTTGCCGTCGGTGTCGCAGGCGACGACCACGACCTTCATCCCGGCCATCGCGGCGCTGGCCGCGTTGGTGCCGTGCGCCGACGACGGGATGAGGCAGATGTCGCGGGCGGGCGCGCCGGCCACGGCGTGGTCGCGGTGGTAGGCCCGGATGGCCAGCAGGCCGGCGAGCTCGCCCTGGCTGCCGGCGTTCGGCTGCAGCGAGACGCCGGCATAGCCGGTGACCTCGGTGAGCCACCCCTCCAGGTCCGAGATCATCTTCAGGTAGCCGGCGGCCTGGTCCAGCGGCGCGAAGGGGTGGATCTCGGCGAACTCGGGCCAGGTGACGGCGGCCATCTCGGCGGTCGCGTTGAGCTTCATCGTGCACGAGCCGAGCGGGATCATCCCCCGGTCGAGCGCCAGGTCCAGGTCCGCGAGGTGGCGCAGGTAGCGCAGCATCGCCGTCTCGGAGCGGTGGCTGTGGAACACCGGGTGCTCCAGGTACGCCGACGTGCGCACCAGCGCCCCGGGCAGCGCCGCCCCGCCGCCGGCCGGCTCGGCGGCGGGCTCAGCGGCCGGCGCGGGCACGCCGAACGCGGCCCAGACGGCGCGCAGGTCGGCGTCGAGCGTCGTCTCGTCGCAGGAGATCCCGACATGGTCCGCGTCGACGAGGCGCAGGTTCACGCCGTGCTCGAGCGCGGCGGCGACGACGTCGTCCGCCCGGCCCGGCACCTGGGCGAGCACCGTGTCGAAGAACGCGTCGTGGACCACCCGCACGCCGCCCGCGCGCAGGCCGGCGGCGAGCCGGACGGCGTGCCGGTGGACCGTCGTCGCGATCCCCGCGAGCCCGGCCGGGCCGTGGTAGACGGCGTACATCGAGGCGAGCACGGCCGGCAGCACCTGGGCGGTGCAGATGTTGCTGGTCGCCTTCTCCCGGCGGATGTGCTGCTCGCGGGTCTGCAGCGTGAGCCGGTAGGCCGGCTTGCCGTCCGCGTCCACCGACACCCCGACCAGCCGGCCCGGGAGCATCCGCTCCAGGCCCTTGCGGACGGCGAGGTAGCCGGCGTGCGGGCCGCCGAACATCACCGGCAGCCCGAACCGCTGGGTGGTGCCGACCGCGATGTCCGCTCCCAGCTCGCCGGGTGAGGCCAGCAGCGTGAGGGCCAGCGGGTCGGCGGCGACGGTCACCGTGATCTGCCGCCCGCGCGCGTCGGCGATGATCTCGGTGAGGTCGCGTACCTCGCCGCTCACGCCCGGGTAGGACAGGAGCACGCCGAAGACGTCGGTGACCGCGTACCCGCCGTTCTCGGCCGCGGCGTCGAGTCCCGCGCGCAGGTCGGCGACGCGCACGGCGAGCCCCAGCGCCTCGGCCCGGGTGTGCACGACGGCGATCGTCTGCGGCAGGGAGTCGGCGTCGACGAGGAAGATCGTCCGCTTCTTCTTGTCCACCCGGTGCGCGAGCTGCATCGCCTCGGCCGCGGCGGTCGACTCGTCGAGCAGCGACGCGCCCGCGGTCGCCAGCCCGGTCAGGTCGGTGATCATCGTCTGGAAGTTCAGCAGGGCCTCCAGCCGGCCCTGCGAGATCTCCGGCTGGTACGGGGTGTAGGCGGTGTACCAGGCGGGGCTCTCCAGCACGTTGCGCTGGATCACCCCCGGCATGACCGCCGGGTGGAAGCCGAGACCGATCATCGAGGTCACCCGCCGGTTCCGGCTGGCGAGCGCGCGCAACTCGTCGAGCGCCGCGCTTTCGGAGATCGGCGCGGGCAGGTCCAGCTCGGTCGAGCGGATCCCGGCCGGCACGGCCGCCTCGGTCAGCGCCTCGAGCGACGGGTAGCCGAGCTCCGCGAGCATCGCCGCTTGGGCCGCCGAGTCCGGGCCGATGTGCCGGTCGGCGAACACCGGATAGGCGGGCACCGGCGGCTGGGACGCACCGGCGGGCGCGGTCGGGGAGGTCACCGTCAGGGGGGTCGAGGTGTCGTCGTCGCGCATGTGGCCGCTCCGGAGGTCAGGCGAGAACCTGGCGTGGGGGTCCCCCACCAGGTCCGGGGGGCATCCCCGGGAGACCAGGCGGCGCCCGGCCCGCCGGCGGCTTCCGGACCTTCCACGCCCGCGAGACGTTCGACGCCCTGGGGCAGACCAGAAGCCAGTCGATGGACCCGGCCCGCGAGGACTCGGCCAGCGGCGGAGGACTCGGCGGACCTGGCGGCCGCCTGGCTCTCCCCCTCTGTCATGGGCCTGAGAGCTTCACCGGACGCGGTACCCCGGGCGCGCGAAGCGCCGTCCTGGGGACGCCCGGCTTGCACCGTCGGCGGGACGCGCGCGGCGTCCGCTTTCCAGAGCTGCCTGACCCGGCGGTTGGGGGCCTGAGAGTTTGGTGGGGAGATCTTGCTCCTTCGGCGCCACGGGCCGGCTTGCCCGGGACTCTCCCGCACGGGTGTGAGCGGCAAGGTATGAAGTTGTGCCCCGCCGGCCGGCGGGGCGGGGGGGGGGGGCCGCGGCCCCGCCCCCCCCCCCCCCCCAGGCCGGTTCCCCCGGTGCACCGGGGGAACACGTCGACGCCGCCGGCGGGTCCCCGGACACGCGCTGGCGGCCCC
>NZ_JADWYU010000180.1:28472-32790 GCF_016786325.1 Frankia nepalensis | reverse complement strand
CGCCCCCCGCCCCCGGCGGGGGGGCCGCCCCCCCCCCCCGGGGGGGCGGGGGGCCCCCCCCCCCCCCCCGACCCGGCAGGCGTTCCTCGGCGGGATCATGACCCCGCTGCTGCACTCCCAGCTGACGTGGACGACGCGGGGCGCCGAGGTGTTCGACGACCTCGGCGACACGCCGGCGCTGATCGTCGCGAACCACTCCAGCCACCTGGACGCCACCGTGCTGCTGTGCGCGCTGCCGGCGGCGGTGCGGGAGCGGACCGTGGTGACGGCCGCGGCGGACTACTTCTTCGAGTCGACGTGGCGGGGCCTGTCGACGGCGCTGGCGTTCGGCACGGTCCCGATCGACCGGTCCGGCGGCGCGCCGTCGACGACCCCCGTCGACCTGCTCCGCGACGGCTGGAACCTGGTGATCTTCCCGGAGGGCACCCGGTCGGCGGACGGCGCCCGGGCCCGGTTCAAGCTGGGCGCGGCGTTCCTGGCGATCAACACCGGGGTGCCGGTGGTGCCGGTGGGGCTGCGGGGCGCGTTCGCGGCGATGCCGCGGGGCCGGTCGTGGCCGGTGCCGGGCCGCCCGGAGGTCGCGGTCCGGTTCGGCAAGCCGATGCGCCCCGGGGAGGGCGACGACGTGCGGGGCTTCACCACGCGGCTCGCGGCCGAGGTCGACCGGCTGGTCGCCGAGGACGAGACGTCGTGGTGGTCGTCGCTGCCCCGCCCCAAGTCCGACGGGCCGGCGACTCCGGCCGCGGCGGGAACCGGGGCCGCGGAGCCGGCGCGGTGGCGCAAGGTGTGGGCGGCCACGGAGCCGCCCGCCTCCACGCGGCCCCGCTCCCCCTGGGCCCCCTGACCCGGCCCGTCCGCCGGCGGGAGCCACGGCGACCTGGCCGTCGAGGACGTGCACGCCGCCGTGGCGGTGTAGCCGGCCGGTCGCGACGACCGGCACCCGGGTCCGGTAGGCGCGGATCGCCTCGTCGTACTCGGCGCCGGACACCGCGACCTGCACGGTGCGCGGGGTGGACCGGCCGACGACACCGTGGATGGTGGCAAGCCCACCGTCGTCGCCGTCACCCCGGTCGAGGCGGGTGACCTGCCCGTAGACGGCGGTCCGCGGCGGCTCGGGCAGCGCGGCGACCTCGTCGCGCAGCCGGCGCACCGTGTCGAGGTCGCCGAGGCGCAGCGCGACCCGCACGACAGAGGGCATGGGCAGCCCGGCGCGGCGCGCCCAGTAGAAGGAGAACTCCAGGGCCTGGACCCGGGGCGCGGTGAGCATCGCCAGCAGCGCGTCGCACAGGTCGGCGCTGACCCCGCGCAGCACCAGTCCCAGTTCCGCGCCGAGCGGCGCCGGCCCGCCGGCCGCGGCCCGCGGGCCTGGCTCCTCGGCGGCGGTCTCCTTGACCAGCCGGACGGGCCGGGCCGGGCTTGTGACCGTCCGCTGGCCGCGGGCCAGCTCCGTGACCTCGACGAGCGCGTCGGCGAGGGTCACGCCGACGCGGCGCTGGAACGGCGCGAGCCGCACGGGTGGCGTCGCGGCGCCGCCCTCACGGTCGCCCCGGCCAGTGACCAGGTCCGCCTCGTCGAGCCGGGTCAGGACCGCCAGCAACGGGCGGTCCGCGTCGGGGTAGGCGAACCGCACGTCCTGGTCGACGAACACGCGGACGGCGTCCGGCCGGCGGCCCTGGAACCGGGGCGCCGGAGCGATCACCGCCATCGCCGCCGCCTGCATGAGCCGGCTCACTCCGGCGAGCAGCGCCCGTGCCTGCCCCAGTTCCACCCCGCCGGCCGGCGGGTCGGGCTCCACCCGGATGTGCAGCACGTCCGCGGGGCCGTCCCCGTCCACCGGCCGCGCGTCCGCGAGGCCGGCCGCCGCGTCCCGCGCCGTCTCCCCGCCGCCTACCGCGCGCCTGCGTCCCGCGACGGACGCCCCGTCCTCGGTCTCCCGGCCCGGGCCGTCCCCGTCGTCTCGCCATACCCGCGCCGCCATGGCCCGTCCCCCTTGCCGTCGTCACGCGCCCGCCGCCAGCCGGCGTCCGGCGGCCATGCCGCCGGCGAGACAGAGCGTGGCGTGCCCGCGCGTCGTCCCGCCAGTTCGAGCACGTCCCTGTGGAAATGCGTCCTGTGTCCACAGACCTGTCGACCAGGCGCCCACCCCCAGCCGGTCCGCCCACGTTTTGAGGGGCAATTCCAGGCTGCTCGGCATTCCGATTCCCGGCGAGGAGGCCTTCCGGGAAAAGGGTGCCTGACCGTGGGTTTCCGATCGATGGTGTGGCTACGACGTTCTCGCTCGCGTGGGCACCACCGGAGGTCGGGTAACCGAAACGGCGGTTCCGTCAGAGAAATCTTTCCATGTCCTGCCGCGCACCTTCGCCGCCAACGCGTCCACGGCGGCGCACGCCACGCGCTCGACCGGCACGCGTCCCACGCCCCGACGGCCTACGTCGACGCCCGCGCCCCGGTCTGTGACGCCCTGCACGAGCGCGGGACCGGGACAAACCTTGGGAGGCTGGAACCGGCGCGTCCAAGGCCACGGCTCGCCATCATCCCGCCCCCTGCCCTCTGCACCGACACGAGGGCAGCCGGTCGTGGTGGTGCCCCGCCGGAGGGACTCGACGACCTTCGGCGGGACACCGTCGCTGTTCCTACCTCGCCGGTCCGACAGTTCCACCTCGGGACGCCGGCCTGTTCGGGGAGTCGTGATCGCCATCCGTCGGTTTTCCTGTGAGAATGCTGCTTCTCACAGGAAACGCGGCCGAGTGATGACGTCGCGCCGGCCGTACGGGGGGTACGGGGGGTCGGCACGTGCGACGGTTCGGCATGTCTGCCTGGCGGCGGCGGTCCACCAGATGATCGTCAATGAACAGCGGCTCGCCGCCGCGCTGCCTGGCTACACGATCGGTGAGCAGCTGGGGGCGGGCGGGTTCGGGCTGGTCGTGGCCGGCAGGCACCAGCGGCTCAGACGCGACGTGGCCATCAAGGTCATCCCGGTCGAGACTGCCGTGGCGAGCGGGGAGTTCACCTCTGAGGCCGAGATGCTGGCCAGTCTGGACCATCCGCACATCGTGCGGGTCTACGACTATCTGGAGGTCGACGGGCTCGGCCTGATCGTGATGGAGCTGCTTACCAGCGGCCCCCTGACCCGCCGCCGTAACCTCAACCAGCCCCAAGCGTGCGCAGTCGGCATGGCGGTCGCCGCCGGCCTCGCCCACGCCCACGAGCGTGGCATTCTGCACCGCGACATCAAGGTGGGCAACGTCCTGTTCGACATCGCCTGGACGGCCAAGGTCGGTGACTTCGGGATCGCGCGGATGTTCACCGGCTCCGGGGTCACCGGCACCGCGCGGGGGGCCGGCACCCCGATGTACATGGCCCCCGAACAGATCGTCGGCGGCCGGTTGAGCCCGGCTACCGACCTGTACGCCCTCGGGGTGCTGCTCTACCAGCTGCTGACCGGCGCCCCGCCGTTCGACCCCGCGCTGTCCCTGGCCCAGCTGTGGCAGCGGCAACTGGCCAGTCCACCCCCGCCCCTGCGCGGGGTGCCCCGGCCGGTCGCCGACGTCGTGCTGCGCGCGCTGGCGAAGGATTCGGCCGACCGATATGCGGACGCCGCCAGTTTCGCCGCGGCGCTGGCCGCCGCCGCGGTGGCTGCCTACGGCCCGGGCTGGCTGGCGGGCACCGGTCTGCCGCTGCACCTGACCGACGAGATCCGCGGCATCGCCGCACCCGCCCCAGCGGCCCAGCCACCTCCCACCCTCACCGCGACGGCTCCCACCACCAGCCCGGCAGGACGAGCGGGCCAGGCCCGCGCCGAGGGCACCGTGCCCGCCACTCGCCGGCCATCGGCCCCGTCGACGCTTTCCTGGGATTTCCCTGCCGCCGGGTCGGGCACCCGGGAGGGCAGGCAGCCGGCTCGCGGCCGACCGCGGCGCCGCTGGTGGCAGCGGCCCCAGATCACCGTCCCGCTGGCCATCCTGACCGCCGTCACCGTCACAGCCGTCGCACTCGTCGTCGCCATCGACCCGGGCCATCCATCCGCGGGCACCGGCAGGACCCCCACCCCCACCCCCACCACGACCCCGTCGTCGTCCCTCGCGCCCCAGCCCTTGGGCCCACCGCTGACCGACCACACCAGCAACGTGTTGTCGGTGGCGTTTTCCCCGGATGGGTACACCCTGGCCACCGGCAGCGGCGACACCTCCGGCGGCCGCGACCCCGCTGACGTGCGGCTGTGGGACGTGGCCGACCGGACCCGCCCGACAGCGCTGGGCCAGCCGCTGACCGACCACGCCGGCGCCGTGGAGTCGGTGGCGTTCTCCCCGGACGGGCG
>NZ_JADWYU010000180.1:0-28372 GCF_016786325.1 Frankia nepalensis | reverse complement strand
CACCCTGGCCACCGGCAGCTGGGATACCACGGTGCGGCTGTGGGACGTGGCCGACCGGACCCGCCCCGCCCTGCTGGCCCAGCCGCTGACTGGCCACACCGAGGGCGTGCGGTCGGTGGCGTTCTCCCCGGACGGGCGCACCCTGGCCACCGGCAGCTGGGATACCACGGTGCGGCTGTGGGACGTGGCCGACCGGACCCGCCCCGCCCTGCTGGGCAGGCCACTGACCAGCCACGCCGGCGCCGTGGTGTCGGTGGTGTTCTCCCCGGATGGGCGCACCCTGGCCACCGGCAGCGACGACCACACGGCGCGGCTGTGGGACGTGGCCGACCGGACCCGCCCCACAGCGCTGGGCAAGCGGTTGACCGGCCACGCCAACTGGGTGGTGTCGGTGGCGTTCTCCCCTGATGGGCGGACCCTGGCCACCGGCAGCGGCGACCACACGGTGCGGCTGTGGGACGTGGCCGACCGGACCCGCCCCGCCCTGCTGGGCAGGCCACTGACCAGCCACACCAACGTCGTGAATTCGGTGGTGTTCTCCCCTGACGGGCGCACCCTGGCCACCGGCAGCGACGACCGCAGGGTGCGGCTGTGGGACGTGGCCGACCGGACCCATCCCACAGCGCTGGGCCAGCCGCTGACCGGCCACGCCAACGGCGTGCGGTCGGTGGCGTTCTCCCCGGACGGGCGCACCCTGGCCACCGGCAGCTACGACTGGACAGTACGACTGTGGCGGCTGCGCTGACCGCGCTCGCGTCCGGCCGGCCACGCGACCGGGTCCTGTTCGTCCTGATCGCCACCAGTGGACAGGCGCCGTATGTCCACAGGGGCGTCAACCGCCTGCCCACCCCGCGGCGGCGCGACCTCCGGAGGCCGGGGTCCTGGTAGGAACGGAGCGGTTGGCGTGAAGGCCGGCGGCGCGGCGGACAGCGGTAGCGGCCGTTCCGCTTCGAGGTCGACCTGTCGGATTTCCACCCGGCGGCGGCCCAGCGGGATGCTGCCGCGGCGAACACCGGCGCGCGGCGGCACCGGAACGGTCTCCCAGCGCCCCGCCGACGGCCTCGCGTGTTCGACCGGGCGCGATCACGGGCGCCGGAGGCGAGGTTTGCACATTTACCGCGGCAGAGCCGAAGGGGGCGGGCGGGTGGAAGCGGGAACATTGGGGCTCCACGAACATTCCGTGGCCCATTGTGGCCTTATCTCGGCGATCCCCGCCTCTGCGACGCGTCTGGCCGACGGTCATGGACGGTCGAACACCCGGCTTTTCGGCGGGTGCCGGATGCCATGCCGTCGCGGTTGCCGTCCCCTCCCCGGCGCCGTAGCGTTGCGCGGGAAAGGCGACCCGTCATTCCCGCGCCCCATACCAAGTAGGCACACGTACCTGGGGATACACCTCCGCTCTCCTCACCCTCGCCTGTCGCGGCGGGCGGCGTCCTCGGTGGCCAGGTCCTCCAGGGCGGTGCGTGGTGAATTCTCCACTGTTCTTTTTGCTCACTAGGTTCCCCTGCGTGGTCCGACCAAGCCGCCGTGCGGTCAACGAGACGACGCCGCACCGGGGCAACAGGAGAGGGAACAAGAACGATGACCAAACACCGAGGACCGTCAGGCACCGCCGCGATGATGGCGCCGGAGCGGGCACACGTCGCGCCGCAGAGCGCCGTCGCGCCGGGCGACGCCGGCGACCGCGTCGAGCAGGTGTACCGGTACCTGCAGCGGTTCGGGTACTTCCCCAACCCCGACCTGGCCAGCCGCTATCCGTGGTGGCGCTCGGCGATGGCGTTTGAGCTGCCCAACCCCCAGGTGTACGACGAGCAGCTCAGGACCGCGGTGACCCTGTTTCAGAAGAAACACGGCCTCGAAGCGACCGGAAACGTCGACGACGCGACCCTGGAACTGATGAGCAGGCCCCGCTGCGGCTTCCCGGACATCGCGTCGGCCGACGGAGACGGTAGCGCGGCGACCTTCGTCGCGCAGGGCAGCCGGTGGGCAAGTCTCACCGTCAGCTACTCCCTGTCGAACACGACTCCGGACCTGACCGCGGCCGAGGTGAACGCGGCCGTGCGCGGCGCGTTCGACCGCTGGTCCGCCGTCAGTCCGCTCTCGTTCGTCGAGAACGCCGCCGGCGGTGACATGCAGATCGGCTTCTTCAGCGGCGACCACGGGGACGGCACGGGCAACTCCTTCGACGGGATGGGCGGCGTCCTGGCGCACTGCTACTACCCGCCGCCGTCCGGGGGTTCCCTGGCCGGTGACTGCCACTTCGACGAGGCCGAGACCTGGTCGGTGAACCTGCCTCCCACCGGCACCGATCTGCCGACCGTCGCCCTGCACGAGTTCGGCCACGGCATCGGGCTGGACCACTCGGCCGAGAACTCGGCGGTCATGTTCGCCTTCTACGGCGGCCCGCGCCGTGAACTGACCGAGGACGACATCGCCGGAGTTCGTTCCATCTACGGCGCCCGCCCCCGTTGGGCGTCGCTGGGCGGCGGGCTCACCCATCCCGTCGTCGCGTCCAACGCCGACGGCCGGCTGGAGGTGTTCGCGCGCGGCCTCGACGGCGCGCTGTGGCACATCTGGCAGACCGCGCCCAGCAACGGCTGGAGCGGCTGGGAGTCCCTCGGCGGCGGCATTCAGGGCGCCCCCTGCGTCGGGCGCAACGCCGACGGCCGGCTGGAGGTGTTCGCGCGCGGCCTCGACGGCGCGCTGTGGCACAAGTGGCAGACCGCCCCGAACGGCGCCTGGAGCGGCTGGGAGTCCCTCGGCGGCGGCCTGACCAATCCGGTCGCCGCGTCCAACGCGGACGGCCGGATGGAGGTCTTCGTACGGGGTCTGGACGGCGCGCTGTGGCACATCTGGCAGACCGCCCCGAACGGCGCCTGGAGCGGCTGGGAGTCCCTCGGCGGCGGCATCGTCGGCCCCCACACGGTGGGCCGCAACGCCGACGGCCGGATGGAGGTCTTCGTACGGGGTCTGGACGGCGCGCTGTGGCACATCTGGCAGACCGCGCCCAGCAACGGTTGGAGCGGCTGGGCGTCCCTCGGCGGCGACATGACCGACCCCGTCGTCGCGTCCAACGCCGACGGCCGTCTGGAGGTGTTCGCGCGCGGTCTGGACGGCGGGTTGTGGCACATCTGGCAGACCGCCCCGAGCAACGGCTGGAGCGGCTGGGCGTCGTTGGGCGGCGGCATTGCCGAGCCGGTCGTCGGGCACAACGCGGACGGCCGGATGGAGGTCTTCGTACGGGGTCTGGACGGCGCGCTGTGGCACATCTGGCAGGTCGCGCCCAGCAGCGGTTGGAGTGGCTGGGAGTCCCTCGGCGGCGGCATCACGGACCCGGTGGTCGGCTCCAACGCGGACGGCCGGATGGAGGTGTTCACCCGCGGCCTCGACGGTGGGCTGTGGCACCTCTGGCAGTCCGCGCCCAGCAACGGCTGGTTCTGAGGCCGAGGCAGGCTCGGCCCGGCGACGTCGGTGAACGACGGAAGGGGGAGCCCTCCGGCTCCCCCTTCCCCGCATGCCGGCCGTGCCTGGTCCGGGGCCGCCAGCGCTGCTCCGCCGACGCGATGATCGGTGGCGGGAAGTCGGTGGCCGCTAGATTCTGGCCATGACGTTGGAGCTGTCAGAGTGGACGGGTCGACGAGGGCCGGAGCCGGCGGGCGGCCTGCCGCGGATCGAGCCGGTGGTGCCTGAGCCAGGCGGGCAGCCACTGGTCGCCGTGCTGGCTGTGGACGGGGTCGTGCCGTTCGACCTGGCGGTCCCGGTGGAGGTGTTCGGCCGGGCCCGGCTCGCCGACGGGCGGCCCGCCTACCGGGTCGCCGTCTGCGCGGCCCGGCCGGGCGCCGACGTCGACGCGGGCACGTTCACCCTGCGCGCCCGCCACGGGCTGGAGACCCTGGCCGAGGCAGACACGGTGGTCGTCCCCGGCACCGGCGACCCGGCCGCGCCGCTCGACCCGGCCGTCCTCGACGCGCTGCGCGCCGCCGCCCGGCGCGGGTCGCGCGTCGCGTCGGTCTGCTCGGGGGCGTTCCTGCTCGCGGCTGCGGGACTGCTCGACGGGCTGCGGGCCACGACCCACTGGCTGGGCACCGCCGAGCTCGCCGCCCGTCACCCGGCCGTCGACGTCGACCCCGACGTGCTGTTCGTCGACAACGACGGCCGGATCCTGACCTCCGCCGGCGCCGCCGCCGGGCTGGACCTGTGCCTGCACCTGGTCCGCGCCGACCACGGGGCGGCGGTCGCCGCCGACGCGGCCCGGCTGTCGGTGATGCCCCTGGAGCGCGCCGGCGGGCAGGCCCAGTTCATCGCGCACGAGCCGCCGACGCCGGGCGGCGTGTCCCTGGAGCCGCTGCTGCGTTGGCTCGCCGACAACCTGCGCACCGAGCTCACGCTCGACGACATCGCCCGCCAGGCCGCCCTGTCGACGCGGACGTTGTCGCGCCGGTTCCGGGAGCAGACCGGTACCACCCCGGCCCAGTGGCTCGCCGTCGCCCGCCTGCGCCGCGCGCAGCAGCTGCTCGAGTCCACCGACTGTCCCGTCGAGTGGGTCGCCTCCCAGGTCGGCTTCGCCTCGCCGTCGACGTTCCGCGACCGGTTCCGCCGCCTGGTCGGTACCAGCCCGCAGTCCTACCGCCGCGCCTTTCGCGCCACTCCGCCGCCCGCCCGCGCGGCCTGAGGCCGCCGTGGCACCCGGTGCGCCGTCTTCTGACCTTCAGGCGCCGGTCGTCGAGCCGGGACGGACGATCATCAGCACGACGACGACGGCCCACAGCAGGTTGAAGATCCCGGTGGTCATCGCCAGTCGGGCGGCCAGCCGGGAGACGTCCGGCCGGCCGCTGGCGACGGAAGGCACGGGCGCGGCGACGACGACCGATCCGGCCGAGCCTGCGGACGTGCCCGCGCGCTCGACCTCGGCCTCGGCGGCGACGTCCGCGGGAACCGCGTCCGCGTCGGGAAGGCAGTCGGCGAGAGCGCGGCGCTGCCGGGGCAGGATCACGCCGGCGAGCAGGCCGGCCGCGGCGGCGGTGAGCACGATCGAGGCGATCACCCAGGCGTCGCCGAACACGTGCATCGGCCCGGCGGTCGCGAGCCCGAAGAACGGCACCGCGATCCCGACCAGCGCGTAGACCCGGCACACCCGGTACAGCGTGCGCGCCGTGGCCAGCGCCGCCCCGTCCGCCGGGTCCGCGGCGGCCAGCCGCAGGTAGCGGGGGAACATGCTGGCGGCCACCGCCACCGGCCCGACCGTCAGGATCGCGGCGAGGACGTGCAGGCTGAGCAGGATCTTGGTCACGGCAGTGGGTCACCTTCGGGTCGTCGAGGCGCGGATCGCGTCCCGCCCGCCGGCCCGGGACCGGCCTGGGCCGGCGGGAGCCCGTCCCGCCCCGCGAAGCCGCGTTCTCGACGCTAACGAGACGGGCGCGCCCCGAGCAGTGGCCGAAACGCCAGATGTCGCCGGATTCTGGCCACCGCCGACGCCGGGCGAATCTCGCTGGGCGGTGGCCGACGATCGCGGTACGGTTCCCCCATGACCTGGCGACATTGATCCACACCGGCCCGCCAGCGGCGGGCAACGCCTGAACGCCGACTGGCCCGGCGGCTGTACGCATACGGCCTGCTGCAGGATCTTGTGCCGTTCTATCCGGTGTACGCGCTGCTGTTCGCGGACAGCGGGGTGTCGCCGGCGGGGATCTCCGCGCTGTTCGCGCTGTGGTCCGTCACGACGTTCCTGCTGGAGATCCCGTCCGGGGTGTGGGCGGATCTCGTGTCCCGCCGTCGCCTCGTCGTCCTCTCGCCGCTGCTGGAGGCCGCGGGCTACGCGCTATGGGTCGCCTTCGGGTCGTTCTGGGTGTTCGCCGCCGGGTTCGTGCTGCTCGGCGCCGGCAACGCGCTGCGGTCGGGAGCGCTGCAGGCCCTCGTCTACACCGAGCTCAGGCGGATGGGTGCCACCGATTCCTATCCGCGTCTGATCGGCCGCTACCAGGCCATCGACGGGCTCGCGACGCTGGCGGCCGCCGCGCTCGCGGCCCCGCTGATGGCTGCCGGCGGCTACCGCGCCGTCGCCGCGGCCAGCGTCGCCGCGCTGCTCGGCTGCGCCGCCGCCGGCCTGCTGCTACCCGACTCCTCCGGCCGCGACGCCGACGGCGAGGACTCGGAACCATCCCCCGATGACGCCGACGAGCTACGAGCGTTCGACGTGCTGCGGGCCGCGGTCGGGGTCGTGCGCCGCTCGGCGCCGGTCCGCCGCGCGCTGGGACTGCTCGCCGCGCTGACCGCGGTCGCGGCGCTCGACGAGTACATTCCGCTGCTGGCCCAAGGCACCGGCGCGCCGCCAGCCGCCGTCCCGCTGCTGGTGATGGTCGTCTACGCGGGCGGGGCGGTGGGGGGCCTGCTGACGGGCCGGGGCGGCGGGCTGCTCACCCCGGCGCTGGCCGCCGCCGCGCTGCTCCTGGGAGTCGGAGCCGCCAGCGGCCACCCCGTCGGCGTCGTCGCGGTAGGCGCCGCGTTCGGCGTCTTCTACTGGGCGCTGGCACGCGCCGACGCCGCGCTGCAGGACCAACTCGACGACGCGACCCGCGCGACCGTGTCGTCGATGGCCGGCACCGGCATGGAGGCCGTAGCGGTCGCCACGTTCGCCGCCTACGCCACCGGCTCGCTCTGGCTCGCCCCCAGCTGGCTGTTCACCCTCGTCGCCGTGCCCTACCTGCTACTGGCCCTGGCCGCGACACTCCGCCGCCGTCAAGGCGGAAATCCCTAGCGCCGTTTCCGGCGACAGGGGCATGCGTGCCGGTGGGTCGCGGCAGTTATCCCGTCAGACGTCAGGGGCCTTCTTGTCAGACGTCCGAGCATCCAACAGACGGCGTTTCGCGCTCCGATGTCTGACAAGAAAGGCGACTGCGCGACGGCACCAGACTCACCTCTCAGGGTGCTTTCCGTGGATCTCGCCGGGGTCGCGCGGCGGAACATGATCCACGGGAAGCGTCGCGGTTCCCCCGGCTGGGGCCGCCACCCAGCCGGGAACCGCGTTCCGTCGGCCTCGGGTCAGACCTCGGCGACGGCCTGGGCGAACTGGGAGCGGTAGAGGCGGGCGTAGGCGCCGCCGGCGGTGAGCAGCTCGTCGTGGGTGCCCTGCTCGACGATCGCCCCGTTCTCCATCACCAGGATGGTGTCCGCGTCGCGGATCGTGGACAGCCGGTGGGCGATGACGAACGCGGTCCGCCCGGCGCGCAGCGTCGACATGGCCCGCTGGATGAGCACCTCGGTGCGGGTGTCGACCGAGCTGGTCGCCTCGTCGAGGATGAGGATCTGCGGCTCGGCGAGGAACGCCCGGGCGATCGTGATGAGCTGGCGCTCGCCGCCGGACACCCCGGTGCCCTCGTCGTCGAGGACGGTGTCGTACCCGTCGGGCAGGGTCCGCACGAACCGGTCGACGTGGGCGGCCTTGGCCGCGGCGACGACCTGCTCGCGGGTGGCCCCGTCCGCGCCGTAGGCGATGTTGTCGGCGATGGTGCCGCCGAACAGCCAGGTGTCCTGCAGCACCATGCCGGTCGCGGCCCGCAGCTCGTCGCGGGACATGGTCGCGATGTCGACGCCGTCGAGGGTGATCCGCCCGCCGGTGACCTCGTAGAACCGCATCAGCAGGTTGATCAGTGTCGTCTTCCCCGCGCCGGTCGGGCCGACGATCGCGACCGTGTGGCCCGGCTCGGCGACCAGCGACAGGTCCTCGATCAGCGGCTTGTCCGGCTCGTAGCGGAACGCGACGTGCTCGAACTCCACCCGGCCGCGCAGCTCGCCGGGCCGGGCGGGGGCCACCGGGTCGGGGCCCTGCTCGGGGGCGTCGAGCAGCTCGAACACCCGCTCGGCGGAGGCGACGCCGGACTGGACGAGGTTCGCCATCGAGGCGAGCTGGGTCAGCGGCTGGGAGAACTGCCGGGAGTACTGGATGAACGCCTGCACCGAGCCGATCGACAGGTCCCCGGAGGCGACCCGCAGGCCGCCGACGACCGCGACGGCGACGTAGTTCAGGTTCCCGATGAACATCATCGTCGGCTGCATGAGCCCGGCCAGGGCCTGCGCCCGCCAGCTCGCCTCGTAGAGCTTCTGGTTCTGCTCGGCGAACGTCGCCGCGGACTCCTCCTGCCGGCCGAACGCCCGGACGAGGGCGTGCCCGGTGTACATCTCCTCGATGTGGGCGCCGAGGTGGCCGGTGGTGCGCCACTGGTTGACGAAGTGCGGCTGGGACAGCTTGCCGATCCGCGCCGCGACGAGCATCGTCACCGGGACGGTGACGAGCGCGATCAGCGCGAGCTCCCAGGAGATCCAGAACATCATCGCCAGCACGCCGATGATCATCAGGACGGACTGGGTGAACTGCGCGAGCGACTGCTGCAGGCTCTGCCCGAGGTTGTCGATGTCGTTGGTCACCCGGGACAGCACGTCGCCGCGCCGTTCGGAGTCGAAGTGCCGCAGCGGCAGCCGGGTGATCTTCTCCTGGACGTCGGTGCGCAGCCGGGACAGCATCCGCTGCAGCGCCGTGTTCGTCAGCCGCGCCTGCGCCACCGCGAACACCAGCGAGAACAGGTAGACGGCGAGCACCCAGGCGAGCACCGCGCCGATCGCGTCGAAGTCCATCCCGGTGCCGGGGGTCACGTTGAGGGAGTCCAGCAGGTCGGCCTGGGTGCCGTGGCCGCCCTCGCGCAGGGCCGCGACGGCCTGCTCCTTGGTCACCCCCTCGGGCACGTTCCTGGAGAACACGCCGGTCAGGACGAGGTCGGTGGCGTGGCCCAGCAGCCGGGGGCCGGCGACGCCCAGGGCGACCGAGGCGGCGCCGAGCAGCAGCGCGACGAACAGGAGCCGGCGCTGCGGGCGCAGCAGGCCGGCGAGCCGGCGGGTCGAGCCCTTGAAGTCGCTCGACTTGTCGACCGCCCCGCCCGCCATCATCATCCGCGCCATCGGCGGGCCGCTGGGCGCCGCAGGGCGTCGCTGGCCGGGCACCGGGCGGCCGCCGCTGGGGCCGGTCATGCCGCCGCCTCCTTCTCGGTGAGCTGGGAGAGCACGATCTCCCGGTAGGTCTCGTTGCCGGCCATCAGCTGGGCGTGGGTGCCGACGCCGACGACGTGGCCCTCGTCGAGGACGATGATCTGGTCGGCGTCGCGGATCGTCGCGACCCGCTGCGCGACGATCACCACGGTCGCCGCCGCGGTCTCGCGGGTCAGCGCGGCGCGCAGCGCGGCGTCGGTGGTGTAGTCGAGCGCGGAGAACGAGTCGTCGAACAGGTAGATCTCCGGGCGGCGGACCAGCGCGCGGGCGATCGCGAGGCGTTGGCGCTGCCCGCCGGAGACGTTCGTGCCGCCCTGCGTGATCGGCGCGGCCAGCCCTTCGGGCATTCCCTCGACGAACTCGCGCGCCTGCGCGATCTCGAGGGCGTGCCACAGGTCGTCGTCGGTGGCGTCCGGGTCGCCGTAGCGCAGGTTGGACGCCACCGTGCCGGTGAACAGGTACGGCTTCTGCGGCACCAGCGCGACGGTTTCGGCGAGCAGCTTCGGGTCGAGTTCCCGCACGTCGACGCCGCCGACCAGGATCGCCCCGTCGCTGACGTCGGAGAGCCGGGGTATCAGCGACAGCAGGGTCGACTTGCCCGACCCGGTGGAGCCGATGATCGCGGTGACCTGGCCCGGTCGCGCGACCAGGCTGATGTCACGCAGCACCGGCGCCTCGGCGCCGGGGTAGCGGAACCCGACGCCGCGCAGCTCCAGGTCGCCGTGGCGGGTGAGCGAGGTGACCGGCGCCGGCGGCGGGCGCAGCGAGCTCTCGGTGGCCAGGACCGCGTGGATCCGCTCGGCGCACACCTCCGCCCGCGGGATCATGATCAGCATGAAGGTGCCCATCATGATCGCCATGAGGATCTGCATGAGGTAGCTGAGGAACGCCGTCAGCGCGCCGATCTCCATCGACCCGGAGTCGATGCGGTGCGCGCCGAACCAGAGGACGGCGATGCTCGACACGTTCACCGTGGCGAACACCAGCGGGAACAGCAGCGCCATCAGCTGGCCGAACCGCAGCGACGTGTCGGTCAGCTCCGCGTTGGCGACGCCGAACCGGGCCCGCTCGTGGTCTTCGCGGACGAACGCGCGGATCACCCGCAGCCCGGTCAGCTGCTCGCGCAGCACCCGGTTGACCGTGTCGAGCCGTTCCTGCATCGCCCGGCCGAGCGGCACCATCCTGCGGATCAGCAGGGTGATGATGATCCCGAGCACGGGCACGACGACGACCAGCAGCGTCGAGAGGCCCACGTCCTGGTGGATCGCCATCGCGATCCCGCCGACGCACATGATCGGCGCCGAGACCATGAGGGAGAACAGGAACAGCACGAGCAGCTGGATCTGCTGGATGTCGTTGGTCGCCCGGGTGATCAGCGACGGGGCGCCGAAGTGCGCGACCTCGCGGGCCGAGAACGACTGCACCCGCGCGAACACGCCGGCCCGGATGTCGCGGCCGAACGCCATCGCCGCGCGGGCGGCGAAGAACGACGCCCCGGCGGAGCAGACGATCTGCCCGAAGGTGATCGCCAGCATGATCCCGCCGATCCGCAGGATGTAGCCGGTGTCGCCGGTGAGGACCCCGTGGTCGATGATGTCCGCGTTCAGGGTCGGCAGGACCAGCATGACGAACGTCGCCGCGAGCTGCAGCACGACCAACATCGTGATCTGCGCGCGGTAGGGCCCGAGATGGGCGCGCAGGAGTCGGATCAGCATGCGGCGGCGGTCCCCCTTGGCGGTGACGATGGCGCGACGGCCGGCCGGGTGGGCCCCGCGGGTCCACCGCCGTTGGCAAGGGTCCCAGATGGCTCCGACGACCAGCGGCCGGCCCGTCGGTACAGCCGGACACTACGGTCTGAACCCCAGGTGAGGTCAAAGCGGTATCCCGTGGCCCGACGGTGGCGTTGCGCGCAGGTCCCCCCGCGTGTCGGGCCGCCGGCGACGCGACCGGGACGGCGCCCGAAGGGGTGACCTGGTCCCGGTGGCGGCGGTCAGGGGCCGTGGCGTTGTCAGCGCGATGCGCGCCCGGCAAGATCGACGGGTGGCCGCCTTCGCTGACCCCGCCGACGAGCCCGCCCGCCGCGCCGCCGAGCCGGACCCCGCGGATCCTGACCGGCTTCCGGTGCTCGCCGCCGACGTGACAGCGGGCGGCGCGGGCGACGGACAGCTGGCGGAGGCGCTCGCCGAGCGGGTGACCCAGTACGCGCGGGCGGCGCGGGCGACCTCCACGTGGAAGGCGTACGACACCGACCTGCGGCACTTCCGCGGCTGGTGCGCCGCGCAGCCCGGGGCGCCCGTCGCGGTGCCGGCGAGCGCGCTGACCGTCGCCGGCTACCTGGCGGCGCTCGCGGACGCCGGCTACAAGCCGTCGACGATCCGCCGCCGCCTGGCGGCGATCTCGGTCGCCCACCAGCTCGCGCGGGTGGCCGCCAACCCGGCGGCCTCGCCCGAGGTCGCGACCGTCTGGGACGGCATCCGCCGGATCCACGGCGCGCGCCCCGAACGCAAGGCCGCGCTGGAGACGTCGCTGCTGACCCGGGTGCTCGCCGCGATCGACGACCCGCCGCCCCGCGCCGCGGCGGACCCCGCCGCCGGGGCCGCCGGTGACCAGGCCGCCGGTGACCAGGGCCCCGGCGGCCCGGCCGGTGACGCGGGCGCGGCCGCGCGCGGCCGGGCGGCGGCGCTCGCGGCGGCGCGGGACCGGGCGCTGCTGCTCGTCGGGTTCGCCGGCTGCCTGCGCCGCTCCGAGCTCGTCGGCCTCGACGTCGCCGACATCGACGTCACCGCCGACGGCCTGGTGCTCACGATCCGGTCGTCGAAGACGGACCAGCGGGGGGAGGGCGCGCTCGTCGGCGTCGCCTACGGCTCCTACCGGCAGACCTGCCCGGTGCGCGCCTGGCAGGCCTGGGCCGCCGCCGCGGCGCTGGCGGGCGGGCCGGCGTTTCGCGGCGTCAACCGGCACGGCGCCGTCGGCGCCGGCCGGCTGCACCCGTCGTCGGTGGCCCGGATCGTGCAGCGCCGCGCCGAGGCGGCGGGGCTGGACCCGGCGGACTTCGCCGGCCACTCGCTGCGCTCCGGGTTCGCGACCGCCGCCGCCCGCGCCGGTGCCTCGGACCGGGCGATCATGCGGCAGGGCCGGTGGCGGTCGGCCTCGTCGCTGGACAGCTACGTCCGGCCCGGCCGGCTGTTCGACCGGGACAACCCGTCCGGCCGCGTCGGCCTGTGAACGGCCGCTCGCCCCGGTCGGTGCGGACGCAACCGCCTGGCCGTGAAAGGCTTGACGGGTGACTTTCCCGGGCGCGGTGGGCGCATCCCCAGGCGGGGTCCGCTGGGACCTCGTGGTCTCGTTCGTCGAGGCCGACCGCGAGTGGGCCGACTGGCTGGTCTGGCAGCTGCAGGACGCCGGTCGCCGGGTCACCGCCGAGCCGCTGCCCGCCGCGCCCCCAGGCGGGGCCGGGGCGGCGCTGACGGCGGCCGCCGGGCGCGCCGACCAGGTGCTCGTCGTCCTGTCCGACTCCTACCTGGCCGCCGCCGGCGCGACCGACGGTCCGCCCGGGGGCGCGCTCGACGACGTGCCGGCCGCGCGCCTGGTCGCCGCGCGGGTCGAGGACTGCCGCCGGCCGGGGCTGTTCGGCCGGATCGTCTCCTTCGACCTGTTCGGCCTGGAGCTCCCGGTCGCCCGGGAGTGGCTGCGCCGCCAGCTCGCCGCGCCGGGTGTCGCCGCCGCCGCGGCCACCCCGGCGCCGGAGCGGGCCGTGGTCGAACCGGCCCCACCGGTCGAGCCCGCCGAGCGGCCGGCGCCCGGGGTCGGGGGCGGGGTGGAGCTGCTCGCCGAACTGGCGGACGCGCGCTCCCCGGTGCGCGCCGTCGAGTTCCCCGCCGGCGGTGGGGTGCTCGTCACCGGTGGGCAGGACGGCCGGGTCCGGCTGTTCAACCTCGCGAACCCGGCGCGGCCGGCGCCGCTCGCCGAGATCGAGTACGGCTCCCGGTTCAACCAGGAGTGGGTCCGGTCGATGGCGACGAGTGCCGACGGCACCCGGCTCGCGGTCGTCGGCGACGCGCGACGCGTCGGCGTGTGGGACCTCACCGACCCGTCCTCGCCCGAGGAGGTGTTCGCCCAGGGCGGCCACGGCCACTACATCCTCGCCGTCGCGCTGAGCCCGGACGCGACCCTGCTCGCCAGCGGCGGGCAGGACAAGGTCGTCGCCCTGTGGGACACCCGCCTCTCCGGCACGAGAAGCCTGCTCGTCGCCCTCAAGGAGCACCGCAAGGCGGTGCGGGCGGTGGCGTTCAGCCCGGACGGACGGCGCCTGGCCAGCGCCGGTGACGACCGGTCGGTGCTGCTGTGGGACGTGGCCGACCCGGCGAGCCCGACCCGGCTGGCGACCCTGGCCGCGCACCGCGACGCGGTGCACGCCGTCCGGTTCCTGTCCCCCACGCTGCTCGCGACCGCCGGCGGCGACCAGCTCGCCCGGCTGTGGGACGTCACCACCCCGACCCAGCCGGAGCCGGTCGCGGACCTGACCGGGCATCGCAAGGCGGTCACGGCGCTCGCCGTCACCGCCGACGGGCGGTGGCTGGCGACCGGCGGCGCCGACGGGGCGGTGCGCCTGTTCGACGTGGCCGCCCCCGAGGCACCGAAGCCGGTGGCGGCGCTGGCCGGCAGGCACGGCGCCGTCCACGGCCTGGCGTTCTCCCACGACGGCGCGCTGCTCGCCGCCGCCTGCGCCGGGAAGGCCACGGTGCTGTGGCGCACGGACGCCGCCGCGGCTGCGGCCACCCGCTGACGCCTCGGCCCGGACCGGTCGGCGGGACGGGTCAGCCGGCGAGCCGGACGTCGCGGGCGGTGGGGCGGGGCACGACGGCGCGCTGGCGGGCGGCGCGGCGAGCGAGCAGCCGGTCGGCCAGGGCGTCGGCGCGTTCGATGTCGTCGAGAGTCGCCCGCTGCCGGGCGTCGACCTCCAGGATCGCGGCGAGCAGCTCGGCGGACAGCCGGGTGCGGGCGGCGACCCGGGCGACGCTCGGGGGCAGCGCCGCGGGGTGGCCCGCCGGCGCCGACCGGGGCGCGGCGGTGAGCAGCCGGCCGGGGGGCGTCAGGCCGGCCGGCGTCGCCGACCGCGCCCGGGGCGCGGTGGTCCGCGCGGCACCCGGCGTGTCGACGGCCGCGGCACCGGGGTCCGTCAGGGCGGGGGCGTCGTCGTCGAAGGGGGTCGTCTCGTCGAGGCGGCGGAGCCGGTGCAGCAGGGCCATGCACCCAGTGATACCGATCGTCGCGGCGCGTTCAACGCCTTGACATCCGGCCTGTCGGCGGGATGGCCCTGGTCCCACAGGCAATCCCCAGGGGACGGCCCCATGGTCCCCAGGCGCCCCCCAGTTACCCACCGTGTTATCGACAGGGCTGTCCACATATCGATCATCGTGTGATGGACATCACACCACCGGCGCGTGGGCGGGCGTGGGCGGACGAGGTCCCCGCGGGCGGGGTCCGCCTCCCCTGGAGGACCGTCGCCGGCGCCCGCCGCGGTGACGACCACGGCCACCGGCGCGGGACCTGCGTCGGGGAGGCGACTGCGGGTGGAAGGATGCTCGCGGGCCTGGTATCCCTGGCCATGACCACGAAGACACCCGGGCCAGCGGGCCCGGGCAGGGGGAGACGGGGCGGGCAGTGAGCAGCGAGGCGCCGATGGCCGGGCAGACCGTGGTTGTCACCGGGGCGAGCGCGGGGATCGGCGCCGCCGCCGCCCGCCAGCTCGCCGCGCTCGGGGCCCAGCTCGTCCTGGTCGGCCGCAACGTGGAGCGGACCAAGGCCATCGCCGCCGAGACCGGCGCGCTGCCGGTCATCGCCGACTTCGCCCGGCTCGCCGACGTCCGCCGGGCCGCCGGTGAGATCGCCGACGCCTGCCCCCGCCTCGACGTGCTGCTCAACAACGCCGGCGGCCTGTTCCCCGGGCCGACGACGACCGAGGACGGCAACGAGCTGACCTTTCAGGTCAACCACCTGGCACCGTTCCTGCTCACCGCGCTGCTGGCGCCCCAGCTCGCCGAGGCGCCCCGCGCGCGCGTCGTCGTGACGAGCAGCGTGACGAACGCGTTCGCCCGTCTCGACCTGGCCGACCTGCACTTCACCCGGCGCCGCTACCAGTCGTTCGCCGCCTACTCGGCGAGCAAGCTGGCCAACATCCTGTTCGCCCGGGAGCTCGCCCGCCGGTCCGACCCCGCGAGGCTCACGGCCACCGCGGTGCATCCCGGCGTGGTGGTGACCAGCTTCGGCCGCGACAGCTGGTTCGTGCGCACCTTCTACAGCTGGCCGCTGCTGGCGATCGGCGCCCGGCTGCCACCCGGCGGCGCCCGCCCGCTGGTCGCGGCGACGACCCGGCCCGACCCGGAGGCCGTCAACGGCGCCTACCTGCACCGGTACACGTCCCTGCGCCGGGGCCTCGTGTCCGGGCGGGCCACCGACGACGCGCTCGCCCGCGAGCTGTGGGAGTACTCCGCCACCCGGGTCGGCCTGCCCGGCTAGCGCCACCACCCTGGCACCCCGGGCCCGCCGTCGGCCGCGGCCGACCCGGAAGCGTCCGGGCGCGGGCAGCCCGGGGGAAAACCAGAGGAAATCCGCCGCTTCGGGCGTTAGCGTCACGTGGGTGACGCAGCTGGGTGACCGGCGGGTGCCGGAGGGGTCGAACCGGGCCTGGTGGGACGAGCGGGTGCCGCTGCACCTGGCGAGCGCGTTCTACGACATCGACGGGTTCCGGGCGCACCCGGACGTGCTGCGCGGCTTCGAGACCGCCGAGGTCGGCGACGTCACCGGCCTGCGGCTGCTGCACCTGCAGTGCCACTTCGGCCAGGACACCCTGTCGTGGGCGTACCGCGGCGCGACGGTGACCGGGCTGGACTTCTCCGCCCCGGCGATCGAGGCGGCCCGCGCGCTGGCCCGCGAGCTCGACCTGCCGGCCCGGTTCGTCGTCGCCGACGTCTACGACGCGCCCGAGGCGCTCGCCGGTGAGACGTTCGACGTCGTCTACACGGGCATCGGGGCGCTCAACTGGCTGCCGGACCTCGCCGGCTGGGCCGACACGGTCGCCCGGCTGCTCGCCCCGGGCGGCTTCCTCTACCTCGCCGAGGTCCACCCCATCCAGGGCGTGCTCGACGACGACACCGGCAACGCCTTCGTCCTCGACTACTTCGACCACGGTCCGCACGTCTGGGAGGAGGAGGGCAGCTACGCCGACCCGGACGCGGAGACCGACGCGAACGTCACGGTCGAGTACCACCACACCCTCGGCGCGGTCGTCTCCGCGGTGGTCGGCGCCGGGCTGCTGCTGGAGTCCCTCCAGGAGCACGACTTCACGATGACCGACCGGTTCGACACCCTGGTCCAGGGCGACGACGGCCTCTACCGCTTCCCGCCCGGCGCCCCCCGCGTTCCCCTGCTGTTCACGCTGCGCGCCGCCAAGCCCTGACAGGGCCCGGCTGGCCATTTGCCCGGGGTCCGGATTCCGCGCGCCTGTGCGCGCGGGTTTTCTTGCGTCGCGACAAACGAATTCGCCGCCCACCGGCTCCTTCTGGCGCGCCTGTATGCCACTCGCCCGGCGGGCATTACTCGCGTCGGCCCGGCCCGACAATCTTTCTGGTCGCCTGGATGGAACAGGTCTCCGATCAGAAATGAAGCAGTTCTGGAAACGGTCGCCGAGCCAGGACTATGGCAGAGCGGCCCGGCAGGTGCACAGCGAACCCACAGCGCGCGCACAGATTTTACATGACCGTAATCAGAGTAATTGCGCTTCGACAACCTCCGGCATGCCGCGGGACGCCTGCGCGGCAGGCATTCCCCAGATGATCAGGCGTGTTCGGGCGGACCTATATACCTCTTGACAGCACAGCGCACGCCGGGCATGTGCACGGGTCCACTGCGCGGTCTGCCGGCCACCCCCGCACGGGGCTTTACAGCCAGAAACTCCGTGTGGGATCCTGCCGACCGCGGATCCACAGTCCGTGGTCGAAGGTTTTTCTCGGACCGGCCCCGGTTCCCCGCCGGCGCCGGCCCGTGCGCAACGCACAACGGCCCCGACGTCCCCTTCCGCCTTCACGCTGTCTCCCGCTGCCCACTGCCGCCGCACTCGGCGGAACCGGGCAGGTCACCGGCGCAGTCGCCGGATCGTGCCGCCGCCCAACCGTGGGCAGCGGATTTCTCCGCCACCCACCTGGCCTTGGCCGGCGTTTCTTTCTCGCGCCCGTGCCCAAGGCCGGGTGGGCTTTCGTGCACCCCACGGAACCCGTACGGAGTATCGATGCCAGGCCGGAAGCTTTCCCCCGCCCCTCACCCCGCCGGCTCGTCGCGGACGCGGCTCCCGCGACGCCGCCTGCGGATTCTGGCGCTCTGCCTGGTCCCGGTCATCGTCGTCGTGGCGATGGTCGTCATCCGGCGGGAGACCGAGCCGAAGATCCGGCCGATCGCGCTGGAGAACCCGTTCCGGGACGTGAAGCTGCCCGAGTCCGTGTCGGGCAGCGCCGCCGGGCGCGACCACGAGGTGCCGACGGAGGCGACCCAGGCCGTCACCGCGCCCGATCCGGCGAAGGTCCACGAACTGGTTCCGGCGATTCCGGGGGCGCGGCCGCCGGCCGGCGAGGTGGCACCCCACCGGGCCGCATACCCACAGCCGCCAGCGGGCGGCAAGCCCGGTACGACGCCCCAGGCCGGCCAGCCGGGTGCCGAGAACGGCGGCGCGCGCCCGGCGGAGGTGCGGATGCCCCGGCCGGAGCTGCCGGCGGCGGCCAGGGAGCCGGACGAGGCGCTGTCGGGCCGGGTGGCGCTGCCCGAGGCCTGGAACGAGAAGAACGCGGTGTTCCGCAACCCCGACGGCACGTTCACCGCGGAACAGTCGCTGGTGCCCGAGCGGTTCAGGGACGCCCGGGGCGCGTGGGTGGACATCGACACGTCGCTGGTGGCCGGGCAGGGGGGCCGGTTCCGGGCTCGGGCGACGGCACTGCCGGTGGAGGTGGCCGGGCGGGCGGACGACGCGCGGCTCGGCTGGCTGACGGTCGGCGACGGCCTGTCGGTGGGCTTCTCGCTGGACGGCGCGGCCGCCTCGCCGGCGGCGGTCAAGGGCTTCTCGGCGACGTTCCCCGAGGTGCGGGACTCCGCCGACCTGGAGCTCTACACGACCGCGGAGGGCCTGAAAGAGATCATCGTGCTGCGGTCGGCGGACGCGCCGCGGACCTGGACGTTCCCGCTCGCCCTGGAGGGGCTGACCCCGAGCCTGGACGAGTTCGGCAACGTGCTGCTGGCCGACAAGGGCGGCGAGGCGCGGGCGGTGATCCCGCACGGGTGGATGCAGGACTCGGCGACCACCGGCCCCGGTGGCACCGGCGAGACGTCGACCGGGGTGACCTACCGCCTGGTCGAGGGTGAGAAGGGCGCGGTCTCGCTGAGCGTCGAGATCGACGGCGCGTGGCTGGACGCGCCCGAGCGGGTCTATCCGGTGCGCGTCGACCCGACGCTGACCCGCCTGTATCCGGGTACCGACGACACCTACGTCTCGTCGCACCAGCCGTCGCAGACCTACGGCTCGCAGTGGACGCTGAAGAGCGGGTACTACCCACCGAACTCGGACATCGTCCGCAGCTACGTGAAGTTCCCGCTGCCGGCGTCGATGGACTACGCGAACGTGCTCGGCGTCCAGGTCAACCTCTACAACTGGCTGTCGGCCAACGCCTGCACGCCGTACCCGGTCTCCCTGCGCGAGGTGACGCAGTCCTGGAACGGGACCACCATGACCTGGCCGGGGGCGTCGACCGGCGGGGTGGTCGCGCAGAAGAGCTTCGCGCACAGCAACGGGACGGCGTGTCCTGGAGCCTGGGAGACGTTCGCCGACTCCCGGCTGACCCAGCTCGTGGACGACTGGGCCACCAACAGCAAGCCGGAGAACGGCCTGTCGATCTACACCTCGGAGAGTGACGGGCAGGCCTACAAGGAGTTCTACTCGGCGAGCTGCCTGTGCAACCCGTCGAACCCGTCGACGGACTACCGGCCGCAGATGTGGGTGACCTGGTCGCCGTACGACGCGGCCTACGCCTGGCCGAGCGGCTCGCCCGTCATGACGCAGAACCTCACCGCGAGCCAGCCGGGCAAGATGACGGTCCGGGTCACCAACAGGGGCCAGCAGGCGTGGCCGGCGAACGGCAACTACAAGCTGGCGTACCACGTGTACGACGCCTCGAACACCAACCAGGTGCTGTACCAGGGCTACGCCACGAACCTGCCCACGACGGTGAACCGGGGCCAGTCGATCGACGTGGTCGCGACGATCAACCCGCTGCCGGCCGGGAACTACGTCATCCGCTGGGACATGCAGGACTGGGGAACGGCGTTCTTCTCCGACCACTCCGTCCCGGTGCTCGCCACCACGGTCCAGTCCCTGCCGGACGTCGCCCCCCAGGTGACGGGCTCGACGCCGCTGGTGAACGAGCAGGTGCCGACGCTGCGGCCGGTGCTGGGCCTGACCGGGTACGACCCGGACTCGTCGCCGGGGGCGATGACGTACTCGTTCCAGATCTGCACCGGCGCGGACGCGAACTCGGGCAGCTGCTGGAACTCGGGCGGGTCGCCGATCTCCAGTTCCACCTGGAGGGTGCCGCCCGACGCGCTGGCCTGGAACGAGACCTATTACTGGCGTGGCCGGGTGACCGACGGACCCGGGGCGTCGAGTGCCTGGACCCCCGCGATGGCGCTGTCCACCAAGGTCGCGGCGCCCGCGACGACGCGGCATTTCGGCCGGGACCCGTACGTGCCGACGGTGGCGAGCGTGACCCCGCTCATCGGGAACTACACGTCGACGACCACGGACGTGTCGGTGGCCGGAGTGGGCCCCGAACTGACCCTCGCCCGCACCTACAACAGCCGCAATCCCTATGTGGGCCTGTTCGGCGAGGGCTGGAGCTCCTCCTGGGACATGAACGCGAAGGCGGACGACGCCGGTGAGGGCAACCTCGTCGTGCGCTACGCCGATGGCCGGGAGGGCAGGTTCGGGCGGAACTGGGACGGCACCTACGACTCGCAGGACGGCTACTTCTCCCTGGTCCAGGCCCCGTCGCCGCGGGTCGCGTCGTTCACCGAACCGAACTCCGCCAGCAGCCTGGGGGTTGCCGACACCGGCGAGTCGTGGCAGGTGCTCGATGGCACCTGGGGCATCAACGGCAACAACGCGTATCTCGCCGGTTCCTCGGTGTGGGGGCGCAACGCGGTGGTGATGCCGGCGGCGGCGGACGGCACGATCCGGTTCACCCTCCCCGTCGCGCAGGACGGGCTGGGCGTGGCGTTCCGCGTCCAGGACATCGACAACATGTGGATGCTCTACGGCAAACCGTCGACGAACGAGCTGATCCTCGCCAAGCGGGTCGGTGGGACGCAGACCAACGTCACCACGATCGCGGGCGGCTGCTGCGCGGCGAACGACGTGTTCGCGGTCGGGATGGCCGGGATGACGCTCACGGTCTACCGCAACGACCGGGTCGTCGGCACCGCCAGCGACGTCGCGTTCTCCACCGCGACCAGGGCCGGCCTGTACGCCACCGCGACCGGCTCAGGACGGCTCGGGTCGATCACCATGATCGACGACCAGCACCGCGACACCTTCACCCGGGCGAACTCCACCGGCGGCGCCGGGACCACCGACAACGGCGAGCGGTGGCGCACGGGCACGAACACCGGCGCCGGCACGTGGGGCGTCAACGGGAACGCGGGCTACCTGGCCAGCGCCGCGGGCTCCCGCAACCTCACGACCGTCTCGGCGGCCTCGGACGGCTCGTTCTCCTTCAAGATGCCGGCCGCCCAGGCCGGGTTCGGGCTGGCGTTCCGCTACGCCGACGCGAACAACTACTGGCGGCTCGTCGCCCAGCCCGGCGCCGGGACCTGGCAGCTGGTCAAACGGGATGACGGCGTCGAGACCACGGTCGCGACCAGCGCCGGCGGGCTGTGCTGCACCGCCGCCGACACGATCACCGTGGTCACGAACGGGTCCGCGATCAGCGTGCTGCGCAACAACACCCAGATGCTGTCCGCCAACGACCCCGCCGTCCTGCACGGCAGCCGCGTCGGCCCGTTCGCCGAGACCACCGGCGCCGGCCGGATCGACGACATCGTCGTCACCGCCGCCACCGTGCTCACCGACAAGACCGGCACCGCGCACACGTTCCGCTCCGACGGGCGGCTGGCCAAGGTCGTCGACGTCGCCGGCCGGGCGCTGACGTTCAACCACGACGGCAACGCGCGGCTGGTCTCGGTGGTGAACGCCACCACCTCCCGGCAGCTCAACCTCACCTGGACCGGCACGCACGTCACGGCCGTGTCCACACAGACCGTCGCCGCCCATTCCGGCGCGCTGACCTGGACCTACGGGTACGACGGCGACCGGCTGACCTCCGTCACCGCCCCGCACACCACCAGCCCGACGACCTACGCGTACGCCTTCAACGGGAAGCTCGGGCAGACCACCCTGCCACGCGGCAACATCGACACGACGATCGGCTACAACCTCGACGGCACCGTCGCCTGGCGGGAGGACGGAGCCGGCAAGCGGACCACCTTCGCCAACCTGGGCGGTACCGCGACCACCACGATCCGGGTCACCGACCCGCGCGGGCACGCCGAGGACTGGGAGTACAAGAACGGCCAGCTGATCTCACGCCGCGACGGCACCGGAGACCGCCGGTTCACCTACAACGACCGGGGTTTCCTCACCCAGGCCACGGACGAGAACGACAACGTCGTTCACCTGCAGGTCGACGACCGTGGCAACGTCCTCGCCCGCACCACGATCCGGATGAACCTGTTCGGCACCCTGTGGACGAACACCGAGTACTACACGTACTTCGCCGGCGCGCCCGCCGACCCTCGCAACGACCTGGTCACGGTGTTCCGGGACGCCCGGTCCAGCGGACCCACCGACAACACCTACGCCACCGTCTTCACCTACAACACCTTCGGCGACCTCGTCGCGCAGAAGACGCCCGCCACCTCGGACTTCCCCGCGGGACGGACGACGACCTGGAGTTTCTCGACCGGCGCGGAGCCGGCGATCGGGGGCGGCACCATCCCCCGCGACCTGCCGACCTCGCACACCGACATGCGGGGCAAGGTCACGACCTACGGATACGACGCGAAGGGCGGCCTGCGCCGCGACCAGGACCCCGCCGGACTGGTGCACGAGTACACCTACGACGAACTGGGCCGGCGGCTCACCGCGAAGGAGATCTCCGACACCTACCCGTCCGGCCAGACAACGACGTACGCGTACAACAAGCTGTCCCGGGTCGCGCAGTCCACCGCCCCACCGGTCGTCAACACGCTCGCGGCGGGCTCGCCGACGCACACGGCGGTCACCACCTACACCTACGACGACAACGGCAACGTCATCCAGGTCACCGTGTCCGACGCGACGGGCGGCGACACGGCGCGGACCGCGACGTACGGATACGACAGCGCCGACCGCCAACTCGCGATCACCGTCGGAGCGGGCACCCCGCTGTACGCGACCAGCTCCGTCACCTACGACGACAACGGCAACATCGCCACCTCGACCGATCCCACCGGGACCGTCACCGCCTATACCTACACCGCGAAGAACCTGCTCGCCACGACCACCATCGAGGACTTCGTCGACGACCCGGTCGCCGGCGGTACCCCCCGGGACGTGCTCGTCGAGTCCCGCGCCTACGACCCGGCCGGCCGGGTCGCCTCCGTCACCGACGCGGAGGGCCGCACCACCACCTACACCTACTGGCTCGACGACCTGCCACGCGAGGAGATCCTCGAGGACTACCGGCCGCCGGACCTCGTCAACGGCGTGCTGTCCGGTCCCGGCGCCCGCGACATCGTGCTCGCGGAACACGGCTATGACGCGGCCCGCAACCAGATCACCACGATCACGGGTGGTGGGCTGCGCGAGGTCACCCACAGCTATGACGCCGCCGCCCGGCTGTCCCAGACGACGCTCGCCCCGCAGACAGCCGCGCGGACGACGAGCTACACCTACGACGCGAACAACAACGTCACCTCGAGGGTGTCGGGCGCCGCAGGCACGCCGACGACGGAACGCATCGACGCCACCTACGACAACGCCTCCCGGATCACGTCGGAGACCGTCTTCGGTGACGGGACGACCACCTTCGTCACCACCTACCAGCGCGACCAGCGCGGATACGTCACGGGCATCACCGATCCGCGCGGCCACGTTCCCGGAGGTCCGCCCGACCCCGCCTACACCACGACGTTGACGACCAACCCGTTCGGTCTGACCGGCCAGGTCACCACGCCAGCGGTGCCGATCGAGGAGTGGGGCGGCAGCGCGACGAACCAGACGCAGTACACGGCCGTCGGTTACAACACCTTCGGCGAGCCCACCCACAGCCGTGACGGCCGCGGCAACGTGACCACCACGGTGTACGACGGCCTCGGCCGGGCAGTGCAGACCTCCCAGCAGCCGTACACCCCACCGGGCGGCAGCGCGATCACGCCGACCGAGTCGTGGACCTACGACCTCAACGGCAACGTGCTCACCTACACCGACCCCCGCGGCGAGACGACGTCGAAGGTCTACGACAAGCGGAGCCGAGTCGTCGCTGTCACGGACCCGCAGGTCGGATCGGCGGCGGCGGGCGTGACCCGGTTCCTCTACGACGACGTGAACAACCTCGTGACGACGGTGAACGCCGTCGGCGCCTGGCTCTTCTTCGCCTACGACGACCTGGACCGCGTCTGGGCGACGACCGAGACGGAACGTTCCCCGTCCGCCACCTTCACCACCTACACGGACCACAACGACGCCGGTGACCTTGTCCGTGTGCTCCGGCCGTCCAACGTCGGCACCGGCGCCTCACGGACCGCTGTCTACAACGACGCCGGGGATCTCAGCGAGGAACGCGACGAGGCCAACCAGCTCACCACCTTCACCTACGACCTGGCCGGGAGGATCGCCTCCGTCACCGACCCGCTGGGCCGCTCGACCCGTTACACCTACGACCGGGCCGGCCGGCGGGTGTCCACGGCGCAGTACTCGCCGTCGAACACGCTGCTGAGGTCGGTGTCGACCGGCTATGACGCGGCTGGCAACACGACGTCGGTCACGGACGCGCTCGGCTGGACGACGACGGCCACCTACGGCGCCCTTGGCGAGCTGCGCAGCGTCGTCGAACCGGTCGACGCCAGCACCACGATCACCACCACGTTCGGCTACGCCAAGGGCGGCAAGCTCACCCGGCAGACCGACGGCCGGGGCAACAAGGTCATCTACACCTACAACGCCCTGGGCCTGGGGGAAGAGGTCATCGAGGCGTCCACGACGGCGTACCCGAACCTCGCGGACCGCAAGTGGAGCGTGTCGTATGACGCCGGCGGGCTGCCCGTCACCGAGGTCATCCCCGGCGGCGTCACCCGGACCCGCACCTTCGACGAGCTCGGCCGGCTGACCGCCGAGTCCGGCTCCGGCGGCGGCTCGACGTCTACGTCCCGGACGATCGGCTACGACCTGGTCGGCCGGATCACCTCGACAAACCACCCGAACGGCTCGCAGAGCTTCACCTACAACGACCGGAACCTGGTCACCGGCACCAGCGGCAACGGCGGGACGACCTCGTTCGGCTACGACGCCGACGGCCGGATGACGAGCCGCTACGACCCGGCCACCTCGGCCAGCTTCGGCTACAACGCGCGCGGCGACCTCACCTCCACCACCGGCACCGCCACCGGCGGCACCCGCACCCTCGCCTACGACAACGCCCGCCAGCTCACCTCGATCACCTACGCGTCCGGCGGCGCGGTGCGCGCCTTCGGCTACGACGACCTGGGCCGCATGACGTCGGACACGCTTACCGGCCCCGGCGGCACGCTGCGCGCGCAGACCTACGGCTACGACGCGAACGACAACCGCACCAGCACGACCGTCAGCCCGGGAACCGTCGCCGGGGCGGGCACCCACACATACGCCTACGACCGGTCCGACCGGCTGACGTCGTGGACCAACCCGGCGTCGGTGACGACCACCTACGGCTGGGACGCGGCCGGCAACCGCACCTCGGTCAACGGCACCACCGCCAGCTACGACCAGCGCAACCGGCTGCTCTCCGACGGCACCGCCACCTACGCCTACACCGCCCGCGGCACGCTCGCCACCCGCACCGTGGGCGCGACGACGACCACCACCCAGTTCGACGCGTTCGACCGGCTGGTCACGGACAACGCCGGCGGCGGCTCGACCAGCTACAGCTACGACGGCCTGGACCGCCTCGCGGTCCGCGGCGGCACCAGCCTCATCTATGCCGGGCTGGAGAAGGAACCGGTCGCCGACGGCAGCGCCGCCTACTCCCGCGACCCGGACGGCGACGTCATCGCCACCGGCAGCTCCGCGGGCGACTGGGCGACCCTCTCCGACGCCCACGGCGACGTCGTCGCCGCCTTCACGACGAACGGCGCCGGCCTCACCGTCAACCGCTCCTATGACCCGTTCGGCACCCCCGTCGTCGCCGGCAGCGCCACCCTGCGGGTCGGCTACCAGGGCTCCTGGACCGACCCGACCACCAGCAAGGTCTCCGCGCAGGCCCGCTGGTACACGCCCGGCACGGGCGGGTTCGTCTCCCGCGACTCCGCCGACGTCCCGTTCAGCGGGAGCGTCAGCGCGAACCGCTACACCTACGCCAACGCGAACCCACTCGCCTACAACGACGCGAGCGGTTTCGCGGCCAAGGGCATCTCCGGGGGTCCCACGGTATCGGGATGCGTACGGCGCAATGATGACCCCTGCGCCAGCCGGATCAAGAGCACCTCGCCGATCAAGAGCACCACTCCCACCAAGCGGGCGGTGCCCACGGCGCCGGCGCCGCCACCGCGTCCGGCCCCGGTGCCCGCGCCCGTCTTCGTCCCAGCTCCCCCACCCCCGCCGCCGCCCGCTCCCGCGCCGCGTCCGGCTCCGGCCCCCCGCCCGGCGCCCGCGCCGCGTCCCGTGGCCGCACCACGCCCGGCTCCGGCGCCACGCCCGGTGACCAAGCCCCGTCCGGCGCCGGCGCCACGCCCCGCGCCCCGGCCCGGTCCGGCCACGCATGGCACTCCACCGCCGCCCAGGCCGGTCTCGCCCTCGGCCGGGTTCGCCTTCCCGAGCCCGAGCCAGTGGCGGGCCGCCAGCCCGATCCCGGCGCCCCCGCCGGCGGCTGCCCCGTTCGTGAACCGGGTGAACAGCTCGCCTACCGGGGCGATCCCGCTGGCGGGGCCCGCTCCCGGAACGCAACCCACCATCAGCGCGGCTCCGTACGTCCCGGGGACGGCGCAGATCTCGCCCATCCTCGACTTCAACCCCATTCCCGACGATGTCTTCGGCCCGTTGGGCAGCGGCATCAGCGATGTCTTCGGTGGCGTGGGTGACGCCATCGTCGGCTTCGGTGGCGCCGTCGTCGACGGCGCCGGGGACTTTCTCGAGGGGACCGGCGACGTCATCGACTACCTCGCCGACAACCCGACGGAGCTTCTCGACCTGATAGGTGACGCGGCCTGGATAGGCGCGGGCGTCCTGATGACCTACATAGGCGCCGGCATGATCGAGGGCGGTGTCGCGCTCAGCGCCACCGGCGTCGGAGCGCTGCCCGGCGCGGGTCTCGTCGCGAGCGGCGCCACGTTGGCGGCGCTGGGTATCGGAGTGGCGGCCGCGGGCGCCACCGAGTTCGGCAACGACCTCAACAGCGCGGTGTCGGCGGCGCGGGCCGACGAGGGCTCGGGCGCCGGGTCGACGGGGCCCACCGTCAACTCGCGGGGCGAGCCGTATCCGCAGATCACCGACCCGCGTACGGGGAGGCCGATCTCCGATCCGGGGCCGGGACTCTCACCGGTTCCGCGGGATCAGCGCGTGTCCTGGGGAAGCACCGAGAGAGGCGCCTTCATCCGGGAATGGTATGATCGCGGATACACCACCCCGTCCGGAGGCTGGGCGGACTACGACATTCATCACATCGTTCCTCGCGAGTACGGCGGCACCAACGACTTCGACAATCTCGTTCCGGTTCTCAGGGATTCGGATCACAGGCAGTTCAATAGATGGTGGGGGGGATACTGATGATCGCCGACGTGATCTCGGAATTCCGAAGGATCATGGACTCCGGGGCGGTGACGGGCGGCGCGCTTCGCCTCGGCTGCGCGATCGAGGAGCCCGCCACTCCGGTGGACATCGATTCCGCGTGGCCCCAAGGGGGCGCGCCCACCGAGGCCGTTGAACTCTGGTCCGTGAGCGGGAGCGCCAAGCTGTTCGTCGATATCGACTACGGCCAGTGGGGCCTGCGCATCCTCTCCCCACGGCAGAGCGCTGAAAGGACACGCGCCGAGCGCATGGAGCGCGCGGAGGACTTCAGGGAGGACGACGTCGTCGTCGCGGAGTTCCTCGGTGACGGTGAACTCGTCGCGATTTCCCCGTCCGAACAGGGCGCCCGTCGGATCCTCGTCGCGCAGGAGATATATGGCCGGCCGGACTGGTATGGCGTCGGGCCCACGTTGGAGAAATTCCTTCAGGACTATCTCGACAGCGGCGGGGAGAAGTTCTGGGAATAGCGCCTCGGCGGGAGGCTGTTCACCCGTTGCCACGGGCAGGCGGCCGGGCGACGGTCACAGGGCGCGGATGACGCGGGCGGGGTTGCCGACGGCGAGGACGTTCGCGGGCAGGTCGCGGGTGACGACCGCGCCGGCGCCGACGACCGAGTTCTCGCCGATGGTGACGCCGGGGCAGACGATGACCCCGCCGCCGAGCCACACGTTGTCGCCGATCGTGATCGGCTCCCCGGCCTCCTGGCCGGTGCGGCGCAGCGCCGGGTCGAGCGGGTGGGTCGGGGTGAGCAGCTGGACGTTCGGCCCGATCTGCACGTCGGCGCCCAGGCTGATCCGGGCGACGTCGAGCAGCACCGCGCCGGTGTTGAGGAACGTGCCCGGGCCGACGGTGGTCTGGTAGCCGTAGTCGACGTGGAACGGCGGCAGGATCTCGACTCCGTCCCCGACGGCGCCGAGCAGTTCGGCGAGGATCGCGGCCCGCCGGGCGGGCTCGCTGGCGCTGGTCGCGTTGTACCGCTCCCGCAGCAGCGAGGCCCGCAGCCGCTCCGCGCTCAGCTGGGTGTCGCCCGCGTGGTACAGCTCGCCGGCGAGCATCCGCCGCTTCTGCTCGGACATGGCCACCCGGGCCGTCCCGGCCGCCGCCGCGTCGTCTCCCGCCTGTCCCACCTGTGCCTCCCAGCAGCCTCGTCGCGTGGCGGGCGCGCCTGGTGACGCCCGCCACGCCAAGTCTGGCCCGCCCGCCCGGGCGGGGGGCGGGGCCCGG
>NZ_JADWYU010000179.1:22950-32792 GCF_016786325.1 Frankia nepalensis | reverse complement strand
GACCCTCGCCGCGGCCGGGGCCTCGGCGCTGCCGGGGCGCGAGTGATGCCGAGCTCGTCGTCGGCGGCGTTGTGACCCTCGCCGAGGCCGGGGCCTCGGCGCTGCTCGGCCTGCCAGCGGCGGTCGGAGGTGTAGCAGACGTTGTGACCCTCGCCGAGGCCGGGGCCTCGGCGCTGCTCCGGGGCGCGCAGGGCGTCGTCATCCCACGAGTCGTTGTGACCCTCGCCGAGGCCGGGGCCTCGGCGCTGCCCCGTCGGGTCCGGCCGTTCCATCTCGATGCTCAGTTGTGACCCTCGCCGAGGCCGGGGCCTCGGCGCTGCCCGCCTCCGACAGCAGCGTCCGCAGGGTGACCCGGTTGTGACCCTCGCCGAGGCCGGGGCCTCGGCGCTGCCGCCCTGCGCACCGCCCTCGCGCGCGCCCGCGAGCTGTTGTGACCCTCGCCGAGGCCGGGGCCTCGGCGCTGCGCGGCAACCCGGTGATCGCGATTGTCCATCACCTGTTGTGACCCTCGCCGAGGCCGGGGCCTCGGCGCTGCCCTGAACCAGATGACCGCCTCCGGCGACGGGGTCGAGTTGTGACCCTCGCCGAGGCCGGGGCCTCGGCGCTGCGAATAGGTTTCCACCCTTTGCCTGGCCAGTTGGGGTGTTGTGACCCTCGCCGAGGCCGGGGCCTCGGCGCTGCCTACGACTGGGGCGCGAACTCGTACCTCAAGTGGTTGTGACCCTCGCCGAGGCCGGGGCCTCGGCGCTGCGGCGGACGAGTGGCAGACCGATCGCGGTGTAGAGCGGTTGTGACCCTCGCCGAGGCCGGGGCCTCGGCGCTGCCACCGATCTGGTGGCGGCCGCGGCCTATGTGACGACGTTGTGACCCTCGCCGAGGCCGGGGCCTCGGCGCTGCCCCGTCACGGTCTGCCCGCCGCGCGGGTACTCGTAGTTGTGACCCTCGCCGAGGCCGGGGCCTCGGCGCTGCATGCACCCGCTCTGGGTCATCCCGCTCACCGGCGGCGTTGTGACCCTCGCCGAGGCCGGGGCCTCGGCGCTGCGCGACCACCAGGTGGCGCGCGACTCCTTGCTGCCGTTGTGACCCTCGCCGAGGCCGGGGCCTCGGCGCTGCCCTGCCTGAGCAGGGAGGTTGCGATGCCAGGGTGCCGACAGATCGGCTTGGCTGGCAAGTCCTGTCCGGTTTGTGCTGATTTCTGCTTCGGAAGGTCCCGGTGGTTCAGGGGGAGCTTCGGGTTCCTAGATCGCCGACTGGTCGGATGTCGTCCGGGGGGCTGTGGGCCGGTGGCCCGATTTTGTCGGACCCGCGCGGTTCTATGTGGCGGTCCGATTGATGACGGGGGTCGGGCATGGCGACGGACGTACCGGGGGGATGCGGTGCTGTGGGCGCACAGCGTGAACGCTGTTGGTCGGCGACACACGCTAGTTGATCATTTGTGGGGTACGGGGCAACTCGCCGAGGGGTTCGCGTCGGCGTTCGGCGCTGGTGACCTGGGCCGGTTTCTTGGTGAGGCGCATGACGTGGGTAAGGCGTCGTGTGCCTGGCAGGCGGGTCTGCTGGCGTCGGAGGCGGCCGGCGGCGGCCGAGTGACGGCCGGCGGTAAGTCTGTCGATCACAAGTCGTTGGGCGTGGAACTGGCGCGGCGCCGCGGGGCCGATCTGCTGGGGTTGGCGTTGCATGGTCACCACGGCGGTCTGACCAGTCCGTCGGCGGTGCGGGCCGCGCTCGCGGCGGAGAACACGACCGAGGGCCGCGAGCGGTGGGTCGAGGCGGAAGCGGCGCTCGCGCCGCTGTTGCCGGGCCTGTTCGGCGGGCCCGCGCTTAGGCTGCCACCGGGGTTCGGCGGCGCGGGCGAGGCCGAGGTACTGGTCCGGTTCCTGTACAGCTGTCTGGTCGACGCGGACGCGTTGGACACGGAGGCGCATCGGAACGCGACCTCGGCGCGGGTGGCCCCGGACGCCGACATGGGCCTGCTGTGGGACCGGTTCTCCGCTCGTCGGAAGACGTTTCTGGATGGCCGGCCGGTGTCCGCGGTGGATCGGTGGCGGTCCGAGGTCTACGAGGCGTGCCTCGCGGCGGCCGAGGGGCCGACGGGTATCTATCGGTTGCCGGCGCCCACGGGTGCGGGCAAGACGATCGCGTCGGCCGCGTTCGCGTTGCGGCACGCGGCACTGTTGGGCAAGAAGCGGGTCATCGTGGCGGTGCCGTTCACGACGATCACCGAGCAGAACGCGGGCGTTTACCGCCGTCTGCTCGATCCCGAGGGGGGCGCCCCGGTCGTGTTGGAGCATCACACGCATGTCGCGGTCGACGAATCCGGAGGGCGGGAGCGGTGGCGGCGGCTGGCAGCCGAGAACTGGGACGCGCCGTTCGTCGTGACGACGACCGTCCAGCTGTTCGAGTCGTTGTTCGGGCGGAAGCCGTCGCGGATGCGCAAGGTGCACCGGCTGGCGAACGCGGTCGTGGTGCTCGACGAGGTCCAGGCCCTGCCCGCCGCGCTGCTGGTGCCGATCGTTGATGCGCTGCGGACGTTGTCGGCGCTGTTCGGGACGACGGTTCTGCTCGCGTCGGCGACGCAGCCGGAGTTGTTCGAGCTCGGCCCGCTGCGTGACACGGCGCCGAGGGAGGTGATCGCGCAACCGGGTCGGTTGTATGGCGCGTTGCGGCGGGTGCGGTATCGCTGGTGGACGAGCCCGAAGCCGACGCTGGAGGAGGTCGCGGACGAGGTGGCACGGCCGGCAGGCCCGGATCGTGACCAGGCCCTGGTGGTGGTCAACACGCGTCCGAACGCGCAGCGGATGTACGAGCTGGTCGGCGAACGGGTCGGGCCTGAGATGGTTGTGCGTCACCTGTCGACGTACATGTGCGCGGCGCACCGCGCGGCCGTGCTGGCCGAGGTCAAGGAACTGCTCGGCGCGGGGCAGCCGGTGCGGCTTGTCAGTACGCAGCTGATCGAGGCCGGTGTCGATATCGACTTCCCGGTCGTCTACCGGGCGCTCGCGCCCGCCGATGCGCTTCAGCAGTCCGCTGGCCGGGCGAACCGAGAAGGAGCGCTCGGGTTCGAGGGCGGGCTCGTCGTCATCTTCGACCCGGACGACGGGGGCGCGCCACCGGCCTACAAGATCCCGGTCGAGGTGACCAGAGAGGTCATGGGTGCTGGCATCGCTGATCCTGACGATCTCCTCGCGCTGCAGACCTTCTACCGCCAGTACCTGCTCGATCCCAGGATCACGGGACCGGCGAGCAGAGGGCAAGCGGTGCAGACCAGTCGCAAGGGGTTTGACTTCCACGCGGTCACCGACGGGCCGCTGATCGACGTGGGCCTTGGGGGTGACCGTGACCTGTCGAAGGCCTTTCGGATGATCACAGAGGACACCGTCCCCGTGGTCGTCTCGTACGGGCCGGACGCCGCCGAGGTGGAGGACCTGGTGGCTGAGCTCGGGCGGGCTCCGGTTCCTGACATGCGGTTGGTGCGTGCGCTGCAGCCCTATCTCGTTCAGCTTCGCCGAGCCGACCGGGGACGGCCTGAGGTCGCGGCGCTGTGCCGGCCGATCGTCGGTGACCTGGCGCAGTGGCTGGGGGACTACGACAAGCAGACCGGTCTGCGCCTCACCCAGGCTGCCGAGGACTTCATTTCATGACCACACGTCCTGTGGCGCGTATCGGCGCACAGCCAGACCGCCGCGGTCTTACTGCCGCTATTCCTGATACCGCCACGAATTTGACAAAGGCGGCGGACCCTGGTTCGCTAGGCACCGTCGCAGTGATCTAGCGTCCCTTGGCGCCAGTTTCCTGCGCTGGCGAGTTTTCTAGCCGTTCGGCCTATTTCCGATGGTCGGTCCGCCTCCAATGGAGGCCTTCCTGTGCTCCGTTCAGGGCTCCTGGTGAGACATATTCCGTGGCTTGGGTTGACGGGCGCCGGGCTTAGTCACGTCCGTGCGCACGCAGAAAGGGGAGTTTGCTGTGCCCATTGCTTTGCCGCGCTTGCCGTCGGGTGAGCTGCCGGTGTCGGTCCAAGTGTGGGGTGACGCCGCTTTGTTCACGAGGCCCGAGTTCCGGGTCGAGCGGATGAGCTATGCCGTCATGACGCCCACTGCCGCGATCGGTGTCCTGGAGTCGATCTTCTGGAAGCCGGAGTTCGAGTGGGTGCCGGTCGCGATCGAGGTGCTCCGGCCGATCAGGCAGTTCAGCCTGCGGCGCAACGAGACCCACGACCTGCCCAGCTTCGACGAGGCGGTGCGCCGGGGCCGGCGTGTGGACACCGTGGCCAACCGGGAGCAGCGCGCGGCGCTGTGCCTGCGCGACGTCGCCTACCGGATCCACGCCCACGTCGAGCTTCGGCCGCACGCGACGAAAACCGCGGCGGCCTACCGTGACCAGTTCCGCCGCCGGGTCGGCCGCGGCTCCTGTTTCCAGACTCCCTATCTCGGAACCCGGGAGTTCTCGGCCGCGTTCGGCCCGGTCGACGACACGCCGGCTGTCGACGTCACGGAGGATCTCGGCCTGATGCTGCACCGCATCATTCCCGGGCCGCCGATGCGCTCGACGTTGTTTGACGCCAAGCTGGAACGTGGCGTGGTGCGCATTCCTCGACACGGAATCCCCGGCGACACCTTGGTGGGGGCCGGCTGATGCTGCTGCAACGCCTTGTCGAGTTCGAGCGACCACGGGACGGCAGTGACGACGATCTTCCCCCGTTTTTCCAGATCCGACCCATGCGCTGGGGCGTTCGCATCAGCGAGGACGGGAAACTCCTCTCGCCACAGCTACGTGACCTGACGGATCCGGAAGGCGGCGCGCGCGGGAAGCTGGGCACCTCCAGGCCGGTGCCCTATCTCGCGCGCGCCGCCGGGATCTCCCCGCTGCTCGGCGCCGACGACCTGCAGTACGTGCTGGGCTGGGCCGACGAGAAGGCGAAGCCCGCCCGCGTCGACGGCTGCCATCAGGCGTCGGTCGACCTCATCGAACGGTGGGCGAACGCCGCGCCCGAAAGCCAGGCGGCTCAGGCGGTCCGCCGGTTCTACCGGTCCGGGGCGTTCCTGCGCGTCGAGCAGCCCGAGAAGTGGACCTCGAAACAGGGCGTGGTGTTCCTCGTCGGCGACCAGGCCCGCTGGGTGACCGACGACCCGTCACTGCGCCGTTTCTGGGCCACCGAGGTCGCCCGCCGCAAGGCCGGCGGAGGAACGACAGACGGCGAGGGCGGGCGAAGCGGGATCTGCCTGGTCTGCGGCCAGCCGGGCAGGCTGGTGGACCGGTTCCCCCAGCAGCTGCCACGCCGGCTCGTGCCGCTCACCACCCAGGCCAGCGCCGCCCTGGTCAGCGCGAACCGGCGGATCCACACCTACGACTTCAGCGACAGCCTCACCACCGTCCCGGTCTGCATCGGCTGCGCGCAGGCCTCGGTCGCCAACCTGCAGTACCTGCTCGACAACCCGCGCCACGCGATGTCCGCGGGCGGCGGAGACGGGCGGATGACCTGGTGGACGATCGGCGCCGAGTTCGACATCACCAGGATCCTCAGTCAACCCGACCCCGCCGAGGTCGCCGAACTCGTCAGAACCGTGCACACAGGCCGCCACGCTGCCGGTGATCTCGACAGTGACCGGTTCTGCTCGGTGACCATCGCCGGGAACGTGTCCCGCGTCATGATCCGAAACTGGGTCGACATGCCGCTGGGCCAGCTGAAAACCCATATCGCGGCCTGGTTCGCCGACCACCAGCTGCTCGGCGCGGATCCCGGCGGATCCGGCTACGTGCCTTTGGTCCGCCTGGAGCTGGCGGCCGGCCGGTGGGAACCGACCCCTGGCGACCGCCGCAAGGGCGCGTATGCCCGGTTCGACGCGCGCGGCGCGGCCCGCCCCGACGACGTCCAGCGCCAGTTGCTGCGCGCCGCGCTCACAGGCGCCGACCTGAGCCCGGCGCTGTTCGGGCACCTGCTCACCCGTATCCGTACCGACGGACACGTCGACGACCCGCGCGGTGCGCTGCTCCGTCTCGCGCTCGTCCGCCGCATCCGCCGCAGCCCCGAACCTGAAAGGCCCCCCGTGCCCGGACCAGGACTCGACCCCACCAACGACCACCCCGCCTACCTCGCGGGCCGGATCTTCGCCCAGCTCGAGACGATCCAGTACTACGCCGCCCGCGTCGGCCGGGCACCGGGCGACCGGCTCAACACCACCTTCGCTGACCGCTACCTCGCCGGCGCGATCGCCAACCCGAAGATCGCCCTGGTACAGGGGCAGCAGCTGGCCCAGCCCTGGCTGAAGAAGATCGGCCGTGGCCGGCCCGACCAGGCGTTCGCGCTGAGCCGCGACCTCGGCGAACTGTTCACGCTCTTCGACGCCAGCAAGGGCCTGCCAGGCAGCGCCACCCTCGACGACCAGGCGATGTTCATCCTCGGCTACCACCACCACCGGACCGACTCCATCCGCAAAGGCCGCGCCACCAACGCCGCCACGAAGACGGCCAGCGCCGCCGAAGGCCCCACCGAGGCCAGCGCGGACGCCGCGAGCTGACCGGCCGCCGGCCGCGCACTCTTCCTTCGATCCCCATCCGGCGTCGTCGCCGACGACCGGCCCATCCTTCACGAGGAGATTCTGTGTCCAGTTACTCGCTCGACCCCGCCGTCAAGCACGACCTGGTCTTCCTGTTCGATGTCGCCGACGGCAACCCGAACGGCGACCCCGACGCGGGCAACCGGCCCCGCACCGACGACGAAACTGGCCACGGCCTCGTCAGCGACGTCGCCCTCAAGCGGAAGGTCCGCGACACCATCGGGCTGGCCGCCGAATCGGCCGGCCTCGACCTGGCGCGCTACCAGATCTTCGTCGAGGCTGGGCACGCCCTCAACACCCGGCTGGAAGCCTCCTACACCGACAACGGCTTCACGCCCGGCGAGAAGCTCACCGGCGAGCAGGCCACCCAGGCCCGCGACTGGCTCACCGCCCGCTACGTCGACATCCGCCTGTTCGGCGCCGTCATGTCGACCGGTAGGACATCGGCGCTCGGACAGATCCGCGGACCGATCCAGGTCACCATCGCCCGCTCGATCGACCCGGTGAACCCCGTCGACCACGCGATCACCAGGGTCACCCAGACCCGCCAGGCCGACATCGACCAGGGCGAACGCACCGAGATGGGCAGCAAGTGGACCGTGCCCTACGGCCTGTACCGCGCCGAAATCCACTACTCGGCTCCGCTCGGGAAGCGAACCAAGGTCAGTACCGAAGACCTCGACCTGCTCCTACGAACTTTGATCAACATGTTCGACCACGACCGGTCCGCCACCCGCGGCGAGATGGCCACCCGGGGGCTGTACGTGTTCAGCCACAGCGACGCGTTCGGCGCCGCCCCCGCGCACACCCTCGCCAGCCGCATCCGGCTCCAGCGGATCAGCGACGGCGCGCCCCGCAGCTTCGACGACTACAAGGTCGACATCGACGACGCCAACCTGCCCACCGGCGTCAGACTCACCCGCGTCCTGGGATGACCACCCCACCCTGGTGGCCAGGCGGCGACACGCACGCCAGCCGGATAGCGCTGTCAGCGCTCGAACATCATCGCTACTGCGCCCGCCAGGCCGCCCTCATCCACCTCGACGGGATCTTCACCGACAACGTCGACACGGTACGGGGGACCGCGGCCCATTCCCACGTTCATCAGGCACCGGCCCGGCACCGCACCCCGGTGCCGGCCGGCGGCCGGCTACTCACCGGCGTCCCGGTCTGGAGCGACCGCCTCGGCCTCTACGGCATCTGTGACGCCGTCGAGGTCACCACGAACGCCGTTGTACCAGTCGAATACAAGATCGGCCGCTACGTTCCCGGCGGCCCGGCCGACATTCAGGCCGCCGCCCAGGCCATCTGCCTCACCGAGATGCAGCCACTCCCAGTGCCACACGCCGCGGTGTTCTCCTATGCCGACCGGCGACGTCACACGATCACCCTGACCGAGGACCTGCTGGCTCTCGTCGAACAGACCGCGGACGAGGTGCGCGCGATCCTCGCCGCCGACCGGCTCCCCACCGCCGTAGCGGACAGCCGCTGCCGCCGCTGCTCGCTGCGCACCGACTGCCTCCCGGAACTCGCGCGATCTGTCACCGCCAGCACCGCCACCGACCTGTACACCCCCCGACCACTCGGACGATGGGATGGTTGAACTCCTCAACACGCTCTACGCGACGACGCCCGGAACCAGTCTTCACCTGGACGGCGACACCGTCCGGATCCGCCAAACGGACACCGAAAGCGGCGCCCCCCGACGGCTGCTGCCCCTGACCCGCATCGATCACATCGTCGCGTTCGGCGGCGTCACCGTCACCGACGACCTCCTCCAACGCTGCGCCGCCGACCGGCGCTCGGTCACCTGGATGACCGGCAACGGCCGGATCACCGCCCGCGTCGAGGGCCCGACCGCTGGAAACCCGCTGCTACGCGTCGCCCAACACGACGCCTACCGAGACCGAGATCTCCGGCTCGGCCTCGGGAAAGCATTTATCGCGGGCAAGCTCCACAACACCCGCCAACACCTCCTCCGCGCCGGACGCGACGCCGCGGGCGACCGTCAGGCAGCACTACGCGAAACCGCTGAGCAGCACGCGACAGCGCTGCCCACCCTCCGCGATGCCCCGACACTTGAAGCGGTCATGGGCGTGGAGGGCAACGCCGCGCGGACATACGTCGCCACCTGGCGACACCTGCTCAGCTCGAACGCGACCATCAGCGCACCGCCCGGCCGGGCCAGCCGACCACCGACGGACCCCCTCAACGCCACCCTGTCCTTCGGCTACGCCATGCTGCGCATCGCGGTCCACGGCGCGCTCGAACACGTCGGCCTCGACCCGCACATCGGGTACCTCCACGGCATCCGCTCCGGAAAACCCGCACTCGCGCTCGATCTCATGGAAGAGTTCCGGGCCCTGTTCGTTGACCGGCTCGTCTTCTCCGCGTTCAACCAGCGCCAACTCACCGCCAGCGACTTCCTCACCACCCCAGGCGGAGGATGCCAGCTGACCGACGACGGCCGGCGCACCTTCCTCCAGCTCTGGAGCCAGGCCCGCGCCAGACCCTGGCGCCACACCCTTCTCAACTACGACGCCCCGGCCGCTGTCATCCCCCTGCTCCAAGCCCGCGTGCTCGCCCGCCACCTCCGGGGCGACCAGCCCAGCTACCTTCCCTGGAGCCCGGCCTGATGGACCTGCTGGTCACCTACGACGTCGACACCACCAGCACCACCGGCGCACGCCGCCTCCGCCGAGTCGCCAAGATCTGCGAAGGCCACGGAATCCGCGTCCAGAAGTCCGTCTTCGAGATCGTCTGCACCGAAGCACAGCGAGTTCTCCTCGAACACCAGCTCCGGGAGACCATCGACCTCCAGCTCGACAGCGTCCGCATCTATCCGCTACCCATTCGCTCCCTCGACACCGTCAGCCAGATCGGCACCGGCGTCCAAGCCCACCACCGCGGCGACCAGATCATCTGAACGCGAACCTGCTTCGGAACCCGAAGCACCCCCAGAAACACCGGTACCTTCTCAACTCTAAAACGGGACGAACCGGACGTCGATCTTCGTGTACAGGCGGTCCGGCATGTTCTAATTTAAGAAATCCCTGCTCAAGCAGGGCGGCACCGGGGATCCGTCCCCGGTGAGGCTCACAACATGATCTTGTGAGTGTCTCCTGAGACGGGGCGCTACGCGGCACCGGGGATCCGTCCCCGGTGAGGCTCACAACCGCCCCAAGCGCGCCTAGAAAGGGCCACCCCATGAGCGGCACCGGGGATCCGTCCCCGGTGAGGCTCACAACAAGAACGCGTCCGCCAACGTCGGCGGGCCCGACAGCGGCA
>NZ_JADWYU010000179.1:0-22850 GCF_016786325.1 Frankia nepalensis | reverse complement strand
CAACTTGAAGTCGATGTAGAGGAACGTCAGCGCCGCAATGGCGGCACCGGGGATCCGTCCCCGGTGAGGCTCACAACAAGAACGCGTCCGCCAACGTCGGCGGGCCCGACAGCGGCACCGGGGATCCGTCCCCGGTGAGGCTCACAACTTGAAGTCGATGTAGAGGAACGTCAGCGCCGCAATGGCGGCACCGGGGATCCGTCCCCGGTGAGGCTCACAACGACGCGGCGCTCGCGCTGGAGAGCCGTACGGAGCGCGGCACCGGGGATCCGTCCCCGGTGAGGCTCACAACGGCTACGCCAGCGGAGGCGGCTCGTGACCGCGCCCGCGGCACCGGGGATCCGTCCCCGGTGAGGCTCACAACGCTCCACACGCGTGTGGTAGCGCGGACGAGGACATGCGGCACCGGGGATCCGTCCCCGGTGAGGCTCACAACTCCGGCTCGGGCCCGGCTTCGCTGAAGGTCGCGAGCGGCACCGGGGATCCGTCCCCGGTAAGGCTCACAACGACACGCTTGTCCAGGAAGCCGATCAGGGGATGGGCGGCACCGGGGATCCGTCCCCGGTGAGGCTCACAACCCCAGCCGTAGCCGCCGTCCAGCTCGTCGTCGTCCGGCGGCACCGGGGATCCGTCCCCGGTGAGGCTCACAACATATAGTGCGCGGCGTTCAGCTCCCACGGCTGAAGCGGCACCGGGGATCCGTCCCCGGTGAGGCTCACAACCGCAACATCAGCATCATCGTCACGGCGAACGCCGGCGGCACCGGGGATCCGTCCCCGGTGAGGCTCACAACGACTCCCGCCAGGTGCTCGTGAGCGAACACCTTGAGCGGCACCGGGGATCCGTCCCCGGTGAGGCTCCCAACCTCGTCTGCTCCGCCCACGGCTGGGTCCGCCGCGGGCGGCACCGGGGATCCGTCCCCGGTGAGGCTCACAACGACAAATACCCGGGCCTGATCTCGTGTGTGATTCTCGCGGCACCGGGGATCTGTCCCCGGTGAGGCTCACAACACGCAGTACACGCGGGTGGTTGCGCTCCACGCTGGGCGGCACCGGGGATCCGTCCCCGGTGAGGCTCACAACCACATCAACCCGGCCGGCACGGTCACCTACAGCGAACGCGGCACAGGGGATCCGTCCCCGGTGAGGCTCACAACGACACTCGCCCCAACGGTGACGTTCCATTTTCTGGCGGTGACACCGGGGCCGTCTCGGTGATCCTCACAACCTGTTGCCGATAGGCGACGCCAGGGCATGAGTGCAAGCGGCGAGGGGATCCATCTCAGTGGGTCACAATGCGGGCTCCTATACCTACGACCCTGCGGCCATTACGAGAAGCATCGATCTTCCCTCCAGGCACTGGCCGCGAAGGGAAAGGATTAGGCGGGCAACAGAACAGGTCGGCACTGAGACCGGCCGTTGGAGCGATGTGCTTGTCTTCGCCTGGTAAGGTCGGGCCTCCTGCTCGAGGAGCATGGTGTGCTCTGATCGTCAGGTCAAGGATGCGGGAATGTCATAAAGCGTTGATGCTAGGTCTTCGCGAGTCTCCGTATTTTCGTCGATCGCTCTTGCGTCCCTGGGGTGGCCGGCGTGATTCTCCTGACCGGCGGAATTCGCTGTGGCTCTCGGAGCCGGTCAGGAGGGTTCAATGACTCAGCCCGCGCCGTACTCGATGCCCGGTAGCTCTTCGTCAGCATCAGGGTGGTTCGGCCCCTTGGCGTCGCCGGACCTGGCGTGTCCGCCGTGCTCGGCGGCGTTCGGCTACGTCTGCGTGGACGACGGGAACGAGGACCTGATCGACTACCTGCACCGTCGCCTGGCTGGCTACGCCCTCGGGGCAGGCCTTTCGCTGGTCGAGGTGTACGTGGACCGGGAGACGCCGGCCGAGCGGAGCGAGCGGCCAGCACTTGGGATTCTGCTGGACCAGATGGGCCGATACCCCGGGGCGCTGATGCTGGTCGTGGACGAGGACCAGTTGCCGGCCGTGCCAGCCGCGCGAGCGGTGGTCGACGAGCGGCTGGCCGAGACCGGCGGGGCGCTCCAGGTGATCCCGGAGAAGACCGGCGTGCATGAGGAGCGCGACAGCCCATTGGTGACCGAGGCCGGGGTGGCGGCCGAGTCGTGCTGGGTGATCCTTGTCAAGGATCTCCAGGCCATCGCGTCTCTGCTGCCCGGCGGCGACCGGCCGGTATTGACGGTGCCTGAGCCGCGGTATCCGCCGATTCTGGAGCCGCGGGCCGTCCCCGACCTCGGCGACACCGCTGCAGGCAGCGATGGCGTGTCCGAGGTTACGGTGACGACCGGGGACAGTGCCGCCCAGGTGGCCGTCGCGCTCGCGCGGCTCCCGGTCCGGGCGCGATTCGTCGAGAGCTACGGCGATGTCGACACCACGCTGGTGTTCAGCTACGCGACTGAGCCTTCGGCTCGGTCCGAGGCCTCGTCGAACAACCAGATCCAGCAGTGCGAGGCGCCGCCGGCGCAGGCCGTTCCCTACTCGGCCCAGGACTGACATCTGCTCGTGTTTTTGCCAGACGGCCAATCGCCTTGGCCAGATCCGCTCGGTCGACGCGGCGCTGTCACACCGGGCTCGACCACGGGCCTGGCGAGCATTGGATCCGGATATTCCTGTGGTCGAATCGTTGGAGGACATGATGCCCACGCCTGGGCCGGATCCTCAGTCCACATCAACGCCGGATGTCCACATGGCAGGCGACGGCGGGAACCCGAGCCGACAGGCCGAGCACGAGGACTGGTCCATGCTGGCCGCCGCGCTCAACGCCCGCATGGCCGAACGCCGTCTCGGTCAACATCAACTCGCCCGGCTTTCCAGCGTGTCGATCGCCACGATCCGCGTGCTGCAGAAAGGCGCCGGTGGGCGCCGTTTCCGCGACACCACCCTGGCCGCTCTGTCGCGCGCCCTGGCCTGGCCCGACGATCATCTTCTCGATGTCCTTCACGGCACCGCCACCACCCAGGAGCAGCCCTGCGGTCCTGGGCGGGAGTCTTCGTCAAGGGGCCGGCCGGGCACGCGATGTCCCCCCTGCGATCAGGCTGACCGCTCACCGGCGGCCACGCCGCCGGCCGAAGCGATCGGGGCCAGCCGCGAGCATTCCCAGCTGGCCGCGATCAGCGCCGTGATGACCGCTGCCAACCAGGTGATCGGCGATGCGCAGAGCCGGCTGGCCGGTGCTGATGGCGTACTGCCCGCGACCGAGCGAGACCTGGCCACCGCCTGGCTTGAGATCGCCAGCATCCGCATCGACCAGGCCCGGATGCTCCTGAACCATGCCCACAAACCGGCCAGACAGCTGCCGCGTGCCCTCACCGAACGGCCAGCATCCTGATCTCCGAGGATCCCCAGCGCGTCGTCTGACGCAGCCGCTAGCCAGCTGGACTGTGGAATGGCAGGGACAGCCGGGTAATGGTGTCCCAGCGGTACGACCTGCCTTCCCGGCGCAGTTCGACCAGCGCGACGGCGCCGACGTGGACCGTCACCGTCGCCAGCCGGCGTAGCCGTACTACTTCGGCGACGATCGGCTGGGCGTCGGCGATGCTGTTGCTGTAAGCGATGCCGATGTGTGGCCGGAACCCCTGGGGCTTGGCGGCGACCCTGTCGGGGCCGAGCGCGGCGGCGGTGGCGTCGAGGACGACCGCGCGCACGGCGACGACCGGCTCCCAGGGTTGGACGCTGAACCGGACCGCACCTGATGACCCGGCCAACGGCCCGACGGTCAGCGTGAACGCCGGACAGGACCCGAGGCGACGTCGCGCCTCCTCGACGGCCGCGTCAACTTCTACGGGAGCGACCTGGTCGGTGAAGGCGAGCCGCTGCAGCGTGAGATGCAACCCGTCGGCCGGGACGAGGTCGAGGACGGGCAGGCGTAGCCGCTCCTGGCAGCGCGCGGCCAGGGCGTGCACGTCGGTGGCGTTCTCGAAGGTCAGCATCCAGTGGTAGGAGCGGCGGCCGGGTGTCCAGCCGGGACGGTCCCAGTGATCGGCGAGCCGGTCGAGCGCGGCGAACCGGTCCCAGTCGTCGGCGACCGGGTCGACGCTGGAGGTGGTGGTGCTCATCGGCTCCCGCCGGGGTGAGGCGTGAGCGTGCGGGTGACTTCGGCGAGCTGGTTGACCGGCCCGAGAGGGCGCCAGGGTTGGGCGTGGGTGACGAGTTCGTGGCTGCGGCGGCGGATGGACTCGATCGGGTTGTGGGCGGCGCTGGTCACGGCCTCGAGGCCCAGTGCCGCGGCCTGCTCCGGGTCGGGAGTTGGGGCGAGTAGCAGGGCGGTGGCCAGGTCGAGGCGGACGAGGCAGCGGCTCCACATCGACTCGGACTGGTCGGCGACCTCGGCGGCCATGTCCGCATACTCCCGCACCCGGTCAGGTTCGCCCACCGAGACGTAGGCGGTGGCGGCGTTCGCGGCGATGCGAGCGACGCTGTACGGCTCGAACGACAGGCACGGCGACATGCCAGCCGGCAGCGAGTAGCGCTCGGCGAGGGCGAACGCCTCGCCGACGGCGCGGTCGACGCCGGCCCGGTCGCCCAGGCGGCCGAGTGCGCGGGCCTCTCCGTTCACCGCGAGGCGGATCTCTTCGGCTGAGCCGTGGGCGAGCCGGCGGCCGTCCCGCGCGAGGTCCAACGCGGCCCAGTAGTCGCCGGCGTAGTACTCGCACAAGCTCTGGGAGCCGCGCACCCAGGCGGCGAGGCCGCGGTCGTCGAGCAGTTCGGCGACCTGGAGCGCCTCCTGGCAGTAGGCGCGCGCAAGCCTGAACTGGCCCGTGTTCACCGCCATATATCCGAGCGTTCCGGACAGCTGGCCGGCGATCTCGTACAGCCGGCCGCGCTGACGGGGCGGCTGTCGGCCTGTCAGCAGACCCTGAACCCGGCGGCGTTGCGTCAGCACGCGCGGCGCGAGCGCGCCCGGCCCGGTTGCCTCGTACTCGCTGGGGATCGTCGAGACCAGGGCGTCGAACTCTGCCAGTACCTCGGCGCCGGTGCTGGTGGCGCGGAGCGCCTCGATGCGGTGGCCGATCTCCTCGACCGAGTCCGGCCTGTCCCCGTCTCCGTCGATGCCTACCGAGACCGCGGGCCGGGTCGACCCGAGCGCGACAACCTTCCGGTCCGCGGATGTCCCCCCGGCGAGCAGGACGAGTTCGCCCCCGGCCCCGAGCGCCTCGTCGAGCACGGCGGCGGTCCGCGGGCTCGGGTTGCGCCGCCCGCGTTCGAGGTCGAAGACGTGGGACTTCCCGCAGTGGGCGCGAGCCGCGACCTCTCGCAAGGACAGGTTGCCCCGCCATCGCCGTAACGCCTCGCCGAACGTCTCCACGTCGACATCATCGGCCAGGCCGAGTGCCGTGGTGGCCGAAGGTGCGGTGTCCGTAACGGACTGCGGACAGGCTGCGGACACCGAAGTACTTCCGCCCTTGCCTGGCCGGCCGTGAGGATCTTCCCAGACTCGCGTTTCCGAGACCCCGTCCATGGCTGTCGAGGCATGGGGCCGACCAGTTGAGGAGGAAGGCCGGCGTGACTGACCTTGATTCGGCGGGCTCCGCCACCGCGCCCGCGGATGACATCGAGCGTGCCGGTGTTCTTCGGGCGGGGATGGTCCGGGCGATCGCCGCCTGGCACGAGCAGGTCGGTCTGCCCTTGCCGTCGCGGGTGAGGGAGGTGCTGTTGCGCGTGCCTCGGCACCTGTTCACGCCCGGGGTTTCGCTGGAGCAGGCCTACGCGGACGAGTCGATCGTCACGAAGCGGAACGTGGACGGCATCGACATCAGCGCGGTGTCCGCTCCGAAGGCGATTTCCGGGATGCTCGCCCAGTGCGGTGACCTGACCGGGGCGAGGGTGCTCGAGATCGGCAGCGGGGGCTGCAACGCCGCGATGTTGCGTGAGCTGGTCGGACCGGCGGGTGAGGTGACGACCGTCGACATCGACGCTGAGGTCGTCGCGCGGGCGCGGGCATGTCTGGACCGGGCCGGGTACGGCAACGTACGCACGCTGCGCGTGGACGGCGAGTTCGGCGTGCCCGAACACGCCCCCTACGACCTGATCATGATCACGGTGGGGGCGTGGGACGTGGCTCCCGCCTACCGGGAGCAGCTCGTAGAGGGCGGCCTGCTCGTGCTGCCGCTGCGGACCCGAGGGCTGACCCGGTCATGGGCATTGCGACGGCGCGGGGACCGGCTGGAGAGCGTCAGCCAGATCATGTGCGGGTTCGTGCCGATGCAGGGCGTCGGCGCGCATGACATCCGGTCGGTCCAGCTCCATGAGGCCGGAGTGACCCTGATGCTCGACGAGCTCGGCCCGGTCGACACCGACGGCCTGGGCGAGGCGCTGGACTCGCCGCGGGCCGAGGTGTGGTCCGGCGTGACGATCGATCGCCACGAGTGGTTCGCCGACCAGGACCTGTGGCTGCTGACGATGCCGGAGTTCTGCCGGCTGGTCGCCACCCAGGACGCCGTGGACCAGGACGTGGTCAGGCCGTCCTGGCGGATCGCCACGCCAGCGTTGGCGGCCGGCGGCAGCCTCGCCTATCGGGCCCGGTTCCGGCTGGTCGACGAGGCCAGGGGCCTGTACGAGTTCGGCACCTGTGGTCACGGCCCGGACGGGGCGCGACTCGCCGAGCGACTCGCCGAGGAGATCCGTGTCTGGGACCGGGACCATCGCGGCGGCCCGGGGCCGACGCTCACCGTCCTTCCTCTCGGCGACGCCCCGGCCGGAGAGACCCCGGACGGCTTCGTCCTGAAGAAGCGCCATTCGGCGCTTGTCATGTCCTGGCCCGGCACCGACCGGTGACCGAGGCCCAACCCTCACCAGAAATGGAGAGAACAGCCATGGATCCCATGATCGACGAATCCGAGTTCGACCTCGACGTGACCATCGTGTCGTCCGGGGTGCCGGTCGCCGCCGGCTTCGACTCCGAACCGTGCAGCGGCGACAACTGCACCGGGACCGGTGACAGCGCCGGTGTGACCTGCTGACAGCGCAAGCCGGACCACGTGACATTCCGGCCGTTCTGGGCTCTGCCCCGGACGGCCAGGCTAACGGCGAACGCGGGGGAAGACGCGATGGACGTGCGGTATCGGGCGATGGGCGTGGCCGTCGTCCGCGCGGTCGCCCGCGATAGTGGGCCAGGTCCGGACGACTGGCCGGACCTGGCCGGCCACGGCCCCGAGCAGGTGGGCCAATGGCATGCGTGGCTGCGCCGCCAGTGGGACGACGACGAGCTGGCGGAGGCGATCGAGACCGCGAGTCCTGCCCTGGCTGCGGCGGTCCGCCAGATCTGCTCAGGCAAGCTCGAAGAGCCACGGCGGCTGCGGCGGGTCGCGGAGTCGGTGATGTCCTATCGGCTGCGGATGACGTCGAGACCGACCCCGTTCGGCCTGTTCGCCGGCGTGCTGCCCGCCGCCCTCGGCACACAGGCCCGGGTGCGCTGGGACGGCGCCCGCGCGGTCGCTCGTCCGGACGGCCGGTGGCTGGCCGAGCTGGTCACGACGCTGGAAGCCGAGCCCGACGTGCTTCGGACGGTGCCAGTCGTCGCGAACACCGTGGCGTTTGTCCGAGGCGACCGGCTGGTCCTGCCCAGTCAGCCGCGTGTCGACGACGACGGGACCGTCACGCCGTCGGACATCGAGGTGCGCCACAGCCGCCCGGTACAGGTAGTCCTGCGCGCGGCCCGGTCGCCGGTCCCGGTGGCGGACCTGATCGCTAGGCTGGCCGCCGAATTTTCCGGCACCCCTGAGCCGGTGCTCGAAGCGATGCTCACACGGCTGGTCGCCACGGGTGTCCTCGTCACGGCGCTGCGCCCGCCGATGGACGTCACCGACCCGCTTGGCCATCTCGCCGACCAACTGCGCGCCGCGTCCAGCGACAGCGGCCAACCGGCGAGGGAACGGCTGGAACTGGCCAGCCGAACCCTCGACCAACTTGGGAGGAGCCAGTCGGCGCCGGATCGGCGTGCTCTCGCGGAGGCCGCGTCAACGCAACTCGCGGCTCTGCACGACCGACCTGGGCCGCTGCTCGCGGTCGACCTGCGCCTTGGCGGCAAGATCACCCTACCCGGGAGCATCGAGATCGAGGCAGCTGCAGCAGCCTCGGTACTCGTCCAGCTGAGCCCGAACCCGTTGGGCAGCCCTGCCTGGCAGGCCTGGCACGGCCAGTTCGTCGATCGGTACGGGCCGGGCGCCGTCATCCCCGTCACCGAGGCCGTGGACGTCGACCGCGGGCTGGGCTACCCCGCCGGCTACCGCGGCACGCCGCACCCCCGCCCACCCCGCGCGCACGACGCCCGCGACGACATGCTTCTACGACTGGCCCAGCGGGCCCTCCTCGACGGCACAGATGAGGTCGTCCTCGACGACGAGATCGTCAAGGAACTGACCGCTGCCGGCGTCGGCGCGGCCCGCCAGAAGCCGCACGCCGTCCCTCACACCGAACTGCGGTTCCGCGTCCACGCCCCCACCCTGGACGCGGTGGACCGGGGCGCGTTCACGCTCGTCGTCACCGGCGCCTCGCGTCAGGCCGGCACCTCGATCGGCCGATTTCTGTACCTGCTCGACGCGGGGGAACGTGACCAGATCGAGCCGATGTTCACCGACTTACCGACGATGAACGCTGACGCGCTCGCCGTTCAGCTGTCCTGCGCACCACTGTCGCCCCGGGCGCAGAACCTGGTCCGCGCACCGGCTCTCCTGCCGCTGCTGTCCCTGGGAGAGCATCCCGCGTCCCGGGACAGCAAGCCGATCACCGTGGACGACCTTGCGATCGTCGGCGACACGCACCGGCTGTGCCTGGTCCAGATGTCGAGCGGCCAAGTGGTTGAGCCGCTCGCTCCGAACGCGCTGGAGTTCCGGCACGCTACCCATCCGCTGGCCCGGTTCCTCTGCGAGATCACCACGGCGCGGGCCGCGTCCTGCGTCCCCTTCTCCTGGGGCGCCGCCGCCGGCCAGCCAGTCCTGCCCCGGGTCCGCTATGGCCGCAGCGTGCTGCGATCCGCCAGCTGGAACCTGTGCTCGGACGACCTTCCGCGCCGCGCGGCGCCGGCGGCGGAATGGGAGAAGGCCTTCGAGAGCCTCCGGCACACCTACCGGATCCCGTCGTCCGTCTACGCCGGCGAGGCGGACGTCGTCCTACGCCTCGACCTCGACCAGCCCGCCCACCGGGCGCTCCTGCGCACCCAGCTGGACCGGTCCCGGGCCGTCCCGCTGACCGAGGGCCCGCCGGAGAACGCCTTCGGGTGGATCGGTGGCCGTCCGCATGAGATCACCCTTCCGCTCGGCCGAGTCAGCCCACCCTTTCCGTTGGCCCCAGTCCTGCGCCGCGGCCGGCCGCTGCGACCCTCGCGGCACGCCGGGCATCTTCCTGGCGCGTCGCGCTGGCTGTACGCCCGCCTGCACGGCCACCCAGCCAGGCAGACCGAGCTGCTCACCATCCACCTGCCCGACCTTGTGGCCACCTGGCCTGGCACCGCGCCCAGCCAGAAACCACCCCTGTGGTTCCTCCGCTACGACAACGGCGCCCCGCACCTGCGGCTACGCATCCACCTCGGCGACGAAGCCGACGCCTACGGCGCCGCGGCCCGGCACGTCGGCGCCTGGGCCGGCCGACTCCGCGCCGTCGGGCTACTCGGCGGGTTTCTCCTGGATACCTACGAGCCCGAGGTCGGCCGGTACGGCATCGGACCGGCCCTTGAGGCTGCCGAGGCGGTGTTCGCCGCCGACTCCACGGTGGCGATCGCGCAGCTCACCGCCACGAAAACGCCATCAGGTCCGGCACCGAGCGCGATCACGGCCGCAAGTCTCGTCGACCTGGCGGCCGGCTTCCTCGGTGCCGCCGACCGCGGGTGGCGGTGGCTGCTCGATAACGTCGCCCACCAGGGCGGACCGGCCCTGGATCGTGACCTACGTACCCAGACTCTGCGGCTTCTCGAAGTCCAGAGCGCCCGGCAACGGGATCCTTCCTCCGAAGACTCCGTGGCACGCGCGTGGGCTCAGCGCCACGAGACCCTCGACGCTTACCGCCACCTGCTGGACGACCCCGACGCGGCAGCCGACGGCCCAGATCCGGACCGAGTGCTGGCCTCCCTCCTGCACCTGCACCATGCACGCATGATCGGGACCTACACGGACTCCGAGCAGACCTGCCTGCGACTGGCCCGCGCAGCCGCGCTCACCCTGACGACCCGGGCCCGCTGACATGACCAGCCACGCCCCGCTCCCCACACGGCTTGCCCACGCCGCCGACCTCGCCGCTGCCCAGTTGGCCAGGCCCGCGCCCGGCCTCGGCGGACATCCCCAGTCGCTCAGCCATGGCGCCGCCGGGATCGCGCTGCTGCACATCGAACGCGCCGCACGCGGCCTCGGAGACTGGGGCATGGCCCACCGCTGGCTGCGCACCGCAGCCGACGGCCAGCTGATCGGTAGCCCGGACAACACCCTGCTCTTCGGAACACCGGCGCTCGCGTTCGCGCTGCACGGCGCAGCACGCGGCGTGGACCGGTACCACCGTGTGCTGTCCGCGCTGGACGCCAACATCGCCACCCTGACCCAGGTCCGTCTCGCCCGGGCGCACGCTCGGATCGACCGTGGTGAACGGCCTGACCTCGCCGAGTTCGACCTCTTGAAAGGGTTGACCGGAATCGGCGCCCACCTGCGCCGCCGTGGCGGGGACAGCGACCTGCTCCGCCAGATCCTCACCTATCTGGTCCGCCTCACCCAACCCCTCACCGAGAACGACCCACTGCCCGGCTGGTGGACCAGCCAACCACCCACCGGCACCCGCGCCGAGAACCCCGGCAACGGCGGCCACGGAAACCTGTCCCTCGCCCACGGCATCAGCGGGCCGCTCGCCCTGCTCAGCCTCACCGCCCTCGACGGCACGGTCGTCAACGAACACCACGACGCGATCACCAGGATCTGCGCCTGGCTGGACACCTGGCGGCAGGACAGTAGCGGCGGACCATGGTGGCCGGAGATCGTCACCCCGACCGATTCGATAGCCGACCTGTCTGCGGGGCGTCTGCCCCGACGACCCCGACGTGCGGCCTGGTGTTACGGGACGCCCGGCCATGCCCGCGCTCAACAACTCGCCGGACGCGCACTCGGCGACACCGAACGCCAGCGCGACGCCGAGCAGGCCTTGGCCGCCTGCCTCGCCGACCCCGTCCAGCTCGGCCACCTCACCGACCCGGGTCTGTGCCACGGCGTCGCCGGCCTGTTCCAGACCACCTGGCGCGTCGCCGCCGACGCGGCCAGCACCGACCTGCGATCCACCGTGCCCGGCCTCGCCGAGCGGCTCCTCGCGCATGCCGACGCCGTCGGCGACGTCGGGGTGCTCACTGGCACAGCCGGATGGGCACTCGCCGTCCACACCGCGGCCAGCGACCAAGCTCCGGCCACCGCCTGGGACGCGCTGCTGCTACTCAGCTGACCAACTTCACCCAGGAACTGCACATGCTCAAACAGCGATCCAGTCCGGTGGCCGAAAGCCGGCCGAGCGCGGAACCGTCTGCGTGGCACCAGCTCAACATCACCTTCGCGTCGACCGATCGCCGGACCGTCGAGCACGCAATCGTCACCGGTCTGGGACTCGCCCTGGCGAAGGCCGAAGACCGAGGGACGATCACGTCCTGGTTCTTCATGCGCAAACAGCCCTGGAAACTGCGCTACCTACCTTCCGACGAGACCGTCAGCCATCAGGTCGACACGATCCTCCAGACGGCAGCCGACGCTCTCCGCCAGTCCGGACACATCACCCGCTGGCGCCCGGGCAGCTACGAACCCGAGACCCACGCGTTCGGCGGTGAGAACGGCATGACCGTCGTGCACACCCTCTTCCACGCGGACAGCCGCCACCTCTTCAACTACCTCACCCGGTCTGGCGCCATCCGAGCCAGCCCCACAGACCAGCGACGTGAGCTGTCACTCCTGCTCTGCTCGGCCTTCCTACGGGCAGCGCGCCTGGATCGCTTCGAGCAGGCCGACGTGTGGTCCAGGGTCGGGACCCTCCGGCCCGCCCCGGCCATCCCGCCCGAGCACCGCGACCGTCTCGTCGCCGCGGTCGACCAGCTCACCGGCACCGGCCCCAGCACCAGCCACGCCGCCGTCCACCATCTCGACGACTGGCTGCTCGCCTTCCAGACCGCCGGGAAGAACCTGCGGACCCTCGCCGATGACGGCGACCTCACCCGCGGACTCCGCGCCGTCACCGCACACGCGATCCTCTTCCACTGGAACAGGGCAGGTCTCACAGCCCAGACCCAGGCCAACCTGGCCCACGCCGCGCAGGTCGCCATCCTCGGACGACGAGACCGTCCCACCTGTCATCTATTGAGTGGAATCCGTGCCGGCGCTGGATGATCCTGACCGTGTAGAAGCCCCGGACGGTGCGCTCGGCAATGTCGTGCGGGACTGGGCCGGGTTCGTACCCACCTGTCGCGGCGCCGACTACCGGCCGACGTCGACTTCGAGGCATTAGCCGACGGCGAGGGCGACCAGGTCGGTGTCGGCCGCTATCCGGTGCACGACATCGCAGACGCCTGGGAGTTGTCCACGATTCTCACCCTGGCTGTCCCGGCTTCGAGCACCACAACCGGCTCGGGTCCGAAAGCCAGCACACCGCGCCGATGGCCTGCCCGGACGACTCCTGAGCCGGCCACGCCACCGGCACGCGACCTCCGACGGTCGACCAAGGCGGCCCGCCGGCTGCAGGACAAACTCAACCAGATCCGTGACGACTGGCTGCGCCTCGGCCCCGCTCTAGCTTGGTGCCCGCGCCATGATCCACGCCAACGACACGATCAACTTGCCTACGGCTCTCGGCGGGCGAGCATCCCTCAGCGCAAGTCTGATCGCGACCGACATGGCCTGGCTCCGGACGCCGGTGGCTTGATGATTAGTGGTAACGGCTCCACTGTCTTCTAAGCTGGACCCATGTCGGCAGCGGAGCGCCACAGTGACGGCCCCGAAGGCGTGGTCCTAGATCGAGCCAACAGCGTCGGGATCTTCGTCTCCTACTCCGCCCGAGAAGTCGACGCGGACATCCTGAAGATGCTTTATCGATCAATCGGGCGTTTTTACAAGCCTCCGCCACCACCCATCGATTTCGATTTTGATTTCGACATAGCTTTTACGCATGCCGTCGCCGAGTATCCTTCTTCCCCGCTTGTTGCTGTCTTCCGTGAGGCATCCGCCACTGAGGACCCCGCAGCCGCCCTCTTCGAGGTCCTTACCGAGGACCTCGCGGCCGCATTCATCGTCGCGAGCTGGGGATCAAAGAGATCTGCCACCCAGCTTTACCTCTTCAAGATTGCCCAGGCCTTCATCGCCTACTCCGAGTTCCTCCGGCCGTGGACGGATGTCGCGCGCGACGCCATCCAACGCCTTCGGCGGCGGATGGTGCTGCAGGCGTGGCGCACGCGGCGGTCCTGGAGCCTGCAGTTCTTCCGACTTCTGATCGGCCAGCGGCGTCGGCGCAACAGGAGCGGCCTGTCCTGGAACCTGACTCTGAACACGCGTGTGACGCGTGGCCCCAACCCGCTAGTGGCTTCTCAACCATGGCCACTAGCGGGCGAGGTGCCCGTCGATCAACGTGATCGCGGCGCTCCTCCCCGTCCAATCTTGGGGAGTTCTTCGTGCCTGCGGTCCTCCAAGCTCTGCTGGAGTCCACTACTGCTGGTCTAATCTGGGTCGTCGCGATCGCCGTCGGCGTCACGGCCAGCTTCGTCCTCTACATCGGGCTCGCCTTGGGCGTCGCCTTGTTCCACCCCGACGACAAGGTTCGCCGTCACGCGGCTGCCGTGTTGCGCCAGCTGCTGGGTACCTTCGTGCGCCTCGTGCGGCGGTGCCCGCGGTGACGCCACCCAACCCGCGCGACCGGGCCCGGCACATTGAGGAGGCTCTCGCCGCACGCCGTGCAGCAGGTGTGCGACTGGGCCGCCCACGACAGTGCCCTGACATCGTCTTGGCCAGAATCGTGGCCCTTCGCCACGAGGGCGCCCACCTTGCCGACATATGCGCAGGCCTAAACACCGACGGTGTGCCGACCCCTGGTGGTGGCCGGCGTTGGTGGCCGTCCCACGTCTCCCGGCTCCTTCGCACCCAGGACGCGCGTCACCTGCTTGCCCAAGCCGACACCATCATCCGGTGACCACGGGAGATCAGCGCCGCTACGGCGGCGGTTTGACACGATCATTCAGATTCCCGGTCTCCTGGTCCCGGTCGATGTCGAGATGGAGGTTTCCTGAAGGCCACAAGGGAACCTCGGCCTGTGGCCGCAGCGTGTCCGCTGACGCTGGGTGCCGGGATACTGTCACGCCGCGGGCGGCAGTCGGTCGTACTCACCTCGTTTCACGGCCGCGAGGAACGCGCTCCATGCTCCTGACGAGATGAGCGTCGGCTGGCTCAGCGAGCCGCGTAGGACGACGGCGACGCCGGGCAGTTGCCAGGCGGCCTCGACGGAGTCGACCGTCTTCGGGTCCGCGGTCGACGGTCGCCGCCACGCTGCCGAGCGGGCAAATGTATCGGACATGGGGCAGCTCCTCGTACCGGGGACATGACGTTCGGCCGAGGCCGACCAGCAGGCCGAGCCCTCTGTGTCAGTCTCGGGTGAGACACCTGCTGGGTGCGGGTTGGCTACAGGGGGCGTGATCGGAGATCCTTGTGTTCGTGGAGTCAGAGTCCCCGGAGCGGCCTGGCGGGTCGTCGTCGCCGCGTGATCCCGCGCCGCGTCCGTCGCGGCGGGTGTTCAGCAACGCGTACAAGTTGCGGATCGTCACCGAATATGAGAACGCCCCGCACGGAGAGAAAGGCGCGATCCTGCGTCGGGAGGGATTGTTCTCCTCCCATGTGGTGGAGTGGGCCCGGGCCCGTGACGCGGGTGCGTTGGGTGGAAAACCAGCCGCGGCCCGGGGGCCGGAGAAGAAACCTGCGAAGTCGGCGGAGCAGATCGAGCTGGAGAAGCTGCGCCGGGAGAACGAGCGTTTGAAAGCGCGTCTGGCGACGACGGAGACCGCGCTGGACATCATGGGAAAAGCGCACGCGCTCTTGGAACAGATCTCCGAGAGCGCGGACGGGGACCAGCAGTAGACCAGGTGATGGGTGGCGCTTTCGACGGGCTTCGGGCCGCGGGCGTTCCGGTCAGCCGGGCGTGCTTTTTCACCGGCCGGGCGCGGGCGACGCATTACCGGCATGCCGCCCCGGGCGGGCGTCGGCACGGCCCGTGGCCGGCGCGGAAACCCCCGCCGGCGGCGCTGACCGAGCCCGAGCGCGCCCAGGTGCTGGCGGTCCTGAACAGCCCCGGCTACCAGGATCTGGCGATCCCACAGGTCTGGGCCCGGGAGCTGGACGCCGGCCGGTACTGGTGCTCGCTGTCGACGATGTACCGGATCGCCCGCGCGGCCGGTCAGACCGCCGAGCGCCGGGCGCTGGCCTCCCATCCGCCCCGGGTCCGTCCCGAGCTGTCCGCGACCGGGCCCGGCGAGGTCTGGACCTGGGACATCACCGCGTTGAAAGGACCCGCCAAAGGAATCTGGTACAAGCTTTACGTCATTCTCGATATCTACTCACGGTATGTCACCGGCTGGCTGGTGGCGGCCGCCGAGGACGCGGTCGTCGCCAAAGACTTCCTCGCCGACGCGATCCGACGCAACGGCACCCCGCCCGTCGCGATCCACGCCGACCGCGGCGGAGCGATGATCTCGAAACCCGTGTCCGAGCTCCTCGTCGACCTCGGCGTCACCCGGTCGCACTCCCGGCCGCGGACCTCGAATGACAATCCTTACTCGGAGGCGCAGTTCAAGACTCTCAAATACAGCTTCGACTTTCCCGACAGGTTCGGCTGTCTCGGGCCGACGCCCGGGCTTTCTGCGAGGGGTTCTTCACCGCCTACAACCACGACCACCGACACTCCGGGATCGGGTTCCACACCCCGGCCTCGGTCCACTTCGGCACCGCCGACCAGGTCCAGGCCCACCGCCAGGCCACCCTCGACCGCGCCCAGGCAGCGCACCCCGAACGGTTCGGCCGCCGTCCACGGCCACCTCGGCTACCCGAGACCGTGTGGATCAACCAGCCAGTCCCAAGCCAACCAAGCGAAGACCAACTGTCTCATTTGACTTGACATCTACCGGAGCCCATGGGCCATGACCGCGCGCGGCGCGCGAGCGGAGCCAGTGGAATCGTCCTGTGCATGGCGACGGGCGGGAACCGTCGCGCTGTCCGCGGTTTGTCCGCATCGTCACGGCGGACGGTGTCGGGCTAGGCAGGCTGCACCGCGGAGGACTGGCACGACGACGAGCAGGCAGGTTGAGAGCTCGAGGAGCACGCCCCGTCCAGGACAACGAGCGACGGTTCTCGCATGCGATAGCCATAGCTCACCGGTGTCATTCGTAGGGGCAGATGACTAGTTCAGATGGATGAAATCTCCGTTCGCATCGGAAAGTGCGAACGGTCGACGACCTCGCGGGCATCGGGCGAAAGCGCTTATATCTGCGTACAACGGCCTGCAGATGGGACTGGCTGGCCGAATCTTCACCGCATGACCGAAGGATGGGCACCATGATCCTGTGCTCGTGGCCGGCGCTGCTGCGTTGGTGGTTCGGACCATGACCGCGTTCGGGCCGCATCAGGTGGCGGGGCCGGGTGGGCGGCGCCAGCTGACGAGTGCGGTATGACCCGGCGGGCCTGGGTGCCGAACTTCCCGTTCGAGGGCGTCGAGGTGTGGGCGCCGGACGGCTACGGCAACGGCCAGCTGTGCGTGGATGTCGCCGACGAGGCGCCGTCGTCGGCCGCCGGCCCGGCGGCGCTCGCGGACCTGCCGGATCAGTGGCGGGCCTCGGCCTTGGAGCGGCTGCGCGTCCACCTGCGAGGGGTACTGGGCGTCGCATTGGCCGCCCGGCCCGCCTCCGGAGCGGACGACGGCTTCGCCCCGGATGGCGATATCGGGCGCGGGCGGAACTGGCGGCAGTTCGCCGAGGCCGTCCTTCTGGACGCCGCGGACCTGCACACCCAGACCGCGTTGGTCGACGGCGCGGAGGTGGTGGGGCCGGACGACGAGGCAAGGGTCGTCACCGAGGTCCTCGGCGAGGTCTTCGGGGTAGACGCCTTGAAGCGGCTGCTGCGGGATCCCACAGTCGCGGTCGTCAATCTGAACGGGGACCGGGTGTTCGTCCAGCGGACCGACGGTCGCCGTGATCGGCTGGCGCCGCTCGTCGGTCGTGACGACGAGGTGGTCGGGCTCGTCCGTGACCTGGCGGCGCGTGCCGGGGTAACCGGCCATCGGTGGGATCGCGACGTTCCGCTGGTCGCGTTCCGGCTGCCGGATGGCGGTCGGCTGGCGGCGGTGAGGTCGGTGACCACGCGGCCAAGCGTGACCATCCACTGTCACCGGCCGCGGCTGCTGTCCCTGGCCGGGCTCCGCACCGAGGGCATGTTCGACGCGGGGTTGGAAGCGCTGCTCGCCGCGCTCGTCGCGGCCCGCAAGAACATCGTGGTCAGCGGCGGCCCGAGGGTTGGGAAGAGCGCGCTGCTGGCGGCGCTCGTCGGCCTGGTTCCGCCGGTCGAGCGGCTCCTCGTCGTCGAGGGCGCGGATGCGTTCGGCCTGGACATCGATGATCGTGTCCATCTGGACGTCGTCACCGTGCGGGCCATGGACGTCGACGATGGGGCTGTGGGCATGGACGAGCTTGTCCGTGCGGCGCTGCGGCTGTGCCCGGACCGGCTGGTCGTCGGTGAGATCCGTGGGTCGGGGGCCGTGCCGCTGTTGCAGGCGATGAGCCATGGCGCCGCCGGGTCGATGACGACGATGCGCGCGGGGGACGGTTCCCAGGTGTGCGCGCGGCTGGCGGCCTGGGCCGCGCAGGGCCCTGACGGGCTGTCGGCGCTGGCGGCGAACCAACTCGTCGCGAACGCGGTCGACGTCGTGGTGCATCTGGCCGAGCCGCACGGCCGTCGTGGCCGGGGTGTCGTGTCGGCGGTGTATGAGGTCGTTGACGCCGACAGTCGGCGGGTCGTGACGGCTGACCTGTATCGGCCGGGTCATGACCGGCGGGCGTTCCGCTCCGGGCTGCCGACAGCGGGTCTGCTCGACGACCTGGTCGGCGTCGGCTTCGACCCGCGATGGCTGGCGTGGCGGGAATGACCCGCCAACGCACCGCCTGGAGCTGGAGGCGAGCCCTTCACCGCGTCACTGGGGGTGACGCGGTCACCAGCCGTCCTGATTCCCTGTGGCCACCTGGCACGCCCATCAAGCTGGCGCGCGCCGTGATCGCGTTCGCTGTGCTGTCCGGGATGCTGCTCGGCCTGCCTGGACTGCTCGTGTACGCCTTCGGCTGGGCGCTGCCGTTCCACGAGTCGGCCGATGTCTACGCCCATCCCGGCGCGGCCGGCTCGATCAGGGACAGTCCGCTGCTGCGGGTGCTGGCATGGGCGCTGTGGCTGCTGTGGGCAGCGTTCGCGATCGCCGTCGCGCGGGCGTTCCGCGACCTTCGGCGGACCTCGGCCACGCCGCGCCAGGTCCGTGGCCTGGGACGTGTGGCCGGTGCGCTGGTCGGAGCGTTGCTGCTCGGCGGCCGTGCGTCCGCGATCGCCGCCGCGCCGGCAGCGGTCCCGCCGGCGGTGACCTTCGATATGCCCAGGCCGGCGCTGGCTCCGTTGGTTGTGGCCGCGTCGGCGGTGCCGTCGCCGCCGGTTTCCGTGTCCGTAAGCCAGCCGATGGCAGGTCCGCCGCATGAGGTGCGCCTTGTCGCGGCGGGTGCGTGCCTCGGGTTCGGTACGGCCGCGCTGCTTGTCTCCGCGCTGTTCGGCGTGCGGCTGTGGCGTCGCCGGCACTACGTGCCCGGCAGTGGCCTGCGCGCCGACCTCGACGAGTCACCTGTCGTCCGCGGCCTCACCTTCGTCTACAACGACACCCTCACCGCGTTCGCTGACGGTGATGTGGGCGAGCCATCTGCCGACCGATCCCCGCCTCGGGGCAGCCCCGAGGCTGTTGGCCGGCGGCGCGCCCAGGCGCTCGCCGCGAGGGTGGCGCCGCCGCCTGGGCACCTGGTCGTCGGCACATGGGATGGCCGGCCGCTCGCGCTCGATCTCGCCGCCACCCGCGGCATCGGCCTGGTCGGCCCGGGAGCGGCCTCTGCCGTCCGCGCGCTGGTGCTCGCGCTGCTCGCCGAACGCCACCGCCCCGACGCCGTTCCTGTCGAGGTGCTCATCCCCACTAAACTCGCGACGCGGCTCCTCGACGACCAGGTCACGGCGCGCCCACCGGAGCGGCTCCGCCTCTTCGCCAGCACGGACGAACTCCTCGACCTGCTGGAAACTCAGCTCGTCAGCCGCGCCCGCACGGCGGCCACCGACGCCGACCCGCGGGCCGGCGAACCCGCCACGCTGGTTGCTGTCGCCGCACCGTCCCCGGCGCTCGACGGCCGGATGCGGGCCATCCTGGACACCGGCTCGGCCTGCGGATTCGTCGGCATCTTCTATGGCCCCTGGCAGTCCGGAGCCACCGCGCGGGTGCGGATTGACGGCACCGTCAGCGCCGCCGCCCCCGCCACCCTCGTCGGCAGCAAGCTGTTCACGCTCCCCGCCGGCGCCGCCACCGACCTCGTCACCCTGCTCGCCGACGCGGACCCGGCCGCAGCCAGCCACGAGGCGTTCCGGCGCGCCAACCCCGGACCGCCCGAACCCCCTGCAGGCCCAGGACCGGCGAGGACACGCGATCTCGGCAGCGTCCCCCGGCCCCCGGGGCAGGCCGCCGACTCCGCTCGGCAGAACACCGAGCCCGCGCCCTTGGCCGATCGGCCGGATCAGGAGCAGCTTGCGCCGGAGCGGTCTGCGGCGTCGACGTCGGCGACGAGTGCCGCCCCGGCCAGTCCGTCCGCGCTCGCTGACCCAGATCCTGCCGGCCGGTCGGTAGCGCCGGCGCCGACGACGCCGTTTGTGCTCACCGTGCTCGGCACCGCGTGCCTGCTCCACCGCCCTGACGCGCAGGCCGAATACAAGGTCGTCAAGGGGCTGACCCCGAAGGTCCGCGAGATCTTGGCCTACCTCGCACTTCATCCCGACGGCGTCCGCCGCAATGCCCTCCTCGCCGCGCTGTGGCCAAACGGCGACGACGAGCAGGTGCTGGCGAACCGCTTCGACGCGGCGCTCAGCCATCAACGCCGAGTCCTGCGCGGCCTGGGGTCCGGCGCGGCCGGCAACCTCGTCGAGCGGGCCGAAGGGCGCGTCTGGCTGCGCCGCGATCTGGTCACCGCTGACGTCTGGCGCGTCCACAGTGCCCTCGACCAGTACCGCCGGTCCGCGACGGCGGCCACAGTCCTGCCAGTCATTGCCGCCTACACCGACCACCTCGCCGAGGAACTTGATGCCGCGTGGGCCCTGCCGCACCGCGAGAACCTGCGGCGCGGCGTACTCGACGCGCTCACTGATGCCCTCTCCACCCTCGAACCCGACAACCCGACGCAGCACCTCGCGCTGCTCGAACAGCTCCGCACCCTCGACCCGGACACCGAGACGACCTACTGCAAGATCGCCGAGGTGCGGGCCGAGCTCGGCGACCTCGATGCCGTCCGCCGCACCTACGACCTGTTGTGCGCCACGCTCGCCGCGAGCGACGACCATCCGGACCCGCACACGGTTGCCGTCTTCGAGAAGCTTCTGCGCGGGCAGCCGCCGGGAACATCCGATCCCCGCGACGCCCGATCAGCCTGAAGGAGCCCTCCGCCTGGACAGCCGGTCACGCCGTTCCGCGCGCCTGCCGGTCACGTTCCAACAGCTCAGGATGGTGCTCAGCCCAGTCGACCAGCGGCCCCAGCAAGCGGGCGAGCTCCTGCGCCGACGGCGTCAGCCGATACACCGTAGTGAACGGGAAACTGTCCGCCCGGGTCCGTTCTACCAGGTCACGCGCCTCCATCCAGCGAAGCGTCCTGTTCAACACGCCAGGCTGAATGACCGCTCGCGGTGGATGACCTGCCGTCGCCGACTCATTCGACTGAATCACGGCCAGAAGCGCCGAGTACGTCCGGGGGGACGCGGACAACGTCACTAGGACGTCGGGAAGCCATTTGGGGCCCAGTATCCGCAGCAGGCTGCCCAACAACCAGCGTTGGTCGTGTCTACCGTCTGTCGGGTCGCTCGCGGTGCTCACCTCGCCTCAAGCCAGAAGCCGGCCGAACAAGCCCGCCGCCCGCCCCGACGGCGCTCAGCCTCTGGGACGTCAGGATGCCGAAACAAACCGGCAGGCCGCAATCCCCATGGCGCAAACTGGCCACGGGTGTCCTCACAGCGCCACGGTACGTGCGGACCTCTGGCTTCCATTAGAATGTCCCTCGGTCTGCGCACCACCCACATTCCGTGCGCCAAAATGATCCAGATGTGGCCGGTCCTGTGCTAGTCGGCGCTTGCGAAGGGGATGTGCGGCGTGCATCACGATCCTTGCTGCCCAGCAGCGGGCCGGCCCTCGCTACGAACCGCCCGGGAGTCGCGCCCATCGGTCTTCTTCCGCCCCTTCCTGCCGGCCTACCCCTCCAATGTCCTGCTTGGAGAGGAAGCTGTAGCGGTCGTGACGCCGCATCTCGGAGGCCATCTGGCGTTACCTCCGCTGTCCACGACTACCCCTGCCGCCGGGCGGCAAGTCGCCACATGGGGGTGCGCGAGGCGAGACCCGGGGACTTCCTCGGGAGAGCCGGCGGGTCAGGGACCCGGCGGGCTGGCTGGTGGGGTGGGTGGCATCGTGCTGGTCGCTTCCAGGACGTCGAACCAGACGCGGACCAGGAGACTGCCGAGTCCGATCACCACGCCCGCGACAGCCGCGATCCGCACTCCCAGGATGTCCGGGACGATGCCGGCGAGGACTGCGATGCTGAGCAGCAGGTCGGCCATCACCACACAGGTGACGGTCAGGACGTAGACCCGCACCCGCGGCTTGGTCCAGCGGAAGCCGTCGACCGGGTTGTGCCGGCGCGACGGCCGGTCCTGGTGCCGCAGGCGGGTTAGGTAGGCCGAGTCCCACATCATCGCGAGCAGCAGGACCGGCAGCACCTGCGCGACGGTCGAGTACAGGTTGTCATGCACGCCCTCACCCCTCGGTGGGATCGGCGTCCGGCGCGTACCTCGTGGCGCGTGGTGCCTCACCGGTAACGCCCGCATCGCCGGATTAGCTACGAAAGTGGATGAAGACTACTCGGCACGGCATGCGTGGACGTCAGAGGGTGCTCGAGGCATCACCGATGCTGTGGCAGACTTACGCTAGTTTCTCGGGCGCTGGGGGGATGCCGTGGCGAAGCGGGCTGCGTTTAACGATCTTCTGATCGTCGTGCCGGGTATCGGCGGAAGCATGCTGCGCGACAACGAAGGCCCGCTGTGGAACCCGACGCTTCGGCTCGCGGGCGCACTGCTTGTCCGGCACGGCGGGCTGATCGAACGGTTAGCCAAGGACAATAGGCACTTGGCGGACCCCGCCTTCGAGAGCGAGGTCCAACCCTATGGGCTGATCGAGATGGGCGTGACCATTCCGGGCCTGGCGGGGATCAACTGCTACAAGCCGCTACGCGAGGCATTGCTGACCAGTCTGGATCTCGAACCTGGAGATCCGGTTGGTGGCGGTCCACCGGCCAACTATTTCGAATTCGCCTACGACTGGCGGCGGGATGTCTCGATTTCTGCCGAGCAGCTCAAGAGAATGGTGCTGCGCGAGCTCCCCAGGTGGAACCGGCTGCTACCGCCTGGCGAACGTGCGAGGACAGTGATTGTCGCGCACAGCATGGGTGGGCTCGTCGCCAAACACTACCTAGTGTCTCGTGATTCTGTTTCCTTTACATCCTTCGATCTTCCATTAGAATGATCTTGTGGAGTTGGACGGTGAGC
>NZ_JADWYU010000178.1 GCF_016786325.1 Frankia nepalensis | reverse complement strand
CCCGGCACCAGCACCACCCGCAGACGGGGTAAATGGCACTGACTTCTATGGCACGCTGTTGAGTTCTCAAGGAGCGGGTACGCCCGTTTCGCCGCTCTCACGGCTTCCACGGAGTGACCCGGGATCACCGGGTTCCGCTTGGACCGCTCACCTGCCGGATTTTCCCGGCTGGCTTGCTGTCCGGTGTTACCGTACCGTTTCCGGCGAGAGTCTGTCAAATTTCCCGGTTTGGGAGAACTTGCCGCTTTCGCCGAGCCCGAAGGCCTCTTTGCGGAATGAGGACGGCGCCCTACAGGCACTCGGTCCCGACTTTCCGCTTTTAAGGCTAGCGAGCCTTCTTGCTGGGTGTCAAATCGCCTCAACTTGCGCTGGCGATCGCCACTTCTTGACGTTGTTGCCCGCGGAGAAACCGACACTCCACGCAGGCGGGGACGTCGGTGTCTCCAAGTACTGAGTCCACCCATCGGAGGCTGGCAACCGCTCAACGCGGATCCCGGCACCGGGGCTGGTTCAGAACCATACTCCCTCTGGCTGGGCCCGATCACCGCGGGGGTGTCACCACCCTGGTGCGGTGCGGATCCAGACTCGGCCAGCGCGAGGCGCCGGTCAGGAGCAGCAGTCGTTAACAGTACACACACTCAGGCCAGATGTCGAGCACGTGTCTGTGACGGTCGACACGCACTCGCGCCGACCCAGGATGGGGTTACCCAGGCCGTCGGCGGTTCAAACCTCCGATCTCGACGACTTCTGCCCGCGCCCTGGCCCGGTCGAGGCAGCCCCGTCGGCGTGTCTGGAGCTGACGTATCTGGAGGGGCGCGCGACTCCGCCAGATCCACGGGACCATGCTCCCGAACGTGAGCACCTCATCGGCGCGGCCGCCTGGGCGGCGGCCGCCTGGGCAGCGGGCCCGTGGACTCGGCGAGCTGCGCTGGCCCGAGCTGGACGACCCGCGGCCCCTGCTGCTCCTGCCGCTCGGCAGCACCGAGCAACACGGCCCGCACCTGCCACTGGACACGGACACCCGGATCGCGGTGGCCGTGGCGACCGCGGTGGCGGCCCGGCTGCCGGGTCTGCTGGTGGCGCCCGCGTTCGGCTATGGCGCGAGCGGCGAGCACGCCGGTTTCCCGGGCACCCTCTCGCTCGGGACCCGTGCCCTGGAGCTGGCGCTCGTCGAGCTCGTCCGGTCCGCCGACGACACGGCCCGCGGGGTCGTGCTGGTCAACGGCCACGGCGGCAACGCGGCGGCGGTCCGGGGCGCGGTCCGGCTGCTGACCGCGGAGGGCCGACGGGTCCTGGCCTGGGCGCCGCGCGCGGCGGTCGCGGTGTCCGCCGGAGTTCCCGTCGCCGCGGGCGACCTGCACGCCGGCCGGATGGAGACCTCGCTGCTGCTGCGCCTGGCGCCGGAGCTGGTCCGGCTGGACCTGGCGACCCGCGGCCCGGCGCCCGCGATATCCGATCTCGTCCGCCAGGGTGTGCGTCCGCTCAGCCCGTCGGGAGTACTCGGCGATCCCGCGGGCGCCAGCGCGACCGAGGGCGCCACCCTGCTCGAGGCGTTCGCCGCCGACGCCCTGGCGACGATCCGGGCCTGGCCCGGCTACGCCGGTCCCACGCCGGACCACGCCGACCGGCCGTGAGGCCTCGCGGCGGGCCCGCCGCGGCCGCGCACCCCCGTGGTAGAAGCAACAAGTGCGTTACGGCATCTCTGTGCCCAATGTTGGCGAGTTCTCCGACGCGGGAAAGGTCGGGGACCTCGCCCGGCGGGCGGAGGCGACCGGCTGGGACGGCTTCTTCGTCTGGGACCACGTGGTCTTCCCGCACGCCGGTCCGACGGATGTCGCCGACCCATGGGTCCTGCTGACGGTGGTCGCCCTGGCGACCGAGCGGATCAGGTTCGGCCCGCTGGTGACCGCGGCCGCGCGGCGACGTCCTGGGACGTTGGCGCGGCAGACCACGTCCTTGGACCGGCTGTCCGGCGGCCGGCTCGTGTTCGGCGCTGGCCTGGGGTTCACGCTCGAGGCCGAGTTCGGCACCTGGGGCGAGCCGGTGGAGCCGCGGGTGGTCGCGCGGCGGCTGGACGAGACTTTGACGGTGCTGGACGGGCTGTGGTCCGGTGAACGGGTGGACTTCCACGGCACGCACGTGACGGCCACGGATGTCACGTTCCAGCCGACCCCCGTGCAGCGACCACGTCCGCCCGTCTGGATCGGCTGCAACTGGCCGGCGCGGCTGCCGCTGCGACGAGCGGCCCGGTGGGACGGCGTGGTGCCGATGCTGGTCAGCATGGAGGACGGATCCTGGAACCCGACCCCGGCGGCGGTGACCGAGATCGTCACCGGCGTGCGGGAGCAGCGCGCGAGCGCCGACCCGTTCGACGTGGTGATCACCGGCCGCACGGCGGAGCAGCCGGCCGAGGCCCGGGCGACGGTCGAGCCCATCGCGGCGGCTGGCGCGACCTGGTGGCTGGAAGGCTTCCGGCCGATGCCCGGCGACCTCGACGCCGCCCTTCGTCGGATCGAGGCCGGCCCACCACGCTGAACGCCCGCCGGGCCGGGCCGCTCGCGCGACGCCCCGGCCCGGTCTTTCGGTGGCCTCGGCGACGCGACCGGCCGGCAGCACGCAGAGCGATGATCCATGGAGCGACGATGATCCATGGAGCGACGAGGAGGGACCCGTGACCTCACCCTCGGTGACGCCGCCGGGCGCGGTCGACGCGCCGGTGGCGCTGGTCACCGGCGCGGCCCGTGGCCTGGGTGCCGCGGTCGCCCGGGCGCTCGACGCCGCGGGCCACCGCCTGGTCCTCACCGACATCGCCGTCGACGACACCCCCGTCACCCCCACCAGCGGTGACGTGTCTGACGCGGACGACCAGCCCGGCCGCCACCACCTCTACCCCTTCGCCACCAGGGCGCAGCTCGCGGCGGTGGCCGCCGGGTGCCGGGAGGCGGTCGCGGTCCGGGCGGACGTGCGGGAGCAGGCCGACCTGGACGCGGCGGCGCGGGTCGCGCTCGACCGGTTCGGCCGGCTCGACGCGGTGGTCGCCGCCGCCGGGGTGATCGCCGGTGGGCCACCCGGCTGGGAGACCGACGACGACACCTGGCGGCTCCTGCTCGACGTCAACCTGACCGGCGTGCTCAACACCGCCCGGGCGACGCTGCCGGCGCTGCTCACCGCGCCAGCCGGCCGGTTCGTGGCGGTCTCCTCGGCAGCCGGCACCCGCCCGCTGTCCCGGCTGGCCGCGTACTCGGCCTCGAAGCACGGTGTGGTCGGCCTGGTCCGCAGCATCGCGGCCGACCTCGCGGGCACGACGGTCACCGCCAACGTCGTCTGCCCCGGTTCGATGGACACGACGATGCTCGCCGAGACCGCGGCCGTGTACGACCTGGCCGATCCACGGGAGTTCGCCCAGCACGCCTACCTGCGCCGCCTGCTCGACCCCGCCGAGGTGGCGGCCACGGTCGCCTTCCTCTGCTCCCCCGCCGCCGGCGCCCTCACCGGCGCCGTCATCCCCGTGGACGGCGGCTTCACCGGCTGAACCGACGCGGCGAGCCGGATACACGCCCAAGAACGGCGAAGGGCCAAGCGAAGGGCCACCCGATGACCGACCAAGGTGACGGCGGGACCTCCCCGACCAGCCGGCACGACACCGTGATGTGGGAGGTCCGGGCGGCGCCGGGGCGGTTGGTGGAGCTGGTGGCGTGGGTACGGAACACCGCGGTGCCGGACCTGCTGGGGCGGGCCGGGTGTCTGCGGGTCGAGGTGTTCGACGCGTCGGACGAGCGGGTGGTGGTCATTGCGCGGTTCGCCGGGCTGGCGCCGCGGCTGCCCGCGCCGCCGGGCGACCTGCTGCGCCGCCCGGCGCACGCCTGGCCGTTCCGGCACGTGTCGACCCACCGGCCCGGCGACGTCTGATCGTCGAGCGGCGTCGCGGTGGTCGTCGACAGCCCATGGTTCGCGGCCACGGCGGCGGGTGGCCGGCGCTCACCGGGTGACGGGCATGCTGGACGAGTGCGCGAAGTCAAGATCCGGGAAGAGATGATCCGGCTCGGTCAGTTCCTCAAGCTCGCGGATCTCGTCGAGACCGGCGGAGACGTCAAGCCGCTGCTCGCCGACGGCCAGGTGCGGGTGAACGACGACGTCGAGACCCGCCGCGGCCGCCAGCTGGCCCGCGGCGACGTCGTCACGGTCGGCGGCCAGTCCGCGCGGGTCGGCTGACGCGCTCTCCTGGCCGCTCGACCTCCGGCGAGCGGTCCGCGACCACCGCGGGCCCGTCGCCGCCACCGGGAGCCGGGCCTTCGCCGCGCCGACCGGCTCGGCCAACCGCCAGGGAGCCGAACCACCGGGCAGGTACGGGGCTTACGGAGGCGTCACCCGCCGCGTCCTCGGCATGCCGCTGGATCGGCCGGCCGGTCAGCCGACCCAGGCGTAGCGGTCGGGGGCGAGGATGAAGGCCGCGGCGCCCCGCAGGGCCACGTCGCCCGGGGCGGTGCTGGGCTCGACCCGGACGGCGCGGGCGAACTCCATGCCGGTGTGCCGGTCGTAGGCGGCCCGCAGCGCTTCCCAGAAGACCGGCCCGGACTGGGAGAAGCCGCCGGCGACGGTGGCGAGGTCGAGGTCGAAGGTGGCAGCGCAGGAGGCGATCGCGACGCCGACCGCGTTGCCGGCCCTGGCGAGCGCCGCCCGCGCGATCTCGTCGCCGGCGGCCGCCGACGCGGCCAGGGCGCGCCCGTCGGGCGGGGTCCCTCCCGGGCCGGATTCGCCGGGCCGGGAGGCCCGCGGCTTCGCGGGCTCGCCCGCGCCGTCATCAGCCGGGCCCGGCGCCTGGGCGCCCGAGTCCGGCGCGGCTGGCGTCCAGCCGGCGTCGAGAGCCCAGGCGACGGTGCGCGGGCCGGAGGCGATCGCCTCCAGGCAGCCGACCCCGCCGCAGACGCAGTCCGGCCCAGCCGGGTCGACGACGATGTGCCCGACGTGGCCGGCGTTGCCAGTTCGGCCGTGGTAGAGCCGGCCGTCCAGCACCAGGCCGCCACCCACCCCGGTCGAGACCGTCACCGCGAGCAGGTTGCGCGCGTCGCGGCCGGTGCCCGTCCAGTGCTCGCCGGCGGCGAGCGCCACCGCGTCGTTGTGGACGAGCACCGCGAGCCCGCCGAACTCGTCGCGCAGCCGGGCGCGCAGCGGGAACTCCCGCCACGACGGGATGTTCAGCGGCGATACCTCCCCAGCCGGCCAGATCATCGGCCCGCCGCAGCCGACCCCCAGCCCGGCCAGGCCCGCGTAGTCGTACCGCCCGCCGAGCCCCGCGTCGCCAAGCGCCGAGTGCAGGCAGTCGACGGCGGCGGCGAACGTCACCTCGGGGTCGAGAGTCTTCGGCATCGGCCTGCGCGCCCGGCCGAGCACCGCGCCGGTGGCGTCGACGACACCCGCGGCGAGCTTCGTCCCGCCGACGTCGAGCGCGAGCGCGGTCCGGTGCCGGCCACCCGCGCCGCCGCCGAATCCCGCCGACGAGGTCACCGTGACCGTCGTGGTCGTCGTCGTGGTCACCGGTCCGGCGGTCACCGTGACCGGCGCGGTGGAGCTCGTCACCGTGTGCGTACCCCGACTACCGCCCGTCGCCATCGCGCTCAGCTGTCCTCTTCCTCGGTCTCGTGCGCGGAATCCAGATCGCGCGGCGGTGGGCACCAGGGCAGGGTGCGTCCGCGCCTCCAGCTGAGGCGGCGCCGGTCGCGACCCGCTGGCACCGCCGGAAGGACGGGGCCCACGCGCTACGTTGCCGGATCATCATCGCGCACTGGCCGCGGCTGGCTCGCCGTTCTTCGCCAGGCGCGCGGAAGTCGCGGCCAGGGCGGGCCGGGTTTCGCTCTCGGCCAACGCTCGACGGCCCGCGAGTGCCAGAACCGCCAGCCGGGCGGCGGCGCGGGCCAGGCCGGGTCCGACCACCAGCCGGGCTCTGGTGACCACGCCGGGCGGTGGCCGCGGCGAGCCGGACGGCGCGCGAAAGTCCGGACACGACGGGCGCGGCGAACGAAGGAACACCTCGATGCCGACGAGAACGGCGAAACGGCGAGAAGGTGCGCGCCGAACAACGCCGTCGGCCGATGTCGTACCGGCGCCGCCGACCGCCATCCGGGCCCGGGCGCGACGACGCGGGCACGCGCGAGCGGGTCCGGCTACGCCCGCGGCCGGCCGTCTGGTGGGCCGTCCGGCGCGGCTGGTTTCCGCTCCCGCGGCGCCACGGCGGTACGCGCGGGGTCAGGGGTGTCCGCGCGCCAGGGGCGGTCGCGTTCCCACATTTCCCAGGGAAGGATGTGCTCGCCGGGACGGTCGGGCTCGTCGTAGGCGTCGAAGGCGTCGAGGTCGAAGGTCCGCACGGCCCACCTCCGCTGGAGATGCTGGATGCCAGCCACCGGCGACCGCGGTGTCGCTCACCGTGGCGTCCGGTGCGGTCATCATCGCCGCCACCCTGGCGCCGGCACCACCGATTGCCACGCCCCGCTCGTCCGCGTACCTCCAAACAACGAAACGGCCGGGTCCGCCCTGTTCGAGCGAAGACCCGGCCGTCCCTACCTGTTTCCGACTCGCGACGCGATTTGACCCACGACGCGCCCGCCCACCACCAGCAAGAAAACCCGCCCAAGATCCAACCAACGACCGGCACCGACCCCAGACCTACGGGTCCAACTCAGCACCAGGCCCGCCGGGCCGCCCAGCACCCCGACCGGGGTCCCTGCCGGATCGGCAAAGCCGATCCGGCAGATCCGGAAGCGCCAACGGTCACGCAAGCAACCTCGAACGCAATCCAGCCAAGATCCCAACCCGTGACCAGGACCGACCTCAGACCCACAGGTCCAACTCGGTACCAGGCTGGTCGGGGCGCCCAGCGCCCCGACGGCGGAGCGGCGATGGTCGCCCCCGGGACGTCCACGTGAACCCGGCCGTGATCCTGACCTCGGATCGGGGCCTGACTCGGGTTTACGGGTTCTACCCGGGTTCCAGGGGGGTCGGGGCGCCCCGCGCCCCCCCCGGCGGGGGGGGGGGGGGGGCCCCCGGGGGCCGTGGGGCGCCCCCCCTTTGTGGGCCCCCCCCCCGGCATTTTGGGCCGGGCGGCCCCCCCGGGGGGGGGGGGCCCCCCGCCCCCCGACGGCGGAGCGGCGATGGTCGCCCCTGGGCGACCTTGAGCCGACCGCCCCTTGAGCCGACCGCCCCTTAGCCCTTGCGCTTCTCGATTTCGTCGGTGAGCTGCGGGACGACGTTGAACAGGTCGCCGACCAGGCCGTAGTCCGCGAACTCGAAGATCGGCGCCTCGGGGTCCTTGTTGATGGCGACGATCGTCTTCGAGGTCTGCATGCCGGCCCGGTGCTGGATGGCGCCGGAGATGCCGACCGCGATGTAGAGCTGCGGCGACACGGTCTTGCCGGTCTGGCCGACCTGGTTCTGGTGCGGGTACCAGCCGGCGTCGGTCGCCGCGCGGGACGCGCCGACGGCGGCGCCGAGGGTGTCGGCGAGCTTCTCCACCAGGGCGAAGTGCTCCGCCGCGCCCAGGCCGCGGCCGCCGGAGACGACCACCTGGGCCTCGGTGAGGTCCGGCCGGCCCGACTTGGCCTCGGCCACCCGGTCGACGATCTTCGCGCTCTTGGCGACGTCGGAGATCGCGATGTCGACGGTGACCTCGGCCGGCGAGCCCGGCGCGGCGACCGGAGCGGTCGAGTTCGGGCGGACCACGATCACCGGCGTGCCCTTGGTGACCTTGGACTGCACGATGGTGGAACCACCGAAGACGCCCTGGGTGGCGACCAGGTCGCCAGTCACCGCGACGGCGTCCCAGATCAGGCCCGAGTCGGTCTTGGCGGCGGTACGCGCGGCGATCTCGCGCGAGTCGGCCGTCGCGGCGACCAGCACAGCCGTCGGGGCGGCGTCGCCGACCAGCTTGGCGAGCACCTCGGCGATCGGCGCGCCGACGTACTCGGCGACGTCGTCGGACTCCACGACGTAGACCTTGGCGGCGCCGTACTCGGCCAGGTACGCCTTGGCCTTCGCGTAGGTACCGGGGGCGCCGGTGAACACCGCTGCCGGCTCGCCCAGCTCGCGGGCGAGCGTCAGCAGCTCGCCGGTCACCTTCTTGGGCTCACCGTCGGCGTGCTCGACGAGAACGAGAACCTCAGCCATCGAATCCGTCCCTGCCTCAGATGAGCTTCTGCGCCGCGAGGAACCCGGCGATCTTCGTGCCGCCGTCGCCCTCGTCCTTGACGATGGTGCCGCTCTGCCGCGGCGGCGCCGGGTTGGCGTCGAGGACCGTCGAGGCCGCGGCCGCGAGGCCGACCGAGCCGGCGTCGAGGCCCGCGTCGCCGGCGGACAGCGTGGTCAGCGGCTTCTTCTTCGCCGCCATGATGCCCTTGAACGAGGGGTACCGCGGCTGGTTGATCTTCTCGACCACGCCGACGACGGCCGGCAGGCTCGCCTCGACCAGCGAGTAGCCGTTGTCCGCCAGGCGCTCGATCGCGACCTTGCCGGCGCCCGGGTCGACCGTCACCTTGCGGGCCTGGGTGAGCTGCGGGAGACCGAGCCGCTCCGCGAGCAGGGCGCCCATCACGCCACCACGGGCATCGGAAGCCTCGGAGGCCGTGATGACGAGGTCGGGGGACAGCGACGCGATGACCTTCGCCAGCGCGGCCGACGTCTGCAGCGCGTCCGAGCCGTGCAGGGCGTCGTCGGTCAGGTGCACCGCCTTGTCCGCGCCCATGGACAGCGCCTTGCGGATGGTCTCGACTGCCTTCGCCGGGCCCATCGTCACGACGGTGACCTCGCCGCCGTGCGCCTCCTTGATCTTGAGGGCCTCCTCGACCCCGTACTCGTCCATCTCGTTCATGACGTTGTCGACGCTGACGCGGTCGACCGTCTTGTCCGCGGCGTCGAGCTTCTTTTCCGCCCAGGTATCGGGAACCTGCTTGACGGTAACGACGATGTTCACGCCTAGGGGCCTCCGTAGCCAACACAATCAGGTTGTCGAGTGCTCTTGACATGGTGGCATCCGTTGCCGCGACATGCCCGATGATCGGCGGCGTGACGCCGGACCCATTACTTCCCAAACCCTTGCCGGCGGGGTGCGCCGCCTCAGCAGACAACCGGCATCCCGACAGCCGTGAGACCGGCGCGGCCGACTCGCCCGGCCTCACGGACATCTTCCCCTTCCCCGCTCGCCCCACATCGCGGCGTCCGGCGGCGCCGCGCGCGGCCTCCCGCGGCCGAGGCACCCGCGCCATAACCGCCCATAGCCCGCACCGACCGCCCACAGCCTTCACCGACCGTCACGGCCATCACGGCCGCCGTCGACCCTGTCACGGCGAGCGCGGCCTCGCCGCCCACCACTGTCACCCAGGCGGCGGCCCGGGGCGGGCCACGCGGCCTCGACACCCCGTCACCGCCGGGGGCGCGCATCACCCGTCGGTGCCGGTACCGGCCCGGTTGGGCCCACGCCCCAAAGGGGACCACCCGTGACCCAGATCACCTTTGACTGGAGGCATTTCCCGTTCCACGAGGTCCGGGCGTGGAGGGGACGGAGTGCGCTCATCGTCACGCAGATGAGCCAGAACTCCGACACGCCGCGATCTGAGGCCGTGCATTCGCGGATGACTATGCACACTCTCTCGGAGGGAAGTCACGAGTCCGCTACTTTCTGACCCTGGATATGCGTCAGGCGACGACCCTCCCACTTTGAGTGACCGGATTCGACCCGGGGGTTCGATGTCCAGCTCCACATCCGCCGGCGACCCTGCCTCACCAAACGTGTTCGCCCGGCTGCTAGGCGAGACCGGCGTGTCCGACACCCGGTTCGCCAAGCAGGTCAACAGCCGCGCCCGCTACCACCGGCGGATCGAGCTCGGCCTGGCGCGCACGACCGTGGGGCACTGGCGGCGTGGGATGAAGCCCCGCGACCCGATGGTGGCCGAGCTCGCCGCCGCCGAGGTGTCGGCGCTGGTGGGTTACCCGGTCCTTCCCGCCGACCTGGGCTGGCGCGGGGAGCACTACGGCCGCGAGGACCTGGGCCTGCATGTCGCCGACACCCCTGTCCAGACCGTCAGGACGCTGGCCGGGCTAACGGGACGAGACATGCGACGACGCGACGTGATCCAGGAGGGCACGGCCTTCGTGGCCAGCGCGTTCGCCGAGCCGGTGCTGTCGAGCATCACCGGCGTCATCCGGCGGGCGCTGCACGCCAGCACCGAGACGTCGACGAGCGGCGCCGCCGTGATCAGGGACATGACGGAGACCTTCCGCCGGCTGGATGCTCGTTTCGGCGGCGGGGAGATCCGTTCCCAGGTGGTCACCTTCCTGCACGACCGCGTCCGGGTGACGATGAGCGACGACCCGGACGCCGACCTGTGCAGCGCGCTCGCCGAGCTCACCCAGTTCGGTGGCTGGCTCGCCCAGGACGGCGACCGCCAGGCGCTGGCGCAGCGCTACTACATCCAGGCGCTGAGCCTCGCCGAGCACGCGGACGACGCGCAGCTGGCCGGGCGGGTGCTGGCGGCGATGAGCGACCAGGCCGCCCGGCTCGGCTTCCACCGCCAGAGCCTGTCGATGGCGTGCGCGGCGGTCGACCGGGCGGCCCGCAAGGCCGCTCCCCCGGTCGAGGCGATGCTGCACGACAAGCGCGCCTGGGCCCACGCGTACGCGCGGGACGAGCCCGGCTGCGTCACCGCGCTGACCGCCATGGAGCGAGCGATCGAGCGGGGCGCCGCGGGTGACGAGCCTGCCTGGGCGGCGCACTACAACGCCGGCGACGTCGCCGAGTGCGTCGGCCACTGCTACCTCCTGCTCGGCCGGCCGGAGGTGGCCACCGAACACCTGATCGAGGCTCGGAGCCTGCAGGACCCCACCCGCGCGCGGACGCGCGGCTTCGCCGAGGCGGACCTGGCGATCTCCTACCTGAGACGGCGGTCCCCCGACGTGGACGCCGCCCTCGAGGCGAGCCAGCGGGCGGTCGACCACGCGCGACCGGTGAACTCGGCGCGGGTCACGGACAAGATGCGCGAGCTCGACACCGCCTTCGCGCCCTACCACGAGTCGGCGGACATCCAGGAGTGGCGCGCGAGCGCGTCGGAGATCCTGAGCCGTTTTCCCGGGCCGACACGCGCGAGCGGAACCACGTAACGCCACTCGGTGACGTCCGGCCGCGGGCCACTGTGACCGTCGTCTCAGCGAGATCACCAGCCTGCGGGCCGGGTACCCGTGGCGGGCGCGGGACCGGCACCCTGAAAGGGTGAACAGCTCGGGGGGCACCGACCCAGCCAGCATCGACGTCGACGCGGATCTCGACGAGGACGAGGACCTCGACGCCGGGCCCGCGCGCCCGCGCTGGCAACCACGCCGCCGGTCACGCCCACCGGCGCACGGAGCCGCCAGGACCGTCTTCGCCGTCCTCGCCTGGTTCGTGCTGACGGCACTGGCGCTGGTCGCGCTGGGCCGGCTCGTTCACCTGGACGACGCGATCGGCTGGCCCTACCCGGCGCTGAACGCGCTGACGCCGCTGCTCTACCTGCCGGTGTACGCCGTGCTCCTCGTCGGCTTCGCGCTGCGGCGCAACGCGCTGATGGTCGCCGTGGTGCCCCTGATCGGCCTGCACCTGTTCTGGACGGTGCCGGAGGTCTGGCCGGCGACCGGGGGACGGGACGCGCCAGCCGGGGCGGTGCCCGTGCGGGTGCTGGCCTCGAACCTGCTGTACCACAACGCCGACGCCGGCCGGCTCGGCGCCCAGATCAAGGCGGACCAGCCGGATGTCGTCGTGCTGGTCGAGGCCTCGCCGCTCGCCCTCGGCGCGGTCGGGCGCTCGGGCGCGCTCGCGGGCTACCCGCACCACGTGGAGCTGCCGAAGCCCGGGGCGTTCGGCTTCGCCGTGTACTCGCGCTTCCCGCTGTCCGACTGGAGCGTGCGCGAGGTGGGCGGGCAGCCGCTGTCCCGGGTGACCGTCACCCTCGACGGCGGCCGGAAGGTCCTCCTCTACCCCGTGCACACCATCTCGCCGACCACCGCCGCCAACGTCCGCGCCTGGCGGTCCCAGCTCAAGGCGCTCACCGACGAGGTCCGCGCCGCGAAGCTGCCGGTGATCCTGGCCGGCGACTTCAACGCGACCCGCGACCATCGGCCGCTGCGCCGGCTCCTCGACGCCGGCGTGCGTGACGCGCACGACGTCGCCGGCGCCGGCTGGAGCCCGACCTGGTCAACCGAGAGCCTGCTGCCCCCGGTGCTGCGCATCGACCACGTTCTCGCCTCCCCGGCGTTCGTGGTCACCGGCTACCACCGGGGCGACCGGATCGGCTCCGACCATCTGCCCGTCATCGTCGACCTGGCTCTGCGCACCCCCTGACCCGCCCGCGGGCGCGGGCGGCGGGACGAAGCGCCCTAGCGCCAGGGAGGTGGCGGGGCGGGGACGCGGTTCAGGGAGGAGTCGACGGCGCCGAAGCGGTCGTCGCGGCTCTCCCACTGCGCGAAGGCCGCGGTGAGCTCGGCGCGGGTACGGGCGACGAAGTTCCACCACATGAGGATCGGCTCGGCGAACGGGACGCCGCCGAGCAGCAGCGCCCTGGCCGGCTCGCCAGCGTCGAGCGCCAGCTCGTCTCGGCCCTGGCCGAGGTAGGCGAGCTGGCCGGGCCGGACCACCTTCCCCGTGCCCTTCCCCGCGCCGTCCGGGCCGTTCACGACCCGGACCGCGCCCTGGGTGACGAGCAGCGCGTGTTCGAAGTCGCGGCGCAGCGGCAGCACCGCCCGGCCCGGCCGGATCTCCAGGTCCGCGCCGACCAGCTCCGTGTCCCGGCGAGCCGGAGACACCGCGCCGCCGAACTCGCCGACCAGCACGGTCGCCACCGCCACGCCGACCTCGGCGCGCGGCAGCTCCGCGTGGTGCTCGAAGGCCGGCGGGCCGTGCCGGGTGCCCTCCGGCTGCGCCACCCAGAGCTGCACGCCGTGCAGCGTCCCGCGGTAGTCGGTGCCTTCCTCCGCGTGCGCGACCCCATGGCCGGCGGTCATCAGGTTCAGCTGCCCGGGCCGGACGACCTGCTCGGAACCGAGGCTGTCGAGGTGGCGGACCTCGCCGGCCAGCAGCCAGGTGACGGTGTGCAGACCGGTGTGCGGGTGCGGGCCGATGTCGACGCCGCGCGCCTCGCTCGCGCTCGGCCCGACCGCCAGCGGGCCCATGTGGTCGGCGAAGCACCACGCGCCCACGGTGCGCCGGGCGCGGATCGGCAGCACGCGGCGGACCGGGATCGCGCCGACCGTCTGCGCCCTGGCCTCGGTGATCTCGACGCTCGGCGGGCCGGCCACGCCGGTTGGGGCCACCTGTTCCTGGGCGGCGTCCGCCTCCGTGACCGGTCCACTCATCGCGCGCCGCCCTTTCCGTGATCCGCCGAAGCGACCCGATGGGCCCGGCTTCGGCGCGTCTGCCCCGGAGGAACCGCGTCCGGGCACGCATGCTTCCAAGCGGGGACGCGGCAAGCCCGCGGCAGCCGGCACGCCGCGGGCCCTCGGGGGCGGATCGGCGGTCCAGCGGCGCCGCCAGGATCCACGGAAGGGGCCTTAGCGGCCGGTGAACTTGGCCTTGCCGGGACCGCTCTGCTGGAACGATTCCATCCCGATCTTCTGGTCTTCAGTACCGAAGAGGCCGGTGAACAGGCCGATCTCAAGCCGCAGCGCCTCCGACAGACCCATCTCCAGCCCGTCGTTGATCGCCCGCTTGGCGGCGGCGAGCGCCAGCGCGGGGCCGTCGACGTACTGCCTGGCCCGGCGGACCGCCTCGGCGTACACCTCGGCGGCCGGCACGACGGCGTCCGCGAGCCCGATCGCCAGTGCCTCCTCGGCGCCGACCTGCCGCCCGGAGAAGACCAGGTCCTTGGCCTTGGCCGGACCGATCAGCCGTGGCAGGCGCTGCGTGCCGCCGGCGCCGGGGATGACTCCGAGCAGGATCTCCGGCTGGCCTACCTTGGCGTTGTCCGCGAGGATCCGGAAGTCGGCGCACAGGGCCAACTCCAGCCCACCGCCCAGCGCGTAGCCGGTGACGGCCGCGAACACCGGCTTCGGGAGGTGCGCGACGATCTCGAACGTGCCGGTGAGCTCGGCGACCCAGGTGGAGATACCGGCATAGTCCTTGGTCGACATCTCCTTGATGTCGGCGCCCGCGGCGAACACCCGTTCCCCGCCATAGATCACGACCGCGCGGATGTCCGACCGCCTGGACGCCTCGAGCGCCACGTCGCGCAGTTCGGCCGTGAGCTCCGCGTTGAGCGCGTTCATCTTCGGCCGGTCCAGCCGGATGGTCCCGACCCCGTCCTCGACCTCTAGCCGTACGACCGCCACCGGCCGACCTCCTCGTCCCGCCGTCATTCGGACCGCTGTCACCCAAACCGCCGTCACCCAAACCGCCGCCGCACGGACCGCCGCCGCACGGACCGCCGCCGCGCTCGCTCCGGCGCCGCCGTCGGCCGAGCCCGCCGCTCACGGCGCCCAGGCGACGGCACGTCCGACCATCGCATCGTTCGGCGGGGCGCGCCGGGCGTGGTGTGAGTCTTGTCCATCGTCCTCTCGGACGGGGTCCGGCGCCTCCGGTCAGGGATCGGCCCCGCGACGCCCGTGGGTGAGGCATCTCACGTGACCCCGCGAGCCCGCCCCGGAGGGCCGTGTCACCGGCGCCCGAGCGGTCCGCCCCTGGCCTTCTTAGTCCACAGGGATGCCGTTCACCCCTAGGTGATCAGTCTGTTCCGTTAGCGTCACCGATGTGTCGTACACGTTCGAACCAGGTTCCGTGCGCCCGGACCCGACCCGCCCGGCGGCGCTTCCCGGCACGCCGTACCCGCTCGGGGTGCGCCCCGACGCCGAAGGGGCGAACGTCGCCGTCGTCGCGCCCGGCGCGAGCGCCGTCGACTTCTGCGTGCTCGACGGGGAGGGCGGCGAGACACGCCACCGGTTGCCCGAGCGGACCGGCGGCGTCTGGCACGGCTACATTCCCGGCGTCTCGGTGGGGCAGCGTTACGGCCTGCGTGCCCATGGTCCCTACGACCCGGCGCGTGGGCTGCGCTACAACCCGGCCAAGCTGCTGCTCGACCCGTACGCGCGCCGGGTCCAGGGCACGCTCACGCCGCACCCCGCGATCTTCGGATACGGCGACGGTGATCCCTACGGCCACACCGCCGACGGCCAGGACTCGACCCCCTATGTCCCCGTCGGGATCGTCACGGCGCCCGCGGGCGCGGGCCGGGCCGCCGGCTCTCCCCGGCGCGGCGGCGGCCAGGCCCAGGCCGACCCGACCCGCGACCGGCCGCGCACCCCGTGGCGCGACACGGTGATCTACGAGCTGCACGTACGCGGCTTCACCAGGCTGCACCCGGCGGTGCCGCCCGCGCTGCGCGGCACCTACGCCGGCCTCGCCCACCCCGCGGTCCTCGACTACCTGACCGGCCTCGGCATCACCGCGGTCGAGCTGCTCCCGGTGCACGCCCACGTCTCCGAGCCGATCCTGACCGAGCGCGGGCTGACCAACTTCTGGGGCTACAACACGGTCGGCTTCTTCGCCCCGCACCCCGCCTACGCGGCCACCGACGACCCGGTCGCCGAGTTCCGGGCGATGGTGGCCGCGCTGCACGGCGCCGGCCTCGAGGTGCTGCTCGACGTCGTCTACAACCACACCGCCGAGCAGGACGAGCGCGGCCCGACGCTGTCGATGCGCGGCCTGGACAACGCGGTCTACTACCGGCTGGAGCCCACCGACCCGCGCCGCTACCGCGACGTCACCGGGTGCGGCAACACGTTGAACGTCACGTCGCCGCACGTCGTCCGGCTGATCTGCGACTCGCTGCGCTACTGGGTGACCGAGATGGGCGTCGACGGCTTCCGCTTCGACCTCGCCGCCGCGCTCGCCCGCAACCCGGACGGCTTCGACCCGGCCGCGCCGCTGCTCACCGCGATCGGGCAGGACCCGGTGCTCTGCGGCGTCAAACTGATCGCCGAGCCGTGGGACGTGGGCTGGGGCGGTTACCAGGTCGGCGCGTTCCCGCCGCCCTGGGCGGAGTGGAACGACCGCTTCCGGGCCACCGTGCGCGACACCTGGACGGGGCGGGCCGAAAGCGCCGCCGACCTCGGCTACCGGATCACCGCGTCGTCCGACCTGTTCGACCACGCCGGCCGCCCGCCGAGTGCCTCGGTCAACTTCGTCACCGCGCACGACGGCTTCACCCTGGCCGACCTGGTCTCCTACGAGCGCAAGCACAACGAGGCGAACCAGGAGGACAACCGGGACGGCGAGGGCCACAACCGGTCGTGCAACTACGGCGTGGAGGGGCCGACCGGCGACCCGGCGATCCTGGAGCGCCGCCGCCGGGTGCGCCGGGGGATGCTCGCCACCCTGCTGCTGTCCACCGGCGTGCCGATGCTGCTCGCGGGCGACGAGCTCGGCCGTTCGCAGGGCGGCAACAACAACGCCTACTGCCAGGACAACCCGGTCTCCTGGCTCGCCTGGCCCGCGGAGCGGGCGGGCGCCCGGCCCGGCCGCGGCGGCGCCTGGTGGCCGCGGCGACCCGCCGAACGCGCCACCGGCGACGGCGGCGACCGCGGCGCGGACGAGAAGACCACCACGACCGACCAGTGGACGCCCCAGGCGCCCGCGCCCGACCCGGCGGGCGGCGACCCGAGTCTGCCGGACCTGGTCGCCGGCCTGCTGGCGCTGCGGCGGCGCTCCCCGGCGCTGCGCCGGGCGCGGTTCTTCCACGGCGGCCCGTCCAGCGAGATCCGCCGGGCGGACATGACCTGGTTCCTCGCCGACGGCACCCAGATGTCCGACGCCGACTGGCACGCCCCCCACCCGGCCACCCTCGTCGCGTTCATCGCCGGCGACAGCCTCTCCTGGCTCGAGGCCGACGGCACCCCCGCCAGCGGCGACAGCCTGCTGCTCGTGCTCCACCCTGGCGACGAGGACATCGACGTCCGCCTGCCCGGCGCCCCCTGGGCCGCCCGCTACGACCTGCTCCTCGACACCTCGTCCCCCGACCTCACCGACACGCGTGCCACGGTCGAGGATCGCCGTGACCCGCTGGCCACCTACCCCGCGGGCGAGACGGTCCGCGCCGGCTGGTCCTCGTTCCTCGTCCTGCGCGCCCACCGCTGACCCCACCGCCACCCCGTCCCTGGTGCCGGACAGGATGACTGCGCGGCCCGCGGGCGCGCGGGCCGGCGTCGCCGGACGGCGTCGCCGGACGGCGGACCTCCTGAGGATCGTCCGCGCCGGCGCGGACGATGCCTACTCCGGGACGCGGCGGATGGCGGGAACGTGGCCGTCGAGCTCGCCCGCGTCGAAGCGGACGTTGTTCATGAGCCACCAGAACGCGTCGCCGTTGCCCGGGCCCGCGAGCGTGTAGGAGCCGTCGGGCAGCAGCGCGGCCCACCCTTCCGGGAGGCCGACCAGCGTCGCCAGGCCACGCCCGCTGGCGGCGTCCCACAGCCGCACCGTGCCGTCACCGCCACCGGAGACGACGCGGGTGCCGTCCGGGGAGAACGCCACCGCGTATACCGAACCTCCGTGCCCCGTGAGCTGGCGCAGCTCCCGGCCGCTGGCCGCCTCCCACAGCCGCACCGTCCGGTCGGACGCGGCCGTGGCGACGAGAACGCCGTCCGGGGAGAACGCCACGGCGTTCACCGACAGCGCATGGCCGGCGAGCGCCCGCGTCTGCCGGCCCCTGGCCACGTCCCACAGCCGCGCCGTCCCGTCGACCTCGGCGGTGGCCAGACAGGCACCGTCCGGGGAGAACGCCACCGCGTTCACCGGGCCGACGTCACCGGTGAACGCGCGCACCCGCCGACCGCTGGCCACGTCCCACAGCCGCACCGGCTCGCCGAACCCGGCGGTGGCCAGACAGGCACCGTCCGGCGAGAACGCCACCGCGTCCGCCGGGCCGAGGTCACCGGTGAACGCGCGCACCCGCCGACCGCTGGCCACGTCCCACAGCCGCACCGGCTCGTCCAGGCCGGCGGTGGCCAGACAGGCACCGTCCGGCGAGAACGCCACCGCGCACACCCGCTCGGGATCGCCGACGAGGCGGTACCACTCCCGCCCGGTCGCCGCCTGCCAGAAGCACACCGTCCCGTCGGATCCCGCCGAGGCGACCAGCCCTCCGGCCGGGGAGAACGCCACCGCGCCCACGACGCCGTCCTGGCCGGTGAGCTGATGCAGCTGCCGGCCGCTGGCCAGATCCCACAACCGCGCAGTCCCGTCGCCCCCGGCGGAGGCGAGGCAACCGCCGTCCGGGGAGAGCCCGACCGCGTGCACCGCGCCGCCGTGGCCGGTGAGCTCGCGCAGCTGCCGGCCGCTGGCCAGGTCCCACAGCCGTACCGTCCGGTCGTCCCCGGCGGAGGCGAGCCGGGCGCCGTCCGGGGAGAACGCCACCGTGTGCACCACGTCGGCGTGACCAGTGATCCGGCGGAACTCGCGCCCGCTGGCGACCTCCCACACCAACGCCGGTCCGTCGGAATCCGTCGAGGCGACCAGGGCGCCGTCCGGGGAGAACACCACCTCACGCACCTCTTCGGTGTGACCGGTGAACTGGCGCAGCTCCCGCCCGCTGGCCACGTCCCACAGCCGTACCGTCAGGTCGCCCCCGCCGGAGGCGAGCCGGGCGCCGTCCGGGGAGAACGCGACCGACCGAGCCGCGCCGGCGTGACTCGTGATCTTATGCAGCCGCCGCCCACTGGCCGCGTCCCACAGCCGCACCGTTCCGTCGAACGAGGCCGAGGCGAGGCGGGCGCCGTCCGGGGAGAACGCGACCGACCACACCACGTCGGAGTGGCCCGTGATCCTGCGTAGCGACCGCCCGCTGGCCGTCTCCCACAGCCGGATGGTCCGGTCGTTCCCGGCGGAGGCAAGACGGGCGCCGTCCGGGGAGAACGCCACCGACCGCACCGGTCCCTTGTGACCGGTCAACAGGCGAAGTTCCCGCCCGCTGGCCACCTCCCACAGGCACACCGTCGCGTCGAACCCCGCCAGGGCGACCAGGGCGCCGTCCGGGGAGAACGCCACCGCCTCCACCCCGTCGGTGTGACCGGCGAACTGGCGCAGCTCCCGCCCGCTGGCCACGTCCCACAACCGCGCCGTCAGGTCGCCCCCGGCGGTCGCGAGCAGGGCGCCGTCCGGGGAGAAGGCGACGGAGTGCGGCGGCGTGAACGCGGCCGGGGTGACGAGCTGGGCCTGGTCGCGCCCGGTGACCGCGGCGTCGGCCAGCTCTGGGCCGGTCAGCGCGGCCGGGTCGACGGCACAGGACAGCAGCGCCGCCTGGCGCAGCCGCGCGCCGCGCAGCGAGCAGCCGGCGAGGTCGGTGTGGATCAGCCGTGCCCCGGTCAGGTCGGCGCCGGCGAGGTCCGCGCCGGCGAGCGACACGTGGTCGAACACCGCCCCCGTCAGGACCGCCCCACGCAGGACGGCTCCGGCGAGCGTCGTGTGGATCAGCCGCGCGCCGGCGAGGTCCACGCCGGCCCAGTCCACGCCGGCGAGATCCCGGCCGAACAGGTTCGCTCCACGCAGATCCACCCGTCGACCCCCGAGACGCGCCAGCCACCCGAACGGTCATTGTCCGGCACGGTCTTCGCGACCTGGCCGGTCCGCGGGGTCGGATGCCCGACGCGCCTGTTCGACAGCCGACGCGGCGGGGCCGCCGACCGGGTCGCGCCTACGGTTTCGCGAAGGGTTCGGCCTCCCGGAGCCAGTGGAATGGTGGGTTCCACCCGTCCCGGGAGGCCGAGGAGGCGATCTTCAAAGGGGTGGTCAGGGAGTGGCGATCAGGCCCGCCTCGGCGGAGGTGGCGAGCAGCCCGTGGGCGGGCAGGACGTTGACCGTGTAGCCGAACGGGCCGGTGCGGGCGAGCGGGATGACGCCCTCGAAGCGGTGGCCGCCGCCCTCGGCCTCGCCGGCCGGGTGCAGGTCGAGGGCCGCCGGGGCGAGCAGGCGGTCGGTCTCGTCGACGCGGCCGTAGGAGGCCCGCACGACGACGTCGGCCGGGGCGAGGCCGCCGAGCTCGACCGTGGCGCGCACGACCAGGTCCTGGCCGACCTGCGGCGTGTCGCCGAGGCCGGTCGAGTCGACGTTGAGGACCTGCACGCCCGACCAGGCCGAGCGCACCCGCGCCTTCCAGCCCGAGAGGTCCTTCGCGCCGCCGAAGCCGTCGGCCGCCGCCGCTCGCGCCGACACGCCGGCGGGGACGTAGTACCTCTCGACGTACTCCTGCACCATCCGCGTCGCGAGCACCTTGGGCCCGAGGGTGGAAAGGGTGTGCCGGACCATCGCCGTCCAGCGGCGCGGCACGCCGTCGGCGCGGTCGTAGAAGCGGGCCGCGACGGCGTTCTCCAGCAGGTCGTAGAGCGCCGCGGACTCGATGGCGTCGCGCCGGTCCGGGTCCTCGACGCCGTCGGCGGTCGGGATCGCCCAGCCGTTCTGGCCGTCGAACATCTCGTCCCACCAGCCGTCCCGGATGGACAGGTTCAGGCAGCCGTTCAGCGCCGCCTTCATCCCGGACGTGCCACAGGCCTCGAGCGGGCGAAGGGGGTTGTTCAACCACACGTCGCTGCCGGAGTACAGGTAGCGGGCCATGCCGATGTCATAGTCCGGCAGGAAGACGATCCGGTGGCGCACCGCCGGGTCGTCCGCGAACTGGACGATCTGCTGGACGAGCTGCTTGCCGCCGTCGTCGGCAGGGTGGGCCTTGCCGGCGATGACCAGCTGGATCGGCCGCTCGGGGTGCAGCAGCAGCCGGGTGAGCCGGTCGCGGTCGTGCAGCATCAGCGTGAGGCGCTTGTAGGACGGCACCCGGCGGGCGAAGCCGACGGTCAGGACGTCCGGGTCGAAGACGCCCTCCACCCAGTCGAGCTCGCCGGGGGCGGCGCCGCGGGCGAGCCAGGACACCCGCAGCCGGCGGCGCACCTCGGCGACGAGCCCCTCGCGCAGCTCCCGGCGCAGCGCCCACAGCACCTCGTCCGCGATCTTGTCGATCTTGGCGAAGCCGCGGCCGTCCGAGGACAGCAGCGCGGGCTCCGCCTCGCGGTCGGCCAGCTCGATCAGCGTCCGGGAAACCCAGGTGGGGGCGTGCACGCCGTTGGTGACCGAGCCGATCGGCACGTCGGCCGGGTCGAATCCGGGCCACAGGCCGTTGAACATCTCCCGGCTGACGATGCCGTGCAGCTGGCTCACGCCGTTGGAGCGCTGCGCCAGCCGCAGGCCCATGTGCGCCATGTTGAACATGTTCGGGTCCGGCTCGGCGCCGAGTTCCAGCACCCGCTCGACCGGCACGCCGTCCCAGGCGTTGTCGCCGCCGAAATGCCGGGCGACCAGGTCCTTCGGGAACCGGTCGATACCGGCCGGCACCGGGGTGTGCGTGGTGAACAGGGTGCCGGCGCGGGTGGCCTCGAGCGCCTCGTCGAAGCTCAGCCCGCCGGCGACCAGCTCACGGATCCGCTCCAGGCCGAGGAACCCGGCGTGGCCCTCGTTGGTGTGGTACACCTCCGGCGCCGGGGCGCCGGTGACCTGGGAGAACACCCGCAGGGCGCGCACGCCGCCGATGCCGAGCAGCATCTCCTGCAGCAGCCGGTGGTCGGTGCCGCCGCCGTAGAGCCGGTCGGTGACACCCCGCTCGGCCGGCTGGTTGTCCTCGACGTCCGAGTCGAGCAGCAGCAGCGGGACCCGGCCGACCTGCGCCTTCCAGATCTGCGCGTGCAGGGCGCGCCCCTCGGGCAGCCCGACGACCACCTTCTGCGGCACGCCCGCGGCGTCGGTCAGCTGGGTGAGCGGCAGGCCGTGCGGGTCGATGCCCGGGTAGCGCTCCTGCTGCCAGCCGTCGCGCGAGAGCGACTGGACGAAGTAGCCGGCACGGTAGAGCAGCCCGACGCCGACGATCGGCACGCCGAGGTCGCTCGCGGTCTTGAGGTGGTCGCCGGCCAGGATGCCCAGCCCGCCGGAGTACTGCGGCAGCACCTCGGTGATGCCGAACTCGGGCGAGAAGTACGCGATCGCGGCCGGCGCGCCCTCGAGGTGCCGGCGCTGGTACCACAGTTCGGCGCCGAGGTACTCCTGCAGTTCGTCGGCGGCGTCGGTCAGCCGGCGCAGGAACCGACGGTCGCCGGCGAGCGTGACCAGCCGATCGTGGTCGACCTCCCCGAGCAGGCGAACCGGGTCGCCCTTGGTCGCCCGCCACAGCTCAGGGTCGACCGACTCGAACAGATCCAGCGTCTCCGGGTGCCACGACCAGCGGAGGTTCATGACCAGACCGGCGAGCGGAGCAAGCTGCTCGGGAAGTTGCGCGCGAACGGTGAACCGTCGGAGTGCTCTCACGAAGACGGGAGCCTAGACAGTGCCCGTGAACTGGCCACACCCGGGTCGTGTCCGTGGGTTACCAGCAGGAAAACCCTGCGCGAGGCCGGGCGGAATGGTGAACGAGTGCCCGGATCATCCCCTCTTTCGACCTCGTTCGTATCCACCATTGGGCGGCCGGCCGCCCTGGGCGGCGCGCGCCGGAACCGGCGAACGCGCGGCCCTGGGCGGCGCCCTCCCACGCCGCGGGCCCGCGTCAGTCCGTCGGGCCCCGCCTCAGTCCTCGGACCCGCTCAGTCCTCGGACCCCCTCAGTCCGCGGACTCCCTCTCAGTCCTCTGGGCCCGCCTCGGCGATCTTGGCCGCGAGGGCGGCCATGACGGTCGGGTCGCGCAGGGTGGTCACGTCGCCGAGGGCACGTCCTTCCGCGACGTCCCGGAGCAGCCGACGCATGATCTTGCCGGAACGGGTCTTCGGCAGATCCTCGGCCCAGATGATCCGCTTCGGCCGGGCGAGCTTGCCGATCCGGGTCGCGACGTGGTCGCGCAGTTCGGCGACCGTCGCGTCGTCACCGGCCCGCCCGCCGGCGAGCGTCACGAAGGCCACGATGGCCTGGCCGGTCTGCTCGTCGGCCTGGGCGACGACCGCCGCCTCGGCGACCGCCTCGTGCGCCACGATCGCCGACTCGACCTCGGCGGTGGACAGCCGGTGCCCGGAGACGTTGATGACGTCGTCGATCCGGCCGATGATCCAGAAGTAGCCGTCGGCGTCGACCCGGGCCGCGTCGCCGACCAGGTAGGTCGTCGGGCCGAACCGGGAGAAGTAGGTCTTGACGAACCGCTCGTCGTCCTTGTACAGCGTCCGCAGCATCGACGGCCACGGCTGGGTGATCACCAGCACGCCGGTGCCCTCGGTGAGGGGCTGCCCGTCCTCGGTCAGCAGCGCCGGGGTGATGCCGGGCAGCGGCCTGGTCGCCGAACCGGGCTTGGTCGCCGTGACGCCCGGGATCGGGGAGATCATGATGGCGCCGGTCTCCGTCTGCCACCAGGTGTCGACGATCGGGCAGCGCCCGCCGCCGATCACCTTGTGGTACCAGAGCCACGCCTTCGGGTTGATCGGCTCGCCGACGGTGCCGAGCAGGCGCAGCGAGCTCAGGTCATGCCGGTCCGGGTACTGGGCGCCCCACTTCATGCACGCCCGGATCGCCGTCGGCGCCGTGTAGAAGACGGTCACCTTGTACTCGTCGATCAGCTTCCACCAGACGTCGAAGTCCGGGTAGTCGGGCGCTCCCTCGTACATCACGCTGGTCGCGCCGCTCGACAGCGGGCCGTAGATGATGTAGGAGTGGCCGGTGATCCAGCCGACGTCGGCGGAACACCAGTAGACGTCGCTCTCCGGGTCGATGTCGAAGACCGTCTGGTACGTGTAGGTCGCGCCGAGCAGGTAGCCGCCGGTGGTGTGCAGGATGCCCTTCGGCTTCGCCGTCGAGCCCGAGCTGTAGAGGATGAACAGCGGCGCCTCGGCGGACATCGGCTCGGGTGGGCACACCGGGTCGGCGGCGGCGACCAGCTCCTCGTACCAGACGTCCCGGCCGGGCGTCATCGGCGCGCGGGCGCCACCGAGGGCGGCCGCCCCGACCGCCTCCACGACAACGATGCGCTCCAGGCTCTTCAGGTCACCCATCTCCGCGTCGACGGCGGCCTTCACCGGCGCGGTCCGGCCCTTGCGGCGCGCCCCGTCCACGGTGATGAGGACCTTGGCGTCCGAGACCTCCATCCGCTCCTTCACGGCCGACGGGGCGAAGCCACCGAAGACGACGTTGTGCACCGCGCCGATCCGGGCGCAGGCCAGCATCGCCGCCGCGACCTGCGGGATCATCGGGAGGAAGATGCCGACGACGTCGCCGCGGCCGACGCCGAGGGAGCGCAGCCCGTTCGCCAGCCGCTGCGTCTCGTCGAGCAGGTCGGCGTACGTGACGGCGCGCCGCTCGCCCTCCTCCCCGGCCCAGTGGAAGGCGACCCGGTCGCCCCGGCCGGCGGCGACGTGCCGGTCCAGGCAGTTCGCCGAGATGTTGAGCTCGCCGTCCTCGAACCACTTGTAGAACGGCGGGTTCGCGTCGTTCAGGACCGTGGTGAACGGCGTGTCCCAGTCGAGCAGCTCACGGGCCTTGTCGGCCCAGAAGGCCACCGGGTCGGCCGCGGCCGCCGCCGCGTCGGCCTCGACCGGCCGCCGGCGGGTGAACCCCGCCGGCGGGTCGAAGCTCTCGACCGACAGCAGCCGCTCCAGCTCGGCCTCCAGCGTGCCGGCTTCCGGCTCCCCCGCGCGGCTGGCGCCGGCCTGGTCGGTGGTGGTCACGCGTCCTCCTCGACGACGAAGACAAGGTCGAGCCGGCCGGGCGGGCGGCCTGGCCCGTGGCGGCGTTCACACGGGGTCTACCACGGGTCCCGAACGACCGTCGATCGGCGTTTCGCCCGACGGTACGCCTTACGCGGTGAGCGGCGTCACACCCCGACGAGCGGACGCGCCGCCACGGCGGCCGGCCGCGCCTTCGGCGCCCTCGTCACAGGACCGCGGCGACGACCCGAACGGACGTCACCGCCCAGCCGCGGCCGCGACGCGGCCACCGGCGACGCGACCACCAGTGACGAGGCCGGTCAGGTGGGCGAGGAGCTCCTCGCCGGCGAGCAGGCCGGCGGCGGCGGTGACGTGCAGGTGCGGGGCGGTCCAGGCGCGGTCGTGGAGCTCGCCGTGGGCCGGGCGGACGGCCGCGTCGGCGGCCAGCAGCATCGGGGCGTCGAGGAGGGAGTCGCCCGCGGCGGCGACGCGGGTGGCGCCCGCGCGGCGGGCGACCTCGGCGAGCGCGGCCTGCTTGGTCAGCGCCGCCGGGACCAGGTAGACCTTGCGGCCCTGCACGGACACCGTCCAGCCGGCGGCGGCGAGCTCGTCGGTGACCCCGGCGAGGTCGGGGATGCCGTCGCGCTCATGAGCCACCAGGTAGACGAACAGGTCGTCGGCGACCCTCGTCAGCCGGCACCAGCCGCCGGTGGCCAGCCGCTCGGCGATCGCGAGCACGTCGGCGAGGGGAGCGCCGCCGCGCAGCCGCTCGGCGACGGCGTCCGCCCACGCCGGGTCGACGACCCCGTCGACGAGCAGGTGACCGCCGTTGGCGGCGACCGCGTAGCGCGGCGTCACCCCCAGGTCGACCCGGCCGTACTGGGCGAGCGTGCGGGTGGTCACCGGCACGAGCACGGCGCCCTCGTGCAGCGCGGCGACTCCGGCGAACGCCGTCTCGGTCATGAACGCCCACGGCTCGCCGTCGATCCGTTCGACCAGCACCAGCGGGGGCTCGCCGACGCCGTCGGGCAGCCGGAACGAGCGCCGCGAGAAGATCAACGTCTGGTCGAGGTCGCACGCGACCAGCCAGCGCGGGCCAGGGACGGGCGCCGCGCCGGCGGACGCCGCGCCGGCGGACGGCGCGCTCACCGGCGGGCCTCGCCGGCGGCGGGCGGGCGCCAGCGCTCCTGCGGGGTGTGGAACTGGGGCTTCTCCCCGCCGGCGCGCACCGGGCGGACCAGGCCGACGCAGGAGAACGGCAGGCCGGGCATCTCCTCGACGGGGACGCCGCGGGCCTCGGCGAGCGCCACCACGTGCGCGAGCTCGTCGGCCCGGTCCGGGGCGATCAGCACCCGCCAGGGCACCCGGCGCAGCAGCACTCGGGTGGCCTCCCCGACGCCCGGCTTGACCATCGCGACGTCGGGGATCTCGTAGCGCTCGGCGATCCGCTCGACCGCGGCCCAGCCCTCCCAGGTCGGCGCCCGGTCGGACGCCCACAGCGCGGGCCAGGTCGCCGCCACCTCGTCGACGACCGCGGCGAACCGGCCGACGACGGTCTCGATGAAGTGCCGGGACAGGTCGTGCGGCTCGAGGTCGCGGTAGTACTTCGCGCCGTGGAAGTCGGCCTCGCCGACGTGCTCGGCGTTGAGCACCGTCCGGCTGACCAGGCCGGACACGGTCGAGTTCAGGCAGGCGCTCGGGATGAGGAAGTCGTCGCGCGTGCCGTAGAGCGGCACGCACCTGGCCGGGTCGGCGAGCACGGCGAGGGTGTCGTCGAGGCCGAGCGGGGTGACCGCCTCGGTGAGCACCCGGGTCATCACGCCCTTGCCGGTCCAGCCGTCGACGAACTGGAGAGCCGCCGGGTCGTGGCGGGCGGTGAGGTGGCGCACGGCGTTCAGGTCGACCCCGCGGTCCTTGATCACGGAGATCGCGTAGTGCGGCACGTCGAGGCCGTAGCGGAAGGCGTACCAGCGGCGCATGAGGATGCCGATCGGCGTGCCCGCGCGGGCGATCGAGACCAGCACCGGCGCCGGTTTCCTGACCCGTACCAGCTCGGAGACCAGGCCGACGGCGAGCGCGACCCGGGTCGCCGACCGCTCCAGCGCCTGGTGGTAGAGCGCGAGGTAGCGCTCGTCCGGCTGGTACTCGACCGGCAGGTCCTCGGAGTAGTGCCGGCCGCGCTGCATCTCCTCCTCACGGTCCTCCGTGGGCCGCTCGAGGGCGACCGAGGACAGGTCCTTGAGCAGGAACGTGACGTCCGCCGGGTCGTACGAGCCGGAGCCGACCGTGCCGGGCAGGCCGGCGCCGGCCGGGGCTCCCGGGGGAACGGGGCCGGCCACCGCGGCGGTCCCGGTGGTGGCCGTCGTGGTGGTGGCGGCGGTCGTGGTCATCGGGCACCTTCCGGGACGAACGACGGCAGCGTGACGACGGTGACCGGCGCGCAGCGGCGCAGCGCCTCGACGAGGCCGGCCAGCGCCGGCCCCTCCCCCACGGCCGGGGCGGCCGCGTCGACCCCGTCGTCGACCACGACGACGATGTCGTCGTAGGGGTCCACGGAGGCGTCGCCCACGGAGGCGCGGCTGGCGGGGGACGGGTCACCGGTGCGCGCGCGGCGCGCCGGCACGTTGTAGACCTGGCTGGCCCTGCTCGGGTCGTCCGGCGCGGGGAACTCCAGCGCGCACCGGATCGCGTAGCCGGGCACGTCGAGCGGGTGCACCGGCGAGCGGGTGGTCGACTGGTAGCGCGTCTCGCCGCCGGTGGCCCGGCCGAGCGCCGCGGCCAGCCGCATCGGGGTGTACATGAGCTCCTCGGTGCCGAGGACGAGCGTCCGCCCGCCGGGCTCGACCAGCCGGGCGGCGACCGACGCGGCGAGGCCGGCCACCACCTCGTCGAGCAGGCGCCGGTGCCGCGGCGTCCAGCCGTGCCGGCCGCCGTCGGGCAGCTCGGCGGGCCACGCCGGGCGAACCCAGCTGACCGTGCCGGTGCCGCCGTCCGTCAAACCGGTGTCCGTCGAACCGGCGCCCGTCGAGCCACCGTCCGGGCCGGCGCCCGCCAGGCCGCCGGGCGCGGGCGGCGCGTGGCGGGCGCGCAGCGCTCGGGCGCGGTCGGCGATGTCCGGCGGCACCGCGACGGTCGCGGACACCAGCGAGACGACGTCCACCGGCACGCCCAGCTCGTCGGCCAGCTCGTCGAACGCGGTCCGTGCCGCGGCCGGCCGCGCGTCCAGCAGCGCCGCGACCGTGTAGGCAGGCCGGGGCGCGAGCGCGTGCAGCGCGCGGATCGTGCCGAGCGCCGTGTTGCCGGTGGACAGTTCGTCGTCGACGAGCAGCAGTGGGCGCGGGTCGGTCAGCAGCCGCCGGTCCGCCGGCAGCAGCCAGTGGTGCACGGCGTGCGAGTGCGCCTCGGCGAGCTCCAGCTCGGAGCGCATCCCGGCGACCGCGCGGCGGGTGGTGTGCAGGTAGTCGGCGTCGGCGAAGCCGTCGGCGACCGCGTGCCCGAGCGCCGTCGCCGTCTCGCAGTAGCCGAGGACGAACGGGGCGCCGCCGGCGCGGCCGACGGCCGAGGACGCCCGTGCCCAGTCCGCGAGCGCCGTGCCCGCGCCGAGCGCGACCTCCGGCCGGACCGGCAGGTGCTTGCCGAGCACCCGGCTGACCAGCAGGTGCGCGCGGCGCGGGTTGCGCCGCAGCGCGAGCCCGATCATCCCGCGCAGCCCGGCGCCGGTGACGTCCTCGGTGACCTCGGCCGTCAGCCCCAGCGCCTCCCAGAGCCAGCCGTCGTCGGCCGCGTCATCCATGGCCGCGGCGGCCGCCGGGTCAGCGGTCCCGGCGGCCGGCGCGCCGCTCAAGCAGTCACCGCCTGGCTCGCGGCGAGCACGTCCACGAAGGTGTGGCCCTCCCGCAGCACCCCGAAGGCGGTCGCGCGGCGCACCACGGCCTGCGCCCAGAGCCGGTGCGGGCGCAGCTCGTTCATCTTGTTCGCGTAGCGGCTGGGCCGGACGCCGCCGGCCTCGCCGGCGAGCACCGTCTGCGCGTCCTCGTACTCCTCGTGCGTGACGACGTAGAGGGCGTGGACCGCGGCGACGTGGCTGGGGTGGATGACGGTCTTGCCGATGAGGCCGTTCGCCTTGTCCAGCACTACCTCCTTGATCAGCCGGTCGAGGTCCGCGGACACCAGGTCGCGGCGCAGCGCCTGGCCCTGGACCACCGGGTCGACGAGCTCGACGTTGGCGAACGGGGTGACCCGCAGCGAGCTGACGAACAGCCGCTCGGGCTGGGCGAAGTACTCCCAGACCGGCCCGGTGACGACGTGCTCGCCGCCGCGGGCGCAGACATTGACGATGTCGGCGATGCAGTCGCGGACCACCGCGATGTCGTAGATGGTGAGGTCGCGGTCCCGGCGCAGCCCGAACAGCCCGGACAGATCGGTGGCGCCCAGCCGCACGGCCAGCACGTGCTCGGCGTGCTTGTCAAGCAGCCGGCGCACCCCGAGCAGGGTCTCCAGCCGGCTCTCCCGGTTGATGACCTCCGGGCTCTCCAGCACGGGCATCGCCCACAGCGGCCGGCCCAGGTCGTCCCCGGCGCGCAGCACCGCGTCCAGCGCCACCTCGCCGGTGTCCTCGACGAACTTCGGCAGCACGAACCCGGCCAGCAGCGCCGCCGCGGCGGGCGTCAGGCCCGCGACCAGCGCGGGGATCTGCTCGGCCGCGCGCACCCGGACGAACAGGAGGCCAGGGCTCTCACCGGCGGCGGGCGGGCTGTCGCCCAGCTCGTTGAGGGCGAGGACCACGTTCGCCTCGGCGGCCGGGACCTCGTGGTCGGCGATCGCGTCCTCCAGGCAGAGCACCATCGACGCCACACCGGCGGCCAGCTGGCGGCGCACGTCGTCCGCCAGCCGCGGCCGGGTGCCCGGCGCGTAGAGGGTGGCGCCCAGCGCGGTGGCGACCAGCCTCCGCTCGTCCGCCGCGGAGATCTCCTGGGGCGGACAGTGGAACAACGCGTCCGTGGCCGCCGCGTCGAGGAAGGCGAAGTGTCGCAACAGAGCGGCTCCTTCTTCTGGCTCGGCGTGCCTGGCATCGTCGGTGCCGGCCGGCACCTCCCAGCCGCCCCGGACACCGTCGGACCTGGGACAACGCCCGACCCGTCGGACCGTACCTCCCAGGAGGGGACGGTTGCTGGGAAACGTCCGAGTGACGCCTTCTCGACATTTGCCGGCAATGGCTTCGTTTCGGGCAAGCCCGCCCAGCCGGCCACGCGGCCGGCTCGCTCCCTTCGAGGCCACGCGGGGAGCGCGGGCGCCCCACAGCCGCTTGTACTCGGCCCCGGAGCGGGGGTTCTGCCCGCCGTCCCCGGTCCCGCTGTGCAGCGTCGAGCAGACGTTGCCCACGTTCGGGTCGCTGAAGTAGCTCTCGTAGCCCATGACGTCCTTGTTGGCTACGAAGGTCTCCCACATCTTCCGGATGTACAGCGGGTTGTCGCCGCCGCCGTTGCCGCTGCAGGAGGCGACGCCCCACTCACCGACGGAGAGCTTCTTGCCGTGCTCCCTGGCGAACTGGGCCGCGTAGCAGAGCCCGTTCGGGTCGTTGCACTGCTTGTCGAAGGCCTCGTCGGAGTGCGACGGCGGGAAGTGGTCGTACGGGTCGATCCCGATGTAGTCCACGTACTCGTCGCCCGGGTACGCGGGCCAGGGCGTGCCGCCCGCGGGGACCGGCGAGTTGTGCCCGTTGAAGGTCCAGTCGATCTTCACGTCCGGGTTCGTGGACCGGATCGCGGTGGCGATGTTCTGGAAGCACTTCACCCAGTTCGTCGGGTCGTCGTCGACGTGCCAGTACATGAACTTGCCGTTGAACTCCCAGCCCAGCCGCACGATCGAGTCGGCGCGGTTGCGGTTCACCAGGAAGGAGCCGAACTTCTTCCACTGCTCGTTGTAGGCACCGCTCGCGCACTCGGCGTTGTTGCCGGCCCCCTCCGGGTACAGCGGCTGGCTGATCACCAGAGTGCCCGGGAAGGCCTTGAAGTCGTCCACCGGCCACTTCGGCTCGACGAGCGGTCCCCAGCCGTTGTCACGAATCGTGAACACGTGGGCGACGTCGATCGCCCGGCCGCGCCAGGTGCCGAAGTCCAGGTAGGGCTGCAGCGGGTTGTCCGGGTGGACGCCGGACATCCACGGCAGCCCGGAGTGCTCCCCGACGGTGTCCAGCGGGCTGCCCGCCCCGGGCTCGCCGCCCACGGGCAGGGTGGGCACGGCCGTCCTGGTGTCGACGTCCAGCTGGCCGTTGGCGACGCGCTCCCCCTGCGTGGCGACGACCGAGACCGTGCCGACGAAGCCGGCCGGCACCCGGAACCCGAGCAGGAAGCGGCCGTCCTCGCCGGGCTTCATCGTCGCCGATCCCCCGAGGCTGTCGGTGGTCGCCTCGATGAGGGTGTCCTCGCCCGGCAGGAAGCCGCGGCCGCCGACGAGCACGATGTCCGAGTCGAACAGCACGATGGCCAGGGTCGGCACGCTGGCCACGGAGCTGGACACGCCCTCCTGGTCGGGCGGCGGGGTCGGGGTCGTCGTGGCCGCGGCGCCCGGCATCAGCGTCCCGAGCAGCGCGACGGTGAAAGCGGCGGCCAGCAGGCCGAGGACGTGCCGGCGCCGGCGCCAGGCCGCGAGCGGCGCCGGTCGGCGCCGGGCTCGCGAGGAGGTCGAGGTTGGGACGGCGGGAACCAGACGGCCTACCGGAGGGGACGGACGGCCGTTGTAGGTCAGGGCCATGCGTGAGCGCTGCCTTTCGATCATGGCGGGCGGGTCCGCGCCTGTGACACTCCGTGCTCCCGCTGCGCGCGGGAGACACCGACAGGGCCCCGGCTGCACATCGACCGGCGGTGGCGACCTGGCTCCGTCCCCTCCGAAGCGCCTTGACGGCTCTCCGAACGGTGCCCGCCCCAACCGACGCGCTGATTACCGACGCACCCACGGATACACGGCAATAACTGATCACAGGCATAGTAATCGGCCCAGGAGGCGCCGCGACAGGCGGCACATGGAAACTCTTCCGGACATTCCGGTGCACCTCATCCGCACGCCACGCGATTCCGACACGGCGTGCCGAAGCAGACCCGGAACATCTCCGGAAACACAACAATCGATCTAGTTGCCAGCAACCATTTGCTCGGCGCGCGAACCGGCCCACCGATCCCGGTCAGCGCACGACGAGCACGTCATCCGGCGGATGGCTAACCGCGACCTCTTCGCCTCCGGCGGGCACCGCCAGCACCCGGATGCCCCACGGCAGCAACGCGCCGTCGAGCCGCACCTCCATCGTCCTGGTCGCCCGCTCGGTGGACGGCGCCAGCCGGGCGAGCGCCTGCCCTTCGGCGAGCGCCCCCGGCGGAAGCATCCCCGGCCGTGCCACCAGCACCAGCTCGGGCACCACGCCGCCGCTGCGGACCCGCACCCGCAGAACGCGCCGCCGCCAGCCGGCCCGGGACACCGAGTACGACACCCAGGGCCGCCCCAGGCGGTCGGCGGGGGGGTCGTCGTCCTGGTCGTGCTCCTCGTCGTCGTCCAGCCGGTCGCCCGGGCCGCCGGCGTCCTCGTCCGGCCCGAGGCCGTCGCCGCCATGACCGATCGGCGTCCCGGCGGCCGGTGGCATGACCAGCGGGGAAGGACCCGCCGAGTCCGTCGCCGGGTAGGCCAGCCGGGGCGGGAAACCGGCGAGCTCGGGCGGGCCGCCGAAGCCGGGCGCCGACGGCGCCTGGCCGTCCGGGCTCACCGGCGCGAACAGGTCGGTATGCGTGGCGGGCAGCGTCCAGCCGCCACGCGGGTCGGGCGCCGGCGCGGGCCAGGCCGGCGTCCCCAGCGACGGCAGGTGCGCCGGGTTGGCCAGCTGACCGGAGGACGGGTCGGTCGGCCGCCCGACCTCGGGAACCCACGGCACGGGACCCGCCTGCCCGGCGGAGGGTGCCAGCGGACGCGGCCCGTCCGGCGCGCCGGGACGCGCCCCGACGCCACCCGCGACCGGCGCGACGCCGCCCGCCGGCGTGGTGGGCTGCGGCGCGGTGGGCGGGCCCGGGGTTCCCGCCGGATCCGGCATTCCCGTCCGATCGGCGAAGCCAAGCGGGGACATCTGCTGGGAGGTCGTCCAGCCGGCGTCGGGCCACGCCCGCGCCGCCGGTCCTGGCTGTGGGGCCGACGGGGGCGTGAGCGGTGGCGGAACCGGCCCGGGCCCGGGTGACGCGCCCGGGGTTCCTGCCTGATCGGCGACAGGGTTCCTGCCGGATCGGCGGAGCCGATGCGGCAGGGGGG
>NZ_JADWYU010000177.1:24974-33024 GCF_016786325.1 Frankia nepalensis | reverse complement strand
GCCCTGTTCGCCGACCTGCCGGCCGACTGGTTCGGGCCGCGGCGCCGTCGGCGGGCTGGGACGACGAGCTGACCATCCGCACCGCCTGCCCCACCCACCAGGGGCGGATCAGCGAGGGCGGAGTCCGGCGGGCGGCCCTGTTCGCCGACCTGCCGGCCGACTGGTTCGACCCGTCCGTTCCCGGCCGGCTCGACCTGCCAGTGCTCGGCCTGCACGGCCGTGACGACGCGGTGAGCCCGGTCGACGACGCCCGCCGCTGGTACGCCGCCGCGCCGCGGGCCGAGCTCGTCACCATCGCCGGCGGCCGGCACGACGCGCTCAACGACGCGGCCCACCGCACGGTCGCCGCGGTCGTCGTGCAGTTCCTCGAGCGCCTGCGCGCCGACGCGAGCCTCGCGCCGATCGCGTTCGCCGAGCCGCTGCGTCAGGAGGCGCGACAGTGACCCGATATGTGATCATCGGCGCGGGCGCCGCCGGGGTGACGCTGGCCGCCGAGCTCGCGGCGACCGGCCGCCGCGTCGTCCTGGTGGCGCGCGGCCGTCAGCTGGAGCTGCTGCGGGCCGGGCGGCTGCGTTACTTCCGCCCCGACGGGGCGCGGGTCGTCGACGTCCCCGCGGCCGGCGGCCCGGACGACGTCGCCCTGGAACGCGACGACGTGCTCGTGCTCGCCACCAAGACCCAGCAGGCCGACGAGGCGCTCGCCCTGTGGGCGCGTCAGCCCGTCGACGGCGGCCGGTGGCGGGCCGGCGAGGTGCTGCCGGTCTTCACGCTCCAGAACGGGCTCGACGCCGAGCGCGCCGCCCTGCGCCGGTTCGCCACGGTCGTCGGCTCGGTGCTGTGGGTGCCGTCGACCTACGTCGCCGACGGCGAGGTGGCCTCGCCCGCCGCCCCGGTCGTGGGCGTGTTCTGGCTCGGCGGACACCCGGACGGCCCGGCCCCGGTGGCGGCCCGGGCGATCGCGGGCGACCTGGCCGCGTCCGGGTTCGAGGCGCAGGTGGTCGACGACCTGTCCCGGTGGAAGGCCGCGAAGCTGCTGGCGAGCGCGACGTTCGCCCTCGACGCCCTCTACCCGGCGGGACCGGAGCGCGACCGGGCCGCCCGCCTGGTCCAGGCCGAAACCCAGGAGGTCCTCACAGCCGCCGGCTTCGGCGTCGCGGACCTCGCGACCGAGAACACCACTCGCCTCGACCGTTTCGCCATCCACCCCGTCGAGGGCCACGAGCGGCCGGGAAGCTCGACCTGGCAGAGCCTGGCGCGTGCCCGGGACGCCGAGACCGACTTCCTCAACGGCGAGGTCGCGCTGCTGGCGCGCCAGCTGGGCCGGCGCGCCCCGGTCAACGCCGCGCTCGCCGCGCGCGTCGGGCGGGCCGTGTCCGAGCGGACCGCGCCCGGGTCGCTGCCGGTGGAGGACCTCGCCGGGCTGCTCGCGAGCGCGCGCGTGCTCGTCGACGCCGACACCCTGCGGGCCGAGCTCGCCGGCTCGCTCCCGCCCGCGCTGCTCGACGTGCGCTGGGCGCTGGGCGACCCGGACGGCGAGAAGCACTACCTCGACGGGCACCTGCCGGGCGCCGTCTACGTCGACCTGGAGACCGAGCTCGCCGCCCCGGCGTCGGCCGAGCGGGGCCGTCACCCGCTGCCGGAGCTGGCGGACCTCGAGCGGGCCGCCCGGCGCTGGGGGCTGCGCGCCGGGCAGCCGGTCGTCGTCTACGACGCCATCGGTGGGCTGTCCGCTGGCCGCGCCTGGTGGCTGTTGCGCTGGGCCGGCGTCGGCGACGTACGGATCCTCGACGGCGGCCTCGGCGCCTGGGCCGCGGCCGGCGGGGCACTCGCGTCCGGCGCCCACCGGCCCGAGCCGGGCGACGTCACGCTCACCGCCGGGCACCTGCCGGTGCTGGACGCCGACGCGGCGGCCGCGGTGGCGGGCACCGGGGTGCTGCTCGACGCCAGGACCGGGGAGCGCTACCGCGGCGAGGTCGAGCCGGTCGACTCCCGCGCCGGGCACGTTCCCGGCGCGGTCAGCCTGCCCACCGCGAACAACCTCGGCGCGGACGGCCGGTTCCTGCCGGTCGCCGAGCTGCGCGCGCGGTTCGCCGCCGCGGGCGTCGCCGCCGGCTCCGGCGCGGGCGGCTCCGGCGCGGGCGGGACGGTCGGCGTCTACTGCGGCTCCGGCGTCACCGCCGCCCACGAGATCGCGGCCCTGGCGGCCGCCGGCATCGACGCGGCGCTCTACCCGGGTTCCTGGTCCGCCTGGTCGGCCGACCCCGCCCGCCCGGTTGCCACCGGCCCCAACCCGTCCTGACCGGCGAAGATCGGAAAGCCAGATGACAGTCGAGTTCATAAGCGCGATCAACGTCAACCCGAGCAACGAGCTGAACCGGCTCGGTAGCGCCGACGTCGACGTGCCGTTCTTCGCGCGGTACGTCAACGCGTTGGAGGACGCCGGGTTCGACTACACGTTGGTCCCCTACTTCTCCGCGTTCCAGGACCAGTTCGCGGTCGCCAACCAGATCGTCGCCCGCAGCGAGCGGGTGACCCCGATCGTGGCGCTGCGGCCCAACTCCCTCTACCCGACGGTCGCCGCCAAGGCGCTGGCGACGCTCGACCAGTTCGGGGGTGGCCGGGCCGTCGTTCACTTCATCTCTGGCGGAAGCGACGCGGAGCAGGCGCGGGAGGGCGACTACCTCCCCAAGGAACGGCGCTACGCCCGCACGGCGGAGTACATCGACATCGTCCGCAAGGTCTGGACGAGCACGACGCCGTTCAGCCATGAGGGCGAGTTCTACCGGTTCGAGAACTTCGTCAGCGCGGTGCGGCCGACGAACGGCACGATCCCGGTGTCGCTCGGCGGCTCCTCGGCGCAGGCCTACCAGGTCGGCGGCGCGAGCGCGGACATCTTCGGCCTGTGGGGCGAGCCGCTGGCGGACACCCAGGAGCAGATCGACGCCGTCAACAACGAGGCCGAGCGGGCCGGGCGCGCCGACCGGCCGCGGATCTGGGTCACCTTCCGCCCGATCATCGCCGCCACCGACGAGCTCGCCTGGGAGAAGGCCCACCGGATCCTCTCGGTGCTCGAGGGCTCGGCGGCCGGGGCGGCGAACCTGGTCAGGAGCGGTCTCGGCGGCGACGCCCCGCAGAACGTCGGGTCCCAGCGGCTGCTGGAGATCGCGTCCCGGCAGGACGTCCACGACCGGGCGCTGTGGACGCCCACCGCCAGCGCCACCGGCGCGACCGGCGCGTCCACGGCGCTCGTCGGGACTCCCGAGACGGTCGCCGCCGCGATCCTCGACTACGTCGACCTCGGCGCCGACCTGGTGTCGATCCGGGGCTACGACAACCTCAACGACCTCATCGACTACGGCCGCCACATCCTGCCGCTGGTCCGCCAGGAGCTCGCCCACCGGGAGGCGACCGGGCAGCGCGGCACCCTCCAGGCCGATCACCCCGGCGCGTACGCCACCAGCAGCCCTCAGCCGACCGCCGAGAGGACACCCGCATGACCGCCGCGCCCGAGTTCGGACCCGCCATCCCGGAGACCGCCGCGCCAGAGGTGGAGTTCATCAGCCTCTCGCACCTGAACCCGTCGACGGAGCTGAACCCGATCCCCAGCCGTGGGATCGATCTGAAGTACTTCCGCAGGTACGTCCGCTCCCTCGAGGAGGGCGGCTACGACTACACGCTGCTGCCGTACGGCTCGAACAGCGCCGACTCGTTCGTCGTCGCCAGCGCCGTCGGCCAGCTCACCGAGCGGCTGCGGCCGATCGTGGCGCTGCGGCCGAACACCACGTTCCCCACGGTGGGTGCCCAGAAGCTCGCCACGCTCGACCAGCTCACCGAGGGCCGGGCCGTCGTCCACCTCATCTCCGGCGGAAGCGACGCGGAGCAGGCCCGCCAGGGCGACTACCTGGCCAAGGAACGCCGCTACGCCCGCACGTCGGAGTACATCGACGTCCTGCGCCGGTCGTGGACCGAGCCCGGGCCGTTCAGCCACGACGGCGAGTTCTACAAGTTCGACGAGTTCGGCCCCGGCTTCGCGCCCTACGAGGCGCCGATCCCGATCTCCATCGGTGGCCAGTCCGCGGAGGCGTTCCAGGTGGGCGGCGAGAAGGCCGACATCTTCAGCTTCTGGGGCGAGCCGCTCGACGACCTGCGCTCCGAGATCGAGCGGGTCAACGCGATCGCGCGCGCCGCGGGACGCGCCACCCGGCCGCGGATCTGGGTCACGTTCCGCCCGATCATCGCCCAGACCGACCGGCTCGCGTGGGAGAAGGCGCGCGACTACGTCGCCAAGGTCGCGGCGACCTTCGAGCGGGCCGCCTACCACGCCCAGCAGTACCGCGGGACCACCCCGCAGAACGTCGGCTCCCAGCGGGCGCTGGCGTTCGCGGACCGCTCCGAGCTCTACGACCGGGCGCTGTGGACCAAGACCGCGGCGGTCACCAACGCCGCCGGCGCGTCGACCGCGCTGGTGGGCTCGCCGGAGACGGTCGCCGCCGCGATCCTCGACTACGTCGACCGCGGCGCGTCGCTCGTGTCGATCCGCGGCTACGACACCCTGGCCGACGCGGTCGACTACGGCCGCTACGTGCTGCCCCTGGTCCGCGAGGAGCTCGCCCACCGCGCGGCGACCGGCCGGCGTGGCACCCTGCAGGCCACCCACCTCGGCAACTACGGGGCCGACTACGCCCAGCACGCCACGGCGGGCCAGCCGTGAGCCGGACCTCCCAAATCGGCTCCGCAAGCTCCGCCGATTCGGCAGGGACCCCGGGCGTTAGCGAGCGGAGGGCACGTCCGAGGGACGAGGACGGGGCCGAGCAGGGGTCCCCGGCCGGCGCGGATGCGCCGGCCGGGGGGGCGATGAGTGCGGCGCCGGAGCGAACTCGAGACACAGTGACGGCGACCGACGCGCCGACCTACACCTTCCCGGTCCCGGACCTGTCGGCCGAGGCGCTCGCGGCCGTCACCGCCGAGATCGCCGCGACGGCGGCCGAGTACGACCGTAGCGGTCAGATCCCCGTCAGGGGACTGGAGGCGGCGCACCGCGCGGGCCTGCTGACCGCCGCGGTCGGCACCCAGTTCGGCGGCCCCGGGCTCGGCCCGCGCGACCTGGTCCGGATCCTGACGGCCCTCGGCGAAGGCGACGCCTCGGTCGGGCTGCTCGCGGCCAACCTGCTGGGCACCCACGCGGGCCAGGCCGCGCACCCGCACTGGCCGGCGGCCTACTACGACGACCTGCTGCTCCGGTCGCGCGGCGGCCCGGCGCTGGTCAACGCGATCCGCGCCGAGCCGGAGCTCGGCGCCCCGGCCCGCGGCGGGATCCCGAAGACCACCGCCACCCGGACCGCCGACGGCTGGGTGCTGTCCGGGCACAAGGCCTACGCCAGTGGCGGCGCCGCGCTCGCCTACCACGTCGTGTGGGCGGTCGCCGACGAGCCGGACGGCGACCCGGAGCGCCCGCGGGTGGGCCACCTCATCGTGCCAGCCGAGGCGCCGGGCATCCGCTGGATCGAGACGTGGGACCACCTGGGACTGCGGTCCTCGCACACCCACGACGTCGTCTACGACGGCGTCGAGCTGCCCGCGGACGCGTTCGTCGAGATCCCGCGCGGCCCGGACGGGGTGTACCGGGACCCGGCGGCGCAGGCGGGGCCCGCCGGCTTCGGGCACGCGGCGCTCTACGTCGGCGTCGCCCGGGCGGCCCGCTCCGCGTTCGCCGAGTTCGCCCGCTCCCGGGTGCCCACGGCCCTCGGCCGGCCGATCGCGACGACGGAGCGGATCCAGGCGGTCGCCGGCGAGGTCGACCTGCAGATCGTCCAGGCGGAGACGCTGCTGCACGGCGCCCTGCTGCGGTTCGAGGCCGGCGACACCTCGATCCTGCCCGAGCTGTCCGCCATCAAGGTCGCCATCGGCCGGTCGGTGATCGCGGCCACGCAGACCGCGGTCGCGGCGCTCGGCAACCCGGGCCTGTCCCGGCACCACCCGCTCGAGCGGCACCTGCGCGACGCGCTCTGTATCCGGGTGCATCCGCCGCAGGAGGACGTCGTCCTGCTCACGGCCGGTCGCCGAGTCCTCGGCGTCTGACCTTCCCGGCCTCTGACGTTCCCGGCGCCTGACCCGCCGGCGCTACCTCCCCACGCGCCTGCCTCCCGCGTGCCTCCGCCCCCGCGGCGCCCGTCCCCGCGCACGGCTGTCCCGCGCGCGGCTGTCCTCACGCGCCTTCATCCCGACGCGCGTCCATCGCCACACACCGCTGTCTCCAAGCACCCGTCTCCACGCACGTCATCGCGAAAGGGCACCCCATGGCCATCCTCAGACGTTTCGGTCCGCGGGCCAGGCACCGCTCGGCCGTCACGGCATTCACCATCGCCGGAGTCGTGGCCCTGGCCGCCTGCGGCGGTGGCGGCGAGCCTGCCTCGTCCGGGGCCGCGGCGGCGGGCGCGCCCAAGACCGGCGGAACGCTGAAGGTCTCCTTCTTCCCGGACAACCCGACGTTCTCTTGCATCGACCCGTTCCAGGTCTACTGGATCGAGCACCGCACGATCATCCGCAACTTCGCGGACTCGCTCACGGACCAGGACCCGGAGACCGGCAAGATCGTTCCCTGGCTCGCCCAGAGCTGGGAGATCAGCGCGGACGGCCTGACCTACACCTTCAAGCTGCGGGACGGCGTCACCTTCAGCAACGGCAAGAAGCTCGACGCGCAGGCCGTCGCCGACAACGCCCAGGGCTGGATCGACACGGTCAAGGCGACCAACGGCGCCGCGTTCGGCGCCTCCTACATCCAGGGCCTGACCGGCGCGACCGTCGTGGACCCGCTGACGGTCCAGCTGACGCTCTCCCAGCCGAACTCGTCGTTCCTGCAGGCCACCTCGACGACGAACCTGGCGATCACCGACCCGGCCAACTTCGCGCGGGACCCGAAGACGCGCTGCACCGGCGAGGGCGTCGTCGGCTCGGGCCAGTTCGTCCTCGACCACTACACCCCGAAGGTGGAGACGGTCCTGACCAAGCGGCCGACGCCCTACAGCTGGCCGTCGGAGCTGGTGGAGAACTCCGGCGACGCCTACCTGGACAAGGTCGTCTTCAACTACGTCGGCGAGGACAGCGTCCGCACCGGCAACCTGGTCAGCGGCGCCATCGACATCTCCTGGCCGCGCAACCCCTTCACCGTGCAGGACACCACGCTGATCGAGCGGTCGGGCCACGCGGTGGAGAAGCGCCCGCTGCCGGGCGTCGCCTACACCCACTTCGCGAACACCAGCCCCGGCCGGCCGCTGGCCGACCCGGAGGTCCGCAAGGCGCTCTACAAGGCGATCGATCTCAAGAGCTACGCGGCGACGATCTTCGGGCCCGAGTACCCGGTCGTCGGCGGCGTCTTCAACTCGACCACGCCGTACTACGAGGACCAGTCCGCGAAGCTGGCCTACGACCCCGAGGGCGCCAAGAAGATCCTCGACGCGGCGGGCTGGACCGTCGGTGAGGGTGGCTTCCGCTTCAAGGACGGCAAGCAGCTGCTGCTCGACTACCCGATCACCCAGTTCAGCGCGGGTCCTGAGCTGGTGCAGGCGCAGCTGAAGGTGGTCGGCATCAATCTGAGCCTTCGCCCGCTCACCCCGGCCGAGCAGACCACCTACCTGCCCCAGGGCAACTACGACCTGACGAGCACCTACTTCACCCGGGCCAACCCCGGCGCGCTCCAGTTCATCATCAACCCGGAGGTGGCGAACTCGAAGGCGCTCGCCACCCGCTCCGCCTCGCCGGAGGCCATCGCGGACACGCAGGCCCTGTTCGCGCAGGCCCTGCGGACCACCGACGAGGCCCAGATCACCAAGGCCTACGCCGACCTGCAGGAGTACCTGATCGACGAGGGCATCTCCTTCCCGCTCTTCGAGCGGGTGCAGACGGCCGGCGTGTCCAGCCACGTCCACGGCTTCGCGTTCACGTCCGAGAGCTTCCTGCGGCTCAACGACGTCTGGAAGGACAACAGCTAGTCGCCCGCCGCCGCCCCCCCCCCGCGGCCCGGCCGGGCGCCGCGCCTCCCCGCCCCGCGTGG
>NZ_JADWYU010000177.1:0-24964 GCF_016786325.1 Frankia nepalensis | reverse complement strand
GCCGCCCGCCCGGCTCGCCCGGGCGGGCGGCGGCAGGTCGCGGACCCGTGAGGGGGCCTGATGACCCGATACATCGTGGGGCGCGTGCTGCAGGCGATCGTCGTGCTGTGGGCCGCGTTCACGGTCACGTTCATGATTCTCTACCTGCTGCCGGCCGACCCGGTGAAGCTGCAGCTCGGTGCCGCCGGCATCGACGAGGACAGCCTGACCGCCGAGCAGGTGGCCGCGCTCAAGCACGAGTTCGGCCTCGACAAGTCCATCTGGGGCCAGTACTGGGATCGGCTCACCGGCGCGCTGACCGGTGACTTCGGGCAGTCGCTGACGCAGCACGCCCCGGTCATGGAGCTCATCGACCAGCGGATCGGCCACACCCTGCTGCTGTCGGCCACCGCCGCGGTCCTCTCGCTCGTCGTCGGCGCGCTGCTGGCCTACCTCGCGACGTTCGTGCGGTTCAACCTGCTGCGGGTCTTCCTCAGCCGGCTGCCCTCGCTGGGCGCGTCGTTCCCGCAGTTCTTCATCGCCCTGCTGCTGATCCAGTACTTCTCGTTCGAGCTCGGGCTCTTCCCGGCCACCGGGACAGCGGGCTTCAAGTCCGTGGTGCTGCCCGCTGTCACGATCTCCCTGCTCACCTCGTCCCTGCTGGCGCAGGTTCTCATCAAGAGCTTCGAGGAGACGCTGCGCCAGCCCTACGTCGTCACCGCGCGCGCCAAGGGCCTGTCCCGGTCCGCGGTGCACCTGCGGCACGCGTTCCGCAACGCGGCGCTGCCGGCCGTGACGCTGCTCGGCGTCCTCGTCGGCCTCACCGTCACCCAGTCGATCGTCGTCGAGACCGTGTTCACCCGGGAGGGCATCGGCCGGCTCGCCCAGCAGGCGGTGCTGTCCCAGGACGTGCCCGTCGTCCTCGGCATCGTCACCGTCGCGGCCGCGCTGTTCGTCCTCGTCAACCTCGTCGTCGACCTGCTCTACCCACTGCTCGACCCGCGGATCTCGCACGGCCGCGCCGGCAGGGTACGCACGCCGGACGCCTCCGTGGAGGTGACCTCGATATGACCGCCGACGTCCACCTGGTTCCCGAGCCGGAGGCGGCCACGCTGACCAAGACCGCGCCGGCCAAGAACACGCCGGCCAAGAACGTTCTGGCCAAGAACGCGTCGCCGGCGGCCGTCGCCGCCCGCGCCGAGGCTGGCGGCGGGCGCTACGACGGCCTGCGGGCCGGCCTCGCGCAACTGGTCCGCAAACCGGTGTTCCTGCTCGCTCTGCTCTACGTGCTGTTCGTGGTCGTCTCCGCCTTCGCGCCGGGGCTGTTCACGAACCAGGACCCGATCGAGACCCACCCCCAGCTCGCGGTGCTCGCCCCGAGCCTCGACCACCCGTTCGGCACCGACTACTACGGCCGTGACCTGTGGAGCCGGGTGCTGCACGGTTCCGCGCTGACCATCCAGGCGACCCTGATCGCGCTGGGCATCGCGACCGTCGCGGGCCTCGCGCTCGGCGTCGTCGCGGGTTTCTTCGGCGGCGTCGTCGACGCGCTGCTCATGCGGATCGTCGACGTGCAGCTCGCGATCCCCGGGCTGCTGATGGCCCTGTCGATCGTCACGGCGCTCGGCTACGGCACCGTGCCGGTCGCGATCGCCGTCGGCGTCAGCATCGTCCCCGGGTTCGCGCGCACGACCCGGGCGGAGGTGCTGCGGGTCAAGACGCTGCCCTACGTCGAGGCCGCCCGGGCCGCGGGCGCGGGCTGGGGGCGGGTGCTCGCGCGCCACGTCCTGCCGAACTCGTGGGGCCCGGTGGCGGTCCTCGCGGTGCTCGACACCGGGGTCGCGATCATCGCGATCGCGTCGCTGAGCTTCCTCGGCTTCGGCGCCAAGCCGCCGGCGGCCGAGTGGGGCACGCTGATCTCCGACGGCCGCGACTACCTGATCACCGCGTCGTGGCTGAGCCTGCTGCCCGGCCTGTTCGTCGCGCTGCTCGTGCTCTCCCTCAACCACATCTCCAAGACGCTGCAGGAGCTGGAACGGTGACGGCCACCCTCCCCGAGAACGGGCGGCCAGAGCCCGGCGCCCGGCCGCTCGTCGAGATCAGGGGTCTCGACGTCGGCTACGCGCGGCGCCGCGAGGTGACGCCGGCCGTCATCGGCCTCGACCTGCGGATCGATCCCGGCGAGATCGTCGCGGTCGTCGGCGAGTCCGGCTCCGGCAAGACCACGACCGCGAACGCCGTCATCGGGCTGCTGCCGGCGGGCGGCCGGATCACCGCCGGTTCCGCGGTCATCGACGGTGTCGAGACCGCCGGGGCGACCGAGCGGGCGCTGCGCCCGCTGCGCGGCCGGGTCGTCGGCCTGGTCCCGCAGGACCCGATGGTCGGCCTCAACCCGACCCGGCGGGTCGGCGCCCAGATCGGCGAGGCCGTGAAGCTGCGCGGCGTCCGCGGCCCGGCGGTCGGCGCGGAGGTGCTGGAACTGCTCGGGCAGGCCGGCGTGCCCGAGCCTGAGCTGCGCGCCCGGCAGTACCCGCACGAGCTGTCCGGCGGCCTGCGCCAGCGGGTGCTCATCGCGATCGCGCTCGCCGGCCGGCCCAAGCTGATCATCGCGGACGAGCCGACCAGCGCCCTCGACGTCACGGTCGAGAAGAGGATTTTGGACCATCTCACCGGCCTGGTCCGCGAGCAGGGCATCTCGCTGCTGCTGATCACCCATGACCTGGCCGTCGCCGCGGACCGGGCCGACCGGGTCGTCGTCATGCGCGACGGCCGGATCGTCGAGCAGGGCGACCCGCGCGTCATCCTGGGCTCGCCGCGCGAGGACTACACCCGTCAGCTCATCGCCGCCGCCCCGGGGCTCGCGCACGGCGGCCGGGTCGTCCCGCGCTTCGACGTCCGCGACCAGCCGGCCCCCGAGCCGATCCTCACCCTCACCGGCGTCAGCAAGACCTTCGGCGCCGGCGACGCCCGCCGCGGCCAGCGCGGGTTCAACGCCCTCGACGGGGTGACGCTGTCGGTGCCGCGCGGGCGGACCCACGCGCTCGTCGGCGAGTCCGGCTGCGGCAAGACGACGACGCTGCGGATCGCGCTCGGGCTGGAGGCGCCGACCAGCGGCTCCGTCGTCCTCGACGGGACCGAGATCGCCGGGCTGTCCTGGGGCGGGCTGCGCCCGCTGCGCCGCAAGGCGCAGATCGTGCACCAGAACCCGTTCGCCGCGCTCGATCCGAAGTTCACCATCAAACAGTCGATCATCGAGCCGCTGGTGGCGATGCGGGTCGGCGACCGGCGCGGCCGCCACCTGCGCGCCAAGGAGCTGCTCGACCAGGTCGCCCTGCCGGCGTCCTACCTCGACCGGCTGCCCACCGAGCTCTCCGGCGGCCAGCGCCAGCGGGTGGCCATCGCCCGGGCACTCGCGCCCAGCCCGGACCTGCTCATGCTCGACGAGCCGGTCTCCGCCCTCGACGTCTCCGTCCAGGAGCAGATCCTGCGGCTGCTCACCGACCTGCAGACCGAGCTCGGCCTGTCCTACCTGTTCGTCTCCCACGACCTGGCCGTCGTCGCCGAGATCTCGCACACCGTCTCGGTGATGAGCCGAGGCCGCGTCGTCGAGGAGGGGCCCGTCGCCGAGGTCTTCACCAACCCGCGCAGCCCCCATACCCGCGAGCTCATCGACGCCATTCCCGGTCAGCGGACCGCCGCGTGGGCGGGGAACGGAAAGGAAACGCTCTTGACGGCCAATGGTTCCTGACCCCGGCCGCGCCCCTGCCCCCCGGCGCGGCTCCGGCACCGGTCCCGGCACCCGGCCCGCGTCCGGCGCGTCGCCCGAGGCCGACGCCCGGCCGGGCCCCCGCGCGCCGCGCGCCTCGGGGCTCGCGGCCCAGCTCGCCGGGGCGCGGGCCCACCCGGGGCCCGCGCTGGTCGCCACCGTCAGCGGGCTGGGCAACGGCGCCACCATGGTCGTCGGGGCCGCGGCCGTCGGCTGGTCCACCGACCACCTCGTCATCCCCGCGCTGTCCGGCCGGCCGGTGCCGGCCAGCGCCTGGTGGGGCAGCGTGCTGCTCATCGTCGGAATCTCGGCCGTCCGCTGGAGCACGATCTTCATCCGCGGCGTCGCCACGGGGCGGGTCCAGTACCGCGCCCAGGCCGAGACCCGGCGCGCCGTCGTGCGCCGCTACCTCGAGCTCGACGGGCACTGGCACCGCCGCCACCCGCCCGGCCAGCTGCTCGCCCACGCGGTCTCCGACGTCGACGCGCTGTGGTCGCCGATGCAGTGGGCCTACTTCGCGTTCGGCATGGTCTTCATGCTGCTGCTGGCGCTGGCCGAGCTGTTCTGGCGCGACGTCGCGCTCGGGCTCGTCGGGCTCGCGCTCGTCACCGGGGTGCTCGGCCTCAACCTGCTGTACCAGCGGCTGCTCGCTCCCCGCGCCCGCGACGCGCAGGCCGCGCGCGGCAGCGTCGGCGCCGTCGCGCACGAGTCGGTCGAGGGCGGCCCGGTGGTGCGCAGCCTCGGCCTCGCCGACGTCGAGGACGCCCGGTTCGCGCCCGGCGTCGAGCGGCTGCGGGCCGCCGACACCCGGATGATGACGGTCGGCGCCCTGTTCGACCCGCTGCTCGAGCTGCTTCCCACCGCCGCCGTCCTCGCCGTGCTCGCCGTGGGCGCCCCCAGGGTGGCGCACGGCGACCTGACCGTCGGCGACCTGGTCGGGGCGGTGTACCTGCTGCTCACGATCGCGATCCCGCTCGCCGTGATCAGCCGGTTCCTGTCGATGCTGCCGATGGCGAGCGCGGGCCGCGAACGGGTCCGCTCCGTGCTGCGCCACCCGGAGGTGGCGAGCTTCGGCGAGCGGCGCCTGACCACCCGGCGCCCGCCACGGGTCGAGCTGCGCGGCGCCGGCGTGACCCGCGGCGGCCACGCCCTGCTCGACCGCGTCGACCTCGTGCTCGAGCCGGGCACGGTCACCGCCGTCGTCGGGGCGGTCGGCGCCGGCAAGACCACGCTGCTCGACCTCGCCGCCGGCCAGGCTCATCCCTCGGCCGGCGTGGTGCTGTTCGACGGGGTGGACGTGCGCGAGCTGGCCAGAGGGGTCGTCCCGGAGAACGTCGCCCACGTCTCGCAGAGCCCGTTCCTGTTCGCCGAGTCGATCCGCGACAACCTGGCCCTGTCCGGGCACCCCCGCGAGAAACGGGACTACACCGAGGACGAGCTGTGGCGGGCCCTGCGGGTCGCGGCGGCCGACGAGATCGTCGCCGGTCTGCCGGGCGGGCTGGACACGGTCGTCGGCGAACGCGGCGCGACGCTGTCGGGCGGCCAGCGGCAGCGGGTCTGCCTGGCCCGGGCGGTCGTACGCGAGCCGCGGCTGCTCGTGCTCGACGACGCCACGTCGGCGCTCGACCCGCGGGTCGAGCGCCAGGTGCTCGCGGGCCTTGCCGAGCTCGTCGCGGGCGGAGGCCCCACGGTGCTGATCGCCGCGAGCCGGCCGGCCACCCTGGCGCTGGCCGACCAGGTGGTGCTGCTGGTGGCCGGGCGGGTCGCCGCGGCCGGCACCCACGCCGAGCTGCTCGCCGTCGAGGAGTACCGCCGCATCGTGACGGCCTACGAGCGCGCCTGGCGGGCTGAGGGCACGGTCCTGGACCACGCCGCTCTGGATCACACCGCTCCGGACCACGCCGCCCTGCACCACGCTGCCCTGGATCACGGCGCCCTGGACCACGGCGGCGCCTGGGAGGTGGGTGATGAGCGCTCCCGCGCCAGCTGAGCCCTCACTGGGCCGCCACGGCATGGCCGACCTGTCCGGAGCCGGGCCGTGGCGCCTCGTGGCGGCCGGCCTGCGCGCCACGCCGGTGCTGCGCGAGGGCCTGGTCGTCACGGCCGTCCTGGCGCTGCTCGCCGGCACCGGGCGCGTCATCGCGCCGCTGACCGTCCAGCGCGCCATCGACGCCGGTCTCACCCCCGGCGCCGTCCGCCCGGCGGTCGCCGTCGGGTCGGTGGCGCTCGTCGTCGCCGGCGTCTCGTCCCTGCTGCTGAACCAGCGGCTGGCCAGCCGGGTCGAGCGGGCGCTCGCCGAGCTGCGCCGCGCCGGGCTGCGCCGCGTCCACGACATGGCGGCCACCACCGCCGACCGGGTTCCCAGCGCCGACCTGGTCACCCGGCTCACCAGCGACGTCGACCAGGTGACGACGTTCCTGCAGGGTGGCGGGCTGCAGTCCGTCACCAACGTCGCGCAGCTGCTGGTCGCCGCCGTCATCATGATCGCGTACAGCTGGGAGCTGTCCCTGCCGGTGCTGGCCCTGGCCGCGCTGCTGGTCGCCGCCATGGTGTCGGTGCAGCGGGTGATCGCCCGCCGGTTCGACCGGGCACGCCGCGACCTGTCGGCGATGCAGAGCGCCGTCGCCGAGTCGGTGATCGGCGCGCCGGTGATCCGCGCGACCGGGACGGACGAACGAACCAGGGCCAGGCTGGACGAGGCCGTCGACCGGGCGCGCGACAGCCTGCTGCGCACCCTGCCGCCGCTGCACGTGAACACCTCGCTCGGCGAGCTGGCCATCTCCACCACCACCGTCGCGGTCCTCGTCGGCGGCGTCTGGTGGGCCGGCGGCCCGGGCACGCCGCGGCTGACGGCCGGCGAGCTGGTCGCGATGGTGTTCCTGGTGACGTTCTTCGTCCGCCCGCTGCAGTTCCTGGTGCAGAGCCTGGGCGAGGCGCAGAACGCGCTCACCGGCTGGCGGCGGGCGCTCGAGCTGGTCACCACCCCCAGCGCCGAGGTGCGTGACGGGACGCCGCTGCCGCCAGGGCCGGTCGGCGTCCGCATGGAGCACGTCTCGGCCCGCTACGGCGACGGGCCGCTGGTGCTGCGCGAGGTGAACGTCCAGATCGAGCCGGGCGAGCACGTCGCCGTCGTCGGGCGCACCGGCTCGGGCAAGTCGACGTTCGCGAAGCTGCTCACCCGCCGCATCGAGCCCGCCGAGGGGACGATCACGCTGTCCGGCGTGCCACTCGGCCAGATCGCCGACGCCTCGCTGCCAGGCCGGGTCGTCATCGTCCCGCAGGACCCGTTCCTGTTCGAGGGCACGCTCGGGGCGAACATCGCGCTCGGCTCGCCGGGCGCGACCGACGCGGACGTGCTGGCCGTGCTGGCCGAGCTCGGGCTCGCCGACTGGTTCGGCACGCTGCCCGAGGGCCTCGACACCCCGGTGGGGCTGCGTGGCGACCGCCTGTCGGTGGGTGAGCGCCAGCTCGTCGCGCTGGCGCGCACCGCCCTGGTCGGCCCCGACCTCGTCGTCCTCGACGAGGCGACCTCCGGGGTGGACGCGGCCACCGACGTGGCGGTCCAGCGGGCGCTGGGCTCGCTCACCCGCGGCCGCACCACCGTGTCGATCGCCCACCGGATGATCACCGCCGCGACCGCCGACCGGGTGCTCGTCTTCGCCGCCGGCCGGATCGTCCAGTCCGGCCACCACAGCACGCTGCTCGTCCAGGAGGGGCCGTACGCGGGCCTCGCCGCCGCCTGGGACCAGCGGGTGCCAGCCGACCCGCCCAACAGGAGGAAGAGATGACCACGCTCGTCAGTGCCGAGACCGCCGGGTCCGACGCCCCGAGGCCGGGGAAACGGCTGGGCTTCAACACCCGGGTCTCGTTTCCCACCGGGGAGGCCGGCCGCGGCCTGCGGGAGGGCATCGAGCTGTTCTCCGCCGCCGAGGCGCTCGGTTACCAGTCCGGGTGGGCCTACCAGCGGCATTTCGACAACTACCTGTCCTCGCCGCTGCCGTTCTTCGCCGCCGCCGGCCAGCACACGACGCGCATCACGCTGGGCAGCGCGGTCATCCCGATGCGCTACCAGGAGCCGATCCTGCTGGCCGAGGCGGCCGGCACCGCGGACCTGCTCACCGACGGGCGGCTGCAACTGGCCTTCTCCAGCGGCACCGACAGCTGGGACGCGGTCTTCGGCGGCGTCGACACCGACGCCCGCGCGGAGGGCCAGCGCCGGCTGGCCCGGTTCCTGTCGGCCGTCGCCGGCGAGACGGTCCACGTCGTGGCCGAGCGGAACGGGATCGGCGGCCCACCCGTCGGCACCGAGCTGAAGGTGACCCCGCACAGCCCTGGCCTGCGGAGCAGGATCTGGTACGGCTCGGGCCACATCGCCTCGGCGGTGGCGGCCGCCCGCCAGGGGCTGCGCCTGATCACCGGCACGATCCTGCACGGCGTGACCGGCGAGACGTTCCCCGAGTACCAGGCCCGGCTGATCGCCGAGTACCGGGCAGCCTGGACCGCCGCGCACGGCACCACCCCGCCGCCCGTGGCGGTCGCCGCCTCCATCCTGCCCGCCACGACACCGGCGTTGCGGGAGAGCTACGCGGCCTACGATCTCCAGCGGCGCACCCAGGGCCCGGCCGCCTCCCGGCCGCCCGGCGCGCTGGAGCCCACCCTGTCGGCCGAGCTGCCCAGCGGCTTCCTCATGAGCCCCGTCCACCACGGCGAACCGGACGACGTCGCGGCCGCCGTCCTGGCCGACCCGGGGCTGTCGGCCGCCGACGAGCTGGTGCTGTTCCTGCCGCCGGCCTTCGGGCTGGCGGACAACATCCGGCTCCTGACCGACCTGGCGGCCACCGTCGCGCCGGCGCTGGGCTGGACGCCCGCCGGCTGAACGGGCCGGCGGGCCCGGCTCGAGGCGGGCCGGCCGCGCCCCCGACCGACGCGTGGGACGCGCCCCATCGGCGCTCTCCCGCGCGCCGGCGGAAGAGACCATGGCTGCGCGCCGCCGCGCGACGGGCCCCCGGGCAGGCAGCCAGGCAGACACACCGACCGGGCCGAGGCCGACCGGCCGATGGACCACCGGCACCAGACGAAAGGATCCGTGCATGAAGACCATCAGCGTGGTCGTGGGCAACCCCAAGGCCGAGTCGCGGACGCTCGCGGTCGCGGAGGCGTTCGCCGACCGGCTCGCCCCGTTGCTGGGCGCCGAGCGAGGGCTGCGCCTGGACCTGGCGGCACACGCGGCCGACATCTTCACCTGGCCGCACGACGGGCTCGCGGCCCTGGCCGACGAGGTGAGCGCCTCCGACTTCGTCGTGGTCGCGAGCCCCACCTACAAGGCGGCCTACACGGGGCTGCTCAAGGCCTTCCTCGACCGTTACCCCAGCGACGGGCTGCGCGGCGTCACCGCGTTCCCCGTGTTCACGATCGGCTCGCCGGCGCACACGCTGGCGGTCGAGTTCACCCTGCGGCCGCTGCTGGTCGAGCTCGGCGCGAGCGTCCCGGCCCAGGGACTGAGCTTCCTGACGCCCGAGCTGCACCGGCTCGACGAGCAGCTCGACCAGTGGTTCGAACGCAACCAGCGCGCCCTGCCCGTCGCCGACCCCGCCCAGTAGGCCCCGGTCTCGTCTCCTCGCCCCGGCGGGCGGCGCCCGCCGCCCGCGACGAAGCCAGCCGTGTCCCGCCGGCGCCGGCCGGCGGCGATCCGGCCGTCGCCGGAGATCCACCTTCGGGCGCGGGTGGCCGGCCACGGCCGCGTTCGTCGACGGAAGGGGCCTTTCACCGGATGCGCCGGATGGCTACGCTCACCGGCGGCGGCAAGCTGGGCACGGTACGTCAGGGGGAGGCGTTCCGCATGAGCGAGACGACGACGGCGGCGGCAGAGGTGACGACGCTCCCGGAGCTGCTGGACAGCCAGGAGATCGGCCGGCTCACGGTCGACGAGCGCCGGCAGATCCTCGAGCAGGTCCTGTCGGTGCTCGAGGACCACTACGCCCTGCTTGGCTTCAAGGTCGCCAAGTACGGGATCAATCCGCTCCAGCGGCTGCGGCTGATGCTGGCACGCCTCGGCGGCCCGGGCGAGCTGGAGCTCGAGTGGCGCTTCCACGCCGAGCTGGTCGACATCTTCAACTCCCTGCGCGACCTGCACACCCGGTACTCGCTGCCGCGGCCGTTCAACGCGATGGTCGTGTACTTCCCGTTCCTGCTGAAGGAGTTCACCGAGGACGGCCGGCGGCGCTACCTCGTCGGCCGGCGGCGCCCGCAGGACCCCGAGATCGACGAGAGCTTCCGGTTCGGCGTCGAGGTGACCCACTGGAACGGCGTGCCCATCGCCCGGGCGGTCGAGCGGTTCGCCGACCAGTTCCCGGGAGCCAACGCCGAGTCCCGCCACGCCCGCGCCGTCGACCGGTTCACCTTCCGCCCGCTCGGCTTCGGCCCGCCGCCGGACGAGGAATGGGTGGTCATCCGGTACCTCGACCTGGACGGCCGCGAGCAGTTCATCACGCGCCCCTGGACGGTGGGGCAGCTGGTCGTCCCAGCGCCGCCGCCACCGCCGCCACCGCCGACGGCTCCCTCGGCGGCGCCGGTCCCCCGGCAGGCGGGCGCCACTGGCGGGCCGCCGAGCCTGCGGGCCGCGATCGAGGAGCTGGGTGAGCCGACGCCCGCGCAGGGCGTGGACGTGGAGGCGGTGAGCATCGCCCGGACGCGCACCCAGCTGTTCGCTCCGGAGTTCCTCGCGGCCGAGAAGTCGGGCGAGCCGGTCGACCCCGGCCCGAACGGGGTCGAGGTCAGGCCCGAGTGGTCCACCTACTTCGAGGCGCGCCGCGCGACGGCCGGCGGCGTGGAGTTCGGCCACCTGAGGATCCGCACCTTCAGCAGGCCGGACACGGACGACCCCGCGGTCAGCTTCGTCGAATGGCTCATCGGCTTCGTCAACGAGTTCATCCGCCTCCTGGGTGAACTCCCGCGGGACGGGATGGTCGTCGACATCCGGGGCAACCCGGGCGGGGCGGTGGCCGCGGCGGAGCTGTGCCTCCAGGTTCTCTCGGCGCGGCCCATCCAGCCGGAACCGGCACAGTTTGCCGCCACAGCGCGCAACCTGCGGATCTGCCGGGCGAATACGAGCCTTCGCGACTGGCTGCCGTCCATGGAGCAGGCCGTGGAGACCGGCGCGACCCACTCGGCGGGGGTGCCCCTCACCCCGCCCGCATGGTTCGGCCTGGTTCCCCAGATGTACGTCGGCCCGCTGGTCCTGATCATCGACGCCCGGTGCTACTCGGCGGCGGACATGTTCGCCGCCGGTTTCCAGGACCATGGCCTCGGGAGCGTGCTCGGCACCTCGGACCGCACCGGCGCGGGCGGCGCCAACGTCTACAAGCTGAAGGAGCTGGCGAAGTGGCTGGCCGCCGTCGCGCCGGCCACGCAGCCCTCCGCCGGCCCGCTGCCCGGGGGCGCGGACCTGACGTTCGCCGTCCGGCGCACGCTTCGGGTCGGGCGGAACGCGGGCGCGCCGCTGGAGGACTACGGGGTCGTCGCCCCGGTGCGGCACACGACGACGCGCGCCGACGTGACGAGGGACGACGCCGACCTGATGGCGACCGCCGCGGCGCTGCTGCGGGAGCTGCCGGCGCGGCGCTTCGACGTGGAGCTGGCCTCGAGCGACGACGGCCTGACGGTCATCCTCGGCGCCCTCGGGATCAGCCGGGCCGACGTCACCGTGGACGGCCGGCCGAGCCTGTCGATCGAGGTCACCGGAAACCCCGGACCGCTGGTCATCCCCGTCAACACCCCGCCGGACCTCATCCAGGTCACCGGGTTCGACGGCGCCGAACTCGTCGCGGTCCGGACGTTCGACCGGGACGGCGCCGTCCTGCGGCCGCGCGACCGGCTCCGCTGACGGCCCCTCCCGTGGATCCCCGCGTGCCGGGATCCACGGGCACGGGGCCGGCGAGCGGCGCGGCGGGCCGCGCCAAGGCCCGCGCGGCCGCCAGCTGGACCGGCCCTGGGCAGGGTCAGACCACGGCGGGGACGACGGTGGCTCGGCGGGGCACCGGCGGGCGAGCGGCACGCCCGGAGCCGGGCCGCGACGGGCCCCGGCGGGGCTCCACCGTGCGGCCGGTGGGCAGGATCTCGCCGGTGTCCTCGAAGAGGATCACCCCGTTGCAGAGCAGACTCCAGCCCTGGTCGGGATGGGCGCGGACCATGCGCGCGGCGTCCCGGTCGGGGGCGTCGGCGCTCGGGCAGATCGGATGGTGCTGACAGCTACGGCCCGCGCCGTGCGCGGGGCCCGGCTGGGCGCCGAGGGTGGCGCCGTCACGTGGCATGGGGGCGAAGCCGTGGGCAGAGGCTGGGTCAACGGGGGCGTCGGACCCCGCGGCACCTGCCCGCGCCGCCCGCTCAGAAGAACTCACCTGCACGGGCAACAGACGTTACGCCTACCGGTTACGGCAGTCACAACGACCTGCTGCTTGCGCCGTCGGCGTGTTCTTCTGAGAAGTTGCAAACACCCCCAAAAACGGACGACCCTCGAACCCATTTCGCTTACCGAGGGTGTTCGCCGGCCCGAAAAGGTTCCAAAGATCGCTACTAAGCGTAGCCAACGACGGGACCACATCGGCCGCGACGTGATCAAACCCCCGCGCGTGTACGCAAAACCCGACGTCAGAGGCCCGCGCGCGGCCGGCCCGGCCCTCCCCCAGGCGGGCCACCCGGGCTGTCGGCAGATCGACAGGCCTCCGCGCCCGCCCGGCGCCCGCGCCGCCCTCCGCGCGGCGGGTCGATCCGTGCCCGGCCGATCCGCCGCCCCGCGCCGGACCACCGCCCGATCGGGTAGCTCCTCGAAGCGGTGCGACCGGCCAGGACGGTGCGGCACGGCACACGGTCCCGGCGACGCGGCGTGCCGACGGTAGGTTACCGAGTTGACGCCCTGCGGCACCGGGGAGGGCCCGGACAATCCGCGTCGGTCGAGGACGGCGCGCGAGGGCGCCACAGACCGCGGCACGCGCCGGTCACGACCGGCGCCGAGGATGTCCTGTCCTCGGCAGGGAGAGGGACCGGTGGAGGACGAACCCGTGGAAGCCGTCCCCGGGCGGCTGACGGCCGGCGCGGCTGGTCACGTCGACCCGACCGACGACGCCCCGACGAGCGGCGCCTCACCCGAGGGCGCCTCATCCAACGGCGCTTCGTCACCGGACGGCGCTTCGTCATCCAGCGGCACGTCATCCCCCGACGTCTCGGCCAACGGCGCCCAGGCCAGCGGCGCCCAGGCCACCCATGACCGAGCCGGTGACCGACCCGCGGCCACCGTTCCGGCCGGCGAGGCCCCCGTAGGGCCCAGCGGCGTCGAGGTGTCCGTCGTGATGCCCTGCCTGAACGAGGAGGCCTCCGTCGCCGACTGCGTCCGGGCGGCCAGGGCGGGGCTTGCTCGCCTGGGCCTGCCGGGCGAGGTCCTGGTCGTCGACAACGGCTCCACCGATGCCTCCGCCGCCGTCGCCGCGGCCGCCGGCGCCCGCGTGGTCAGCGAGTGGCGGCGCGGCTACGGCAACGCCTACCTCGCCGGCTTCGCCGCGGCGCGCGGCCGGCTGGTCGTGATGGGCGACGCGGACAGCTCGTACGACTTCACCACGATCGACGCGCTGGTCGCCCCGCTGCTGCGCGGCGAGGCGGACTACGTGCTCGGCTCACGGCTGGGCGGGCGGATCCTGCCCGGCGCGATGCCCTGGCTGCACCGCTACGTCGGCAACCCGGTGCTGACCGCGATCCTCAACCGGCTCTTCGGGGTGCGGGCCTCGGACGCGCACTCGGGCATGCGCGCGTTCACCCGCGAGGGCTGCGCCCGGATGGCGCTGCGCAGCGAGGGCATGGAGCTCGCCTCGGAGATCGTCATCGCCGCGGCCCGTGTCGGGCTGCGCTGCGTCGAAGTGCCGATCACCTACCACCCCCGGGTCGGCGCCTCCAAGCTGGACTCGCTGCGGGACGGCTGGCGGCACCTGCGGTTCATGCTGCTGCTCGCCCCGCGGCATGTGTTCGTGCTGCCAGGGCTCGCGCTGCTGGCGCTCGGCCTGCTCGCGCAGGCCGCGCTCCTGGTCGTCGGCGCGAGCGATCCCACCCGTACCGCCGGCGCGGGGTCCTGGTACGGCGGCTACGGGACGCTGCTGGCCGCGCTGGCCGCCGTGGCCGGCGGAATGCTGGTCCTGCTCGGCGTCTTCGCCGACGCCCACCACGGCCGGGTCGGCTGGCGGATGGCACGGCAGCGCCCGCCCCGGCTGGTTCGCTGGGCGCTCGCCCCGGACAGGGGCGGCTACGTCGGCGGCGCGCTGCTCGTCGGCGGGATCGCCGCCGCGGCCGCCCTGGGGGCGCTGGTGACGACGGCGATCGACCCGGCCGCCGTGCCCGCCATGCCACGCCCCCGTGCCCGTTGGTTCGACTGGTCGGACCGCCTCGGCGCGCCCGCCGCGCTGCCGGCGGCGGCGCTGGCCGTCACGGTGGCGGCCCTGGGCCTGCAGGGCATACTCGGCACGCTCCACCTGCGGCTGGTGACGGCCGCGACCAGGTCCACGGCCACCATGACCGCGGGCCGCGGCGAGCCGCCCGGCCCGCCGCGGCCCGCGGCGGCCCGCGGCCAGGGCGCGTTCGTGCCGGTGCCGGCCGGCCCGCCGGACCCCCGCGGCTCCTCCGCCGACGGCGGCATCCTGGTTCCGTGTCCATAGCGCCCGCGCGGTCCGCGCAGCCGACGCCCACCCCGCTGACGCCCACCCCGCCGACGCTCGTCCCGCCGACGCTCGTCCCGCCGGCGCGCGGGCGACCAGGCCGCCGCCCGCGCGGGTCGGGATCTCCCGCGCCCGCGCCGAGGGCGAGGTGACGACCGGCTCGGTGGCCACGGGGCCGGACGGCGCCGGGTCTGGCCGGGCGGCCGGCCCGGTGACCACCGCGACACCCGCGACGGGGGCCCCGGGCGGCGAGACGCCGCGGCGCCGCCAGCGGCTGGTGGCCGGGGCGCGCCGGCACTGGCTGTTCGGCCTCCTGTTCACCGTTGGCGGCGGGCTGCGCCTGCTGCTGCTGTACGCCTACCGGCCGGCGTTCGAGTTCTCCGGCGACTCGTACGCCTACCTCACGCTCGCCCGGATGCACCAGCCGGACCCGATGCGGCCCGCGGGCTACCCGACCCTGCTGGGCCTGCTCGCGCACACCGACCGGCTCGCCGTCGTTCCCCTCGTCCAGCACCTGGCCGGGCTCGGCATCGGCGTGGCGCTCTACGCGCTGCTGCTGCGCCGCCGGATCCACCCGGCGGTGGCCGCGCTCGCGGCGGCGCCGGTGCTGCTCGACGCCTACCAGCTCGACATCGAGCACTTCGTGATGGCCGAGACGCTGTTCCTGGCGCTGCTGGTCGGCGCGCTGGTGGCGCTGCTGTGGTCGCCGCGGCCGGCGCCGCTGGCCTGCGCCGCGGCCGGCGGGCTGCTCGCCGCCGCCGGGCTCACGCGCACGCTGGGGGTGGCGCTCGGCGTGCTGGCCCTGGGCTACCTGGCCATACGCCGGCTGGGCTGGCTGCGCCTCGCCGCGTTCGCGCTGCTGTTCGCCGCGCCGCTGGCGGCCTACGCGAGCTGGTACCACTCGTACCACGGCCAGTACGCCCTGTCCGGCGGCGACGACGCGTGGCTGTACGGCCGGGTCGCCCCGATCGCCGACTGCGCCCAGCTGAGCCTGAGCCCCGAGCAGCGGATCCTCTGCTCGCCGCACCCGCCGCGGGACCGGCCGGGCCCGAACTACTACGTCTGGGCGGACACCAGCCCTCGCTTCCAGCTGACCGGGACCGAGGACCACAGGAACGAGCTGCTGGGTGACTTCGCCCGCCAGGTCATCCGCCACCAGCCGCTCGACTACGCGAGGATGGTCCTCGCCGAGGTCGGCCACTACTTCGTCCCGGGCCGGCACACCGGCTACCGCGACTGGCCGGACGGCGCCTGGCGCTTCCCCGACGCGGACACACCGCACTACTTCCACATCAGCGAACCGCTCCTGGACTTCCAGGAGGGCCACCCGGCCCGCGTCGTCCACGAGCCGGCGGCCGGCCTGCTGCGCGGCTATCAGGGCTTCGCCTACACCCCCGGCCCGCTGCTCGCCGTGCTCGTCGTCCTCGCCCTGACCGCCGTCGGCCTCGGCCTGCCCCGCCCGCGCCGGCCGTGGCCACGCCAGCTGTGGCCGCGCCGGCCCGCCGCTGTCGACCCACCGGCCGAGACGGCCACCGACCCACCGGCCGATGCGGCCGCCGGCGCGCCGGCCGATGGCCGCGCGGACGCGGCCGTCTCCATGGACGCGCGGGGAACACCGCCAGACCCGGCGCCGGCCGGCCAGGCAGCCGGCGCCCGCTCCCGAGGTCGATGGCCCCGCCGGGCCGGCCGGCTGGCGCGGCCGGCGATCCAGGAGCCGGTCCTCGCCGAGCGGCGCCGGCTCGGCGCCGACTGCGCGCTGCTCGTCGCGCTCGGGCTCGCGGTCCTCGTCGTCCCGTCGGCGACGGTCTGTTTCGACTACCGCTACATGCTCCCGGTCCTGGTCCTCTTCCCGCCCGCCGCGGCCCTGGCGACGCGCCAGTTCCGCCTGTCGGACCACGGCCGCGCCGCGCGACGCTGACCCCGCGCGGGCCGCGCGGGCCGGGCGGGCCGGTCACCAGCCGACGAGGTGTGCCTCGATCTTGGGGCAGGTGTCCATGACGACCCGAAGGCCGGCCCGTTCGGCGCGCTCGGCCGCTGCCTCGTCGCGCACGCCCAGCTGGAGCCAGACGGCGCCCGCGCCCGCGGCGATCGCGTCGTCGACGACCTGGCCGGCGAGCTCCGAGCGGACGAACACGTCCACCACGTCGACCTTGAACGGGATGTCGGTCACCCGCGCGTAGCCCCGCTCGCCCTCGAGCTCCGACGCGGAGGGGTGGACCGGGATCACCCGCTTGCCGTGAGCCCGCAGGTACTGGGCGATCCGGTAGGCCACCCGGGCCCTGTTGGTCGACAGCCCGACCACGGCCCACGTCTCGGTGTCGGCCAGCAGGGCCCGCACACTCTCGTCGTCTCCGTAGCGCATACCGGACGCAACCCGCGCAGGCCGCGCCGTCATCCCGCCGCCCGGCGCCGATCCGCCTCGCCCGGCGGTCATCCGTCCGGTCCCGCGACGGCGCGGCGGCCGGCGTACGACGATGTGCCCATGACGGCGAATGGCGGGACCGGTCGCGGGGCGGGAGACGGCCCACTCGCGGTGATCTTCGATCTCGACGGCGTGCTGATCGACTCCGAGCAGGTGTGGGACGAGATCCGGCGGGACCTGGTCGTCGAGCGGGGCGGTACCTGGCGGCCCGAGAGCACTCGGATGATGATGGGGATGTCGACGCCGGAATGGGCGGACTACCTGGTCAGCCTCGGCATCGGCATGACGGCCGACGAGGCGGTCGCCGAGGTGCTGCGCCGGCTGGGCCAGCGTTACGGCGACGCGCCACCGGTCATCGAGGGCGCGGTCGGCGCGGTCCGGGCACTGTCCGCCCTGCTGCCGCTGGCGGTCGCGTCCTCGTCGCCACACGCGATCATCGACCTCGTGCTGCGCGCCGCCGGCCTCGGCGCGGACTTCCAGGCGTTCGTCTCCTCCGAGGAGGTCGGCCGCGGCAAGCCGTCCCCGGACGTCTACCTGGAGGCGGCCAGCCGGCTCGGCGTGCCCGCCGGGCGATGCGTGGCGGTGGAGGACTCGACCAACGGCGTCCGCGCGGCCGCGGCGGCGGGCATGGCCGTGATCGTGGTGCCCAACCCGCACTTCCCGCCGGACCCCGAGGCCGTCGCCCTGGCCGGCGCCCGCATCGAGGACATCGGTGCCCTCACCCCGGGCACGGTCCAGGACGCCTACGGTGCCGCGCGGGCCGGCGGCGCGCGGGCCTGACGTTCGGGCCTGACGTTCGGGCATCGCCCGTTCGGAGAATCGACGACCGGATTGCGCCTACGATCGACTGATGCCAACCCCGTCCGCGGGCGACCCCCGCCAGTTGACCGCGACTCGGGCGGGTGGGCGGTGAGCGAGAAGTACCAGCTGGTGATCGCCCCATCCGCGCAGAAGGATCTCGAGCGGCTTCCGGAGCTCATCGCCGTCGACGTCCGCCGCTTCCTCAACGGCCCGCTCCGCAACGATCCTTACAAGGCGGGCAAGCCGCTCGGCGAGCAGAACGTGAAAACTCGCGGCCGTGAGGGCGAAGTCCCGTCCGCGACGATGTTCGAGGCCGCCGAGCACTCGTGGCGGGTCCTCTACCGGGTAGACGCCAACACGCGCACGATCCGGGTCATGGTCGTCGGCCACCGCCCCCGCGTCGTGCGCCGCCTGACCGACCCGGGCCCTCAGGTCCCGTTCCTCAACCGCTTCCGCTGAGCGACCGTTTCCGCTGAGCGACGACCGCCGCGTTCGCGCGGTCGTCACCACCTCGGCCGCGCGGGCGGGGCGCGGGCCACGCCGGGCGCACCGACCAGGGCCCTTCCCGTGAATCTTTCCAGGGTCGTTCGACCAGGGCCGCGGAACCTGATCCACGGGAAGCGCCGCGGGCCAGCCGCCAGCACGACGCGCGGATCCCGACGAAGCCGCGCCCGGCAACGTCAGGAGACCCCGACCACAGCCACGCGACGATGGCGAAGCCTCGCGTGGCGGCGGCCGTCAGGAGACGTTGACTCCGAAGTCGATGGCGATGCCGCGCAGGCCGGTCGAGTAACCCTGGCCGACGGCGCGGAACTTCCACTCGCCGCCGTACCGGTAGAGCTCGCCGAACAGCATCGCGGTCTCCGTCGACGCGTCCTCGGTGAGGTCGTACCGGGCGATCTCGATGCCCGTGCTCGAGTCGGCGACCCGGATGAAGGCGTTCCTGACCTGGCCGAAGGTCTGCCGCCGGACCTCCGCGTCGTAGATCGACACCGCGAACACGACCTTCGCCGCCTGCGGGGTGAGCCCGCGCAGGTCGACCGTGATCTGCTCGTCGTCGCCTCCGCCGCCACCGACGAGGTTGTCGCCGAGGTGCTGCACGCTGCCGTCGGGGCTGGTCAGGTTGTTGAAGAAGACGAAGTAGCTGTCGGACAGCACCCGCCCCCTGTCGTCCAGCACGATCGCGGACGCGTCGAGGTCGTATGCCGATCCCGAGGTCTGTCGCACCTGCCAGCCAAGGCCGACAGTGACGGCGGTCAGGTTGGGCGCGGCCTTGCTCAGCGAGACATTGCCGCCCTTAGACAGAGACACGGAGGCCATGGGCGTAAAGCCTAGTACTGCCAATACAAATCGGAACCCTGAACCTGCCCGCGGGCAAAACCGGACGATGTTCGACTCCGAACCGCCCCACCAGGGATGCCGGGCCGCCCCGGACGGCCCCACCGCTCGTCCTCGGCCCCCCGGCCGCCCTCGGCGAGGAGCAGCCGCGCCACCGCTGTCGCCTTCCCGACAGCACCGGGTGGGCGGCGGGGTGAGCGCGCGCGGCGGCGGCCGGCCGTGACGCGGCGGGGCCCGGCCGGCCGCCGGTAATCTTGCCTGCGATGTCGTCACCCGCCCGTCCGCCGTCCGCGCGCCACGACCCGCGCCAGAACCCGCCGACCGATCCGGCCGGCGGGCTCGCGGGCGCCGCCGACGGCGGGCTCGCCGACGGCCGGCTCGGCTGGCCGGACGACGGGATGGCGCGGCGGCTGAAGGCGCTGGCCCTGACGCAGCCGCTGCACGACCTGGACGCCCGCAAGCGGCTCCTCGACGGGGCCGACCTCTCCGTCTACGCCATGGCGGAGCTGGCCCTGCACGCGATCGACCTGGTGACGGTCGCGATGGACTTCGACCGGGGCGCGAGCCACGACCAGGTCCTGCGCCGGCTGACCCCGCTGGCCGCCGCGCAGGCGCCGCGGCGCCCGGCCACCGAGCACGAGCGGGTCGCCCGCTGGGTGCTCGACAACCTGATCAACGTGGGCAGCGTCGACCGCGGCTTCGACGCGGTCTACGGGACCTACCACCCGGACGGCCGCTACGAGCGGCGCCGGTTCGACTTCAAGCTGCTGGTCGAGCTCGCCGACCCGGCCGGTGAGATCTACCTGCGGGCCACGGACGAGGCGGTCACCGTCCTGGTCGGCGCCCTGGACACCGACGTGACCTCGGCGCAGGTCGCCGCCGAGGTCACGCTGGACAACCTGATCCGGCGCGGGCGGCTCTCCGATGCCCGCGCCGCCGCCGAGGCCGCCCGCTACCGGACCGTGCAGTACGCCGAGCAGCTGCGTCGCAGCCTGGAAGGCACTCGGCGCGATGTCCTGTCCGTCGACTGGCTGCACACGGTGCCGGCGCTGGTCGACGAGGCGCTCGGCCACGTCGAGGCCCGCTACCGGCACGAGAACGCGATCCTCACCCACATCCGCCGGTACCGCGACTCGGCGGCGGACCCGGCGCGCAAGCGGGCCGCGGCCGACCTGGTCACGATCGTCGCGGACTGCGTGCGCCGGCACACCCAGCTCCAGGCCCGGCTGCTGGAGGCGTTCGCGGTCTTCCGCGCCGAGCAGGACCGCCAGCAGTTCGCCCCGCCCGCCGCCGGCGGCGGCACCGGCGTCGACCTCTACACGCAGCTGCTCGCGCCCACGCTGGCCCGCCCGGCCGGCGAGGCCGCCCGGGTCGCGGGAGCGTTCTTCGGCGGGGCGGTCGGCGTCCGCGCGCCGCGGGCGCCGCGGCTGGCCGACCTGGTCGACGCGCTGCTGCGCCCGCCGGTCGAGCGCGACCCGCTGGGGGCACCGATCCCCGAGGCGGAGCTTTCGACCTGGGAGGAGCCGGCGCGGTTCGGCGACGACGCCTGGACGATCGCGCTGGACCTGCTCGACGAGCTGGACCCGGACGCGCCGCGGCGCCTGTCCGGACTGCTCGCCGCCGCCCGGGAGCGCGGCGCCGGTGAGCCCGTCGCCACCGAGGCCGCCCAGCTGCTCGTCCTGCTCGCCCTGCACGCCGTCAGCCCCAGACTCGCCGCCGCCCACCGGCGCGGCGACGCCGCCGCCCAGGGAGCGGGCGCGCCAGCGGCTCCCGGCGCCCAGGGCCCCGCGCCAGACACGCCGGGCGAGCGGGTCCTGCTCGCCGTCGACGACGGCACCCCGCTCGACGACCCCGAGTTCGGCGGGGCCGACCTGCTCGTCGGCCGCGTCGTCGTCACCGACCGCCCGGCCCCCGTCGACGAGCGCGGCGCCGTGGGCGCCGACGCCAGGGATGCCGACGCCGCGGAAGCCGACGCCGCGGAAGCCGACGCCGCGGAAGCCGACGCCGCGGAAGCCGAGGCTGCCCGGGCCGGGGCTGAGCTGGTGGGCACGCGGTGAGCGGCGACGGGGAGGCGGGCGCGCCGGCGCCTGGGGCGCCCGGGCGCGCGCCGGTCGGGGCGGTGGCGCGGGACGCGGCGGAGCTGATCGCCCGCGGCCTGCGGCCCCGGCTCGTGCCGGCGCGGGACAGCCGCTACCGCGAGCTCGTCGGGCGCTACCTGCGCGAGCCCGGGTTCGCGGAGCTCACGCACGCGGTCGCGGACGGCCTGGGCATCGTCGTGCTGGACGTCTCCGAGCGGGCCGGGCTGGTCGCCGGCGGCCTGGCCGACTCGGCGTTCGCCGTCCGGATCGGCGACTACGCCCGCCGGGCCGGCGGCGAGCATCGGGCCGCCGACCGGATGCTGCACGCGCTCGCCCAGCTGGCCGTCGCGGCGCTCGCCTTCCCCCGCCCCGCGGACCTCACCGACGCCTCCTACGTCGGGCGGGTCAGCGTCGACGGGGTGGACGCGTTCGTCCGCGAGGCCACCCGGCTGCTGGAGGCGCGCACCAGCGGGCCCGACCCGCTCCTCGACGGCGCCGACGGCGCGCCCCCACCGGACGGACCCGCCGCGGACGAGCCCCGGCTGGAGGCCGCCTGGCGGCTCTACGCGCGCCGCCCGGCGACCGGCACCACCCGCGACTCCCGCCGGCTGGCCGGTTCGACGACCGGCGTGATCGCCCGGGCGATGGGCTTCCTCGTCGAGTCGGGCTGCCTGGTGCCGGTCGGCGAGGAGGGCGGCGGCACGTTCCGGACCACCCCGCGCTACCAGGTGCAGGTCCGCGAGCTCGCGGCCGACGCGGCGATGGAGGAGCTGCTCACGCTCGGCGTCGTCACCGTCGCCGGCCCCGACGGTGGCCTGCGCGTCGTCCCGGCCGTGCCCGACCTGCTCGACGCCGGCGCGCCGGGAGACGGGGCCGGCGATCCGGCCCGGCCATCCGCGCCGGAGACCGGCGCGAGCCGCCAGGCCACGGACGGACCCGATGCGCCGGAGCCCGCCGATGTATGAGCTGGCGCGGGTACGCCTGCATTCGATCGGGCCACGCGGGGCGCGGTTCGCCGACGTGCTGCTGGACTTCTCCGGCGTCGGCGCGCCGGTGGCCGGGCCGCGCCAGGACCCGCTGTTCGACGCCGTCCCGGCTCAGCCGGCGCCCGCCGCCCTCGCGGGGGCGGCAACCGGCGCTCTACCCCTGCCCGGGACCGGGCCGGCCCCGGAGGCCGCCGCGGGGGCCGGCTGGCCGCCGGGCGGTGAGCCGCCGGTTCCGCGCCGCCCCTCCCCCGCCACCGTGCTGTTCCTGGAGAACGGCGGCGGCAAGAGCGTGCTGATGAAGCTGATCTTCTCGGTGGTGCTGCCGGGCCGCCGGCACGTCGTCGGCACGTCCAACGGACGGGTGCTGGACAACTTCGTGCTGCCGAGCGACTGCGGCCAGGTGATCTGCGAGTGGCAGCACGCGGTCACCGGCGAGCGGGTCGTCACCGGCAAGGTCAGCGAATGGCGCGGGCGCGGCCCGGCGGACGGCGGCCGGCTCGCCGAGGCCTGGTACTCGTTCCGCCCGGGGGGCTCCGGGGCGGGCGTGGAGCTCACCACCCTCCCGCTGCGCCGCGACGGCCGGCTGGTGACGCTCGCCGGGTTCCGCGAGGCGATGACCCGGGCGCACGCGGCGGACCCCGCGCTCGAGCTGACCTGGGAGACCCATCAGGGGGCGTGGAACGAGCACCTGGACACCCTCGGCCTGGACCCGGAGCTGTTCCGCTACCAACGGGCGATGAACGCCGGCGAGGGCGAGGCGGCCGAGGCGTTCGCGTTCACCACCGACGAGGGGTTCATCGACTTCCTGCTGCGCGCCGTCACCCCGCCGGAGGACCCGGCCGGCGTCGCCGAGGTCGTCGACGGCTACGCGGCCAAGCTCGCCGAGCGGGCCGCGCTCGCCGCCGAGCGCGACTTCGTCGCCGGGGCGCTGGAGCGGCTGTCCGTCCTCGTCGATGCCCTCGGCGACCGGGACGCGGCCCTGCGCGGCCTGGAGGCGACCCGGGCCGACCTCACCCGGCTCGCCGGCGCCGTGGGTGCCCGGCTGTCCGCCGGCGAGACGCAGGGGGCGGGCCTTTCGGCCCAGCTCGCGGCGGCGCGCGACGGCGAGGCCACCGCCGAGGCGGCGCGCGCCCGGGCCGGCGACGACGTCGCGGCGCTGCGCCGCCGGCTCGCGGAGCTGCGCCTGGCCGATGCCCAGGCCGCCCGCGACGGCCTGGTCGCCGCCGCGAGGGCCGCGGCCGTCACCGTGGAGGGCTGGCGCGCGAGCGCGGACACGCTGCGGCTCGCGGCGGCCTCCGCCGAGGCGGCGCGGCTGACCACGCTGGTCGCGGCGGCGCGCGACGCCGCGGCGCCGGCGCTGGCCGACCGGGACACGGCCGCCCGCGCCCTGGTCGCCGGCCTGCTCGCGGCCGCGGACCGCTCGCGGTCGGCCGCCGCGGCGGCCGACCGCGAGGCGGACGAGCGGGAACGGGAGGCTGAGGGCGAGGCCGCCGCCGAGCGGGACGCCCTCGACGAGGCGGCCACCGCCCGCGCCGGGCAGCGCGCCGCCCAGGAGCGCGCCGCGGCCGGCGCCCAGTCCCTCGCCGCCGCCGTCGGCACCGGCCTGCTCCCCGCCCAGGACCAGCCGGGGCTGGCCCGCGGCGCGGTGGACCCCGCCGTCGCCACCGGCTCGCTGGCCGAGGTCGTCGCGACGGCGGCGGCCGACGCGGCCGCGGCCGCGGCCGCGGTCCGGGAGGCGCTCGCCGAGGTGAGCCGGCTCGACCGGGAACGCACCGGAGCGGCCGACGCGGCCCACCGGGCCGAACGCGCCGCCGACGCCGCCCGGGGCCGGGCCGCGGCGCTCGCCGAGCAGCTCACGGCCGCCGACGACGCCGCGGCGGCCATCACCGCCGACGGCCGGATCGCCGCCCTGCTGGGCCTCGCCGCCGGACCACCGCCCGCCCGCGACGGCGCGCGCCTCGCCGGCCATGACCCGGCGTGGGACGACTTCCCGGTGCGGCGAGCCAGCCCGCTCCCCGACGGTGCCGGAGCCGTAGGGCTGGACGGGGTGACCGAGGACGCGCTGGCCGCGCTGCGGGCGGCGGTGGCCGCCGGTGAGGAACGGCGGCTCGCGCTGACGGTCGCGGCCGACGAGGACCGGCGGGTGCTCGCCGCCCTGGACGCCGACGAGCTGCGCCCGGCACGGCCGGAGGTGGTCACGGTCCGCGCGGCGCTGGCCGAGGCTGGCATCCCGGCGGAGCCCGGCTGGTCGTACCTGGCGCGCGCGGTGCCGGCGGGCGCGCGGGAGGCCGCGCTGCGCCGCCGTCCCGACCTCGCCGACGGGGTCGTGCTCACCGGCGCGGACGTCCCGCTCGGGCGGGCTCGCGACGTTCTGCTCGCCGCCCGGCTGCTCCCCGACGCGGCCGTCACCGTGGGCACACCCGCCGCGTTCGCCGGCCCGGCCGAGGCCGACGTCTTCGTCGTGCCGCCGAACCCGGCGCTCTACGACACGGAGGCGGCCGCCGCCGACCGGCGCGCGATCGAGGCCCGCGCGCGCGACCGGTCACTGCTGACCGCCCGGCTCGGCGAGTCGATCGAGACCGACCGGGCGCTCGCCGCCGCGCTCGCCGGCTGGCGGCGCGCCCACCCACCCGGCCGGGCCGGGGCGCTCGCCGCCGAGCTGGCCGCCGCGCGCGCCGCCGCGGACGCGGCGGCTGGCGCGTCCGCCGCCGCGACGGCCCAGGCGCGGGCGGCTCAGGCGGCGGCCGACACGGCGCTCACCGCCGTCGAGCCGCTGCGAGCGGCCGAGCACGCCGCCGTGGGCCGGGCCACCGAGCTGGACCGGCTGTCGCGCGCGGTGGGCGACCCAGCCGGCGACGTCGCGACGGCGGACGACCTGGCGGCCGCCGCGGACCGGCTGA
>NZ_JADWYU010000103.1 GCF_016786325.1 Frankia nepalensis | reverse complement strand
CGCCGGTTTTTGGGGCCCGGGGCGGCACTTGGGGCGGCCCGGGGCCGGCCACGGCCCCGGCGGGGGCGGCGGGATGCTGGCGGCGGGCCCCTCCCCCGGTCTCGGCTCGTCCCTCGTCAGTGTCGCCGTCGCCCCCACGGCCTCCGCCGCGCCGGCGCCACCGCCAGGCCTCGGCTCCTGCTGGGCGTCCGGCGCCCTGTTCGCCGCCATCGCTTTCCTCCCGATCCGTGCCCAGTTCGTGAGCACCTTTGGAGGCGTTCGACGCGCCCGGCCCGAGATCGGTTCACCGCGCGGCTGGCAACAACGGGTGTCGGGTTCCCGACGACACCGCGTGGCACGAATGTGAGCTCCCTCGCGGAGCCGTCTGGGTGGGAGGCGAGCCGGCCAGCCCACATCGACGGGCGCGGACCCGACCGATCTCCACCACCGGAGTCGACCAGCGGACAGGAGCCCGTCAGGCGGCGGAGCGCGGAGTCGTCAGCAGGGCACGCAGATGACGGATCGGAGGCGAACCGTGGGCGAGGAGTTCGTCGTGAAAGGCGCGCAGTGTCGAGGGACCGGGCCGTAGGGCCAGCCGGAGTTCGGTGAGTTCCTTCCAGCCGACGAAGTAGGTGGACAGCTGCCCTGAGGTCAGCAGCGCGCGGCGCCACTTGCCGTGGGCTTCACCCTCCTCCTGCAGTCCGCGGTCCATCATCAGTGCCATCGCTTCGGGCATGGTCAGGCCGGCGCAATGCACGCCGTGGTCGAGCAACGCGTTGATGGTCGACCGCAGTTGCATCTTCAGTTGCATCAGGCGCACCGGAAGGCCGCCGAAACCCGCCTCGGCCACGATCTGTTCCGCGTACACCGCCCAGCCCTCGATGAAGGATGTTGACTTGGCGGCGGTGCGCACCCTGGTCGGTCCTCGGAAACGCCTGTCCACGGCAATTTGCAGGTGATGGCCGGGGACAGCCTCATGAACGGTCAGATTACGCAGAGCTGCCCGGTTGTATTCCCGGTAGAAGGAACGCCTCCTTGTGTCCGGCCAGTGCTGGGGCGTCGGCGCGATCGCGTAGAACGTAGGCAGCGAGGCGGTCTCCAGGGGACCGGGTGGGTCGCAGTAGGCCACCGAGACGCCGCGGGCGAACTCCGGCATCTCGACGACGTCGAGAGGGTCGTCAGTAAGGCTGATCAGGTCGGCATCGACGAGAAAGGCCGTGACGTCGGCGAGCGCCGCGCGGATGTCCGCGACGACCGTCGTGTCGTCTGGCGCGTCGGCGGCCACGAGGTCCAGCGCCTGCCGGACCACGTCCGTGCCTGGCCGCCCGCCGACGTACCTGGCGGCGACCTCGGTGATCTCCTCGGTCAGCCTGTCGAGATGCTCACGCGCCGCGGCGAGGACCTGGGCGGAGGTGAGATCACTCGACAGGCTGTGCGCCAGCCGCCGCTCCCACAATGCCTGGCCCAGACGAGGACCTCGTTCGTGCGGACCGGTCACCTCGTCGAGAGTGCCGTCGGCGACGCGGTGCTCGCCCGTGTGGGCGGCCTCCCGCTGGGGGGGTAGCTTCGCGCGCAGCCAGTCGCCGAACTCTCCGACGGCCCGCAACGCGGCCTCTCGCGCCGGCTCCACCAGCGGTCGCGACGATGGCTCGTCGACGAGCGCCGCGGCGATGTCCTCGCGGATGAGACTCGCGAGCCCGGCGGCCTGGTCCACCGCGGTCTCGACGTGTATCCGGGGCATCGGGCCGAGGACACGGCGCGCGGTGGCCAACGCGTCAGGCAGCGCGGCGAGGCGGCCGGCGAGCAGCCTCAGCCGGTCGCTGACCGGCGCGAACGGCCGCGTCAGCAGACCGTGCAGCGCGTGGCCTGGGAGGTGCACGAGTGGGTCCCACTCGTGCGGGCGCAACTCGGCGACGTCGAACTCCTCCGCGGCGAGCAGCTCTCCCAGCATGGCGGCGTCCACCGCCTCCTCGGGCTCGAGCGTGGCGGCGTCGACCCGTTCCAGTGCCGCCCGGTGGTCTCGCAGCGCGGCGAGGTACTCCCGCTGCGCCTGCGGCCCAAAATCGGCAAGCTGGTCGTCGAACCGGTGGTCTCCCAGCGAACTCGCCCACGTCGGCCGCCGCCCCAGCAGATCTTCCAAGGCCCGGTCGGCCACCGCGGCAAGCCCCACGTCCCCGGGTGGTTGCGTCACCAGGTGACCGTATGCGTCCTCCTGACGCCCGATCAGCCCTCTTGGGTGGTCCGTCGCGAGAACGTAACGGCCGGCGCCGCGGCGTCGAGAGCGACGACAACGGCGCCGCGAAGAGCGCGAAGAGACTGTCAGCTGGCGCGGATGGCGGCGAGGCTGGTGCCGCGACGCTCCAGCGCCTCCTCGAGGCGTCGCTGGATGTGGGTGATGAGCGCGTACAGGTCAGCGCAGTACACCGACGGGTTGGTGAATCCGGTTCCCGGCCGGTAGCGGTGCGGGAAGAGGCCGCCCCCGCAGGTGGACACGATCTCGCAGGCGCGGCAACGCTCACCCAGCGCATCCAGGCCCAGCTGGCGCTGGGTGACCGTGGGGAGCGCGAACAGCGCGTCCAGCGGGTCGGTGAACACGCCGCGGCCGGTGGCCGCCGCGCCCTCGTCGACTGCCTTCATGCTGTCGACCTGCTCGTAGGAGCCGTCGGTCTCGACGACGACCAGCGCGATGGGGCCGAGGCCGAACGACTCGTGGCTCGCCCGCCCGCCGAGGGACAGGTGCAGCAGGGACTCGAAGGTGCGCACCGCGACAGGCCGGGCCGGGGCGTCGAACCAGCGGTCGAACAACGGGATCAGCCAGTCGGCGTAGGGCGTCCGGGCGTCGCCTGGCTCGAGGCCCGGCGGTGGGCGTTCCCAGGTGCCGTGCGGGAGAAGGAAGTCCAGCGTCGGTACCTCGAGATCCAGCAGCGAGTCCCACACGCGCACCGGATCCGCGGCCAGCTGGACGGTGCACAGCAGACCGAGGAAGTGGGAACGGAACTCCGGCCGGCGCATCATGGCGATGCCAGCGACGACCTCGTCATAGCTCGATCGGCCGTTCAGGTAGGTGCGGTGCAGGTCGTTGGCGTACCGGTCCCCGTCCAGGCTCACCCCGACGCCGATGTCCTCGTCGACGAGGAACGCCGCCATCGCCTCGTCCAGCAGCACCCCGTTGGTCTGCACGGTCACCGCGACCTCGGTGAGCCCGGACAGCCGCGCCCGCAACGCGCCGACGATCCGGCCCAGCCGCTCTGGTCCCGCGAGCAGCGGCTCGCCGCCATGGAGCCGGATGCTCACCGCGTCCAGCCCGTGGACGCGCGCGTGCTCGGCGATCCGCTCCGCGGTGGCGGCGACCGTCTCGTCGGACATGAATCGGGGCTGGGCACGCCAGGACTGGTCGGCCAGGTGGTAGACGTAGCAGTAGTCGCAGTCCAGGTTGCAGCGGGACGCGACCTTCAGGATGACCTCGCGGAAGGGTTCCGGAGTCCAGCCGGCCGGCGGCGGGCCAGGGCAGGTCCTCGGGCATGGCTTGGCCTGCGCGACGGCTTCCGAAAGTCAGGACTTGCGCGGCTGGAACCGGGCCGGGCCCGAGTTGTGCGCATAGGCGCCGTTGACGCAGTCAGCGTCGGAGGAAGCCCGACGGGCGAGCGCGTGGTCCAGCGCCGACATTGCGGGCTTGGCGTCGGGATTGGGCGTGGTAACGGCGGACTGGGACATGACGCACCCCCTGCGAAACGGACCCGAGCGAGGTCAGCGTGACCGATGTCCGGCCGTTTCCCAACCCCGCCCAACCAGTGTCACATGCCGGTCAACCGTGTTTTCCCTGATACGCATGTTCCCGCGGCCCGCGGTGCCCGCTTGTTCGAGGTCAGGTCGGCAGGAGGCGCTCGATGAAGGCTTCGAGTTGCTCGACGTTTCGGCACTCCACCATCTCGTCGACGATGTCGGCGTAGGCCTTGGTGGCCGAGTCGCCGGAACCCCAGTAGGAGCGCGGCTCCGGGTTGAGCCAGTAGGCGTGGCGCGCCTGCTGGCACAGGCGCCGGAACGGGGTGGCGGCGGTGGCGCGGTAGTTGTTGCGGGCGTCGCCGAGAACCAGCAGCGACGTCTTCGGGCCGACGGCGTCCGGATACTTCTCCGCGAAGACCTCGAAGGCGTGCCCGTAGTCGCTGTGGCCGTCGAACCAGACGAGGTCCGCCTCCCTGGCGATCTTCGACATCATGTCGCTGAGGTCGACGCCGCGCAGGAAACGGGTGATCTCGTCGGTGGTGTCGATGAATCCGAACGCGCGCACCTTGGAGAACTGCTCGCGCAGGGCATGCGTGAGCAGCAGCGTGAAGTGCGCGAACGAGGCCACCGAGCCGGAGACGTCGCAGAGCACGACCAGTTCGGGCTTGTGCGGCTTGTGCGGCCGGTGCTTGGTCTCCAGCGGTACGCCGCCGGTGGCGAGCGAGGCCCGCACGGTCCGGCGGAAGTCGAGCCGGCCACTGCGGCCGAGGCGGCGCTTGGCGGTCAGCCGGGTCGCGAGCCGCCGCGCCAGCGGGTAGACCTGCCGCCGCAGCTCGACGAGGTCGGCGTGCGAGGCGCGCAGGAACTCGACCTGATCGGTGAGCGGCTTGACCGCGGTCCGCTCGGTCGCCTCCAGGCCGCGCTCCTCCGCCATCCGGCGGCGAATCTCGCTCTGGACCATCTCCTCGAACTGCCGGATCCGGTCGCTGATCGTCTGCCGCGCGATCCGCTCAGCGAGCCCGCCGGAGTCCTGGGGGCCGAGCATCGCGGCGAGCAGCGCGGCGATGAGCGTGTCCGGCGACATCGCGCGCAGCACCCGGAACACGAACCAGGACCGACCGTTCTGCCCACCCGCGGGGGCCGAGCCGAACGCGGACACGGCCTGGCGGGCGAGCTCGCGCAACGCGTCGTCGTCGCCGTCGAGCAGCGCCTGCTGGAGCTGATCGCGCAACGCCTTCTTCAGCGCGGCCTGCTCCTCGGGTGTGAGCTCACGCGGCTCACCGCTCGGCTCGCCCTCGCCGAGGCCGGGCTGGCCGTCGGCCTCGCGGGCCACCCCGTCCCCGAGGCGCGGCGGGAAGTACAGGTCGAACAGCGTGTCGAAGGCGTTGCGGTAGAGCGGGCGTTTGCACATCGTGGTGGCGAACGCCGCCCGGACGGCCTCCCGGTCCAGCCAGCCGACCGCGCCGACGGCGCGCGCCGCGTCGACGGTCTCGGCGGTGCTCACCGGTACGCCGGCGCGCCGCAGCGCGGCCACGAAGTCGACGGTGCGGTCCACCAGGTTCATCGCTGCCCCTCGCTACGTCAGAGCGGGCCGAAGCTCAGTTGGCGCCGAGCTTGAGCTGGCTGATCGCGCGGGCCTGATCGCTCGCGTGCTTGAGGACGACGCCGAGGGTGCTCTTGACCTCTTCCTCGTTGAGCGAGTCGAAGCCGAGCGCGAGCACGGTCTGGCCCCAGTCGATGGTCTCCGCGATCGACGGCGCCTTCTTCAGCTCCATCGCGCGCAGCGCGCGCACCGTGCGGACCAGCGCCTCGGCCATCTGCTCCGGCAGTTCGGGGACCCGGGCGAGCAGGATCTCCTTCTCCCGGGCCGCTGACGGGTAGTCGAGGTTCAGGTAGAGGCAGCGGCGCTTGAGCGCCTCGGAAAGCTCGCGGGTCGCGTTCGAGGTCAGAACGACGAACGGGCGCCGCGACGCGGAGATCGTACCGAGCTCCGGGATCGTCACCTGGAAGTCGGAAAGCACCTCCAGCAGCAGGCCCTCGACCTCGACGTCGGCCTTGTCGGTCTCGTCGATGAGCAGGACGGTCGGCGCGTCACGCCGAATCGCGGCCAGCAGCGGCCTCGCGAGCAGGAACTCCTCGCTGAAGATGTCATCGTGGGTCGAGCGCCAGTCGGCGGCGTCGGAGCCTTCGCCCGTACCGGCCTGGATGCGCAGCAGCTGCTTCTTGTAGTTCCACTCGTAGAGCGCGCGCGACTCGTCGAGGCCCTCGTAGCACTGCAGACGGATCAGCTCGGCGCCCACGGACGCCGCCAGCGCCTTCGCGAGCTCGGTCTTGCCGGTGCCCGCCGGTCCCTCGACCAGCAGCGGCTTGCGCAGCCGGTCGGCGAGGAAGACCGTGGTGGCGATCGCCTCGTCCGCGAGGTAGCCAGTCTCCTTCAGCCTGCCGCGGACATCCGCGACGTCGGCGAAGGCGTGTTCCTGCAGCGACATGAGGTGTTCCTGCCGTTCGACCGTCTGATCCCCTTGGATCCTTAATTCGTCTTCCACATAGTGCCAGTACGCCCCGTCAAATACCTGGACTGCTACAGGTTCGGGGTCCTCCGGGCGCGGACGGTTAGCCCTTCCCAGAAGAATCGTGATCCAGGACACATTTTCGCGGTCACCCGGCCCCGCCCGTCGCGGAGCCGGCCGCGACCAACCCGGCAGCGGCGATCAGATCCGGTCGTAGGCGGGCAAGGTGAGGAACTCGGCGTACGGCTCGCCGAGCGCCGTCCGTTCGAAAAGCTCGACCGCGTCCTTCCACCGGCCGTCGGCGAACGTCTCCTCGGCTGTGCCCTGAGCGGCCGGGCGCGGGCCCGGGGCGGCACGCAGCCGCTCGACCTCCTCGGCGAGCACGGCGCGGACGAGCTCGGCGGTGACAGCCCGGCCGTCGGCGAGCCTCGCGCCGGCCGCGACCCACTGGTAGAGCTGGCTGCGGGAGATCTCGGCGGTGGCCGCGTCCTCCATCAGGTTGTCGATGCCGACGGCGCCGGTGCCGCGCAACCAGCTCTCCAGGTAGCGCAGCCCAACGCTGATGTTGCTCCGCACCCCGGCCTCGGTGATCTCGCCCGGGGTCGCGGCGACGGCGAGCAGGTCGGCGGCGGTGACGTGGACGTCGGGGCGCTGCCGCCCGAGCTGGTGGGGGGCGTCGCCGAGCACGCCGTCGAAGACCTCGGTGCAGACGGGCACCAGGTCAGGGTGGGCGACCCAGCTGCCGTCGAACCCGTCGCCCGACTCGCGCTCCTTGTCGGCCCGCACCTTCGCCAGCGCGGCGGCGTTCACCTCCGGGTCGCGCCGGGACGGGATGAACGCGGCCATGCCGCCGATGGCGTGCGCGCCGCGCCGGTGGCAGGTGGCGACGAGCAGCTCGGTGTAGGCACGCAGGAACGGCACCGTCATCGTCACCGAGTTGCGGTCAGGCAGCAGGAACTCCGCCGGCCGCGACGCGAACGTCTTGATCGTGGAGAACATGTAGTCCCAGCGGCCGGCATTCAGCCCGGCGGAGTGCTCCCGCAGCTCGTAGAGGATCTCGTCCATCTCGAACGCGGCCGGCAGCGTCTCGATCAGCACGGTCGCCCGGATGGTGCCCCGGGCCAAGCCGAGCGCGTTCTCCGCGGCGCTGAACACGTCGTTCCACAGCCGCGCCTCGAGGTGGCTCTCCATCTTCGGCAGGTAGAACGCCGGCGTGCGCCCGGCGTCGACCAGGGCACGGGCGTTGCGGAACAGGTAGAGGCCCGCGTCGAACAGCGACCCCGACATCGGCCGGCCATCGACGACCACGTGCCGCTCGGGCAGGTGCCAGCCGCGCGGTCGCACGACCAGCGTCGCGAGCCGCTCACCCAGGCGGTAGACCCGGCCGTCCGGGTTGGCGAAGGTCAACGTGCCGGCGATCGCCTCGGTCAGGTTGCGCTGCCCCTCCAGCAGGTTCGCCCAGGTCGGGACGTTGGCGTCCTCGAAGTCGGCCATGAACAGCCGGGCGCCGCTGTTGAGCGCGTTGATGACCATCTTGGCGTCGGTCGGGCCGGTGATCTCGCAGCGGCGATCGGCAAGGTCCGGCGCGGGCGGCGCGACGCTCCAGTCCCCGGCCCGCACGTCGGCGGTCTCCGCCAGGAAGTCCAGCGTGCCGCCCGCGACGATCAGCGCGCGCCGCTCGGCGCGCCGGTCCAGCAGCTCCGCGCGCCGCGGACCGAACGCGCGCTGCAGCCCGGCGACGAACGCGACCGCCTCGTCGGGAAGCACGTCGGCCACCAGGGTCGCCGCCTCGTCCGCCGCGAGCCCCGGCACGTCCCGCTCGACGCGCACCCCGTCGCTCGTCGCCCCCCGCAGCCCAGCCGTCGCACCCATGAAGCCCTCCGTCGCTCGCCAGCAGCCTCAAGTCTGGCCGCTCAGGGCCCCGAACCGACACTCGGCGAAGAGATATATCTGCCACGCCTATCGCCTAGGATCAGCCACGCCTGTGATCACGCGCTAGAGGCGCCAGCCGACGGGCAGCGAACAGAGTTCGCCGCTACACCCACCCGTGGGTCGGGCGAAGCCCGACATGTGGGGGTTCCAGGGGGTCATCCCCCTGGGCAGACATCCGTTGATGGAGCAGACGGGAAGCCGACCGAAGGTCGGCGAACAGGATTCGCCGCTCAAACAACGTGGCCGTCGCCAATGGCGACCCAGGTGGTGGAGGTCAGCTCGGGCAGGCCCATGGGGCCACGGGCGTGCAGCTTCTGGGTGGAGATGCCGATCTCCGCGCCCATGCCGAACCGCTCGCCGTCGGTGAACCGGGTGGAGGCGTTCACCATGACCGCGGCGCTGTCGCAGGTGGCGACGAAACGCCGGGACGCGGCGAGCGACCGGGTGACGATCGCCTCGGTGTGCCCGCTGCCGTAGGCGCGGATGTGCTCGACGGCGGCGTCCAGCGACGGCACCACCCGCACGGCGAGGTCCATCGACAGGTACTCGGCGGCCCAGTCGTCCTCGGTGGCCGCCAAGGCGTTCGGGTCGACGGCGCGCACCGCGTCGTCGCCGTGGATCGTCACGCCGGCGTCGGCGAGCGCGGCGAGCACCCGGGGCAGGAACTCGGCGGCGGCGTCGGCGTGCACGAGCAGGGTCTCGGCCGAGTTGCAGACGGACACCCGCTGGGTCTTCGAGTTGAGCGCGATCGCGACGGCCATGTCGAGGTCGGCGTCCGCGTCGACGTAGACGTGGCAGACGCCGACGCCGGTCTCGATGACCGGCACCGTCGACTCCTCGACCACGGCGCGGATCAGCCCGGCGCCACCGCGCGGGATCAGCACATCGACGAGGCCGCGCAGTCGCATCAGGTGCTTGACCGACTCGTGGTCGACGCCGGGGACCAGCTGGACGGCGTCCGCCGGCAGGCCCGCCGCCTCGGCCGCGTCGCGCAGCACGCCGACGAGCGCGGTGTTCGAGCGCACCGCGGAGGCGCTGCCGCGCAGCAGGGCGGCGTTGCCGCTCTTGAGGCACAGCCCGGCTGCGTCGACGGTGACGTTCGGCCGGGCCTCGTAGATGATCCCGACGACGCCGAGCGGCACGCGGACCTGGCGCAGCTCCATCCCGTTGGGCAGCACCTGGCCCCGCACGACCTCGCCCACCGGGTCGTCGAGCCCGGCGACCTGGCGCAGCCCGTCGGCCATGCCGGCGAGCCTCGCCTCGGTGAGGGTGAGCCGGTCGACCATCGCGTCGGCGGTGCCGGCGGCCCGGGCGGCGGCGACGTCCTCGGCGTTCGCCGCGAGCAGCTCCTCGCGGCGGGCGAGCAGCGCGTCCGCCATGCCCAGCAGCGCGGCGTCCTTGGCGGCCCGCGGCAGTGGGGCCAGCGCCGCCGCGGCCCGCTTCGCGCGCACCGCGCTCGCTCGGACGTCCTCCGCGGAGACCTGCATGACCCGTTCCCTTCTCACCGGGGCCCCGGGGTCCTCCCCGGGCGGGCAACACGGCCCGTCAGGAGGCGCCCCTGGGTCAGCGAACGCGCTGAACCGGCTCGGCGCGTGGGCGCGCCGCGCCATCCCCCGAGGCTACCTGCCGCGGCCCCGCCGACGCCCGCGAGGCCGAGCCGGCCCGCTCCGGGAACACCTGGGGCCGCGCGGTCACCCACGCGGCCCCAGGGATTCGGGTGCTAGCGGCTAACAGTCAGGCAGCGCCAGACGGCTAGTCGGCGGTCTTGGCGAGCTTGGACGGCCACCAGATCTTCTTGCCGATCTCGTGGCTGAGCGCGGGCACCAGGATCGACCGCACGATGATCGTGTCCAGCAGCACGCCGAACGCGACCGTGAAGCCGACCTGGGCGAGCGACACCAGTGGCAGCACCGCGAGCACCGCGAACGTCGCGGCGAGCACGATGCCGGCCGAGGTGATCACGCCGCCGGTGACCGACAGGCCGCGGGTGATGCCGGACTGGGTCCCGTGGACGAGTGTCTCCTCACGCACCCGGGTCATCAGGAAGATGTTGTAGTCGATTCCCAATGCGACCAGGAAGACGAACGCGAACAACGGGAAGGCCGGGTCCGCGTTGGCGAAGTCGAACACGTAGTTGAACATCAGCGCCGAGACGCCGAGCGAGGCCGCGAACGACAGCACGACGGTCAGCATGAGCAGCAGCGGAGCGACCAGCGCCCGCAGCAACGCCCCCAGCACGATCATGATCACGACGAGGACGATCGGGATCACGAGGTTGCGGTCGTGCCGGGACGCCGCGAGGACGTCGTGGTTGATGGCCGTCGACCCGCCGACCATCGCGTCCGCGCCCGGGACGGCGTGCACGGCGTCCCGGATCCGCTGGACGGTGGCGTCCGCCTCGTCCGTGTCGTACCGGTAGACGATGTTGGCGTCGATGATGATCCGGCCGTCGATCGGCTGGACCTGCAGCTGCTCGGGCGCGCAGCCCGCGCCGCCCAGGTCCGCCGGGCTGATCGCGCCGGAGGCGATCAGCTGGGAGATCTTGGCGTAGTCGGGCTGGACGCAGATCGCGCCCGGGCCGGTGGCGACCCCGGGCACCTTGGCCGCGGCGGCGATCACCTCGTCCGCCTTGTCCGCGCTCGCGGTGATCACGGCCGGGGCGCCGGCGCCCGCGTCGAAGTTGGCGTCGTAGAGCTTCTGGCCGACGATCGCGTCCGGCTCGCTGGTGAAGCTGTCCATGGTGGACAGGCCCTCGGTGCGCAGGAACGGCAGGAAGGCCACGCAGACGAGCAGCAGCGCCGCGGTCGACACCCAGCCGAGCCGGCGCCGCCGGCTGACCCCCTCGGCGAACCGCGCCCAGGCGCCGTGCGTGCTGACGTCCGCCCGCTGGTCGAACCGCGGGATCCGCGGCCAGAACAGCCAGCGGCCGCTCGCGCCCCGGAAACGCCGGACGACGAGCCCGAGCAGCCGCCCCGGCAGGGCGGCCGACAGCAGGAACACCGGCAGGAAGAAGAGCATGATCAGGACGGTGCAGGCGATGCCGATCGCGCAGACCGGGCCGAGGCTCTTGTTCGAGTTCAGTTCCCCGAGCGCGAGGCACAGCAGGCCGAGGATGACGGTCGTCCCGGAGGCGGCGATCGCCGGCGCGGCACCCTTCCAGGCGGTGACCATCGCGTCCAGCGAGCGCGCGTGGTTGTGCAGCTCCTCCCGGTACCGGCTGACGAGCAGCAGGGCGTAGTCAGTGCCGGCGCCGATCACGACGACCGAGAGGATGCCCTGGCTCTGCCCGTTGAGCGTGAGCCACTCATTCTTCGCGAGCGGGTAGATCACCAGCGCCGACGCACCGAGGGCCAGCAGCGAGCTGAACAGCGGGTAGAACCACAGCACCGGGCTGCGGTAGACGACCAGCAGGATGAGGATGACCACGACGCCGGCCGCGAGCAGGAGCTGGCCGTCGAGCGCGCCGAACACCTCGACGAAGGCCACGAGCAGGCCGCCCGGTCCGGCGGGGAGCACTTCCAGGCCGTCCGGCGCGCCCTCGCGGGCGGTGTCGATGACCGCGTCCTCGGTCTCGCCGAGCTGCTCGCCGTCGACCTCCTCCTCACCGTCCTTCCCGATGAGGGGCACCGTGACCGTGGCGACCGAGTCGTCCTTGGAGAACTGCGGCTGCGTGATCTGGTCGGCCGCGATCCCAGGGATCTCGGCGAACTTGGCCAGATCCTCGGTGATCTTGGCCTTGTCGGCGTCCGTCAGGCCGCCGTCCCGTTCGTAGACGACGAAGCCCGGGATAGTCGCGATCGACTGGAACTTCTGCGACTCGGTGTCCACCTTCGTGGACTCCGCGGACCCCGGCAGCCAGGCGGCGTTGTCATTCTTCTGGACCTCACCGAGCTTGCCTTCGAAGGGCATGCCGACCAGGCCGACCAGGAAGAAGACGATGCCCGCGATGCCGACGGCCCAGACGAACCATGGCTGGCGGCGCCTGGGTGGCGGCGGAGATGCGTCCGGCGGGGGGGCGCCTTTGGAAAGGTCGGTCCCCGAGCGCTCGTGCTCGGCCAGGTCGCTCATCTGTCTACTCCCGGTCAACTTCGTCTCGGCTCGTCGTCGACGGCGTCTGGCGGTGGTTCTCATCGGGACGGGTCCGTGGTGGTCGCCCACGACGTGATGCCGCCGGCTGGCACGACCGTACTGACCCGGTGTGACACCCCAGCCGCGGGCGGGGCGTCTCCGATGATGTCGTGGCCTTCCGTCCGCGCCATCAGGTTTTCTGTGCGTGGCAGGCGGGCCGCCGAGGCCCGCCCGATGGGCCGTCCGTCCGACGTGGAGCCCACCCGCGCAGGCCAGGGACGCCATCCCGGCCATGGAGACCGACGGCGCCGAGCCGGCAAATACATCGCCAGAAACGCGGAAGTGACCTATTCCACATCGGGCCGGGCCGGCCGCTCGCGCTTCCCAGCTTCGGCGCCCGCGGCGGCCTCCGTCCCGTGCCCAGAATGCGGCCGTCGCCGGGCCCGGTCGTCAGCCGGGGGACGGCTGTCCGGCTACGCTCCCGCGCGTATGCGCACCGCGCCCGATCCGACACGCCGGGCCCGGTTCGCACCCCGCGCCGGTGAAGCGGCGCCCCGGTCCTACCGTTGCGGCATGCTCGTCCTGCATACGTCCGACTGGCACCTCGGACGCCGCCTGCACGGCCATGATCTCGTCGCCGCGCAGGGCGCCTTCGTCGACCACCTCGTCGAGGTGACGCGCACCGAGCGGGTCGACCTCGTCGTGGTCGCTGGCGACGTGCACGACCGAGCGATCCCGCCGGTGAGCGCGTTGCGGCTGTTCGACGAGGCGCTGTCCCGGCTGCGCGACACCGGCGCCCACGTCGTCGTGATCAGTGGCAACCACGACGCGGCAGCCCGTCTCGGCGACAAGGCGGGGCTGTTGGACCCCCGGGTGCGCATCCGCGCCGACCCGGCGGCGCTGGCCACCCCGGTCGTCCTCGCCGACCGGTTCGGCCCGGTACGGGTCTACCCGGTCCCCTACCTGGAGCCGGCCGCCGTCGTCGGCCGGCTCCCCGACGTCGACGACGACGCCCCGGTCGAGCCGGACGCGGGCCCGGCCGGGCGCGCCGGGGCGGGGGGGCCCCGCGACGCTGGCGCAGGTCACGCTCCTCGTCCTCGCGCACCTGCCGGCGGTGTACGTCATCGGCGCGCTGTTCGACGGGCCGCTCGCGCTGGTGCCGCTGGCCGGCGCCGTCGTCACGGCCGCGCTGCTCGGCTGGCTGGCGGCCCGCCGCCTCGCGCACCTCGAGGTGGTGGCGCTCGTGGGCGTGGCCGGCGGCCTCGCCTACGGGACCACGCTGGCCCTCGGCCGGGTCGGCGACCTGCTCGGCGCGTCGCGGCACGGCTGGGCCGAGCTGCTCGGCGCCGCCATACCGGCCCAGCCGACGACGGGTCTGCTGACCCCACCGGGCGCGGTGCTGTGGGTGACGGCGTTCGTCGCCGTCGTGCTGGCGCTGCGGGCCCGCGGCGCGCTCACCCCGATGGCCCCGCCGCTGCTGGCCTTCGTCGTCATGCTCGTGCTGGTCGGCGGCGCCGGCGACCTCGGGGCGCGGGCGCGGGTGCTGGCCACCGGCGCGCTCGCCGTGACGTTGCTGGCGGCCGCCGCCCTGCGCGCCGCGCTGCCCGCGGGGGGCCGCCCCGGTCCGGCCACGCGCCGCGGCCGCCGGGTCGAGCCGACCGCCGTCCAGGCGGTCGCGGTGGTGGCGGCGGGCGGGCCGGCCGGGCCCGCGGGGCCGGCGGACGGCCCGCGCGCCCAGGCTCGGCGGCGGGTCGGGGCGCTCGCCGTCGGTCTCCCGATCGTCGCCGTGATCGCGGCGCTCGGTACCGCGACCGGAGCGGTCATCCCGTTCGCCGGCGACGACCGGTTCGACCCGCGCGACCATTGGCACCCGCCGGTCGACGGCGTCGAACTGCTCAACCCGCTGGTCCGGGTCCGCTCGCAGCTGGAAACCGAACCGGTCCAGAACCTGCTGACCATCCGGATGACCTCCGACACCGGGACGGTTCCGGACCGGATCCGGATCGCGGCCCTCGGCGAGTTCGACGGCGCCAGCTGGCGCGACGACGGCCGGTTCCTGCGGATCGACCGCACCCTCCCGGCCGCCGACCCGCCGCCGGGTACCTCGACGGTCGAGCAGGCGCTCGTCCGCGCCGAGGTGACAGTGGGCGACCTGACCGGGGTGCTGCTGCCGTCCGTCGGCCAGCCCACCTTTCTGGACTATGACCTGGCGCCGGCACCGGCCGGCGGCAGGGACCGCCCGGAGGGCATCGGTTTCCAACCGGCCTCTGGCGCGCTGGCGATCCTGTCGAACGTCCAGAAGGGCGACCACTACCGCTTCGAGGCGACCTTCCCAGCGCCGACCGAGGACGAGCTCGGCGAGGCCGGGCCCGCCACCGGGCCGGCCGCGGCGCCCTACCTGGGGCTGCCACCCGGGCTGCCGCCGGCGCTGTTGGAGATCGCCGGCAAGGTGACCGGCGACGCGAGGACGCCGTACGACAAGCTCGTCGCCCTGGAGACCTTCCTGCGCGACGACACCCAGTTCCCCTACGACCTTTCGGCCGCGCCGGGACACTCCTACGGGGTGCTGTCCCGGATGCTCACCGGCGCGGAGCCAGCCGACCACCGGTCCTATGCGGAGCAGCGGGCCGCGGCGTTCGCGGTGCTCGCCCGGGCGGAGGGCTTCGCCACCCGGATCAGCGTCGGCTACCTGCTCTTCGAGAGCTCGCGGGCCGGGGCGGACACGTTCACCATCACCACCCGGCAGGCGCACGCCTGGCCGGAGGTGCTGCTGGACGGCATCGGCTGGGTCGCCTTCGAGCCGACCGACGTCACCCAGCTCACCAGGACGCTGCCTCCGCCGGCCGGGCCGCTCACGCCGACCGGCGGGGCGGAGCAGGGCAAGCTCGCCGAGCCGGAGCGGGTCCAGCCGATCATCGTGCCGCGCCTCGACGACTCGCCGGACACGGCGAGGGACGGCGGCTCCGGCGGGAACGCGGCGCTGCGCTGGCCGTTCGTCGTGCTGTACGTCGTCCTCGCCGTGCTCATCGGCCTGCCGGCCCTGGTGGTGCTGGAGAAGCGGCGCCGGCGCGGGCGGCGGCACCGGGGCGGCCCGGTCGCCCAGGTCGACGGCGCCTGGCGGGAGGCGCGCGACCGGCTCGCCGAGCACGGCGTCTCCCGGTCGAAGGCGCTCACCCAGCGCGAGATCGTCACGATCGTCGCCGGGGCGGGGCCGCTGTCGGCCGCGGCTGGACCGCTCGCGGAACTGGCGGCGATGACCGATCACGCGATGTACGCGCCGGCCGCGTCGAACGGCCTCGACCCGGCACGGGCCTGGCTGCTCGTCGACCAGGTCCGTGCCGGGCTCCGGGCCGCCGAGGGCTTCGGTGGCCGGGCGCGGGCCCGGCTGGACCCGCGCCCGCTGCTGCCGGCGCCACGGCTGACCCCAGGCGCCGCGCCGGCCGCGGGCGTCTCGCCCTCGGCCATGCGGGCGACGGCCCAGGCGGTCTCGGCCGCCCGCGCCTCGGCGGCGCCCCGAGCCCCGGCGGCCTAGACCGCCAGCCGGTTTCCCGATCAGCCAGGCCATCCAGGTGACCGGTGACGTGACCCACCTGATGGAGCCACCGCGGGACAGCGAAACGAACGACAGGGGGTGGGCGGGGTGCGCACAGGGCGGGGATCCCGGCCGGTCTGGCTGGTGCGGGCGCTGTTGGCCGTGGTGCTGGTGGCCGTGGGTGGGGTCGCGGCGTTGGCGGGGCGGACGGTGGCCAGTGCCGGCCAGGTCGTCGGTCTGGAGGATGGTTCGGCGTGGTTGGTGTCGTCGGCTGTGGGGCAGGCGACGCTGATTGACGGGTCGACGGCGCGGGTCGTGGCCAAGGTCGAGGTGGGTGGCGGCACGCGGGCCGGGGCGCAGGCGGGCGCGGACGCGTTCGTGACGGCGGATGACGGCTCGCTGCGTCGGGTCGACGGCGCCACGTATCAGGTTTCGGAGCCGGCCTCGTTCGCGCGGGCGGACCAGCCGTTGGCGGTGTTCCCGGCTGAGGACACGCTGTTCGTCGTCAACCGGGCGACCGGCGTGGTCACGCTCGCTGACGCGCGCTCGCTGGTGGCGTCGACGACGTTCTCGTTGTCCGCGAGGGTGCCGGTGGGTGGGGCGGTCGTGGAGGGCGCTGGCCGGCTGTGGGTCGTGGACGAGGGCAGTGGTGAGCTGGTCCGGGTTGACCGGGGTGGGACGGCGGTTACCGGTCGGAAGGTTGACCCCGCCAGGACCACGCTGGTCACCGCGGCTGGCAGGCCTTATGCCGTCGATCTGTCGGCGCGCCGGGTGTGGCCGATCGGGTCGGGTGGTGTCGCGGGTGGGGGTGTGTGCGTGGACTCGCCGCTCGACGACGACACGGTCCTTGTCACTGGGGCGAGTCTGGCCTCTCAGGTGTATCTGGTCAGTGGTCGGCGCGGGCTGCTGCTCATCACCGATCTTGACTTGGGGCGCTGTGACGCCGTGGTCGATTTGAAGGTCGCGGGTCATGAGCTTGGTCAGCCGCGGGAGGCCGCTGGTCGGGTGTTCGTGCCGGACTTCACCGCTGGCAACGTGATCGTCGTCGATCCGGAGACTCGGTCGGTCGTCGCGACGGCTGAGGTGTTGCCGGACGGTACGGCGTTCGAGCTGCGCAGCCAGGGGCCGGTGATGTTCTTCAACGATCCGGCGAGCAGTCAGGCGGGCGTCGTCGACCCCGATGGCGACATCCGCGAGGTGAAGAAGTACGAGTCCAGCAGCGGCGACACCGCCGGCGATGCCGGTGCCAGCGGCACGTCGCCGGGGACGTCGCCTGGCACACCGCCGGGGGCGGAGCCGTCCTCGGGCCCGGCGAACCAGGTCGACCAGCCCCAGCCCGCCGACCAACCGGCCGGCCCGCCCGCCTCATCGGCTCCCGAACCGCCGGCTCTCGAACCATCAGCTTCCGAACCGCCGGCACCCGCCTCGGCGTCGCCCGCTCCGAGTAGCACCGCGGCGCCGACGCCGGCCCCGGCGGCCTTCCCCGGCGGCGCCGCGAGCCCGGAGCAGCCGGCCCCGGGGCCGACCGGGGCGCCGACGACACCGGCCCGGCTCGGCGAGGCCAGCCTGGGGATCCAGCTCAGCGCGTCCAGCGTGGTCGTCGGCGGGTCGGTCACGATACAGGCGGTCTACTCCGGCGAGTCCGCCGGGATCGACGACGCGCGGTGGACGTTCGGTGACGGCCAGGACGCCGCCGGTGTCCGGCTCACCCATGCCTGGGCCGAGCCCGGGGTGTTTCAGATCGTCCTGTCGGCGCGTCTGACGGACGGCCGGGCACTGTCGGCCGCGACGGAGATCACCGTCACCGAGCGGGCGCCTCCGGCGACGCCCGGGCTCCAGCCGTCCGTCGCCCAGCCCGCGGGCCCGGGCGACCAGATCGGTGACGGCGACGGCGACGACCCGACCGGCGACCCGACCGGCGAGAGCACTGACGGGCCGGCCGAACCACCCACGACGAGCACCGGAACCGGTACGTCACCCGATTCGCCGGACGAGCCGACGACGCCCGATGAGCCGACGACGCCGGACGAGCCGACGACGCCCGATGAACCGACGGAGCCCACGACGCCGGCGAGCGTCAGCCTCTCGGTCACCAACGCCTCGGGGCTGACCGTGAACGCCAGCGCCAGCGCGTCGGGGGGCGGTGGGGACTTCACCTTCACGTTCGTCTGGGGCGACGGGACGATGTCGACCCCGCCTCTCGGCGCGGCGATCCGCACGTCCCAGAGCGCCTCGCACACGTACTCGGCGGCCGGGACGTACACGGTGCGGGTGCTGGTAACCGACCGCGTCACCGGTGCCGACTACAGCCAGTCGCAGACCGTGACCATTGGTGGCGGCACTATCACGGCGCCGGTCGCCCGGCTGGCCCTCTCGCCCACGCGGGGAACGGCACCGCTCGCGGTCACCGCGGATGGCTCAGGCTCCACCGGCGGCGCTGGGCTGACCTACCAGTTCGGATGGGGCGACGGGCAGTCGACGGGGACACAGACGGCCGCGGGCGCGAGCCACACCTACACCTCGCCCGGCACCTACGCGGTGACGCTGACGGTCGCCAACGGCTCCGGCTCCGACACGGAGACCGTGGCCGTGACGGTGGACGGCGCGCCGACGGGCAGCCCGCCCACGGCGAACATGACCATGTCGGTGCCGGTAGGACCGGCGCCGCACACGATGTCCTACGACGCGAGCAGTTCGAGCCCCGGAAGCAGCCCGATCACGAGCTACCGGATCGACTGGGGCAACGGCGGGTCCTCGACGGGTGTGACCGGCAGCTACCGGTACGACACTCCCGGGACCTATCAGTTCACGCTGACGGTCACCGACAGCGCCGGCCAGACCGACTCGGCGAGCGGAACGGTGACCGTGACGACGCCGAAGGGAGCTCCCCCGGTGGCGCGGCTGGCGCTGTCGCCGACGAGCGGCGCCGCGCCGCTGTCGGTGAGCTATGACGCGACGGGTTCGACGCCCGGGGGCAGCCCGATCCGGCGGTACTCGATCGGGTGGGGGGACGACAGCACCTCGACGGGACCCTCGGGTACCCATCTCTACACCGCTCCTGGCACCTACACGGTGACGCTCTGGGTGACGGACGAGTCCAACCAGTCCGACACCCAGAGCGCGACGGTGACCGTCACAGCCGGGACCTCGACGCTTCGGATGAACCTGACGATCGCCTCGAGGGTCGGGGAAGCACCGCTACAGTCGACGATCCGGGCCAACGCGACGGGCGGTTCCGGCTCGTATTCCTACTATGTGGACTTCGGCGACGGGGGCGGATTCCAGGGGCCCTATTCCGCGGATGGCTGGTCCCACACGTATCCCGCGGGCCAGTTCACCGTGCAGGTCAGGGTCACCGACAGCACCGGGCAGTCCGTCACGCAAAGCCAGCAAGTGATCGCCGTCGCGTCGTCGACGTCAACACCTCCAAGTGGCGGTACCTGACCATGACACATGACGCCGGGCTGGCGGACGCCGCGCACGCGACGGTCGTCGTGGACCCGTTTCCGGCACCGCCGGCGTCATCGACACCCCCGCCCGGATAGGAACCGGGGGCAGGGCCGTCCGCGAGATCGCCGTGCGCGTTCGGGAAGGCACGGTCCACGGTCAGCTGGCGAGAGGCCGGTCCTGGGCGTCACCTGGCCTGGGCGGGCCCGAGCGTGCCGAAGCCCCGGGACAGTCGCGGCACTGGCTTCCGTCTGAGTGCGGATGTAGGGATACATCTGGTTGTATGGCGGCCAGCGGCCGATCCGGCGTATGTAGCTCGTGGCCCGAAAGGGTTGGCCGGCTGACTGTGTCGGCTGTATGACGGTTCGCCCCGGCCGGATCCCAGTGGGCCGGTAATGCTTGGTGGGGTTGGGCACCGAGCCCGGTGGCACGGCCGTGGCGCCGCCGCCGAGGACCGGTGCGCGGCGGCCGTGACGGACGGGAGCTGGCCGGAGGGAGCGCGAACATGCCGCCTTCTCGCGTCGCTCGCGCTCGGGAGGCCATGGGGACGGTCGGCCTCGGGGGACGGAGTAGGTCGTGATCGTGGATCGGGCGCTGGTCGAGCGGGCGCTGCCGGGCTATGTGCTGGGTGACCGGGTCGGCGTCGGCGGGTCGGGCACCGTGCTGGCGGCCAAGGACCGGCTGCGCCGGGACGTCGCGATCAAGGTGTTGCCGAGCACGCCGGAGGCCGGCGCGCACCCCGAGGCCGAGGCGCTCATCCTCACCCGGCTGGAGCACCCGCACATCGTGCGGGTCTATGACTTCGTCCCGGCGGGCGACCTCGCGCTGATCGTGATGGAACTGCTGTCCGGCGGCGACCTGAAGAAGCGGCTGAAGCAGTCGCGGGTGACGCCGGAATGGGCGTGCGCGGTGGCGCTGGCGGTGGCCGCCGCCCTGGAGATGGCGCACGGGCAGGAACTGCTGCACCGAGACGTGAAGCCGGCGAACGTGCTGTTCACGGCGGATGGGCGCGCGAAGCTGACGGACTTCGGAATCGCGAAGGACATCGCCGGGACCGCGGCGCTGACCGGCACCATCATCGGCACGCCGCGCTACATGACCCCCGAGCAGTTCCTCGGGCAGACCCTGCGCCCGACGGTCGACGTGTACGCGCTCACCGCCGTCACCTACGAGATGCTCACCAACCAGCCCCTGTTCGGCGGCAACACCGACAGCTACCTGAGGCTGCGCGAGGCGCATCTGAGCATCCCGCCCCCGCCGCCGGCGGGCGTGCCGGACCAGGTCGCCCAGGTGCTGATGACCGGGCTGGCCAAGGACCCGGCGCACCGCCAGCCGACGGCCAAGGCGTTCGCCCTCGACCTCGCCCGGGCGGCCACGGCCGTCCTCGGGCCCGGGTGGCTCGCCCGCGCCGGCACCCCGGTCGACCTGGACGACGACGTCCGCGCCCTCGTCGAGGGCTCCCGCCCGGGCACCCCGCCACCCCTGGCCCACACCATCCCGGCCCCGCCGATGCCCCCGACCCCGGCGCCCGGACTGGTACCGCCGGTCTCCGTGCCACACACGCCGGCGCCGCAGCCACCGCCCGGCTACATCCCCCCGCTGCCCACGCCGGTGCCGCCGACCCCGTCGCCTGGCTACCACCCCCAGCCCGGGTACCCACCCACGGCCACGCCCCGGCCCGCTCCCATACCCACGCCTACGCCTGCGCCCAGGCCGGGGCCCACACCCATGCCTGGTACGCCTGTCCCCGGCCAGCCGGGCTACCCCTATGGCCAGGGGCAGCCGGGCGGCTACCCGTTCGGCTCCCGGCCGCCCGGGCCGCCGCCGGCGGACCACAACCGCCGCAACCTCTTCATCGCGGGTGGCGCGATCGGCGTGGTCCTGATCGTCCTGTTCGTGGTCCTCGGGGTGCAGCTGGCCGGGTCGGGCGGCTCCGGGGGGTCCGAGCCGACCTCATCGCCGACGGTGACGAGCCCGCCAACCCCGCCGCCGACGACGACTCCGCCGCCGACCACCTCGTCGCCCGAGTACACCCTCGCCCAGCAGGCGCTGCTCGACAGGCTCGACCCGGGCGAGCTGACCGACTGCGAGCCCGCGTCGGACCAGGAGGACGACCTCATCCAGGCGGCGCTCCTGTGCACGGCGACGTCCGGCCAGCGCGGCGTCTTCATCTTCGGCTACTACAACGGCGGGGCGCTGCTCGCCGACATGGAGAACATCGGCGAGCAGGTCACGGAGACGGGCAACTGCTCGGAGGGCAAGGACACGGTCGGCACCTGGCACTACGGCGAGGAAGGCAACCCGGACGTGGGCACGCTGATCTGCGCCCATTCCGACGACGGCGACTTCTACATCAACTGGTCCATCGACGACGAGCTGGTCTCCTTCTTCGTCACCGACGGGGACGCGGTCGCCCTCTACGAATGGTGGACCGACTTCGACCCGCTCCTGTAGGACCACCAGCGCCTGGTGCCATGCCCGGCAAGGTTCGCCCTGTGCCTGCGCGGCGGCACGCTCGCCCTGTCCGACGTCAGGGGGAACCGCGTCAGACACCAGAGCCACGACCGGCACCGTTTCGTGACCCTGACGTCTGACAGGACGTCCGGGATCCCGGGGTTTCTGGCGCGATGGGGGGAGAGGAGGGCGGGGTGGCTGGGGCGGGGCTGAGCGCCTGGGGTCAGGGCTGGATGGTGAGGAGGAGGTCGCCGACCTCGACGGAGTCGCCGGAGGCGCGGGCGAGCTCGGTGACGGTCCCGGCGAGCGGGCTGGTGACGGCGGCCTCCATCTTCATGGCCTCGACGACGGCCAGTCTGGCGCCCTTCTGGACGGTGTCCCCGACCTTGACCGCGAAGGTCACGATGCCGGGGAGGCCGGCGCCGACCTGGCCGGGGTCGGCGGGGTCGGCGCGGCGGGCGGCGGTGGAGACCGAGGTGACCGACTCGTCGCGGACCCGGACCGGGCGGGGCTGGCCGTTGACCCGCAGGTAGAGCGTGCGCACGCCGGACCGATCGACGTCACTGATCGTCTCCAGCCCGACGATGATCTCGACGCCGGGCTCGAGGAACACGCTGACCGGCTCGCCGGGCAGCAGGCCGTAGAGGAACGCCTCCGTCGGGATCACCGAGCTGTCGCCGTACTGCTCGACGGCCTTCTCGTAGTCGCGCCACGGGCCGGGGAACAGCAGCCGGGACAGCGTCGCCCGCCGGGCGTCGCCGGCGAGCGCCGCCTTGTCCGCCGGGTCGAGCTGCGCCGCCGGCGGCTCGGGATGCCGGCCGGCGAGCGCCCGCTCGCGGAACGGCTCGGCGAAGCCGGCCGGCGGGGTGCCGAGCTCGCCGGCCAGGTAGCCGAGCACGCTCGCGGGCAGGTCGAACTTCTCCGGCTCGGCGCGCAGGACGTCGGGGTCGATGTTGCCGCCGGCGATGAACAGCGCGAGGTCGCCGACGACCTTGCTGGTCGGCGTCACCTTGATCGGCTTGCCGAGCAGCTCGTTGGCGATCGCGTAGCACTCGGTGACCTGCGCCCACCGGTCGCCGAGCCCGAGCGCGATGGCCTGCTGGCGCAGGTTCGTCAGCTGGCCGCCCGGGATCTCGTGCCGGTAGACCGCGCCGGTCGGCGCCCGCAGGCCAGCCTCGAACGGCGCGTACAGGTCGCGGACCGCCTCCCAGTAGGCCTCCAGCGACGACAGCGCCGCCAGCTCGACGCCGGTGGACCTGGGGGTGTGGTCGGTGGCGGCGACCAGCGCCGACATGTTGGGCTGGCTGGTGCCGCCGGACATCGGGGCGGCCGCGGCGTCGACCGCGTCCACCCCGGCGCCCGCGGCCGCGAGCAGGGTCGCGAGCTGGCCGCCGGCCGTGTCGTGGGTGTGCAGGTGCACCGGGGTGTCGAAGCGCTCCCGCAGCGCCGTGACCAGCCGCGCCGCCGCCGTGGGGCGCAGCAGCCCGGCCATGTCCTTGATCGCCAGTACGTGCGAGCCGGCCTCGGCGAGCCGCTCCGCGAGGCGCAGGTAGTAGTCGAGGGTGTAGATCCTCTCGGCGGGGTCGGTGAGGTCGCCCGTGTAGCACAGGGTGCCTTCGGCGATCGCGCCCGTCTCGGTGGTCACCGCCTCGATGGCGGGGCGCATCTGCTCGATGTCGTTGAGGGCGTCGAAGATCCTGAACAGGTCGATCCCGGTGCTCGCCGCCTCGACGACGAACGCGCGCACCACGTCGTCCGGGTAGGGCGTGTAGCCGACCGCGTTGCGGCCGCGCAGCAGCATCTGCAGGCAGATGTTCGGGGCGCCCTCGCGCAGCGCCGCGAGCCGCTCCCACGGGTCCTCGGCCAGGAACCGCAGCGCCACGTCGTAGGTCGCGCCGCCCCAGCACTCGAGGCTGAGCAGGTTCGGCGTGAGCCGAGCGAACGCGGGCGCGGCGGCCAGGATGTCGAAGCTGCGCAGCCGGGTCGCCAGCAGCGACTGGTGGGCGTCGCGCAGCGTGGTGTCGGTGACGGCGAGCCGCTCCTGGGCGCGCAGCCGGGCCGCCCACTCGGCCGGGCCGACCTCGGCGAGCAGCTGGCGGGAGCCGGCCGTCGGCGCGTCGGCCGCGCCCAGCGGCGGCAGCATCCGGCGGGGGTCGGTGAACGCCACCCCCGCCGGTCGCTTCTTCCCGTTGACGGTGGCATGGGCGAGCCTGGCCAGCATCCGGCTGGTCTTGTCGGCGCCGCCGTCCCCGGCGAGCAGCCACGGCCGCTCGTCGATGAACGACGTCGTCACGCCGCCGGCGAGGAAGTCCTCGTCCGCCAGCAGCCGGGACAGGAACTCGATGTTGGTGTGGACCCCGCGGACGCGGAACTCCCGCAGCGCCCGCCGCGCCCGCCGCGACGCCTTCTCCAGGCTGACACCCCGACAGGTCAGCTTCACCAGCAGCGAGTCGAAGTACGGGCTGACCTCCGCGCCGGCATAGGTCGCCCCGTCCAGGCGCACCCCCGGCCCGCCCGGCGACTGGTAGTACGAGATCGTCCCCGTGTCCGGCCGGAAGTCGGACGCCGGATCCTCGGTGGTGACCCGGCACTGGATCGCCACGCCCCGGATCGCGACCGCCTCCTGGGACAGGTTCAGATCGGCGAGGGTGTCCCCACCGGCGATCCGCAGCTGCGCGCCGACCAGATCGACACCGGTGACCTCCTCGGTCACGGTGTGCTCCACCTGGATGCGCGGGTTCATCTCCATGAACGTGAACGTGCCGTCCGCGCCGACCAGGAACTCGACCGTGCCCGCGTTCACATAGCCCACATGCCGGGCGAACCGCACGGCGGCGTCACACAGCCCGTCCCGCACCGCCGCGTCCAGCCTCGGCGCCGGAGCGATCTCCACGACCTTCTGGTGCCGGCGCTGCACCGAACAGTCCCGCTCGAACAGATGCACCACCTCGCCGACCCCGTCGCCGAGCACCTGCACCTCGATGTGCCGCGGCCGGTCCACCGCCTGCTCCAGGAACACCGTCCCGTCGCCGAACGCCGCGGCCGCCTCCCGCACCGCCGAGGCCACCGCGTCCGGCAGGTCCGCGGGCCGCTCCACCCGGCGCAGGCCACGCCCGCCACCGCCGGCCGACGCCTTGACGAACAGCGGGAAACCGACCTCCCCCGCCGCGTCGACCGCGCCGGCCCCGTCGGGCAGCGGCGCCGACGCGCGCAGCACCGGCAGCCCGGCGGCGATCGCCGCGTCGCGGGCGGCGACCTTGTCCCCGGTCAGCCGCAGCACGGCCGGCGGCGGGCCGACGAACGTGATCCCCGCCGCCGCGCACGCCTCCGCCAGCGCCGCCGACTCCGACAGGAACCCGTAACCCGGATGCAGCGCGTCCGCCTCCGCGTGCTTGGCCACCCGCAGCAACTCGTCGATGTCGAGATAGCCCCGCACCGGATGCCCCGGCACCCCCAGCTCGTAGGCCTCGCCCGCCTTCGTGCGATGCAGCGCCGCGACGTCCTCCGGCGTGTAGACCGCGACCGTGCGCAGACCCAGCTCGTGCGCGGCACGGAACACCCGCACCGCGATCTCACTCCGGTTGGCGACCAGGACCTTGTGCAACGCGTGCTCCTCACGGTGGCTGGCAGCTGAGCGCGGGGACGAGCCCGTAGTAGGACCTGGGCGGGTGTGACCTAGCCGCACATTCTCACCGGGTGGGTCTGGCCGATGCCAAGGCAACGTGCCGTGACTCACCCACACCGCTGCGCCCGCCGATGGTCCTCCTGCCCCCCGTCGGGTCATGCGAACGTCATCACCGGGCCTCAAGGCGTCAACGATCGACCATCCGCCAACCACCGGTCAACCGTAGGTCCACGGCACAGAAGCGCCCTTCACACGCGGAACGACCGCCCCCCGAGGCGACCAACCCGCCAGCCACAACCCTGGAGGTCTGGACGCACCCCGGAGGCCTGAACGCGAACGCAACCCGGAGGCCTGAACGCAACCCCGGAGGTTCTAGACCCAGCCCGGCCGCCAACCGTGGGAGGGCGCTAAGCGCCCGACAGGCGGAGCCGGGGTTCCTGCCGGATCGACGGAGCTTGCGGAGTCGATCTGGGAGGTCCGGATGGTCGCCCCTGGGCGACCTTGAGCCGATCGCCCCTAACGGACGTAGATGATCTCCCAGAGGCGGGCGGTCGTGTCGGTACTCGTCGTGGCGAGCAGGAGGCCGAACGGGGCGAACGCGCAACTCATGACCGTGCCGCTGTGGCCGGAGAGGGTGTCGACCTCGACTCCCGTGGAGACGTCCCACAGGCGGGCGACGTCGTCGGTGCTCGCCGTCGCCAGCAGCTGGCCGTCGGGGGAGAACGCGCAGCTCTGCGCGGAGCCGCCGAGGGTCATCGTGGTGGTGCCGGTCGGGACGTCGGTGACCCGGGTGCCGTCGTTGCTGGTCGTCGCCAGCAGCAGGCCGTCGGGGGAGAACGCGCAGCCGTTCGCGAAGTTCGTGTGCCCGGCCAGCTTCATGATCGACTCGCCGACCGCGACGTCCCACAGGTAGATCGCCTCGGCGCCGGCCGACACCAGCAGCCGCCCGTCCGGGGAGAACGCGCAGCCGTAGATCGAGCCGCGGTGCTCACCGGTGAGCGTGGCGATCTGGTTGCCGGTCGCGACGCCCCACAGCTTCACGGTCCGGTCGGTGCTCGTGGTGGCGAGCATGGTGCCGTCCGGGGAGAACGCGACCCCGTAGACCGGGCCCTTGTGGCCGGAGAAGGTCATCGTCTCGGCGCGCGTCACCACGTCGAAGATCCGGAGGGTCTTGTCGCTGCCGGTGATGGCGAGCAGCTTCCCGTCAGGGGAGAACACGCAGCTGTTCGGGACGGAGCTCTTGCGGCCCGCGGCCGACAGCTCGTCGACCACCCGGCCGGTGGTCACGTCCCACAGCTTGATGCCGTCCTTGCTGATGGTGGCCAGCAGCCGGCCGTCGGGGGAGAACGCGCAGCTCGTGACGTCGCGGTCGTGGCCGGTCAGGGTCGCGCGCAGGCTGACCTCGACGTGGCGCGACGGCCGCTGGGCGCGCTCGACCCCGCCCCGCAGGTCCGAGCCGCCCACGGTGCCGGCGCGCGCCTGGCCCAGCGGCACCGGCGACGTCGGCAGGGTGGTGGCGATCCAGTCGTGCTCGGTGATCGACATGCCCGGCGGGGCGTGCGTGTGCAGCAGGCTGCCCGGGGCCTCGGCGGCCAGGTCGAACAGCGAGCCGTCGGACAGGCGGACCCGGGCGAGCACGGTGCCGGCCTCGAACCGGGCGCCCGGCTCGGCCAGCCAGCGCACCATCGTCGCCGTGCCGCCGGGGATCTCCCACCGGGCCGGCTGGACGACGGGGCTCGGCCGGGCCGCGACGGTGCGCCGGGTGGAGACGGAGGCCGCCCACGCCGCGGCGCCGCGCACGACCGCCAGCTCCGGGTCCGGCGGGACGAACAGCTGCTGGCCGGGCCAGTCGGTGGCCACGCCGAGCCGGCCGGCCAGGATGTCGGCGACCACGGGCATCTTCGAGCCGCCGCCGACCAGCAGCACGCCGCCGAGCTTGTCCGCCGGCACGTCGGCGGCGTCGAGCAGGTGCTGGCAGCAGGCCATCGTGCGGGCCAGGGTCGGGGACGCGAGCTGGACGAACCGTTCCCGGTCGATGCCGACCAGCAGGCCCGCGGGGCCGAAGACGTCCTCGACCATCGGCACGTCGGTCAGCTGGTGCTTGAGCGCCCGCGCGAAGTCGACCAGTTCGTGCCGGGTGCGGCGCGCGGCGGTCTGGAAGACCTCGCCGGGGCCGGTCGGGTTGAGCAGCGGCTCCAGGCCGGGGCCGTGCACGCTGAGGATCTCGTCGAAGAGCAGCTGGTCGAGGTCTCGGCCGCCGCAGTCGTAGAGCGAGGAGTGGCCGATGACCTCGTGCCGCCCGGACGAGCCGATCGCGATCAGTGCCGCGTCGAACGTTCCGCCGCCCAGGTCGTAGACCAGGATCAGGTCGCCCGGGTGCGGGCGGTTGGCGCCCAGCGGCGCCCACGCGGCCGCGACCGGCTCGGCGAGCAGGTCCACGTCGACGAAGCCGGCGGCCTCGGCGGCGTTGATCATGAGTCGGCGCAGCGGGCCGGTCGGGTCGTAGACCGCGGGGATGGTGATGACGGCCCGTGGCAGCGTGTCGCCGAGCTGCGCCTCCGCCTCGGCCTTCAGCGCCGCCAGCGTGGCCGTGACCAGCCGGGCCGGCGCGTAGGTGTGGCCGTCGAGCGACACGGGGGCCTCGCGGCGCAGGTCACGCTTGACCTCGCCGCGGTAGGCCGCGGGCCAGATCCGCTTCCTGCGTTCGGCCAGGGTGCCGACGATCAGGTTCTCGTTGTCGGCGAACACCGAGGCCGGCCACGAGACCACGCCGCTGGCCGTCTCGCGCACCAGTTCGACCCGGCCGTCGACCACATATGCGGCGGACGCCCGGAAGGTGCCGTAGTCGATCGCGAGGATCGGCTCACCCACCGCGCCCTCCGTCTTTCTCGCCGCGCCTCACGCACGAGCTGCCGGTGATCGAACACGTATCGGTCGACCCCTCGCGCCCACCGCCTGTCGCCAGCCGGTCAGCGTTCCGGGCCCCTGCCTGCCTTCCAACCTCCGCGACTGGAGTTCCCGCCGGATCGGCGAGGCCGATCCGGGAGGTTACCCATCACCGGCACAAGGCCGGCCCACCGTTCGCTTCGGGTGGCCCCGTGGTCGTCAACCAGCGCCGTCGCCAGGAGGTCGACTTGTCCGGCCGATCCTAGCCGAGCGGCCCGACACTCCCTTCGCGCGGGTCTGTCCTCCTGGCGCGGTATGCGTGCGTGCGCGCACCGTGACGATTCCGTCCATCCGGCTTCCGTTGACCGGCCGTCGGGGGTTGCGGAACGGCGGAATCGGGGCACGCTGGGTAAGAGCCGTGAAGGAGGCTGCTATGAGCTCCACAACGCTCCAATGCCGCACAGTGGTGGATTTCCCGCGTCACCGGGCGCCCGTGCCGGGGCGTCGGTCCTGGGCGGTGCTGCCGCCGCCCGGCCCCGACCCGTCGCCCGGCCCGGGCGAGCCGATCCCGCCGGCGCCGCCGCCCGACCCCAAGCCGCCAGTCCCCGACCCGGACCCGATCCCGCCGATGCCGCTTCCCGACCCGTACCCGCCGCCGGTTCCCGGGCCCGACATCCCGGTTCCGCCGATGCCCCTGCCCGAGCCGCTGTAGGCGCCCGAAGCGGCCAGAGGCTCCCGGCTGGCCGGCCGCCCCTGGCGCGGAGCGCGGAGTCCGTGGCCGGGGGCGCGGCTCCGGCTGGGCCAGCGGCCAGGGCTCGGCCACCGGCTCCGGCTGGGCCGGCTGGCCGTGTCCCTGGCCGGACCGTGGCCTGGCGGTGGCCCGGTGCCCTGGGCAGGTGAGTTCCCCGCGGCGCGTGGGTACATCGAGGCCATGACCCACCGTCCCGACGGCATCCCCGGTCCTGAGCTGTCCGACGCCGCGCTCGTCCGTGAGCTGCGCCAGCTTCACCGCACCAGGCACTCGACTTTCCTCGAGGGCAGTGAAGACGCCTTCGAGACGCACACCCGGCGGATGATGGAGCTGGAGCGCGAGTACCTGCGCCGCTTCCCGGACGCCGCGAGCCCGGACCCGCGCCGGACCCGCGCCGGTCGCCGCCGCGCCGCCGGCCTGTCCGTCTGACCGAACGCCGGCGTCCGGCTGCCCGGACCGGCTCCGCCGAGGGGCCGCGCCGTCCCGCGCCCAGGTATCGCGTCAGCCAGGTTCCCCGGTCTCGGGCTCGCGCCGCGGGCAGGCGCCGTGAAGTGTCAGCGGTAGCGCGGTCCATGGGTCGCGTTCCGGCGGACAAGTCCGGGTGCGGTGGTGGTCTGGGGTGGTTGGGGCCGAGGTTGGGCGGGGCGGCCTGACTTGTCCGCTGTTTCGCGGGTCATGGGTCGCGTTCTCGCTGACACTTCGGGCACCACCCGCGGGACGGGTGGGGCGCGACAGGGCGAGCGTCGCTGGTAGGGCCCTAGCCGGTGACCGGGTCCTCGCCAGTGAGGTGAGCGAGGTCCGCGGGGGTGTCGATGTCGTCGGGGCGGCCGACGTCGTCGCAGGGCACCGCCAGTACCCGGTCCGGGTTGGCGCGCAGCCAGGCGCGCGCGCCGACGTCCCCCCGGGCCAGCGCGGCGACCTCGGGCCAGATCTCGCGGCGCAGCAGCACCGGTGTCCGTGGCCGCCCTCCGTAGGCCGCGACGACCGCCCCGGGCGCGACGACCGCCCCAGGTGAACCGCCACCCCCCTCCCCCCGGTCCCCCACCCCGATTTCGAGATCGGTCAGACCGGGCGCGTCACCGGAGACCCCGCGGGTCTGACCGATCTCGAAGCCCCGGGCCGGGGTGGCGTACGTGATCAGTCGTTGGATCAGGGAGGGCTCGACGTGGGGCTGGTCGACGAGCGCGACCACCACCGCGGCCGGCTCGTCGGCGGCGAGCGCCGCCAGGCCGGCGCGCAGGGACGCGCCCATGCCCTCGGCCCAGCCGTCGACCGGGACGGGCCGCGCCGGCACCTCGGCCGCGGCGAGGACGGCGGCGACGGCCGCGGCCTGGGCGCCGACCGTGACGACCAGCGGCGAGCAGCCGGCGGCGGCGAGCAGCCGCGCCCCCCGGACCACCAGCGGCGTCCCGCGCCACGGCACCAGCGCCTTGGGCATCCCGAACCGGCTGCCCGCCCCCGCCGCCAGCAACAGCCCGGCCACTCGCACCGCCACATCATGACGGCCTGCCGGGGTCGGGTGCGCGCGTCGGCCCGGACGCGCGAACCTGTAGAGGAACAGGTGCTGAGCGAGTGCGCAGGGCCGTGGGCGGAAGGACGGCGAGGCGATGCGGGAGTTGACCGGGCAGCTGCGAGGGTGGCGCCAGGCCGGGACGCCGTTCGCGCTGGCGACCGTCGTCGGGGTGCAAGGAAGCGCGCCGCGCCAGCCGGGCGCCGTGATGGCCGTCGACGCGGCCGGCGAGGCGCTCGGCAGCGTCTCCGGCGGGTGCGTGGAGGGCGCCGTCTACGAGGTCGCGACGGAGGTGATCGCCACCGGCGCGCCGGTGCTCACGACCTACGGCATCTCCGACGACGACGCGTTCTCCGTCGGCCTGACCTGCGGCGGCGTGATCGACGTGATGGTGACGCCGACCAGCGAGGCGATGTTCGAGACGCTGGACGCGATCGCCGCGGACGTCCCGGTCGCGCTCGCCACCGTCCTCACCGGGCCGGGCGGCGGGGTGGCGGCGACCGGGCGGCAGCTCGCGGTCTGGGCCGACCGTGTCGTGGGCGGTCTCGGCTCGCCGGGCCTCGACCACGCGGTGGTCGACGACGCCCGCGGCATGCTGGCCGCGGGCCGGACCGGCGTGCGGTACTACGGCCCGGCGGGTGAGCGGTCCCCGGTCGACGCCGCGGCCACCGCGCCGGCCACCGCCCCGGCCGGCGCGCCCGCCGGGGACACCGCGGCCGGAACCACCGGCGAGCGCCCCGTGGCTGGGGAACCCCTCGTGGCCGTGGCCGGCGAGGGTCCGGTGGCTGGCGAGGCTTCGGTGGCTGGCGAGAACTCGGTGGCCGGCGAGGGTCCGGTGGCCGGCGGGCCGCCCGCCGCCGGCCCGGCCGCGGTGGGCATCCGGGCCGACGCCGCGGGCCTGCCCGCCGACGCGGTCACCGTGTTCGTGCAGTCGTTCGCGCCGCCGCCCCGGATGCTGGTCTTCGGCGCCGTCGACTACGCCGCCGCCCTGGTCTCGATGGGCCGGTTCCTCGGCTACCGGGTCACGGTCTGCGACGCGCGGCCGGTGTTCGCGACCGCGCGCCGCTTCCCGGACGCGCACGAGGTGGTGTGCGAGTGGCCGTCGCGTTACCTGGAGCGTGTGCGGGTGGACGAGCGGACGGTGATCTGCGTGCTGACGCACGACCCGAAGTTCGACGTGCCGGTGCTGCGGGTCGCGCTGCGCTCGCCGGCGGGCTACGTCGGCGCGATGGGGTCGCGCCGGACGCACGAGGACCGGCTGCGCCGGCTGCGCGAGGCCGGCCTCACCGAGGACGCGCTCGCCCGGCTGCGCTCGCCGATCGGCCTGGACATCGGTGGCCGGACCCCGGAGGAGACCGCGGTCTCGATCGCGGCCGAGATCATCCAGATGAACTGGGGCGGATCGGGCGCGCCGCTGGGGCACACGTCCGGGCGCATCCACGGCCCGGCCGCGGTCCCGGCGGGGTGAGCGGGGCCGGCCCGCCCGGCCACCCGAGGCTGACAGGAGGCCGAAAGGGGCGTCCCGGCAGGTAGGGCCGGGCGGATCAGGCTGGCTTCAGGAAGCTCACAGCGCACGGAAAGGGCCGTCCCAGCCGGCCGGGCCAGGCTGGCAGCCATGAGACCACCGGCGCCGGCCCGGCGCGCCATCCCCGGCGACGCCGACGGCCTGGCCGGCGTCGACGGCGAGGAGGCGACCGACGATCCCGCCCACCCGGCGACGTTCCCGGCGCGGGCGCCATGGGGTGGTCGAGCCGCCGGTCAGGCCGCCAGGCCGGACGTCGAGATCGTCGTCCCCGTCCACAACGAGGAGGTCGACCTCGGCCCGAGCGTGCGGGCGTTGCGCGCGTTCCTCCTCGCCGGCTTCCCCTACTCGTTCCAGATCACCGTCGTCGACAACGCCAGCACCGACGGCACCTGGCCGCTCGCCCGCGAGCTGGCCGCCGAGCTGCCGGGGGTCATGGCGGTCCGACTGGCGCGCAAGGGCCGGGGCCGGGCGCTGCGGGCGGCCTGGTCGGCGAGCCGCGCCCGGGTCGTCGCCTACATGGACGTGGACCTCTCCACGGACCTGAACGCGCTGCTGCCGCTGGTGGCGCCCCTGCTGTCGGGGCACGCGGACGTGGCGATCGGGTCGCGGCTGGCGCCCGGGGCGCGGGTGGTGCGCGGCCCGAAGCGGACGGTGATCTCCCGTTGTTACAACTGGCTGCTGCGGGTGACGCTGCGGGTGCGGTTCTCCGACGCGCAGTGCGGCTTCAAGGCGATGCGCGCCGAGATCGCCCACCGCCTGCTGCCGCTGGTCGAGGACACGGCCTGGTTCTTCGACACCGAGCTGCTGGTGCTGGCGGAGCGGTCGGGGCTGCGGATCCACGAGGTGCCGGTCGACTGGGTGGACGACCCGGACAGCCGGGTGCAGATCGTCCCCACCGCGGTCGCCGACCTGCGCGGCGTGGCCCGGGTCGGGTGGGGGCTGGCGAGCGGCCGGCTGCCGACCCGGGAGCTGCGCGCCCAGCTCGGCCGGGCCGAGCCGGCCGCCCCGCGGGTGGCCGGCGGGCGGGACGGGCTCGGCCGCCAGCTGGCGCGGTTCGCCGCGGTCGGGGTCGCGAGCACCGTCGCCTACCTGGCGCTGTTCGTCCTGCTGCGCCAGGTGACCGGGCCGCAGTGGGCCAACCTGATCGCGCTGGCGGTGACGGCGGTGGCGAACACGGCGGTCAACGGCCGGCTGACGTTCGGCGCCGCCACGGTCGGCGCCGGTGGGCACCTCGCCGGCCTGGCCGTCTTCGGTCTCGGGCTGACGCTGACCAGCGGCGCGCTGGCCGCCCTGCGGTCCGCCGACCCGGGCGCGCCCCGGACGGTGGAGCTGGCCGTCCTCGTCGCGGCCAACGTGCTGGCGACGTTGACCCGGTTCGCCGCGCTGCGGGCGTGGTTCGTCCGGGCCAGCGGCGGGCGGGCCGCCTCCCGCCCCGCCGAGCCGGCCCGGCCGGTCGCGCCGGCCGGCCCGGTCGAGCCCGTCCGCCCTCGATCCCCTGGCGAGGGTTCCTGACCGGCGGGCGGGGGCGCCTGACCGGCGGGCGGCGGTGACGCCAGCCGAACCGCGGGTCCCGGCACGCCCGCGGGCCGAGCCTTCGGTGGCGGGCGGGGAAGGTCAGCGGATCGGGGCCCAGCCGGCCTGATGGGTGCCCAGGGAGCTGGGCGGGCGGTCGTAGCCGTGCTCGGCGCCGCCCACCGAGCCGGGCGGCGCGATGTAGGAGAGCTCGCCGAACTCGCTGCGCATGACCCGCCGGAACGGCGCGATCTCGGCCTCCCGGGGCTCGGGCAGGTCGAGGGTGTCCCGCTCCCCGAGCCCCATCAGCCAACGGCCGGTCTGCGCGAGCGAGAGCCGCACGTGCCAGCTGCCGCCGGCGATCTCGCGGTGGGCGAGCGCGGCCAGCACGCCGAACGCGGCGAGATGACCGGTGGCGTGATCCAGCGCCTGCGCCGGCAGTGGCAGCGGCCGGTCGGAGCCGGCGGCGCGCGTGCCGGCCAGCGCGATCCCGGAGGCGGTCTGCACCAGGCTGTCGAAGCCGCGCAGCCCGCTCCACGGGCCCTGCCGGCCGTAGGCGCTGATCGTCGCGCACACGATGCCCGGCCGGATCCTCGCCAGCGCCTCCGGCCCGAACCCGAGCCGGTCGAGCGCCTTCGGCCGGTAGGCCTGGATGACGACATCCGCCTGGGCGACCAGCTCGCGCAGCCGGCGCGCGTCCGCGGCGACCCGCAGGTTCAGGAACGTGCTCCGCTTGCCGAAGCTGGTGTCGATCACCAGCGGCCGGGCGTCCGGCAGGTGCGCGGCGCCGACCCGCAGCACGTCCGCGCCGAAGGCGGCCAGCGTCCGGCCGCACACCGGGCCGGCGATCACCCTGGTCATGTCGAGCACCCGCAGGCCCGCCGCCGGGCGCGCCGGCGACGCCAGGGCCTGGGCCTGCGTCGACAACGCCTGGGCCGGTACCGCCGGCGCCCGCGTCCCGCGGGCCGGCGTCGCCATCGACGGGCCGCCCCGGGCCTCGGCGACGTCGTCGCCGATCCGGTCGATCTCGACCAGTGGCAGCCCGGCGACGGCGCGGCCGGCCGGATGCGCCCACCACTCCTGCTCGTCGCGGGCCATCGTGGCGCACATGCCCATCGCCTGCAGCTCGGCCTCCAGCTGGGCCGCGTCATGCCGGGCGACCGCGCGGGCGACGGCGGCCGGCTCGGCGCGCGCGCGGAGCAGCTCGAGCGCGCCGGCCCGATGGTGCGGCAGGTTGCAGTGCAACTGGATCCAGCGGCCGTCGCCGGCCTGGTAGTAGCCAGACAACGTGTCCCAGGGGCTCGGCGCAGGCTGTCCGCCGACCCGCAGCAGCCGCTCGCTGCGGAACGCGGCGGCGGCGTGCCGGGTGTCGACGCTGACCGGCAGGCATTCCTGCCTGGACCGGGCGGACCACAGCAGGGCCGCGCCGTGCGCGGCGGCCGCGGCCGCGACGGTCGCCACGGTGGTCACCCGGTAGACGCTCGGAAGCACGTCCGGCGGCCCGGTCACCGTCAGCCGTTCCGCGGCGAGCGGGTCGCCGACCACCCGCGCGAACTCCGCGATGATGTTCGCGATCTCCGCGTCGGCGTCCTTCGTCAGCTCCCCGGGGGCCGCGCCGCCCAGCGTCGCCGCCTCCGCGTGATCGGAGCCGTCGTCGTGGGGAGCCTCGTCCCCGTCCCCGTCCTCGTCCTCGCCCCCGTCCTCGTCGACGTCGGCCGCGTCCGCCTCGAGAGCCGCGCCGACGGCCGCGTCGGTGCCGGCTCCCTCGGCCGGCGGAGCCGCGGCGGTCGCGGCGGCCGCGTCCGGCTCGGCGGACGCCCCGCCCGCGACGACCGGCGTGCCGGCGACGGTCTCGTCCAGCACGACGGTCGGCGGCCCGTCATCGTCCGCCGGGTCGTGGGTGGCGCTGTCATGGGCGGCGCTGTCGTGGGTGGCGCTGTCGTCAGTGGCGCTGTCGTGAGTGGTGGGGTCGTGGGCGGTGGGGTCCTGGGTGGGGGCGTCGCCGGCCGCGCCGGCTGGCTGGGCGACGGGTTCGTCCGTGGCGACGCTCGGCGCGTCCCGCGCGGCGTCGTCGGCGTCGGCTGGGTCCGTGGCGGGTTCGTCCGTGAGGACCGTCGGCGCGTCCGGCTCGGCGGTATCTCCCTCGGCGACCGCCGCTTCGGTCCGCGAGCCGGAAGCGTCCTCGGCCTCGGGCGTGTCGGGCGGGGGCGTCGGCCTGGGTGGGTCGGACGGCGCCCGCCGATCCGGCTCCGCCGCCGAGTCCGGCCGCGTGGGACCGTCCGGTCGGGGTAGCTCGTGCAGCTGGTCCGTCATCTCCTCATCCGCCTCGGCGCCCGTTTTCGGTAACTTTCATCCCGTACGCCACCGATACCCGAGAGTGGGCAACGGGCAACGCTCAGCATCCCACTCGAAGCGACGGCATCCGGCACAACGACCCAACTGGGACCATCATGACGTGGGCAAAGCCGGTTCTGCCGGCGGGGGAGAGCGCCGGGTCGACGTGGCGGGCGGGCCGGCCGGCCGACGAGGCGTGTGAGCGGCCAGACGGGCACGCACCGTTGTCGCGCGCATCCACCGCCGTTATCGGACGGATGCCCGCGTAGCTCGGCGGTCTCGGACGGTTTCCGCGCGGACCGCCGCGCCGCCTCCTTATCCTCGAGGCATGCCTCGTTACGACTACCGCTGCCGGGTCTGTGACGCCTCCTTCGAGGTGCGCCGCGGCATCCACGAGGACGCGCCGGCGTCCTCCGTGCCCTGCCCGGACGGCCATGCCGAGACCTCGCGGGTGTTCTCGGCGGTGGCCGTCGCCCGCGGCGCGGCGGCTCCCATGGGCGCGGCCGCCCCCATGGGAGGCGGTGGCGCCTGCTGCGGCGGAGGGTGCGGCTGCGGCTGACCAGGCCCCAACTGACGCGACCAGGCCCGGCTGGCCGGTCCGGTGGACGCGGGCGCGCCGTCACCATCCGTCGGCGTGTCCTCACATCGGCACATCGGCCGGCTCATGCCCGTGGCGGACCGGTGACAAAACGGCGGGCTCCCCCGCCGATTCCACCAATATGTGATTCGTACCCGGCGCCCGACTCGGGCCGCGGCAATCGGCGGGAAACCGGCATCCTTCCGCCGGGTGCGCACTAGAAACCCGTCGCGAGCGCTCGAACGCGCTCCGTGCGTATTCCTTGCGACGGCCAGATCCTGGTGGCTGTCAGGCGCATTTACCCGTAATGGGGTGGCCTTAGCCCTTGGGGCGCTGGTCCGGGTTGTCCCGACGGCGACGCGCCCGTGTGCGCGTGCCGACATCGACCTGACGGTCGCGCTGTCCGGCCGCCGCGGCGGCGCGGTCAGCGAAAAGACGTTGCCTGATCAGATTGAGGGTCTGCTCCCGCTCGTCCTGGTCGAGCCCGGCCGCGAGAGTGTGAAACAAACCACCGGAAGCGGATCGTCGACCATGTTCGCTCGTCGCACCCATGCCTTCTGGCATACCCGGGTCATTCGACGGTTATTCATGCTTCTCGCCACTTCCGGCCGGGGTGCCACTCGTGACCGGCGTGGACCGCTCCCGCGCCGCTCGTGCCCGCGCGGCCCGCTCGGCCGACACCGCGCCCGCGCCAAGGCCCGACGGCGGCTCGGAAATCCGCTGGCGCAGGCCGGCCCGCGAGAGGGCCCGAAGCTGGTCACTCCTGACCGGAACGGTCCAGTCCTCTCCGTGGCGTCCCAGGATCAGCCGGGTCGCGACGCACAGCGCCCACACCCCGACGACCGCGCCCACCGCGAACGCGTCCAGAGCCCCCACCAGCCAGGACACCGCCAGGATCACCGCCGCGAGCGCGAGGCACAGCGCGACCAGGCCAGCGAACTCATTGCGGCGAGGATCCGCGCCCGGCCGCCGGCCGGCCCGCGCGGCGCTGTTCAGCGAGCAGGGGGCGCCGGCCCGAGCCGGTCAGACGCGCGGAATCTCGCGCTGCTCGAAGGTTTCGATGACGTCTTCGATCTTGATGTCGTTGAACGAGCCGAGCCCGATACCGCACTCGTACCCGTCTCGGACCTCGACGGCGTCGTCCTTGAACCGCTTGAGCGACTCGACGGTGAGGTTGTCCGCGACCACCACGCCGTCCCGGATCAGCCGGGCCTTGCTGTTGCGCCGGATGATGCCGGTCCGGACTATGCAGCCCGCGACGTTGCCGATCCGCGGCACCCGGAAGACCTCGCGGACCTCCGCGGTGCCGAGCTGCGCCTCCTCGTACACCGGCTTGAGCATGCCCTTGAGGGCGTTCTCGATGTCCTCGATCGCCTGGTAGATGACCGAGTAGTACCGGACCTCGACACCCTCGCGGTCGGCCAGCTCGGTCGCCTTGCCCTGCGGGCGGACGTTGAAGCCGATGATCAGGGCGTCCGACGCCGAGGCCAGCATGACGTTGGTCTCGGTGATCGCGCCGACACCGCGGTCGATGATGCGCAGACCCACCTCGTCGCCGAGGTCGATCTTGAGTAGCGCGTCCTCGAGCGCCTCGACCGAACCGGAGACGTCGCCCTTGAGGATGAGGTTGAGCTGGGTCTTCTCGCCCTCCTTCATCCGCTCGAGGATGGTCTCCAGCGTCGGGCGGCCACGGCTGAGCGCGAGCTCGGCGTTGCGCTCACGGGCCTGGCGCCGCTCGGCGATCTGCCGGGCGACCCGGTCCTCGGGCACGACCAGGAAGTTGTCGCCGGCGTCCGGGACGCTGGTGAAGCCCAGCACCTGGACGGGACGGGCCGGGCCCGCCTCGGTGACCTGCTGGCCGTGCTCGTCGAGCATCGCCCGGACGCGGCCGAAGGCCTCACCGGCGACGATCGAGTCGCCGACCCGCAGCGTGCCGCGCTGTACCAGCACGGTCGCCACCGGGCCGCGGCCGCGGTCGAGCCGGCCTTCGATCGCGACACCCTGCGCCTCGACGCCGAAGGCCGCCTGCAGGTCCAGGGACGCGTCCGCGGTCAGGACGATCGCCTCGAGGACACCTTCGATGTTGGTGCGGTTACGCGCCGACACGTCGACGAACATGGTGTCGCCGCCGTACTCCTCGGCCACCAGCCCGTACTCGGTGAGCTGCCCGCGGACCTTCTGCGGGTCGGCGCCCTCCTTGTCGATCTTGTTGACCGCGACCACGATCGGCACGCCGGCCGCCTGGGCGTGGTTGAGCGCCTCGATCGTCTGCGGCTTCACGCCGTCGTCGGCCGCCACGACCAGCACCACGATGTCGGTCACCTGCGCGCCACGGGCACGCATGGCGGTGAACGTCTCGTGGCCCGGGGTGTCGATGAAGGTGATCGGCCGTACTTCGCCGTCCACCGTCGCCGTCACCTGGTAGGCGCCGATGTGCTGGGTGATGCCGCCCGCCTCGCCGGCCACCACGTCGGTGGACCGGATGGCGTCGAGCAGCTTGGTCTTGCCGTGGTCGACGTGACCCATGACGGTGACCACGGGCGGCCGGGTGCCCAGCACGACGTCGTCGCCGTACTCGCCGCCGAACGACAGGTCGAAGCTCTCCAGCAGCTCCTTGTCCTCGTCCTCCGGGCTGACGATCTGAACGTCGTAGCCGAGGGTGACGCCGAGCAGCTGCAGGGTCTCGTCGGTGCACGACTGGGTCGCGGTCACCATCTCGCCGAGCTGGGTGAACACCACCTGGACGAGCGCGCCCGGGTTGGCGTCGATCTTGTCGGCGAAGTCGGCGAGCGACGCGCCACGCGGGAGCCGGATGGCCTGCCCGTTGCCACGGGGGACCATCGCCCCCATGCGCGGCGCCTCGAGCCCGCTCTCCCATTCCTGCCGCTTCGCGCGCTTCGACTTGCGCTGGCGCCCTGGACGGCCACGGCCACCGGGGCCGAAGGCGCCCGCCGTCGTGCCGCCGCGGCCACGACCACCGGCCGCCGGACGGCCGCCGCCAGCGCCGCCGCCACCACCGGGACCGCCACCACCGGGACGACCGGCGCCGCCGGGAGCACCCGGACGGCCGGGAGCACCGGACCGTCCGGCGAAGCCACCGCCGGGACGCGGTCCGCCGCCACCGCCACCGCCCGGTCGCGGGCCGGGACCGCCGGGGCGACCGGCGCCGCCACCGCCGCCCGGCGGCCGCGGCTGGAACATGCCGGGACCGGGCCGCGGGCCGCCGGTGCCGCCCGGCCGAGGCGGCATGCCGCCGGGACCGGGCCGCGGGCCGCCGGTGCCACCGGGCCGAGGCGGCATGCTGCCAGGAGTCGGCCGGGACCCGCCGGGACGGGGGGCGCCGCCGGGCGCGCCGCCGGTACGAGGAGCGCCGGGACGAGGCCCGCCCGGAGCCTGCGGCGGCCCGGGACGGGGGCCGGCCGCGGAGCCAGGAGTCGTGTACGGGTTGTTGCCCGGGCCCTGCGGACGAGGGCCGGGGCGCGGGCCGGGCCGAGGCCCGCCGCCGCCACCCGGCCGCGCCGGCGCGGCGGCCGGGCCGCCGGCCGACTGCGTGGCACCGCCGACGGGACCGCCGGCCACGGGGCCGCCTGGGCCCGCCTGGCCGCCCGGGCCCGCCTGGGCGCCGGGACGCGGACGCGCCCCGGGCGGCGTGGGCATGCTGGGACGGGGACCCGGACGGGGCCCCGTCCGGGACGGGGACTCCTGCTGGGCCGGGGCCGCCGAGGCCGCCGCCGCGGCCGGACGGGCCGGCTCCGCTCGCGGCGGTTCTGGGCGCGAGGGGGCCACCGGCGCGTTCGGAGCGCCTACCGAGGGCCTGCTGGACGCCGCCGGCAACGCGGCGCCACCACCGGGAACGCCACCGCCAGGAGCACCGGCGGCGGGAGCACCGGCGCCGGGGACGGGACGAGGACCGGGGGCCGGACGGGCAGGAACCGGGCCGGGACGAGGACCGGGGCGACCGGGCACGGCACCCGGGCCTGGACGGGCCGCCGGGCCTGGACGGGCGCCATTGCCGGTGGCACCGGGCCGACCGGCGGTACGAGTGGGGGCCGGGGCCTCCGACGGGCTACCCAGCCTCTCCTTGAGCTTGCGGACCACGGGCGCCTCGACGGTGGACGAGGCGGATTTCACGAACTCGCCCATTTCCTTCAAGGTGCCAAGCACGGTCTTGCTGTCGACACCGAGCTCCTTAGCGAGCTCGTGTACGCGGGCCTTTCCTACCACGGTGCTCCTTCGTTCGGCCCGCGGTTCAGTGCCCGCGTGACCTCGTTACCTGCTGGTCGCGATCATGGCTGCGTGCTCATTGCGCGGTCATCGCTCTCGACCTGCTTCCTGTCGGCGCCGTCCGGCGTCTGTCCGGTGACGCCCCCGTCGAGTGGGGCACTCCCCCACCCTGTTACGTGGGACACGCGCCGAAGCGCATGCCCATGGCGGCGAGACGCCGCCCAAACCTCTAACAACGTCCAAGGCCGCCATCGTCCCGGTTGGGACCATGAATCCGCTGGACGTGAGCCCGGACCCACTCGAGCCCGAGCGGACCGGGTACCCGCAACGCCCGCGGGAACGCTCGGCGGCGCTCCGCGAGGTCGAGGCATGCCAGGTCGGGATGCACATGCGCCCCCCGGCCGGGCATCCGGCGACGAACATCTGGCACAAGTTCGCCGTCTACCACGACGATACGCAACAGGTCGGACCGCGCCGCCCGGGATCGGCAACCCACACAGGTACGGACAGGACCGGTAAGGACCGGCTCCGCACGACGCGCCACGGCGAGTCTATCCCGTTGCGCCCCTGGGCTGCCCGCCCGTGGCCGGTGACCGGCGCCCGGCCGGCCCGGCCGCGCCGTCCGCCCGGCGGGCGGTCGCGGGTCCCGCGCCCGCTCGGCGCGGGGGCTCGGCGGGGCGTCGCCCGGCGCCACCATGTTCACCTTCCGTGTCCGAGTGAATATCGATCCGCCAGCTGGTCAGCCGAGCGGCGAGCCGGGCGTTCTGCCCTTCCCGGCCAATGGCGAGCGAAAGCTGGTAGTCCGGCACTGTCACCCGGGCCGACCGCCCGGCGAGGTCCGTCACCTCGACGCGCGACACCCGCGCGGGCGAGAGCGCGTTGCCGACGAAGGTGGCCGGGTCGGCCGACCAGTCGACGATGTCGATCTTCTCGCCGTGCAGTTCCGCCATCACCGCCCGCACCCGGCTGCCCATCGGGCCGATGCAGGCACCCTTCGGGTTCACCCCGGCGACCTTCGAGCGGACGGCGATCTTGCTGCGATGACCGGCCTCCCGCGCGATCGCGGCGATCTCCACCGTACCGTCGGCCACCTCCGGGACCTCCAGCCGGAACAGCCCCTTCACCAGCTCCGGGTGGGTCCGCGACAGGGTCACCGACGGGCCGTGGGGCCCGCGCGCCACGTGCACCACGTAGCACTTGATGCGGTCGCCGTGCTCGAGCTGCTCGCCCGGAACCTGCTCGGCCGGGGGCAGCACGCCCTCGACCGTGCCCAGGTCGACGAGCACGACCCTCGAGCCGGCGCGCTGCTCGTGGTGCTGCACGACCCCCGAGACGACCTCGTGCTCACGGTCGGCGTACTGGCCGTAGGTGACCTCCTGCTTGGCCTCGCGCAGCCGCTGCATGATCACCTGCTTGGCCGTCATCTGGGCGATCCGGCCGAAGTCGGCCGGCGTGTCGTCCCACTCCCGCGCCGTGCCGTCCTCGCGGGTCTCGCGCGCCAGCACGGTCACCTCGCCGGACTTGCGGTCGACCACCACGCGGGCGTCCGGCGGCCTCGGCTCCTCGGCGGAGCCGGCGACCTGCTGGGGGTGGGTGTGCTGGCCGTGGGTGTGCTGGTAGGCCTTCAGCAGCGCCGTCTCGATCGCTTCCACCAGGGTGTCGAAGGAGAGGTCGTATTCCCGCTCGATCCCGCGTAGCTCGGCGACGTTAATCTTCACCGGTCCGTCTCCTCACCCGGGGTCTCGCCGACATCCTCGCGACCCGCGCCGTCTCGTGCCTGCAGGGACCTGGCGGTGCCGTCGGGCTGGTCATCACCGGTATCGGACTCGTCAGGACCGTCGTCGACGCCGTCGCCGGCCCCGTCGTCGTCGAACGCGGTTCCCGCCGGCTCCGCGTCGTCGGGATCCCCGGCGAGTTCCAGGACGACGTCCCCGTCCAGGAGCTCCTCGGCGGCCTCGACGTCCGCGGCCTCGGCCTCGGCGTCCGCGGAGTCGACGCCCTCGGCCTCGGCATCGTGGCCGAACTCGACCTGGACCACGGCCCGGGCCACGTCGGCGAAGCGCAGCCGCTCGATCCTGGTCCGCGCCGGGCGGCCGCGGCGGGCGGGGCCGGTGGGCACCGCGAGGTCGACGCCCTCGTCATCGGCGCCGAGCACCCGGCCGAGCGCCACGGCGCCGTCGGCGCGCCGGGCCTCGACGAGCCGGCCACGTGCCCGCCGCCAGTGTCGCGGCTCGGTCAGCGGCCGGTCGACGCCCGGTGAGGTCACCTCCAGCACGTACGCCCCGGTGAGGCCCACCTCGTCACCGACGCGGTCGAGCAGGTCGGAGATCAGCCGACTGGCGTCGGCGACGGCGTCCAGGTCGACCCCGCCGTCGCGGTCGACGGCCACCCGCAGCACGCTGCGCGAGCCGGCGCGCGACAGGCTGAGGTCCTCCAGGTCGAATCCGGCCTCGGCCAGCGCCGGGGCGAGCCGCTCGGCGACCGCGGCCCGCGGCGCGGCGGCGCTCCCGGCCTCTCGGTTTGACCTCGCCGATCCACCGGAAACCCCGGTCTCGGTCACCTCGCCGGTCTGAGCCGCCGGTGACCGCCCCGTCTTCGGGGGCTGGCCGCTCCCGGAATACGCGGCCTTACCAGGCCGTGTCGCGCCGCCCGGCGACCGATGGCCCGTGCGGCCGGTCGCATCCCGTGCCACGTCGTCTGATCCTTCCCACTCCGGCCACGCCGACCGGAGGTCGGGGGCTCGGGCATTGGTTGTCAGGAGTTGTCAGGTTCACGCGAGTTGTCAGGCTCACGCGCCGGCGCGGGCCAGCGCGTCGCCGGCCACGTCACCCGCGGTCCCTCGAGATCCTTAGCCTACGTCCGTCGCGGTAAGCCTCCAATCGCGCCCTGACGCGATAACCAGGGCGGCCAGCGGGCTTATGGGGCCCCCTGGGCCGAAGCGGCCGCCGGAGCCGGCGGAGACGCCCACCCGACCGGCACCAGAGTGTGATTGGCTGCGGGACGTGCGTGGGGAGGGGCGTCCGTCGAGGCGGGCGGTGCTGGCGATGCCGGCCGCGGGGCTCGCGGCCGCGGGGCTGGCCGGCGCCGCGGGCTGCACCCAGTCGCTGCCCGACGATCCGGCGCCGCCGCCGGCCGATCTCGCCGCCGCCGAGGCGGCGGCGCGCACCGAGCGTGGCCTGCTCGCCGGCTACGACGCCGCGATCGCCCGTCATCCCGGGCTGGCCGGCCTGCTGGGCGCGCTGCGTGCGCACCATGCCCAGCATCTGGCCGCCCTGACGACGCAGGTGCCGGCCCTCGCGGGCCCCAGCCCGAGCGCCTCGGCGACCGCGACCGGGTCCGTCGGCGCCGCAACGCCGACGAACGCGGCCTCCCCAGGTGTGGACGACTCACCGGCGGCGCGGGCCAGCGCGCTGGCGCGGCTCGCCGAGGCCGAGCGGACGGCCGCGGGCGCGCACCGCTCCGGCTGCCTGTCCACGACGACCGGCCTCGCCCCGCTGCTCGCGAGTCTGCACGCGGCCGAGTCCTGCCACGCCGACCTGCTCTCCCTCGCCGGCTCGGCCGGCTGACCCGCGACCCGGCGCACGAGGAACGGCGACAAGCGCTATGGCGACGACAGGCACGACGGCGGCGGCGAGCCAACCGGCGGGAACGCCCCAGGGGACCCCCTCCCCGGACCCGAAGGCGGCGGCGGCGCTGTCCGCGTTGCTCGCCGTCGAGCACGCGGCGATGTACGGGGCGTCGTCGGCCGGCGGCGCGCTCGCCCCGCTTGGCGCGCCGGCGCGCGACGCGCGCGGCCTGGCGCTGGCGGCCTACGCCGCCCACCGGGAGCTGCGGGACCGGCTGACCGAGCTGATTCTCGACGCCGGCGGGGAACCGCCGGCCGCGCTGCCCGCATACACGTTGCCGGTCCGGCCGGTGGACGTCCAGAGCGCGCTGACGCTGCTCGCGGAGCTGGACGACCGGACGGCCGCGGCGGCCTACGACGCGGTCGGCGCGGTCACGGGGCCGGCCCGCGAACTCGTCGTGGACGCGCTCGGCCAGGCGGCCCTGCGCGCCCTGCGCGCCCGCCTGACGGCCGGCGCGAACCCTGTCACCGTGCTTCCGGCGCTTCCCGGCCGTCCCTGAGGGAGCCCGTGGCCTACCGCGGCGCCCAGGCCCCGGGGACGCGGCCGCGCTCCCGGACGATCTCGGGAAGCTCGCCGGTGGCGATGTCGGCGAGCGTGACCGACTCCAGCACCTGGCGCAGGCTCACCCGGACGGCGATCCACACGTCCTGCAGGTTCTTGGCCGCGCCCTCGTAGGTGACCTCCTCGGGACGGCGGCCGCGCACACCGGCCAGCGGGCCGTCCGTGGCCCTGATCACCGTCGCCACGTCGATCTCGCTGGCCGGCCGGGCCAGCTGATAGCCACCCTCCGCGCCGCGCCGGCTGGTCACCAGCCCGCTGCGGCGCAGGTCGGTGAGGATGTTCTCAAGGAACCGCAGCGGCAGGTCCTGCGCCGAGGCAAGGGTCTCGCCCTTGACCAGCCCACCGTCACTGGCGGCCAGGGTCAGCAGGGCGCGCAGAGCGTAGTCGGCGCGCGCGGAGATCTGCATGTCTCCATCTTGCCGTCCCCCGCGCCCGGGCGCGCGCGCCGGGTCTGACGGGCCCCAACAGCTGGACGCCGCCGCCTCTTGACCGGCCGACCAACCGAACGGGCCAGTCCAGGGAACAACGTTCAAGCCTTCACAGCCGAACCGGCACGCAGACACACCCCCACGGGCTCTGGCTCGAATTCGGTGGTGACCGTCTGTTAGCAGGCGCAGTCGACGCGGCAGGCGGCGAACACGACCGAACCAGATGCCTGGTGATCGTTTCCGAGTCCCTCGACCGCCACGGCGACATCTCCAAACGAGCCGATATCCGACATACGCGGCACGCACGGGGCTGCGGTGTGCGGTGACTCCGCGTTACCACCGAATTTGAGCCAGAGCCCCCCCACGGACACCCACCACAACCGAAGCGAATGGCTCCCCCGCGAGGGCACAACCCTGAACAGACCCGACCAAGGTCCCCAAAACCGAACTGCCACGCAAGCGCGCCTCCCCGGACACCCGCCACGAGCAAAGCGAAGCGGCTCCCCGCCAGGGCGCAACCCTGAACAGACCCGACCAAGGCCCCCGAAACCGAACTGCCACGCAGACCCGCATCCCCGGACACCCGCCACGAGCAAAGCGAAGCGGCTCCCCGCGAGGACGCAGCCCTGAACAGACCCGACCGAGGCGCCCTATACCGAACTGACGGGCCTCCACGCAGACCCACCACGAGCGAAGCGAAGTGGCTCCCAGCAAGGGGTAGCCCGGGATGGACTGGTCGAGAACGTCGTAACCGAGCTGGCGCGCAGGCGCGCCTCCGCGGAGGCCCGCCACGAGCGAAGCGAAGTGGCGGGCCGCAGCGGAGGTCGCCGGAGCGCACGTTCGCGGAGGAGGACGGCGCGCGGAGGTCCCGTCCGCAGCGAAGCAAGGACGGGGCCGGAGCGCGCCGCCCGGACGGAGCGAACCATCAAAAGAGCACCGACGCGAAGGTGCCGACGCGGTCGAAGCCGACCCGCGCGTAGGCGCGGCGGGCGGGCAGGTTGAAGTCGTTGACGTAGAGGCTCACGACCGGCGCGTACATGCTCTGGGCGAGGGCGACGACGCTGGCCGTCCCGGCGGCGCCCAGCCCGCGGCCGCGCATCGACGGGTCGACCCAGACGCCCTGCACCTGGCAGACCCCGCCGGCGACCGCGCCGATCTCCGCCTTGAACAGCACCCGCCCGTCCTCGATCCGCGCGAACGAGCGGCGCTGTCCGATGAACTCCGCGACCCGGGCGCGGTAGAGGGTGCCGCCGTCCGCGCCCACCGGGGACACCCCGATCTCCTCGGTGAACATCGCGACGCTGGCCGGCAGCAGCACGTCCAGTTCGTCGGGTCGGACCAGGCGAACCAGCCGGTCCGGCGCGATGAGCGGCGGGCCGTCGATGACGAGCAGCGGCTGCTCGGCGCGCACTTCGCGGGCCGGGCCCCATGCCGGCTCGAGGTGGCGCCAGAGCTCGGCGACCGAGCCGGCCTCGCCGACGATCGACGAGCAGCGCCGGCCGGCGCGCCGGGCCCGCTCCGCGAACAGCCGCACGGAGGCGGGCCCTGCGCCGACCGGCCACAGGTTCGCGCCGGAGTAGCACAGCGCCGCGATCCTGCCGTCGACGATGTGCCCCCAGACCTCGGCGCCCAGCCGCCACGGGTCGAGCCCGCACGCCTCCACCCGGGACGCGACGAACACGTCGGTGACCGGGTCACGGGCCAGCAGCTGACGGACCGCGGGCAGATCCCGGTCGTCGAGCAGCCGGACAGGGGTGGACCGCAGCGGCAGGCCCATCCAGCGTCGTGCTTTCTAGCTGACGGAGACGGAGGGCTCTCCGGAGGCGACGCCCTCCGCTTCCATCTCCTCCGCGAGGCGCATGGCCTCCTCGATCAGTGTCTCGACGATCTGCGCCTCGGGCACGGTCTTGATGACCTCGCCGCGGACGAAGATCTGGCCCTTGCCGTTGCCGGAGGCGACACCGAGGTCGGCCTCGCGGGCTTCGCCCGGGCCGTTGACGACGCAGCCCATGACGGCGACCCGCAGCGGGATGGTCATGCCCTCGAGGCCCGCGGAGACCTGGTTGGCCAGGGTGTAGACGTCCACCTGGGCGCGGCCGCAGGACGGGCAGGAGACGATCTCGAGGCGGCGCTCGCGCAGCCCGAGCGACTCCAGGATCGCCGTGCCGACCTTGACCTCCTCGACCGGCGGCGCGGACAGCGACACCCGCAGGGTGTCGCCGATGCCCTCGGCGAGCAGGGCGCCGAACGCGACGGCCGACTTGATGGTGCCCTGGAACTGCGGGCCGGCCTCGGTGACGCCCAGGTGCAGCGGGTAGTCGCACTGCGCGGCGAGCAGCCGGTAGGCCTGGATCATGACGACCGGGTCGTGGTGCTTGACCGAGATCTTGATGTCGCGGAAGCCGTGCTCCTCGAACAGCGAGCACTCCCACAGCGCCGACTCGGCCAGCGCCTCCGGGGTGGCCTTGCCGTACTTGGCGAGCAGCCGCTTGTCGAGCGAGCCGGCGTTGACGCCGATGCGGATCGGGATGCCGGCGGCGGATGCGCGCCGCGCGATCTCGCCGACCTTGTCGTCGAACGTCTTGATGTTGCCGGGGTTCACGCGGACGGCGGCGCAGCCGGCGTCGATCGCGGCGTAGACGTACTTCGGCTGGAAGTGGATGTCGGCGATCACCGGGATCGGCGACTTGCGGGCGATCGCGGCGAGTGCGTCGGCGTCGTCCTGGCTCGGCACGGCGACCCGGACGATCTGACAGCCGGACGCGGTGAGCTGCGCGATCTGCTGCAGCGTCGCGTTCACGTCGGCGGTCAGCGTGGTGCACATCGACTGCACGGAGACCGGCGCGTCCCCGCCCACCAGGACGCTGCCGACCTTGATCTGCCGGCTCACCCGGCGTTTGCCCAGGGTAGGGGCCGGAGCCTGTGGCATGCCCAGAGTTACGGTCACGGTGTCCTCAGTCCTCACTGGGATTCGGAAGCGGTGTGCGTGCCCGGCGCGGTTCTTTCCCCGGGTTCCTGCCGGATCCGGGGTTCCTCCCGGATCGGCTTCGCCGATCCGGGAGGTCCGGGCGCCGATCTGGGAGGTCCGAGGTCCAGCGGCACGGGTCAGCGCGGGTCACTGCAGACGGATCGGGTTGACGATGTCGGCGGACAGGATGAGCAGGCTGAATCCGAGCAGCACGATCACCGTCGCGTAGGTGGCTGGTAACAGCTTCGCGAAGTCCACCCGCTGCACGGGACCACGGTAGCCACGCAGCCGCCGCAGCCCGTGCCTGGCCTGCTCGAACGCGAGGACGGCGATGTGGCCACCGTCCAGCGGCAACAGCGGCAACAGGTTGAAGATCCCGACAGCCAGGTTGATCGCCGCGACCAGGACCAGGAAGTCACGGATCCGGTCCGGCCAGGAGCTGTCCGGGGCGGCGACGACGTCGCCACCGATGCGCGCCGCGCCCACGACACTGACGAAGCCGGCCGGGTCCCGGTTGTCGCTGAACAGGTTGCCCAGATCGTCGAGCCGGTGGGTCAGGGTCTCGTACATCCCGGTGACGCCGGTCCAGATGACGTCACCGGTGCGCGGGATCGCCGCGATCGGGCCGTAGCGCTCGGAGTCGATGCCCGGTTTGACGCCGATCGCGCCGACCGGGTCCTTCCCCTCCCCGCCGGTCGCCCGGTCGCGCAGCACCTCGACGAGCGTGGGTGTCAGGGTGACGCGCTCGCCGTCCCGGTCGACCACCACGGTGGCCTGACCCGCGCCGTGCTCGCGAACCAGCTGGGTGAACTGCTGCCACTTCGTGATCGGCACGCCGTCGAAGCTGATCACCCGGTCGCCCGGGCGCATGCCGGCGGCCGCCGCCGGCCCGGACCCGGAGCACTCGGCGGTGGTCGCCACGCAGCTGGTGGCGCCGATCTTGTTCTCGCTCACCTTCGGCGTGCCCAGGGTCAGCAGGACGCCGTAGATCAGGACGATGGCGATGATGAAGTGGACGATCGAGCCCGCCGACATCACCACCAGCCGGGCGCGGGCGGGCTTGTTGTAGAACGCCCGCGGGACGTCGGCCGGGTCGATCTCCTCGAGCGGGGTCATCCCCTCGATCTTGACGAAGCCCCCGGCCGGGATCGCCTTGACGCCGTACTCCGTCTCGCCGCGCTTGCGTGACCACAGGGTCGGGCCGAAGCCGACGAAGAACCGGGAGGCCTTCATGCCGTAGTGCCGAGCGGTGAAGAAATGCCCGGCCTCGTGCAGGCACACCGAGATGAGCAGCGCCGCCACGAAGGCGACGATGCCGAGCAGCATCACCGGGACACCACCGTGCCTTCCCGCTCGATCAGCCGTCCGGCCGCGGCGCGCGCCTCCCGTTCGGTGGCGTACACCTCCTCGAGCGTGGGCTTCGCGATCACCTCGTGCTCGGAGAGCACCTCGGCGACGATGTCGACGATCCGAACGAACGGCAGCTTCCCGGCCAGGAAGGCCCCGACCGCTTCCTCGTTGGCCGCGTTGAACACCGCGGGCGCGGTTCCGCCTCGCTTACCCGAGTCACGGGCCAGCCCGACGGACGGGAAGGCCTCGTCGTCGAGCGGGAAGAACGTCATGGTCTGGGCCGTGGTCCAGTCCATCGGGCGCTGCGCCTCGGGAACCCGGTCGGGCCAGCCGAGCGCGAGCGCGATCGGCAGCCGCATGTCCGGCGGCGAGACCTGCGCGATCGTCGAACCGTCATAGAACTCGACCATCGAGTGCACCAGCGACTGCGGGTGCACGACCACCGCGATGTCGTCGTAGGGGACACCGAAGAACAGGTGCGCCTCGATCAGCTCCAGCCCCTTGTTCATCAGGGTGGCGGAGTTGATCGTGACGAACGGGCCCATGTCCCAGGTCGGGTGGGCCAGCGCCTGCTCCCGGGTGACGGCGGCCAGCTCCTCCCGGCGCTTGCCGCGGAACGGCCCGCCGCTGGCGGTGAGCACCAGCTTGCGCACCTCCTCGCGCCGGCCGCCGCGCAGGCACTGCGCCAGCGCCGAGTGCTCGGAGTCCACCGGGATCAGCCGGTCGGGGTCGCCGTCGAGCGCGTCGAGCACCAGTGGCCCGCCGGCCACCAACGACTCCTTGTTCGCCAGGGCGACGGTGCGCCCGGCGGCGAGCGCGGACAGCGTCGGCGCGAGGCCGACGGACCCGGTGACGCCGTTGAGCACGACGTCGCAGGGCCAGGCGGCGATCTCGATCGCCGCCTCCGGACCAGCCAGGATCTTCGGGACGGCGAACTCGCCACGCCGGAACCCGCGCTTGGACGCCTCCGCGTAGAACGCGATCTGGAGATCCTGCGCGGCGGACGCGGCCGCCACCCCTACCACTTCGACACCCAGGTCGAGGGCCTGCTGGGCGAGCAGATCCACCCGCCCTCCGCCCCCGAGCAGTCCGACCACCCGGAACTTGTCCGGGTTGCGGCGAACTACATCGATTGCCTGAGTCCCGATCGATCCCGTCGACCCGAGCAGAACGACCTCACGAACGACCCGCGGCTGCGACACCACCCCATTGTCGCAGGCCCATCCACCGCCCGACGACGGCCTGTTCGCTTCACCCCTGTTCGGTTCATGACAGCTCCCGCGGACCTCCCGACGCCGCTGCCCGCGATCGCGCAGCTCCAGCGCCCGGTTCCCCAGAACTCGGGAGGAAGTGGAGAAGTTCGCCACATCGGCGCCGATCGCCCCGGCCGCGGCCAGCCGCGGCGAACCGGGTCAGCCGCCCGCGAGCGCGTCACCGAGGGACTGAGCCAGACCGGGCGAGGTCGGCGACACCACGGCACCGACCACCGGATGGGCCCGGAAGTACAGCAGACTTACGACCGTCGCGCTGAACGAGGTCGCCGTCGGGCCGAGATCGGGGCGCGCCTCGGCCTGCGGCCAGGTGTGGCCACCCCTGGCCACCCGGAGCGCGCCGACATCGGGCTTGCCATCGCAGGCCCACGCGGTCAGCTCGCCGAGCCCGGGCAGCTGCTGGTTGGTCGGCTCCGCGTCACAGCCGGCGCCCCGGGCGTAGCGGCCGAGGCGCTCGGTCACCGGCTGCGCGGTGACCTCGCCGGATGGCGTGGCCCGCGGCGCGCCGCCGCCGTCCCAGGGCGCGACCGGGTCCTCGGCCCCGTGGATCTCGAACAGGTTCGTGATCGGCTTCTCGCAGTCGGCCGGGACGACGCTGCCGGCAACGGAGACGATCGCCGCGATCCGGCCGGGCAGCGCGCAGCTGGCGGCGACCGCCATGTCGGCGCCGTCCCCGAACCCGGTGGCGAAGACTCGTCCGTCCGCCAGGCAGCCGCGGGTACGCAGGTCGGCCAGCAACGCGGCGACGAACGCGATGTCGTCCGGCTGGCCTCCGCCCGAGGAGGCGAAGTTCCACCGGTTGTCCACACCGGCCGGGTCGACGACGACATACCCCTGCTTCGTCGCTTCCCCAGCGAGGCCGGTGTAGGCCTCCAGGTCGGTCGGTGGCTGGCCGGCCGCGTGGAAGTTCAGGATCAGCGGGCGCGGCTCGCCGGCCGGCGTGTCCGCCGGGACGGCGAGCAGGAAGCTCCGCTTGGACTTGCCAACGGTGACCGTCTCGGTCGTCACGCCCGCGGGCAGGGTCTTGCCGGTCTCGCAGCCGCTCGGGCCAACGGGAACGATGACGGAGGCGCCGTCATCGGCCCCTGAGCCGCCGCCGTCGCCGCCTTCGTCTCCCGGCTCGCTGGCGTCCTCGGGGTACCCGGCTCTCGCGGCGGCCGCCGCGAGGCCGTCTCCGCCGGCCGTCGGCTCGTCGCCTGGGTCGCTCACGAACGCGTACCCGAGCAGCAGGGCGACCACCACGAGCGCGGCGGCGATGGGCAGCCAGACGGTGGTGGTCCTGTTCGGCGCCGAGGCCCGGCCACCGGCGGAGCCGCCCGCGCGGCGGGAGCCCGCCCGGCGCCCCCGCGCGCCGGCGCGGCCGGCCACCGGCCGGCCGGTGGCGGAGCCGGCGGAGACCCGCCGGGCCGAGACGCCTGGGCCGCCCGAATCGGCCTCACCGGCCCGGGCGGAACCACGAGCTTCACCCGTCCGGACCGGTCCCCGGCCAGTCGAGCCGGATATGCCACGGCCCACGGGGGTGCCGCGGGAGGAAGGATTATCGACGGCCACGGGCCACGTCCGCTTCGCCGGAGCCGACGGCGCCGTCCAGCCCAGCGCCCTCCAGGCCGGGGAGGTCCAGATCGGCAAGGTCCAGATCGGCGAGGTCGCCGAGATCGGCCGGACCGGTGGGCACGGCGCCGCCGCCTCGCCGACGGGCCCCGAGGCTCCCGCCGGCGGTGCCGTCCGCGGCGAGCTGGCCGCAGGCGGCCTCGATCTCCCGGCCCCGGGTGTCGCGGACGGTGGTCGTGATCCCGCGGGCGCGCAGCCGGGCGACGAACTCGCGTTCCCGCGTCGCGGCGCTCGCGCGCCAGTCCACCCCGCGGGTCGGGTTCAGCGGGATCAGGTTGACGTGCGCCAGCCGGCCGGCGAGCAGCCGGGCGAGCAGGTCGGCCCGCTCCGGCTGGTCGTTGACGTCGTCGATGAGCGCGTACTCGATGCTGACCCGCCGGCCGGTCAGCGCCGCGTACTCCCAGGCGGCGTCAAGCACCTCGGCCACCTTCCAGCGGGTGTTGACCGGCACCAGGGTGTCGCGCAGCTCGTCGTCCGGGGCGTGCAGCGAGACCGCGAGCCGCACCGGCAGCCCCTCGCGCGCCAGCCGGCCGATCGCCGGCACCAGCCCCACCGTCGAGACCGTGAGCGACCGGGCGGACAGGCCGAGCCCGTCCGGCGGCGGCTGGGTGAGGCGGCGCAGCGCCGTGACCAGCGCCCGGTAGTTGGCGAGTGGCTCGCCCATCCCCATGAACACAACGTTGGACAGGCTCGTCTGAGCGCTCGGGCCGCGGGCCCCGGACGCGTCGTCGCGCTCCTCCTGGCCACGGGCGCCGCCACCGGGCAGTTCACCGCGGCGCAGCACCCGGGCGGCGTCCACGACCTGTTCGACGATCTCGGCGACCGTCAGGTTGCGGATGAGCCCGCCCTGACCGGTCGCGCAGAACGGGCAGCCCATGCCGCAGCCGGCCTGGCTGGACACGCAGACGGTCGCCCGGTCCGGGTAGCGCATCAGCACCGACTCGATCATCGCGCCGTCGACGGTGCGCCACGCCGTCTTGCGGGTGGCGCCGTCGTCACAGGTCAGCGTTCTCGCGGCGGTCAGCAGCCGGGGCAGCAGGGCGTCGGCCAGCGGGCCGCGGGCGGCGGCCGGCAGGTCGGTCATGCCCGCCGTGTCCCCAGGAGCGGCGAGCCGGGCGAAGTAGTGCCTCGCGACCTGGTCGGCCCGGAAGGCCGGCTGGCCGAGCTCCACGGCCAGCGCCCGCCGCTCCTCGCGGGACAGGTCGGCGAGGTGCCTCGGCGGCCTGACCCGGCGCGGCGTCAGGCTGAGGGGCGCCGAGGTAGGAGGCGCCGAAGCGCGGGGCTGCGAAGTGGGGGGCGCCGAAGCCCGTCCGGCCGGGCCGTCGACCGGCCGGGCGCCGTCCGGGTGGGCGGTGCCTTCGATCCTGGCGGCGCCTTCGGTCCCGGCGGCATCGCCGGTCTCGGCGCTGGTGGCTGTCATGGCCCATCCAGTGTGCCAAACCGGACGCGCGGGCAGGTGTCCACGTCGGCGGGCGAGCAACACACTGCGCACGAACGCGCGGTACGTTCCGTCAGCTCGGCGGCAGGAAAGCTGTGATCAGTAGCCAGGCGACGGGAGCCGTGCACAACAGGGAGTCGAGCCGATCCATGATCCCACCGTGGCCGGGCAGCAGGTTGCCCATGTCCTTGATGCCGATGTCGCGCTTGAGCAGCGACTCGCCGAGGTCACCGACGGTCGCGGTGCAGACCACCGCGAGCCCCAGCAGCACCCCCTGCCAGACATGGCCGCCCAGCGGCCAGGCGACCACGACGCTCGCGACCAGCACACAGGCCAGCGCCGAGCCCGCGAAGCCCTCCCAGGACTTGCCGGGCGACACGGTGGGCGCGAGCTTGTGGCGCCCACCGGAGAGCACTCCGGCGGTGTAGCCGCCGATGTCGCTCGCGACGACCGTGCCGAGGAAGGCGACCACCCGCCAGTGGCCATCGGCCTGCGCGGTGAGCAGCATGGCGAACCCGGCGGCGAAGCCGACGTAGACGGCGGCGAAGACCGTGGCCGCCAGGTCCTCCAGCAGGCCCGCCGGTTCGCCGACGGCGCGCGCCGCCGCCGCGGCGAGCACGGTGACCGCCAGCGCGCCGACCAGCGCGCCCGGGCCGCCCAGGTAGGCGGCGACCGGCATCGCCACGGCGCCGGCGACCAGCGGAGGCAGGGAGGGGCGCAGACCCGCCAGCCGCAGGGCGCGGACCACCTCGAAGGTGCCTATCGCCACCGCCACGCTGACGACGCCGACGAATCCCGCCTTGAGGGTGAACAGGGGGACCAGGATCAGGGCACCGAGCACGACGCCGACCGCGATGGCGGCCGGCAGGTTACGCCCGGCGCGGATCCGCCGCCGGCCCGGGCGGGAAGGCGGCGGCTTGGCTGTCGCGGGTGAGCTCATGGCAACGGCCCCTGACGCGGCGACGGCCGACTCGCCGGGTTCCTCCCCCACGGCCGCGTCCGCGTGGACGCGCACGGATTCCGGTGCCCGCTCGCCTGCCTGCTCGCCGCGAACCTCCCGGTAGGCCCGCTGGGTCGGCTCCCGGATCTCACCGGCTGGCTCCCGGACCTCACCGATCGACTCCCGGACCTCACCGAACGGCTCCGCCGATACGCCAGGAACCCCGGATCGGGCAGGAACCCCGGATCGGGCAGGGATCCCGGATCCAGCGGGAACTCCGGGTTCCCGAACCTCCCCGGCCAGCTCCCGGACCTCACCGATCGGCTCCGCCGATACGCCAGGAACCCCGGCTCGGGCAGGGACCCCGGATTCGGCGGAGACTCCGGGCGCGCTGGCGCGCAGACCTTCGCTCACCTCGTCCCTTCGGTCACGTCACTGTCGGTCCGGGGATCGTCTCCCAACCCGACGTCGTGGGCCACTCGCGCGTCGGTCGGCTCGTCACTCCGGCACGCGAGGCTCCGGGTTCGCGAAGTGTGCACCGCGCGTCACTGGCCGCGCGGCCAGTCTCCCGCGCGGCCGCCTCGACGCGACGCGGGGACCAGCGCCGGGCCTCCCGCCGTCCGCCTACAGCCAATCCGACCTGGACACGGCGGACAACGTGATCTTCCCCGCTCGCCGCTCAGACCGAGAGCAGGTCCGACTCCTTGGTCTTGAGCAGTTCGTCGACCTGGGCGACGTAACGGTGGGTCGCCTCGTCGAGGTCCTTCTCCGCCCGGCGCCCGTCGTCCTCGCCGGCCTCACCGTCACGCACGATCCGGTCCAGCGCCTCCTTGGCGTGCCGACGCACGTTGCGGATGCTGACCCGGGCCTCCTCGGCCTTGGTCCGGGCCACCTTGACGAGGTCGCGGCGGCGCTGCTCGGACAGCTCGGGGAAGACGACCCGGATGATCGAACCGTCGTTACCGGGGTTGACACCGAGGTCAGAGTCGCGGATGGCCTTCTCCACGGCACCCAGTGACGATTTGTCATAGGGCGTGATGATGACCATGCGGGGTTCGGGGATGTGGAACGATGCCAGCTGCTGCACCGGAGTGGGAGCGCCGTAGTAGTCGACGAGGATCTTCGAGAACACGGCGGGCGTGATACGGCCCGTCCGGATGTTGGCGAAGTCTTCCTTGGCAACCGAGACGGCCTTGTCCATCTTCTCCTCGGCCTCGAGGAGTGTGTCGTCGATCACCGCTGTCCTTCCGTTCCGTAGGCGTCGACACTGACCAGAGTCCCGATCTTCTCACCTCGAACGGCGCGGGAGATGTTTCCCTCGGTCAGTAGGTCGAAGACGACGATCGGCATCGCGTTGTCCATGCACAGGCTGATCGCCGTGGCATCCATGACCTTCAGCCCACGAGCGAGTACCTCACCATAGGTGAGCGTGTCGAAACGTACAGCCGCCGGGTTGGTGTGCGGGTCGGAATCGTAGACACCGTCTACCTTGGTCGCCTTCAGCACCGCCTGGGCCTTGACCTCCAGGGCACGCTGCGCGGCCGTGGTGTCCGTCGAGAAGAAGGGCGCGCCCAGACCGGCGCCGAAGATGACCACCCGCCCCTTCTCCAGGTGCCGGATGGCGCGCAGCGGCAGGTAGGGCTCGGCGACCTGGCCCATCGCGATCGCGGTCTGCACCCGGGTGACGGTGCCCTCCCGCTCGAGGAAGTCCGCCAGGGCCAGAGAGTTGATCACGGTGCCGAGCATGCCCATGTAGTCGGCGCGCGCGCGGTCCATGCCACGCTCGGCGAGCGCCTGGCCGCGGAACATGTTGCCCCCGCCGACGACGATCGCCACCTCGATGCCGGTTCGGGCGACCTGTGCCACCTGGCGCGCGATGGCCGAAACGGTGACGGGGTCGATACCCAAGGCGTCCCCGCCGGCGAACGCCTCGCCCGAGAGCTTGAGCAGGACGCGCGACCACCTGGGCTCGGTGTTCTCAGCCCCGGTGGCCACCTCGACATGATCGGTCACGGGTGGCCACTCCCCACAGAGGTTTCGGAGGCGGGCTCAATCATCATGACTGCGCCTCCTTGGCGGCGCCGGCGGCCCCGCGGGTCGGCCGGAGGTCCTCGCTGACTGCAGTCTGCCGCATCCAGCCGGAAGCCCGGCGACCGCTCCCCACCCCGACCGCGGGTCGGGCCGGAGGGCCCTTTCGGCGACAGACGGGTCGGGCCGGGCCACCGGCCACCGCGCGCTGGCGGCGACACCGGTAGCCCGGCCCGGAGGCGCTAAGCCTGGCGGATGTTGAAGCGGGCGAAGCGACCCACCTCGATCTTCTCTCCGAGCGACGCGCCAGCCTCCTCGACGAGCGCGGCGATGGTGACCTTGTTGTCCTTCACCCACGGCTGGTCAAGCAGGGCGACGCTCTTGCGGTAGCCGTTCAGCTTGCCCTCGACGATCTTGGCGATCGCGGGCTCCGGCTTGCCCTCCTCGCGGGCGGCGGCCTCGTAGATCCGCTTCTCCTGCTCGAGGACCTCGTTCGGGATCGCGTCCGCGGTCACGTACAGCGGGTCGGCGGCCGCGATGTGCTGGGCGACGTCGCGGGCCAGCTGCTTGAACTGGTCGGTCTTGGCGACGAAGTCGGTCTCGCAGCGCAGCTCGATCAGGACGCCGATGGTCGGCGGCAGCTGCGGGTCGGTGCGGTGCAGGTAGGAGTCCACGAGGCCGTTCACGGTGGACCGGCCGGACCGCTTGGCGACGCCGGCGAGACCCTTCTCGCGCAGCCAGGCCTTCGCCTTCTCGAAGTCGCCGTCGTGATCGACGAGGGCCTTCTTGACGTCGCTCATCCCGGCGCCGGTTACCTCACGGAGCTTCCGGATGTCCGCCGCGGTGATCTGTGCCATCTTCGTTCATCCCGTTCTGGGTGCGGTCGTTGGATAGCGCCGGTCACCCGGCGCGGACGTACGGCGTCTGACGTCCGCCGCCGGCCCCACGGGCCGCGGTGGGTGTCGTCATCGCGGGCCAAGGCGCCCGGGTAGGGCGCGTCCCGGCTCTGAAAGGCTGACCGCCGGCCAGCCGGCTATCCAGTTCCGAGGTTCCCGGCCGGGCAACGGCAAGGCCCGCGTCGTTCCCGAGTGGACAAGGTGGACGGACGCGGGCCCAGCAGGCGTCGGCCGCGGGCCGGCCCGAGCCAGTTCGTCAGGCGAGGCCCGACATCGGGGTGGGAGTCTTCAGAAGACAGGCGGGCGGGGCCACCGGAGGCCACCCGGGACGAACAGGTGGCCCCGCCCAAGGTCCTCTGCTCAGACCGACGAGCCGACCGGGTCCGGAGTGACGGCCTCGGCGGGAACCGCCTCGGCGTCACGGCGCAGGACTTCCTGCTCCCACTCGGCCAGCGGCTCGTCAGTGGCGAGCTGCTCGGGCTTGACGTCGCTGGCGCTCGCGCCGGCGCGGGACATCAGGCCCGCCGCGACCGCGTCCGCCACGACCCGGGTGAGCAGCGCGGCGCTGCGGATCGCGTCGTCGTTGCCGGGGATCGGGTAGTCGACCTCGTCCGGGTCGCAGTTGGTGTCCAGGATCGCGACGACCGGGATGTTGAGCTTGCGGGCCTCACCGACCGCGATGTGCTCCTTCTTGGTGTCGACGACCCACACCGCGCTGGGCACGCGGGACATGTCGCGAATACCGCCAAGAGTCCGCTCGAGCTTCGCCTTCTCCCGAGAGAGGACGAGCTGCTCCTTCTTGGTACGGACCTCGGTGCCACCGGTCAGCTCGATCTCCTCGAGCTCCTTGAGCCGCTGCAGGCGCTTGTAGACCGTGGAGAAGTTGGTCAGCATGCCGCCGAGCCAACGCTCCTTGACGTAGGGCATCCCGACCCTGCGGGCCTGCTCCTCGACCGCTTCCTGAGCCTGCTTCTTGGTGCCGATGAACAGCACCGTGCCACCGTGCGCGACGGTCTCCTTGACGAAGTCGTAGGCGCGGTCGATGTACGACAGGGTCTGCTGCAGGTCGATGATGTAGATGCCGTTGCGCTCGGTGAGGATGTAGCGCTTCATCTTCGGGTTCCAGCGCTTGGTCTGGTGCCCGAAGTGGACGCCGCTCTCCAGCAGCTGCTTCATCGTTACGACGGCCATGACCGCCGCTCCTTCCTGTCCGGCGCGCAGCCGGATCGCCTCGGTTGTCGGCCGCGGCTCATGCCGGGCCCCTGACGCCCGGTCAGCTCCTACCGCCGCGAAGCGACGGACCGAGGGAGCCCTCCCTGCCACATCGGCGATGAGCCGGGCGGCGACGGAGCGCGCGGGCCGCTGGTGACCTCTGAGAGGCACCGGGCCGTCGCGCCCGCCGGGAGCGGGCGTGCGAAGTGAGCTCCTCGCGGAGCTCCGCAGCTGATGATACTCGGCCACGGCGCGCCTTCGCCGCTCGGCGTCACCGGCTCGCCGCCGGGCACGCGGCGCCGTGGCCCGGCCGGCCCGGCGCCGGCGGCCACTCCGGCGGACCGGCGGCCGCCGCGCCGTCGAACGGACGAGCGAGGCGGATGTCCACAGGGGCGGCGTCGTCCACAGCTGGCGGCCGGAGCCTGGCGCGGCCGGCCCGCCGCCCGCATCGTGTGCCGCGCCGGTCACAGCCCCCGGGCCGGCGGCCGCGACCGGGGACGGGCAGGTCCTCCAACCTTCGCCGCCCGTCCCCGGTCGCGATCCCAGCGGCCCGTCCTGGAGTCCCGATGGCCCCCTTGCCCGACCCTCGACCGCTCGTCGCGGCGGCCCTGCTGACCACCCTGCTGGCGTTCGGCTGGCCCCATTCGCCGCGGGTGTCCGCGGCGCCCGGCCCCGGCCCCCCCCCCCCCGCCCCCGCCCCCCCCGCCCCCGGCCCCCCCCCCCCCCCCCCCCCCCCCCGGGGGGGGGGGGGGGGCCCCATTCCCCGGGGGGGGCCCGGGGCCCCGCCCGCCCCACCGCCGACGGCGACGGCGACGGCGACGGCCGGCGAACGGCCCGCGGCCGCGCCGACGGACGGCGTGGCCAGCGGCTTGACCATGACCGCCTCCCCACCCGCCATGCCGTCACCCCCTACGCCGCCCACCGCCACGCTCCCGCCCACCGCCACGGCCTCACCGGTCGTGGCGCCGACCGGCGAGCAGGGGCCTGGCGGTGACGCGCGAGCCGGCGCCACGGCTGGGCTGGCGGCCGCCGAGGCTGGTCCGGGTGACGATCCGGCCGCCGACCCGGCCCGGTGGCGGGCGCCGCTCGACGGGCCGCTGCTGGCGCGACGCCCGTTCCAGCCGCCGCGGGCGCCCTATGGCGCGGGGCACCGGGGCGTGGACTTGGCCGCTCCGGTCGGCGCGCTGGTGCGCGCCGCGGGCGACGGTGTCGTGAGCTACGCGGGGGTGCTCGCCGGCCGAGGCGTCGTCGCGGTCACTCATGGACCGCTGCGCACCACGTACGAGCCGCTGACGGTGCTGGTCACCGCCGGCCAGCGGGTGACGGCCGGGACGCCGCTCGGGCGGCTGGCGCCAGGCCACCAGGGCTGCGCGCCGGCGCCGTGCCTGCACTGGGGCTTGCGACGCGGCGCGGACTACCTCAGCCCGCTGGCCCTCCTGCTGCCCTTGCCTCCCCGCCTTCTCCCCCTCCAGGCCCGGCCCGGGACCGGCGTGGCGGCGGCGCGCCCGGCGCGTGGGGATGCCGGCCGGCCGCCGCTGGGCTTGGGGGATCAGGCACGCGGATGCGCCCGCTCGAAGGCGGAGCGCAGCCGTTCCGGGGTGACGTGGGTGTAGATCTGGGTGGTCGCGAGGCTCGCGTGGCCGAGCAGTTCCTGCACCGCGCGCAGATCCGCGCCGCCGTCGAGCAGGTGGGTGGCCGCGCTGTGCCGCAGGCCGTGCGGGGTCACCCCGTCGGGGCTTCCGGTCGCCGCGAGCCGGTCGGCCAGGATCCGCCTGACGGCCCGTGGGTCCAGCCGGCCGCCGCGGGCGCCGAGCAGCAGCGCGCGCCCGGACGCCGCGGTGACGAGCTCGGGGCGGCCGGCGCGCAGCCAGGACGCGAGTGCCCGCCCAGCCGGGACGCCGTACGGCACCGCGCGTTGCCGGTCGCCTTTCCCGGTCACCCGCAGCAGCCGTCGCTCATGGTCGATGTCATCCAGGTCGAGACCGCACAGCTCCGACACCCGCGCGCCGGTCGCGTAGAGCAGCTCGAGCACGGCGTCGTCGCGCAGCCGCATGGCGGTGGCCAGCGGCCCACGACCGGCGCCACGGCGGCTCTGCCCCGCCGGGTCGTCACCCGGCTGGCCGTCATCCGGCTGGCCCGCCGCGGTGCCGCCCTCCGGGCCTGGTGCCTGGTCCGCGGGCGGACCGGCCAGCAGGACGCGTGCCTGCGCCGCGGTGAGCACCCGTGGGATCCGCCGGGGGGCGCGCACGCCGGCGAGCCGGGCCGCGACGTCGGTGGCCAGGTGGCCCCGGCGCGCGGCGAAGGCGCAGAAGACGCGGGCGACGGACGAGCGGCGCGCGAGCGTGGCCGGCGCCGCGCCCGCCGCGCGTTGGCTGGCCAGCCAGTCACGCAGCACGGCCAGGTCCAACGCGGCAAGCTCGGGCCGCCCCAGCCGGATGGCGTGCGCACGCAGGCTGGCGAGATCGGCTCGGTAGGCGCGCACCGTCCGCGGTGACCTGTTCAGCTCCGCGGCCAGGTAGTCCACGAACGCGGCCACCGCGCGGTCCCAGCCAGGGTCGCCGCCGCCGCCGTCCCGCCCCGTCCCGCCCCGCGCCTGCCCCGCCAGACCTTGCGCCTGCTCCGCCCCACCTCGCGCCATGCCGCTACTTCACCCGCCCGGGCGCCGTCAGACAACCTCCGGCTCCGTCCCGTTCGCGCCGTCCGCGTCCACGCCCGCCGCGCCCGCGGCGTCCGGGCCGGGCCGCTCGTCCTGGACCGCGGCGGGCACGCCGGTGCCCGGGGAGGCGGGCGGGCGCGTCATCGCCCGGGCGAGCCCGCCGACCGCGGCCACCCGGTGGCCAACGCCGCAGCACCAGACCGCCTCGCCGTCGGCGGTCTCGGCCCGCAGGGTCGCGCCGTGCTCCGGGCAGCGTGGCCAGCGGTGCCAGAGCAGCTCGGAGAGGCACTCCTGCGCGCCCATGGCGACCGCGACGGTCGCGGCGGCGCTGTCGGCGTGCTCGCCGCGCGGATCGGCCAGCGGCAGCGCCCCGGCTCCGCCCACCCAGAACCGCCCGTCTGGCAGGGCGACGAAGACGCCCTGCTCGGTGGCGACCAGCCGGAAACGACCGGTGCCCGCGACGACGGCCTCGCCACCCGCGTCCAGGCCTTCGGCGCCCGGCTCGGCGTCGAGGCCGGGACCGCTCGGCGAGCCGGCGTCGAGGTCTCGCTGGACCAGCCGCAGCGCGGCCCGCAGGGGAGCCAGCTCGACACTCGAGATCATGGGCGCACCTCCCGCGCCGGGAACAATCCGTCTTCCTGGCCATTTGGTTCGCCGGCGCGTTTCGGGGGCGTGGGCCGCCTGGCGGGCTGCCGGCCCAGCGCGGTCAGCCGGTATCCGTCCGGACGGGCCTCGACGAGGCCCTCCCCCGCGAGCGGGCCGAGCAGGGCCAGCACGTCTCGCGGCCGCTGGCCGATCCGCGCGGCGAGCACGGCGACGCCGACGGTGCCGCGCGCCGGCATCGCGTCCAGCAGCGCACGTACCACGGCGGGCAGGTCGTCGCGCGGCCCCGCGGGCTGGCCCGTCGCGGGGCGCACCGCCCGGCCGACCGGCCCGATCTCCTCCTCGACATCGAGGGCGTCGGTGACCAGGGCGCATTCCTCCCGGTGGTCGCGCAGCAGCCGGTGGCAGCCGGCGGACATCGCGCTGGTCACCGGTCCGGGCACGACCATCAGCGCGCGCCCGAGCCGGCGGGCGTGGCGGGCCGTGCTGAGCGCGCCGCTGCGCGGGCCCGCCTCGACGAGCACGGTGCCCCTGGTCAGCGCGGCGATCAGCCGGTTCCGGATCAGGAAACGCCGCCGCAGCGGCGGGCTCCCGGGCGGCACCTCGCTGACCAGCAGCCCGTGGTCACGGATATCGTCGAGCAGCCGGGCGTGCGCCACCGGGTAGGGCACGTCGACGCCGCAGGCGAGGACCGCCACCGTCCGCCCGCCGCCGGCCAGCGCGCCACGGTGCGCGGCGGCGTCGATCCCGAACGCCGCGCCGGAGACGACGGTCCAGTCCCGCTCGGCGAGGGAGCAGCCCAGCTCGCCGGCGACGTGCAGTCCGTAGGCGGTGGCCGCCCGGCTGCCGACGACCGCCACGCCCCATCGGTGGCCGTCGGTGAGGTCGGCGTCGCCACGGATCCACAGCGCCAGCGGCGCGCCGTACTCGGGCTCGGCCGCCTCAGCCGCCCGGGCCAGCCCGTCGAGCCCGGGCGGCCAGCCCGGGTCCCCGGGGCACAGCAGCCATCCGCCGGCCTGATGGAGGCGGTCGAGGTCACGGCGCGGCTCGATGTCGGGGTGGTCGGCGCGCACCCGGTCCCAGGCCTCCGCCGGGCCATGGGTGCGCAGCAGCTGGGCAAGCCGTGTGTTGCCGTACCCGACTAGGTGCGACAACGCGGCTCGGGCGAGCCGTTCCGGCGACTCGTCCGCGGGAGTTTCCACGGCCGGCGCGGCCTGGCCCGGGCGGTCCGGCTGGCCGGGGACGGCGACGGCGTTCACCGGGACCGCCCGGGGATCCGCAGGTCGAGCGCGAGGCCCAGCTGCGCGGGGCCTGGCCGGCCGGCACCTTCCAGGTCGGCCAACGTCCAGGCGACCCGCAGCACCCGGTCCAGGCCACGGGCCGTCAGCGAGCCGGTCTCGTACGCGCGGTCGGCCGCGGAGGTCACCTCCGGCGGCAGCGGCCAGTTCCGGCGCAGCACGGCGCCCGGCACCTCCGCGTTCGTCCGCCAGGGTGTGCCGCGCAGCCGGGACCTCATCGCGGTCCTGGCGGCGGCGACCCTCTGGGCCACCACGGCGCTCGACTCGGCGGTGCCGCTGTCCGCGCGCAGCTCCGCCCGGCTCGGCGCGCCGACCTCGATCTGGAGGTCGATCCGGTCCAGCAGCGGGCCGGACAGCCGTGCCTGGTAGCGACGGCGGACCGCGCTGGGGCACTCGCACGCGTTCGCGCCGGCGGCGCGGGCACGGGCACACGGGCACGGGTTGGCGGCGAGCACCAGCAGGAACCTCGCGGGGAAGCGGGTGGTCATCCGGGCCCGGGCGATCTCGATGGTTCCGCTCTCCAGCGGCTGACGCAGGGCGTCGAGCGCGGTGCGCGAAAATTCCGCGGCCTCGTCCAAGAACAGGACGCCTCTGTGGGCCTGGCAGGCGAGTCCCGGACGGATCGTGGTCGTGCCCGCGCCGACCAGCGCGGCCGGCGTCGCGCTGTGGTGCGGGCTGCGGTAGGGCGGCCGGCTGACCAGCGGGGTGTCGGCGGGCAGCACGCCGGCCACCGAATGCACCGCGGTCACCTCGATCGCCGCGGCCAGGTCCAGGTCCGGCAGCAGCCCGGGCAGCCGGTCGGCCAGCATCGTCTTGCCGCCGCCCGGCGGGCCCTGCAGGTACAGATGGTGGCCGCCGGCCGCTGCCACCTCGACGGCGAGCCGGCCGCGGCTCTGCCCGGCGACGTCCGCGAGGTCGAGCGCGTCCACGCCGGCGCGCCCGCCGTCGGCCGGGTAGCGGGCGGGCACCGGTTCGGGCTCGTACTCCCCGCGCAGCAGGCCAATCGCGCTGCGCAGGTCCGGTACCGGCTCGACTTGCGCGCCCGGGACGAGCGCCGCCTCGGCGGCGTTCCGCGTCGGAACGACGACCCGGGTCACGCCCGCGTCGACGGCGGCGAGCACGGCCGGCAGCACGCCGCGCACCGGGCGGACCCGGCCGTCCAGCGCCAGTTCGCCGAGCAGCACCCGGTGGCGCGGCTCGGGCACGGGCACGGCCCCGGCCGCGGCGAGGATCGCGAGCGCCATCGCGAGGTCGAACCCGCTGCCCGACTTGGGCAGGGTGGCGGGAAACAGCCCGACGGTGATCCGCTCGTCGGGCCACTTCTGCCCGGAGTTGAGGACAGCGGCGCGGATCCTGTCCCGGGCCTCGGCCAGCGCGGCGTCGGGCAGCCCGATCAGGGCAAGACCGGGCAGCCCGCCGGCCAGGTGCGCCTCGACCTCGACCAGGTGGCCGTCGACGCCGATCACGCCGACGGCCAGGGTGCGGGCCAGCGCCATCAGAACGCCCCGCGCCGGTGCTCGACCCGCACGGACCCCACCTGGCCAGGCGCCACATCCCGCGACACCGCCAGCAGGTCGAACCGCACCGGCCCGCGCAGCTGGGGATGCGCGGCGAGCCAGCGCGTCGCGAGCCGGCGGACCCGGGCAGCCTTGCGGCCAGCGACCGCCTCCGCCGGCGTGCCGAACCGCGTACCGGTGCGGGTCTTGACCTCGCAGAACACCAGGGTGCCCGCGTCGCGGGCGACGATGTCGAGCTCACCCTCGCCGCAGCGCCAGTTGCGGTCGAGGATCTCGAGGCCGGCGTCGACGAGGTGGCTCGCGGCCAGTTCCTCACCGAACCTGCCGAGCGCGTCCTTGGCCCGCATCGGACCTCCCGCGTCGCGCCGGCCCGCCCGGGTCCGGCGTCGCCCAGACGGCGCCGCTCGGCGACGACCGTCCCGGCGGCGGGAGCCGCCGGCGGGATCAGCGTGCGAGCACGACCGGTTTCCGTCGAGGCCGACCGGCGCCGCTGTGGACGACCGCCGGCCGTCCACAGGGGTGTGAGCGCGGGCGCGGGGGCCGGCGGGCCGACGCCGGTCCGCTAGAGCTCGGCCTTGGTCAGCTCTTCCACGTTGATGTCCTTGAACGTGACGACCCGAACGTTCTTCACGAACCTCGCGGGCCGGAACATGTCCCACACCCAGGCATCGCGCAACGTCAGCTCGAAGAAGACCTCGCCGTCGGTCGTGTTCCGGACGTCGATCTTGTACTCGTTGGCGAGGTAGAAGCGGCGTTCGGTCTCGATGACGTACGAGAAGAGCCCGACCACGTCCCGGTACTCGCGATAGAGCTGAAGCTCCATCTCGGTCTCGTACTTCTCGAGGTCCTCGGCGCTCATGCGGTCTCCGCCGCGCCCTGCCGGCCGGCCATTGCCACCGTCTCCTCCAGCCGCACCGATCGTTCGTCCCCACCCTGTGCGATCAGGGACTGGACATTGGCATACGAAAGGCGGTGCTCCTCGCACGGCCCGTGTCTCGCCAGTGCCGCGGCGTGGGCCGCGGTGACGTATCCCTTGTGCTGCGCGAAATCGTACTCGCCGAAGCGCTCGTCCAGCCGATACATGATCCGGTCCCGGGTGACCTTGGCGATGACCGACGCGGCGGCGACGCAGCCGGCGACCCGGTCACCCTTGCGCACGGCCAGCGACGGCGCCTCGATTCCCGGCACCGGAAACCCGTCGACAAGCACATACCCCGGCCGCGTCGCGAGCCGCGCGACGGCGCGCCGCATGCCCGCGATGTTCATGACGTGCAGGCCGTATCGATCGACGTCGACGGCCGGGATGATCACTACGGACCACGCGGAGGCCACCGCCACGATCTCGTCGTACACCCGTTCCCGCGTCCGCTCGGTCAGCAGCTTCGAGTCGGCGAGCGAGCCGAGCCGGCCGACCCGGCGCGGGTCGAGCACCACCGCGGCCACCACCAGGGGGCCGGCGCAGGCACCCCGGCCGGCCTCGTCCACCCCGGCCACCGGGCCGAGACCGCGGCGCGCCAGGGCGCGCTCGTAGCCGAACAGGCCGCTGTCACGCCGGATGACCACGCCCGACGGCCTCATCGGGAACGTCGCCGCCATGCCCGACCTGTCCGTGGTCCGCCAGATCGCCGACCTTTCGGGCCAGCTTCCGGACCTTCCCGCTCGGCCTGGTCGATCGGGAACGAATCCCGGATCCGACGGGAGCCCCGCCGTCGATCCGAGAGGAACCCGGCCCCGCCCGGCCGCGACCCGCCCACGCCACGCGAACGCAGTGTCAATGCGAGCACCCCGGCCAAAGGAGCCGAGGCGGGCGTGCCCGCCGGCAAGACCGGGTCCCCGCCGCCGGCCGGCGCCGGCGCGCCACCCACCGGCGCGGTCCCGCTCGCCGCCGGGATGCCGTCGAACGTGTCTGGGGTGCTGAGGAACCCGAACCTGCTGAGTGGCCAGACCTTGACGAACGCGCGGCCCACGACGGCACTCGTCGGGATCGTCCCGTTGGCCCTCGAGTCCGAGGATGCGCTGCGATGATCGCCCATCACCCACAGTTGACCTTCGGGCACCTTGACCGGATCGAAGGGCTGACTGTCGTTCTCGAAGAGGTAGGTCTCGTCCAGCGATTTGCCGTTGACGATCACCCGGCCGGCGTCGTCGCAACAACTCACCGTGTCGCCACCGACGCCGATCACCCGCTTGATGAAGTCCTTGTCGCTGGGCGCCCCGAGGCCGAGCAGGTTCTGGACGCCACGAATGAACCGGCTGAACCCGTTGCTCGGCGGTTCGATCGCCGACTCGTGGCTCTGGAAGCCAGTGCCGTCGCCGTTGAACACGACGATGTCGCCGCGGTGGACGTCCCGGAAGTGATAAATGACCTTGTTCACGAGCACCCGGTCGTTGATGAGCAACGTGCGCTCCATCGACTCGGACGGGATCCAGAACGCCTGCACCAGCAGCGCCTTGATGAGCAGCGCCAAGACGAACGCGATCAGGACCAGCACGGGCAGTTCGCGTAGGAACGAGCCCCGCCCGTCACCTCCCTGCCCTTTTCGGGCTCGACGGCCGCCGATCCGGCGCCCGACCACACCGGTGGGCTCGGTGTCCCCGTCGGCCCGGTCTCCGTCGTCGGTGACGTCACGACCGAGCGGATCGGCATCGTCGTCCCAGGGGCCGTGGCCTGGCGTGGGGGCCTGCCCACCCGCGTGACGCGGCCCGCTGGCCGATGACCACCCGGCCGACCGGCCCGCTCCGGCGGGCAGCCCGCCGAGGTCGGCCGGGTCCGGTGTGCCCTGCTCGGACGAGCTCACTACGCCACCTCACGCGATCGCGCCGTATGGCGGTCGACTCAAGGTCGCTTGCGCGACCATCGCCGCTCCGCCGTGGGGGGGCGGGGGGCCCCCCCCCCCCCCCCGCCCCCCCCCCCCCGCGGGGCCCCCCCCCCCCCCCCGGGGGGGGGGGCGCCCCCCCCCCACCGACCTGATACCGAGCAGGACCTGGGAGACCGAGCCCAGTCCCGGTTCGAGGTCGGGATCGTGGCTGGGTTTCGTGAGTGGCGCTGACGCGCCCGACCGAACCCGAGCCGGGGAACACCAGTATGACCGGGCCAGCTCCCGGCGGCGGGACGGGAGGTTGGCCGGGTTTCGTCGAGTCTCCCGGTCCACCGACGCGTCGGGCCGGCCCGGGGCCAATGGGCCCCGACCGAGCGGACCGGGCGCGGACACTCAGGGAGTTTCCAGGAAGGGATGCCCCGAACCAGGCCAACAGCCCGGCCCTCGGAGCCGCGCCCCGCCAAGGTTCGCCCTGTCTCGATGCCAGGAATGATCGACGTTGGCGGTCGCGGCAGTAGCCGTCGGAGGCTGGCGCCATGCCCATGAGCTTCACCAAGATCCCGGCCTTGTCGGGGCCGGCACCGGCCCCCCGACCTCGCCCAGGGCCCACCGGGGTTCCCACCTGGATCGGCACGGCGGATCCGGGCAGACCCGCCAGAGGTTCCGGGCCGCCCGCGACACTCAGCCACAACCAGACTCCGACCGATTGGGCTCTGTCCCCAAGTCCAGTCGGTCAGGCCACCCAACGCTCTCAGCGGCGCAAGACACCTTGACGTCAGCGGCCAAGGCCTCGCCAGATCAGCAAGGCCGGCCTAAGGCCGCTCCCGTGGATCTTGCGAAGCCGCTCGGCCGCCGATCCGCGCGCACATCCGATGATCACCAGCTCGCAGGGGTACCAGCGGCTTTCTTGATCACCAGATGTGTGCGCCGACCGGCAATTTCTGTCCGCTTTGTCCCGAATCGCGCACAGACCTAGCGATCTACCAGGGAGACCGGGCCGGGATGAGCGGATGATCGCTGGTTGTGTGCGCGGATCGGCGGCCGAGCGGGACCGCGGAACATGATCCACGGGAAGCGACCTAGACGACCGGCCCCGCAAGGAACCATCGACGCAACCCACCCACGATCCCGACCAACGACCGCGACCGACCCCAGTCCTACAGGTCCGACCCGGCACCAGGCTGGTCGGGGCGCCCAGCGCCCCGACGGCGGAGCCGGGGTCCTGCCGGATCGGCGAAGCCGATCTGGGAGGTCCGGATGGTCGCCCCTAGGCGACCTTGAGCCGACCGCCTTAGCGCTTTTCCTTGATCTTGGCGGCCTTGCCGCGCAGCTCGCGCAGGTAGTAGAGCTTGGCCCGCCGGACGTCGCCGCGGGTCACGACCTCGATCTTCTGCACGATCGGGCTGTGCACCGGGAAGGTCCGCTCCACTCCGACGCCGAAGCTGACCTTGCGGACGGAGAACGTCTCCCGCAGGCCGTCGCCCTGCCGGCGGATCACGACGCCCTGGAAGACCTGGATGCGCTGGCGGTTCCCCTCGACCACGCGGACGTGGACCTTGAGGGTGTCGCCCGGCCAGAACTCGGGCACGTCGGTCCTCAGCGACTCGGCGTCGAGGCTGTCCAGGGTTTGCATGGCAGTCGCTTCCTCAGTGGTGACAGTAGGTCTGGGTACCGCATGGTCCGTGGCGGTGACGGCTGGTCGACCGCGCGAGCCCGGATCAGGAACGGGTTCCTGGCATCGGGCCGTGGGGACGGCCAGCACCCACAACGATCGGCGTGGGGTCGCGGAGCCGAGAACCCGACACGTCCGGAAACCTAACGCGTCAGGCTACCGCGCGCCGAACCGGCATCTCGGGCAGGCGCTCTGCCCACGAGACCAGCTCGGCTATCCAGACGGTGGTACCCGCGCCATGACACCCGCACGTAGGGTACCCGCGCGAGGCATCCACGAGCCCCGGCCCAGCCGGCCACGGACCGGCGGACACTGCATCCTACTGTGCCACACGGCCAGCCGGTCGCCTCCCTACGGGCGGGCGTGGGCGGCGTTCATCCCGCCGGCGCGGCCGTGTCCTCGTCCTTCGCGCGGTCCTCGTCCGCCGGCGCGGGCCACGCCCGGCCGGGCCCTCCGCCACCCGGCTCGGCTTCGGTGCCGGCCTCGGCGACGACCCGCTGGTCCCGGTCGTCCAGGTCGAGCGCGGCAAGCAGCTCGGGCCGGCGCCGCGCGGTCCGGCGCAGCGCCTGGTCGCGGCGGAACCGGGCGATCGCCCCATGGTCGCCGGACAGCAGCACGTCGGGGACGCGACGCCCGTCCCATTCCGGCGGCCGGGTGTAGACCGGGCCTTCGAGCAGGCCGTGCGCGAACGAGTCGTCGCTGATCGACTCGGCGTTGCCGACCGCGCCCGGGAGCAGCCTCGTGATCGCTTCGAGCATGACCAGCGTGGCGACCTCGCCGCCGGAGAGCACGTAGTCACCAATGGAGATCTCGTCGTCGGCCCAGGCCTCGACGACGCGTCCGTCGATCCCCTCGTAACGCCCGCAGCAGAACACCAGCCAGGGCTCGGCGGCCAGCTCGGCCGCGTAGGCCTGGGTGAAGGGGCGTCCCGCCGGGGTGGGCACGATCACCCGCGGCCGCGGCGCAGGGCCGTCCGAGCCGGCTACCGCGCGCAGCGCCGCGTCCCACGGCTCCGGGCGCATGACCATGCCGGGACCGCCGCCATAGGGGGTGTCGTCGACGGTGCGGTGCCGGTCGGTGGTCCAGTCACGCAGGTCATGGCCGTGGACCCGCAGCATGCCGCGGTCGCGGGCCTTGCCGAGCAACGACAGCCGCAGTGGCTCCAGGTAGTCCGGGAAGATCGTGATCACGTCTACCCGCATGCCGTCGCCTTCCGTCCCGCCGCCCTGGTCCGCGCCACCTCAGTCGAGGTCGAGGAGGCCGGGTGGGGCGTCGACGACCACCCGGCCGCCAGGCGGGTCGACGGTCGGCACGATGTCCCGGACGAAGGGCACGAGGTGCTCACCCCCGGCGGGCTTCCGGATCGCCAGCAGCTCGCCGGCCGCCGTGTGCACCACGTCGGCCACCTCACCGAGCAGCTGGCCGTCCGGGGTGAGCGCGCGCAGGCCGATCAGGTCCCGGTCCCACCAGAGTTCGCCGTCGGCGTCCGGCTCGTCGGGATCCGCGGGGTCGCCGGCCCGGTCCGCGTCGATGGTGAGCACCACCCCGCGCAGCGACTCGGCCGCGTTCCGGTCGGCGATGCCCTCGAAGCGAACGAGCAGCCGACCGGAATGCCACCGCGCGTCGGCGACGACCAGCTCCGGACCGCCACCGGACCGGGCAAGCCGCTCCCCCGACGCGAACCGCCGCTCGGGCACGTCGGTCCGGACGTCGACGGTCACGTCGCCGCGAACGCCATGCGCCTTCCCGATCCGCCCGACCACGATCGCCTCACCCATCGCCCACCCGCACTCCGACGATCACTGTTGGCCATCGTTTCGATCCGCCAGGTCGAGTCGACCCGAGCCAGACATCCGGGCCGTCGGGACGTCGGGCCAGGGGCGTTGGGCAGGGTGACCCGAGCCCACCAGGCCACGCCCTCCGCCCACGACCACCCAGCCCAACCACCCCGTCGGGCAAAGCCCGACACCGGGGACCCGAAGGCGTCCCCGCGTCAGACATCCAGCGAGCAGGCCACGGCGAAGGTGGCCAAGGGCCACCAACCCGCGTCCTCCGCCCGCAACCAGCCACCCGAACCACCCCCGTCGAGCGAAGCCCGACACCGGGAGCCCGAGCGTCGCCCCGAAGCAGACATCGACCTAGCCACTCCGGCGAAGCCAGCCAACAGCCCTAGAACCCGCGCCCTCGACCCGCAACCAGCCACCCGAACCGCCCGTCGAGCGAAGCTCGACAACCGGGGGTCCGGGGGTCGCCCCCCGGAGCAGACATCGAGCTAGCTGCCTCCGGCGAAGGCGGCCAGGGGCCACCGAGCACACTCCACCCAGGCAGCTAGCGGTCCACGTCGACGACGTCGACCCGCAGGCCACGGCCGCCCACGCCGGCCATGACCGTACGGAGCGCCCGGGCCGTCCGGCCCCGCCGGCCGATCACCTTCCCGAGGTCGTCGGGGTGTACCCGGACCTCGAGAGTGCGACCGCGACGGTTGGCGAGCAGGTCCACTCGGACGTCGTCCGGGTGGTCGACGATGCCTCGAACCAGGTGTTCGAGCGCCGCCTCCAGCACTTACTGCTCCGAGGCCGGCGTCTCGTCGCCCTCAGCGGACGCCGGCTTGCTCTTCTTCTTCGGGGTGGTGGCCGGCTTCTCCGCGAGACCGGCCGCCTCCCGCGCCGCGGCCTGGAAGACCTCGCGCCGGTCGGCCTTGGGGGCCGCGACCTTCATCGGCTCGGGTGCCGGCAGGCCCTTGAACTTCTGCCAGTCACCGGTGACCTTGAGGATCGCGAGCACCGGGTCGGTCGGCTGGGCGCCGACGGACAGCCAGTGGGCGACCCGGTCCCCGTTCACGAGGATGGTGCTGGGCTCGTCCTTGGGGTGGTACTGGCCGATGGCCTCGATGACCCGGCCGTCCCGCTTGGTGCGGGCGTCGGCGACGACGATGCGGTAGTGCGGCTCGCGCATCTTGCCGAGCCGCTGCAGCTTGATCTTGGTTGCCACGGTTGTTGAAAAGCTCCATTGCTTGGGGGCCGCGCGAGACGCGGCGCCGGGGATTCCGGGGGTCGTCCCCCGGGCAGACCTCAACGACCTCCGGGAGCTGACCCTAGGTCAGCCAGATGCTAGATCAGCCAAATGCTGGTCAGCCAGATGCTGGCACAGCTGAACCTATTGCAGTCAGCTTGCCCCTACAGTCTGCCAGATCGTCGACGCATCGCGCCGCCGGCTCCGGCCGAGCCGCCGCGCGGCCGGACGAACCCCTCCCACGATCCGCGAGCGGATCGGTGGGAAGCCCGCGGACGACGGTGTCCAAGGGCGGCACACCGGGCAGGCGTCGCGGCTCCGGGCAGGCCTCCCAGGGAAGGCGAACGACGCGGCCCGCCCGGCCAGCCTGGTCGCCGCCGGGACGAGCGCCCGGCGCTCCACCGACCGGCGTGCTACCGGCCGCGGCGGCCCGGCTGGTTGAAGGCGCCCGGCTTGAGCAGCGCGGAGAGGTCCACATCGCCGAGGCCGCCGGGCGGCATCCCGCCCGGGCCATCGAGGCCGGGGCCCAGCTGCCCGCCGACGCGACCGGCCTGCTTGTTCTTGGCCTGCTCGGCCTGCGCGGCCCGCGCCGCCGGGTTGCCCTTCTTGCTCGCGCCCTTACCCTTCTTCGGCGCCTTGCGGGCCTGGGCGGCCTTCCCTCGGCCCATCATGCCCGGCAGGCCGGCACCGCCGGCTAGCTGACGCATCATCTTGCGGGCCTCGCCAAACCGGTCCAGCAGCTGGTTGACCTCGGTGACGGTCACCCCAGAGCCCCGGGCGATCCGTTCCTTGCGGCTCTTCTGAAGAATGCCCGGGTCATGCCGTTCGCCTGGCGTCATCGACCGGATGATGGCCACGACCCGGTCCACGTCCCGATCGTCGATCTGTGCGATCTGGTCCTTCATCTGGCCCATGCCGGGCAGCATTCCGAGCAGGTTGCCGATCGGGCCGAGCCGACGGACCGCCAGCATCTGGTTGAGGAAGTCCTCGAGGGTGAACTCCGACGCGGCCATCTTCCGCGCCATCTGCTCGGCTTCTTCCTGATCGAAGGCCTGCTCGGCCTGCTCGATCAGGGTGAGGACGTCGCCCATGCCCAGGATGCGCGACGCCATCCGCTCGGGGTGGAAGACGTCGAAGTCGGCGAGCGCCTCGCCGGTGGAGGCGAACATGATCGGCCGGCCGGTGATGTGCGCGACCGACAGCGCCGCGCCACCGCGGGCGTCGCCGTCGAGCTTGGTCAGCACGACGCCGCTGAAGCCGACGCCGTCGAGGAAGGCCGTCGCCGTGTTGACGGCGTCCTGGCCGACCATCGCGTCGAGGACGAAGAGGATCTCGTCCGGGCTGACCGCGTCGCGGATGTCGGCGGCCTGCCGCATCATCTCCTCGTCGACGCCCAGACGGCCGGCGGTGTCGACGACCACGACGTCGAACACGTGGCGGCGGGCGTGGGCGATGGCGTCACGGGCCACCGCCACCGGGTCACCGACGCCGTTACCCGGCTCCGGCGCGAACACCTCGACCCCGGCTCTGGACCCGACCACCTGAAGCTGGTTCACGGCGTTGGGACGCTGGAGGTCGGCGGCCACGAGCAGCGGCGAATGCCCCTGCTTCTTCAGCCAAACGCCGAGCTTGCCAGCAAGCGTCGTCTTACCGGTTCCCTGTAGACCCGCGAGCAGGATGACCGTCGGTGGGGTCTTGGCCAGCCGCAGCGTCTTGGTGTCGCCACCGAGGATGCCGATGAGCTCCTCATTGACGATCTTGATGACCTGCTGGGCGGGGTTCAGAGCCTGGCTGACGGCGATCCCGCGAGCCCGCTCCTTGATCGCCGCCACGAACGAGCGGACGACCGGCAGGGCGACGTCGGCCTCGAGCAGCGCGATCCGGATCTCGCGCGCGGTGGCGTCGATGTCGGCATCGGACAGCCGGCCCCGACCGCGCAACGACTTGAAGACCGTGTCGAGCCGGCTGGACAGGGTGTCGAACACGCGCACACACTCCGGGATCGCTGGCCTGCGACGAGTTGCGTTGGGTTACCGAGGTCCTGTCCATGCGGCCACCGACCGGCCTCCCAACGAGCCCGCGGCCTGTTTGCCACCCACGGGCAGAACCCTGGGCAACATCGGAACGGACAGTCCTAGGGTACGCACCCACGCGGGGCCTCGCCCCGCTAGTCAACCCAAACGACCCGGACACGGCGACCGCCGCCGGCGCTCCTGGCAAGCCGGCGGCAGATCGCTGGATCAGCGGACAGGCATGGGCACACGGTCCGGCGAGGTATATCGCACGAACCTGGGCATGGCGATGGTCGCCAGCCGGGTCCGCCCTCTTCGTTGAGGAGGGCGAGACACCTCGCCGGACGCTGGTGTCCCCACCCGACTCGACACCGGGCAGAGATCCTGGCGGAAGTGCGTTCGCGGCCGCGGGGCCAAAGAAGACCGCCGGAAAATGCTAGATCGCGCGGCCGTCTTGGGGAAGACCGTCGGCGAACTTGGCGTGTTCCAGCTCACATCCGACCTTCCCGACATCCGCGGCCGCGAGCCGGCGGGCCCGCGGGGATCGCCGCGCACCCGCTACCTGACGGGGTCGCCGAGCAGGGCGTCGACGAAGCCTTCCGGCTCGAAGGGAGCCAGGTCGTCGGGCCCCTCGCCCAGCCCGACCAGCTTGACCGGCACGCCCAGCTCACGCTGGACGGCGATCACGATGCCGCCCTTGGCGGTGCCGTCGAGCTTGGTGAGGGCGACACCGGTGAGGTCGACGGCCTCCGCGAACACCCGAGCCTGCGCGAGAGCGTTCTGGCCGGTGGTCGCGTCGAGCACGAGGATCACCTCGTCCACCGGGCTCTGCTTGGCAACCACCCTCTTGATCTTGGAAAGCTCATCCATCAGGCCCACTTTGGTGTGCAACCGACCAGCGGTGTCGATGACGACGGTGTCGGCGCCCTCCGCGATGCCCCGCTTCACCGCGTCGAAGGCCACCGAGGCGGGGTCGCCGCCCTCCGGCCCGCGCACGGTGACCGCGCCGACCCGGCTCCCCCAGGTCTCCAGCTGGTCGGCCGCGGCGGCGCGGAACGTGTCGGCGGCGCCGAGCACCACGGACCGTCCGTCCGCGACCAGCAGCCGGGCGATCTTCCCGCAGGTGGTGGTCTTGCCGGTGCCGTTGACCCCGACGACGAGCACGACCGCCGGCCGGTCGTCCGCCGCGGTGCGCATCGACCGGTCCAGGGTGGTGCCCACCTGGGCGAGCAGCTCGTCGCGCAGCATCTCCCGCGCGTCGGCGAAGGTACGGGCGCCGAGCACCGTGGTGCGTTCCTTCAGCGCGGCGACGAGCTCGCTGGTCCCGGCCACGCCGACGTCGGCGAGCAGCAGCGTCGACTCGACGTCCTCCCAGTCCTCCTCGGACAGATCGTCGCCGGACAGCAGCGAGAGCAGGCCGCGGCCGAGCGAGGACTGCGAGCGGGCGAGCCGGGCACGCAACCGGACGAGCCGGCCCGCCGCGGGCGCGGGCACCTCGAGCAGGGAAGGCGCGCCGGCCTCCTCCTCGACCGTCACCTCGGCCTCCGGGGCGGCGGGCCGGGGCACGGGCGGCGCCTCCAGCGTGCCGACGCCGCCCCCGGCGTCCTCCCGCTCGCCCTCGGCTGGCTGGCCACCGGTCAGCGTGCCGGCACCAGACCGGGCGCGCGGGAGCCGAGGACGTCGGCGCGCCACGTTCGCGACCAGCGCGCCGGCGCCGATCACCAGGACGACGGCGAGCACGATGATGATGTAGAGGTACTCCACGCCTCGATCCTTCCAGCCTCGGCCGGCGCCGTCCCGCCGGGGCGCACCACGCTCGGCGCGCCTTCGAAGCGGCACCGGACCACCGCGCCGAGCCGGGGCACGACCGGCCGGGCCCACCGGCCCCAGAACCAGGCCCGTCGGGCGCGCGGCGTCCGGCGGGAGCCCGGCGCGAGCCCGAAGGCGCGCCCGGCGCGTCTTCGAGCGGACCGCCTAGGCGGACGCCCGCTCGCGCAGCCGCTGGCTGATCACCGTGGTCACCCCGTCGCCCCGCATCGACACCCCGTACAGCGCGTCGGCGATCTCCATGGTCCGCTTCTGGTGGGTGATGATGATCAGCTGCGACTTCTGCCGGAGCCCCTCGATCGCGTTGAGCAGCCGGCCGAGGTTGCGGTCGTCCAGCGCTGCCTCGACCTCGTCGAGGACGTAGAACGGCGACGGCCGGGCCCGGAAGATCGCCAACAGCAGGGCGAGCGCGGTCAGCGAGCGTTCGCCACCGGACAGCAGCGACAGCCGCTTGACCTTCTTGCCCGGCGGGCGCGCCTCGACCTCGATCCCGGTGGCGAGCATGTCCTCCGGGTCGGTGAGCACCAGCCGGCCCTCACCGCCGGGGAACAGCGTCTGGAAGACGATCTCGAACTCCTGGGCGGTGTCGCGGAACGCGGCGGCGAACACCTCACGGACCCGCGAGTCCACCTCCTCGACGACCAGCAGCAGGTCACGACGAGTGTTCTTGATGTCGTCGAGCTGCGAGGAAAGAAACGCGGCCCGCTCCTGCAGGGCGGCGAACTCCTCCAGCGCCAACGGGTTGATCTTGCCGAGCCGGGTGAGCTGCTTCTCGGCGGTGGCCAGCCGCGCGGCCTGTTCGCCGCGGTCGAAGGGCCGTGGCTCGCCACCCTCCTCGTCCGGCGGCACGGGCAGCGCCGGGCCGTACTCGGCGACCAGGTCGTCGGCGGCGATGCCGTGCTCCTCCAGCGTCTTGGCCGCGAGTGTCTCGACCCGCAGCCGTTTGGCCTCGCGGGCGAGCTCGTCGCGGTGCGCCTCGTCGCGCAGCGCGGCCAGCGCCGTGGCGTAGGCACGCACCCGGTCGCGCACCCCGGCGAGCTCGGTCTCGGTCGACCGGCGGGCGGCCTCGGACTGCTCGCGTTCGGCCGCCGCCGCCGCCAGCGACCGCTCACACTCGGCGAGGGTCTCGTCGGCCGCGGCGGCCACCGTGGCGGCGACCTTCGCCTGGCGCTCCCGCAGGGCCCGGGTGCGGGCGGCGGCGGCCCGGGCCGCCCGTTCCTGGCTGGCCTGGCGCAGCAGGGCATCGGCCCGGCCGGCGAGTCCGCGGGCGCGCTCCTCGCTGGTGCGCACCGCGAGCCGGGCCTCGACCTCCTCGCCGCGCACGGCGGCGGTGGCGGCGACGAGCCGGTCACGCTCGTCGGCGGGACGCTCGTCCTCCTCGTCCGGTTCCTCGGAGCTCGCGGCGAACGCGGCCTCCAACTCGGCGAGCGCGCCGTAGGCCTGGTCCCGGGCCGCCTCCGCGGCGAGCCGGTTGCGCTCCAGCCGGCTGATCTCACCGGTGACGGAGCCCCGGCCCCGGTCGAGCTGGGCCAGTTGCTCGGTCAGCGCCCGGTGGCGCGCGTTCGCGGCGGACCGCTCCGCGTTGGCCGCGTCGATCGCGGCCCTGGTCCTGGTGACCTCCTCGCGGGCCGGCTCCATCGCGCCGCGAGCCGCCTCGGCCCGCGCCCCGGCCTCGGCCATCGCGCCGGCGGCCTCGTCGGCGGCGGCGGCGAGCTCCAGCAGCGACGGCGCGTGCGCGCTGCCGCCGAGGGCCGCGGGCGGGCCCAGCAGGTCGCCGTCGCGGGTGACGACCCGAAGGCTCGGGCGCGCGAGGGCGAGCCTGGCCGCGGCGGCCAGATCGTCGACGACGACGACCCCGCCGAGGATCGCGTCCACCGCCGGCGCGAACCGCTCGTCGACGACCCGCGCCAGGTCCCGGGCCGCGACGGCGCCCGCCGGCAGCCCTCCGTCGGCGTCCACCGCCGCCGGGGCCGGCGGCGCCGGGAACGCCGGCACGAAGGCCGCCCGGCCGGCCTCGGCCCCGCGCAGCCAGCGCAGCGCGGCGACGACGTCGTCGACGGACCCGACGGCGAGCGCGTCGGCGGCCGGCCCGAGGGCGGCGGCGATCGCCACCTCGGCGCCGGGCGTGACCGCGAGGATGTTCGCGAGCCGGCCGACGACCTGGATCGGCGTGTCGGGCGGATCGGGCGGCGGCGGCGGCGCCTCGGCGCGCTTGCCCTTCGCGGCCCGTTTGTCCGCTCGCCCGCCCTGGGCCGCGGGCCGCTCGCCGCTCGCTGGCTCGCCGGCACCCTCCGGGGCACTGGTCGCGGTGAGCAGCGCGGCGGCGCCGTCCGCGGGCGACAGCGACAGGGACAGCGCCTCCCGGCGGGCCGCCGCCGAGGCCCGGTCACGGTCGGCGCCACGTTCGGCCGTCCGCAGCGCCTCCAGCCGCTCGGTCGCGGCGGTGTGCAGCGCCACGGCGGACTCGTGCCGGCTGGCGAGCTCGTCCTGGGTGCCCTCGATGCGCGCGAGCTCGGTGTCGAGCGCGGACCGCGAGCCGCTCGCCTCCGCGTCGCGGGCCTGCGCCGCGTCGAGCGCCTCGGTCAGGCGGACGATGTCCGCCTCGGCCGACGTGGCCCGGGAGCGGGCCGCCTCTACCTTGCCGGCGAGCCGGGCGAGGCCCTCGCGCCGGGCGGCGGCGGCGCGGCTCGCGGCGAGCAGCGCCTGCTCCTCGGCGGCGAGCGCGCCCTCCAGCTCGGCGCGCCGGCCGACCACCTCGGCCAGCGTGTCCCGGTCACGGTCGAGCCGGGCCAAGAGGGCGGCCTCCCGCTCGCGGATGGCCGCGGCCTCCTGCTCCAGCTCGTCCGGGTCGCGCCCGCCCCGGGTGACCTGGGCGCCGGCGCGCAGCAGCCGGGCGCGCTCGGTGGCCAGCTGGCCGGTGCCCCGCAGCCGCTCACGGACCGAGGACAGGGCGTACCAGGTCTCCTGGGCGGACGCGGCGCGCGGGACCACGCGGGCGAGCTCGGCCTCCAGGGCCTGCTCCCGGTCGGCCGCGGCGGCGTGGGCGGCCTCGGTCTCGGCGAGCTTGGCCCGGACCGTCTCCTCGTCGGCGAGGTCGGCGGCGAGCTCGGCGCGCGCCCGGACCAGGTCGTCGGCGAGCAGCCGCAGCCGCGCGTCGCGCAGGGTGGCCTGGATGACGCCGGCCTTGCGCGCGATCTCGGCCTGCCGGCCGAGCGGGCCGAGCTGGCGGCGCAGCTCGGCGGACAGGTCGGTCAGCCGGGTCAGGTTGGCCGCCATCGCCTCCAGCTTGCGAAGCGCCTTCTCCTTGCGCTTGCGGTGCTTGAGGACGCCGGCCGCCTCCTCGATGAAGGCGCGGCGCTCCTCGGGGCTCGCGTGCAGGACGGCGTCGAGCTGGCCCTGACCGACGATCACGTGCAGCTCGCGGCCGATGCCGGAGTCGCTCATGAGCTCCTGGATGTCCAGGAGGCGGCAGGACGTGCCGTTGATCGTGTACTCGCTCTGGCCGCTGCGGAACATCAGCCGCCCGACGGTGACCTCGCTGTACTCGATCGGCAGCGCGCCGTCGGAGTTGTCGATCGTGAGCAGCACCTCGGCGCGGCCGAGCGCCGGCCGCGAGGGGGTACCGGCGAAGATCACGTCGGACATCGTGCCGCCGCGCAGCGCCTTCGCGCCCTGCTCGCCGAGCACCCAGGCCATCGCGTCGACGACGTTGCTCTTACCGGAGCCGTTGGGCCCGACGACACAGGTGATCCCCGGCTCGAGGCGCAGCGTGGTCGAGCTGGCGAAGGACTTGAAGCCCCGCAGTGTCAGGCTCTTGAGGTACACCGGTCTCCGCGGCTGTGGGGACGGTCGTGGTCAGGCGTCGCGGCTCCCGGGAGGCCGGGCGGGGCATCTCCCATCGAGCCGCCGGCGCGGACCAGCGGGGCCTGGGGGAACTCGCCCCATCGGCACGGCCTTCCGGTGATCGGGGATCACGTCACCACGGGCCGGCGTCGCCGACGGCCCGTTTCCAGGCCGCCAGCCCACAATATCCGCGAACTCACTGTCACGAACAGGACACGCCGCTGGGCGCACGGTGTGGACAGAAGACGATAGTGTGCGCGAGGTCACCACACTCACGGCGGGCCCCCGCAAACCACCGATCACACCCCTCCGAACCCCAGGGGCGCACCAAAGAAAACGCCAGCTGGCCAACGGGGGAACGCGCCGGGACGTCAGCCCGGTGCCGTCCGGTCCGAGTACCCCTCGACCAGGCCGGCCAGAGTTGTGGAAATCATGAGTGTGGGGTCGACGAGCACCAGGTAGGAGCCCTTCCGCGGGGCGGGCTCCTGGCAAGGCCCGGCGCGGCGGGTCGCCGGCACCGGGCGGCTTCGCCCACGTCGGCCATCCGGCACGACACCCGCGAACGCGCGGGAGCCGGCACCGGACAAGGCGCACAGGAGGCAACGACGAGACCACGTACAGACGTCGCCGGGCGCGCCAAGCTGACTCTGGAGCGGTCCGACCACCGAAACGGGTGACGTCCGACACCGCGGGGAACGCCCTGGACCGACGTCCCCAGCCGATGCTGGCGACGGCCGGTCCTGAACGCCGGAGGCCAGCCCGGCCGGACAGGCTCAGCGGGTGGGCACCCGAACCGGGCACCCGTCCACGGAACCGAACCCGAACGGGCCGCTGGGGCACGACCAGCCGGTCCCGGATGGGATCGCGGATCGGCTCGTCGCCGAACGACCCGTGATCTCACACGGTGGGCAGCCGATATCGACTCACCGGGGTGCTAGCGACGGTGAGCCGGCCGATCGAGCGAGGCTCTACGTCGGGGCTCCAGGACCTGAAGCCCTGGGGAACAGCGAACTAAACCCAACGAACCCGCTCGAAACGGCGAGCGGGACGGCTCAGGTGAGGGCGGGCTCGACGTCCAGCTCGCGGACGTCCTCCGGAACGTCGACGCCGACGAGCGCGTCATTGACGGCACGCGTGCGGGCAAGCTCAGCCTCGAGCTCGGCCACGCGGGCGCGCAGCCGACGTACCTCGTACGAGAGCCGGAGGTCGTTGCCGGAACCGACGTGGCCGAAAAGGGCCTTCGCCATGGTGATGGTCCTCCACGATGAGTGACCTTGCGGGATGCTGGGCGCGCCAAGACCGGGACGAATCTCAGTGAACCCGTCCCACCCAACCATCGGTCTTGCTCCAACCGCTGGTCTCTCCGACCGATGCGCACGATCACGCCGCGCACATGGGCGGAGTGCGCCCCAAAGAATGACCTAAGGCTCTCACACCCCGTCACCGAAAGTCAAGAGCATGCCACATGGCAGGCTCTCGGTCCCGGGAACACGGGAAGCTTCGGCCCCGATCCGGGCGGGCCGTCAGGCCTGTTTGGCCAGCCCAACCAGGGCCAGAGCGGATCAGCGGCGCACAAAGCCGACCATGCCCCCCACAGCGGGGGCGAACGCGTGTTCCACGCGATCCGTCCGGCCAGGGGTGTGCCCGGTGACCAGAAGTTCCAGCAGCGCCTGGCAGGCACCGGGCGGGCCCTCGGCCACCACGTCCACGCCACCGTCCGGGCGGTTCGTCGCCGAGCCCGCCAGGCCGAGCCGGCGGCCCTTCGTGCGCACGTAGTCGCGGAACCCGACCCCCTGGACCAGGCCGAACACCGTGGCGGTCAGCCGAACGGGCGCGGCCCGCTCCGGAGAGCGGTCACCGTTCACGATCGCCGAGGCGCCCGGCTCCGCCGCCGGCCGGTTCTGAGGAAGGTCATTCATCGACACGGTAGGGTACTGAGCCATCGTGAACACGACATCTTTCCTCCTCAGCAGCCTGGTCCGGCGCGCCGCTCGGCCCGCCCGGCCGGGACGACGCGCCGCCGTGGCGGCCGTCACGGTCGGTGCCCTCAGCTCCGTGCTGCTTCTCGCCGGCTGCGGGCAGAACTTCGAGCAGGAAGGCGGCGTGGTGCCCGTGCCGCGGGCGACCATCGAGGGCGGCCCCAGCTCGACGCCGGTCGGCAACCCAGGCGCCGTGTCCGTGCCCGCTGACGGCTACGCTCCCCCGCGCACGGCCGGCCCAACCCAGACCGCCGTCCCGAACCTCCCCGGCGGCAAGCTCTAAGGCGTCCTGGGCTGGAGGCCCCTGAGCCGCCGTAAAGGCGCCCAGGTCAGGCCACGTCGTCAGGCCACGTCGGGATCCGATCACCAGGTGGCTGGCGGGTCGCGCATCAGCCGGGCACGCCGCCGCCCGACGGCTATCCGATCGCGCGGCGGGGCGCCGCGGGCTCGACCCGGGCCTCGGTGCCGAGGTCGGCACGCTGGCCGGCGTCGTACCCGGCGCGGCCGCCCGACCCGGACAACTGGCGGCCACGGGCCGCGCGCAGCCGGGGGTAGACGCTCGCCAGCCGCTCGTCCACCCGGGCCGAACGGTGCGCCAGCACCAGCGCGACCGAGGTACCGGCGCCCGTCCTCGCCGGTTCGGCCGCGGCCCGGGCGGCCTGCTCGGCCGCCGTCAGCCGCTGCTGCACGGCGACCGCGAACCCGGACATCCAGGACCGGCGAAACGCGCGCGGGTCCTCCCACGGCGGCGCCACGGCGACCGCCAGCCCGTGGGCCTGCTGCACGAGCAACGACGTGAACAGCAGCTGCGCCCGGGTGAGGTCGGCCTCCATCCCGAACAGATGGGCGGAATGGCCCGTGCTCCCGCTCTGTCGCTGGGTGCGGTGCACCAGTCGGCAGCCCAGCGGGGTGACGATGCTCGCCAACAGCGTGATCTTGTCACGCGCGTACGGCGGGTGGACGTCGAGGACCAGGTCCGCGGCGGCGACCCTGGTCGGGCCGGCCTCCTCGACCAGTGCCCGGTCGATGCCGTACTGGGCGATCAGCTCGGCGGCCTTCGCGTTGTAGGTCTCCCGGGCGGCCTCGCTCAGCCCTTCCGCCTCGGCCATCGCGAGCAGCTTGCGTACCCGCCCGAGCAACGCATCCGAGTTCATGGGTCGTCTCCTTCGTCGCCCGAGATCACGAGAGATCGGCCTTTGCCTGGCCGGCCCGAGCCTTTCGGGCCCGCCCGCGGCCTCGTGAGTGGTCGCTGTCGGCCGGGCCATGTCGTCCGCGCCGTGGGCCAGGCGACGTCGCCCGCCGCCGTGGACCAGGCGACGAGCCAGCGCGTTCGCCCGCGAGCCGACCTCCCCCGAGCACGAATCCCAGCCGCGCCCAGTTTCGCGCGGGTGCCGAGACCAGGAGGTCAGGGGGTTGTCCCCCCGATCCCCGCGCCCCATCGAGCCTGTCCACCAGCCCGGGATCGCGTCGACCAGGCACCGAGCGCCCCGACGACGGTGGCCGGGGTCCCTGCCGGATCGCGAAGCGATCCGGCAGGTCTGCTGGGAGGTAAGCGATTCAGGAGGTCTGGATGGTCGCGCCAGCGACCTCGAGCCGACCGCCCTGGCGCGGGTGGGGCTGGCAGGTGGGGCAGGTGAAGCTCGACCGGTTCATGAACGCGTCCCGGCGGATGGGGGTCTCGCAGCGCCGGCACGGCTGGCCACCCCGGCCGTAGGCCGCGAGCTCCCGCTCGAACAGCCCGCTGACGCCTTCCGTCGAGACGTAGAGCCGGTCGAACGACGTGCCGCCCGCCGCCAGCGCGGCGGTCAGCACGGCGCGCACCTCGGCGAGCAGCCGATGGGCGTCGGCCGGGCCCAGCGTCTCGGTGGCCTGGTCATAGTGCAGCCCCGCCGCCCACAGCGCCTCGTCGGCGTAGATGTTGCCTATGCCACTGACCAGCCGCTGGTCGAGCAGTGCGCGTTTGAGGCCGGTGCGGCGGGCCGCGAGGCCCGCGACGAAGGCGTCGTCGTCGAACAGCGGGTCGAGCGGGTCACGGGCGATGTGCTCGATCGGGGCCGGCAGCGACGCGCCGCCCACCGCGATCGCCATCCCCCCGAAGGTGCGCTGATCGACGAACCGGAGCTCCCGGCCGCCGTCCGTGAAGGTGAACCGGACGCGCAGATGGGTCTGGTCGGGCGAGGTCGGCGGCACGACGAGCAGCTGGCCGCTCATACCGAGGTGCCCGAGCAGGGCGTCGCCATGAGCCGGCGCGTCCGGGCCGTCCAGGCCTTCCGGGGAGGCGAGCGCCAGCCACAGGTACTTGCCGCGGCGACGGGCGGCGGTGATCGTCTGGCCGGCCAGCGCGGCCTCGAAGTCGGCCGCGCCGGCGGCGTGCCGACGCACGGCACGCGGGTGCAGGACGCGCACGGTGGCGATCGAGCGACCGACCACGCCGCGTTCCAGGCCCCGCCGGACGACCTCGACCTCGGGCAGCTCGGGCACGGCTCAGCCCGCCTCCGGGGCGCGGGCCGGTCCCAGGCCCACGGCCGCGGCGTCGCTCGGCGCGGCGCCGGGAACCTGCCCGAGCCCGTCGACCACGCCGGCGCCACCACCGGCGGCCCCGCCGACGCCGTCCGCGGTCGGCCCGGCCGGGCCGCCTGCCGGCTCGGCGGTCACGGTGGCGCCGGTGAGGCCCTCGAGCGCCAGGAAGGCCCGCTCGGCCGCCCGTTGCTCCGCCTCCTTCTTGCTGCCGCCCTCACCCTCGCCGTAGATCCGGTCCGAGATCCGGGCCCTGGCGGTGAACCGCTTGGCGTGGTCCGGGCCGGAGTCGCTGACCACGTAGTCCGGCGGGCCCATGTTCAGCACGGCGGTGCGTTCCTGGAGCGAGGTCTTCCAGTCGAGACCGGCGCCGCGCCGGGCCGCGTCGTCGAGCAACGGGTCGAAGTGGCGGTGCACGAAGGCCGACGCCACCTCGAGCCCCAGCTCCAGGTAGACCGCGCCGATGAGCGCCTCGAGGGTGTCGGCCAGGATGCTCGGCTTGTCCCGCCCGCCGGTGGTCTCCTCGCCCTTGCCGAGCAGCAGGTAGGGGCCGATCCCGACGGGGCCGATGCCGCGGGCGACGGCGGCCAGCGCCCGCATGTTCACCACCGAGGCGCGCTGCTTGGCGAGGGCTCCCTCGGCCAACGTCGGATGGCGCCGGTAGAGCGCGTTGGTGATGACCAGCTGGAGGACGGCGTCGCCCAGGAACTCCAGTCGCTCGTTCGTCGGCAGATTGCCGTTCTCGTACGAGTAGGACCGGTGGGTCAGCGCCTGGTCGAGCAGCTCGGGCGCGATACGCAGGTCCAGGGCTTCCAGCAGGCCCGCGCGCGCCTGGGGAAACGACACGCCGCGGCTCACGGTCCCACGGGCTCGCTCCAGCGCCGCACTCGTCGCCCCTCCGGCCATCGCTCCGCGAGTGGCCAGGGACCCCTGCTCGGCCCCGGCCTCCTCCGTCGGCCGCGGCCTCCGCTCGCTTGCGCCTGCGCTCACGGTGACAGCCCCGCCAGGGACCTGCGCCGCGCGACCAGCCGCGCGAGCTCGGCGCGGATCTGGTCGACGAGCCCGCCACGCCACACCGTGGCCGCCGTCGCGAGCGCCGCCGGGATGCCGGTGGAAAGATCGTCGGGCCCGCCGACGGGGTCGCCCGCCCGCACCGCGACGCCGTCCACTGCGAGCACGATCGTCCCCCCCTGCAGATCAGGTCCAGCCGGGCTGCGCCAGGCCGGGTCGAGCCCCTCCGGCATCTGTGGCCTGGCCCCCGGAACCGCCGCCCGGACCGCGCGCAGGCAGGCCAGCACCACGTCACCGGTGAAACCGTCGGTCACCACGACGTCCGGCCGCTGGCCGTGGCCGCCGGCGACCAGCACGCCGGCGTCGACCTGGCCGACGTAGTCGACGCCGAGCGAGCCGAGCAGCTCGTGCGCGGCCCGGCGGACCGTGTCCGGCAGCGCCGGGCGGGCGGCCAGCAGCGCGACCCGCGGCTGTCCGGCGCCCGCCCGCACCCGGGCGTAGGCGGCGCCGGCGAGCGCGAACTGGGCGAGGTCGTCCGAGGTGACGTCGACGGACGCGCCGGCGTCGCACAGCACGACCCCGCCCGGCGTCGCCTCGCCGCCGGTGTCGACGACCGCGGCCAGCGAGCCCCTGGTCGCGCCCGGCAGCAGGCCGAAGGTGAACTGCGCCGCCGCCGCGACCGCCTCCAGCGGCGCGACCGAGACCATCGCGTCGGCCTTGCCGTCGCGGACCAGCCGGGCAGCCACCCGCACCCCGCTGTCGCGGCGGGCCCGCACGTCTCGGATCGCTTCCGGTCCGGCGGGAATGCCACGGCGGGCCGTCACCAGGTGGACGCGGTCACCGGTCACGATGCCGCGGCCGGCCAGATCCGCGGTGGTGGAGTCCGGCGGGACGACGAGCGTCACCACGAGCTCCGGGTCCGCGTCCAGCGCGGCGGGGAGGGCGTCCAGTACCGATGCCGGCTGGACGCCCTCCCCGAGAAGATCTACTGCGACGTGGGTCACGTCTGGATCAGACGTCAAGCACCTGTCGGTCGTTGTACCGGCCGCAGGTCGGGCAGGCGTGGTGCTGCCGGATGACGTGCCCACGCGAGCAGCGAGACAGGGCCGGAAGCGCCGCCTTCCACTGCGCGCGCCGGGACCGGGTGTTGCTGCGCGACATCCGGCGCTTCGGGACAGCCACTAGTCCTTCTCCTTCGTTTCCCGCCCGGCGACGTCGCCGGCGGCTCCAGCTTCGGTGAATCCCGACAGCGCCGCCCACCGAGGATCGGGGCTGTCGTGGGAGTGGTCGGGGCCGGCCTCGTCCAGCCGGGCGCCGCACTCGACGCACAGGCCGGCGCAGTCCGGGCGGCACAGCGGCGAGAGCGGCAGGTCGAGCACCAGCGCGTCCCGCACGACCGGCGCGAGGTCGACATGATCGTCCACGACGGCGAGCACGTCCTCGTCGTCCTCGTCGATCTCAGCGGCGCGGTCAGGGTAGTAGAACAGCTCCTGGAGATCGACCGTGACCTGGTCACGAACCTCGTCGAGGCAGCGTGAGCACTCACCCACCAGGTGGGCGGTCGCCGTCCCGCTGATCAGCACACCCTCGTGCACGGACTCCATCCGCGCGTCGAGGTCCACCGGAGAGCCGACGGGCACCCGCAGCATCGGCGTGCCCAGGCCCTCGGGTGCCGGTACCTGCACCCGGACAGGCCGCATCGCCCCGGGCCGGCGGCCGAGCTCGCGGATGTCGAGCACGAACGGGCCGCGCGGGGTCTGGCGGCGTAGACGATGTCCGGTCATGGCGGCGGAAGTCACGAGATCTCGTTGAAGTAGTGGGTTCCAGCGGGGTGCCGCAAGCTACCGGGCTTACGGCACGGAGGTCTACCCTATCCGATCGCCGGCCACTCCCCCACGCCCAGCCGGGCGAACGGGCGGGACGCCGTACCGAGCGCCCCGCCCCGACGAAGCCGATGAGCCGTCAGGTGTCCTGGCTCAGTCGCTCGCGGAGGTGTTTGAGGACGATGTCCGGGATCAGGCCAGTGACATCACCGCCGTAGCGGGCGACTTCCTTGACCAGGCTGGAGGACAGAAACGCGTACTGCGGATTGGTGCTCATGAAGAGCGTCTCCACCCCGGCCAGCCGGTTGTTCATCTGCGCCATCTGCAGCTCGTAGTCGAAGTCACTCACCGCCCGCAGCCCCTTGACGATCGACTGGATGCCACGGGACTTGCAGAAGTCGACCAACAGGCCGTAGGACGACTCGACGACGATGTTGGTCGCCGCCTGCGGATGGTCACGGACCGCTTCTCGGATGAGGTCCATCCGTTCGTCGACCGTGAACAGGGTGGACTTCGTCTTATTGATCAGAACGGCGACGACGACCTCGTCGAAGAGCTTGCTAGCTCGCATGATGATGTCGAGATGGCCGTTCGTGATCGGGTCAAAGGAACCAGGACAGACAGCCCTCCTCATGATCGAGAACCGTACCAGAGGACGGCCTCCCCGTACCCCCTCGAACGAACGCCGACGAGGCCCTCCGGCCAGCCCGGCGGAGCGGACCGGCGGGCCCGCTCGACCACACAGACACCGTCCTTATCCAGCCAGCATCGATCAACCAGCAACCCGAGCACCTCACCGAGCCGGTCGTCATCGAGCGCGTACGGAGGGTCGAGGAACACCACGTCGTAGGGCTGCCCGGGAGTGGCGACCACCACACGTTCGACCGCGCCGACCACCACCTCGGCGCCGGGCAGGCCCAGCTCGGCGGCGTTACGCCTGGCCACCCGGGCGGCGGCGGGGTCGCGCTCGACGAGCAGCGCGTGCGCGGCGCCGCGCGAGAGCGCCTCGAGCCCGACCGCCCCGCTGCCCGCGTACAGGTCCGCGACCCGGGCGCCGGACAGGTCCACCAGCGTCGCGAGCGAGTTGAACAGCCCCTCGCGGGCCCGGTCCGAGGTCGGCCTCGTCCCCTGCCCCGGCGGCACGGCCAGTCGCCGCCCCCCGGCGACGCCGCCGACGATCCTGGTCATCGCTCGTTCCCGGCCATCCGCCGTGTCCTCGGCGCGGTCCGTCGGAGGCCGCCGTCGCCCGGCCCTCCGCGTCGACCGGAGGCCGGCCCGCGCGGAGCCGACCGGAGGCCGACCTCCGCGGAGCCGAGCGAACGCCGACCTGGACGGACCGGGGAACGGCCGACCGGGGAACGGGAGTCCCCGGCGCTGGCGGGGCGAGCCACCACGGTCCTCACCCCTTCTCGAGGAACTCGACCGGGCGGTCGTCGAGGGCCAGCTCGATCCGGCGGCGCAGCGCGGGGTGGCCGGCCAGATCCGGGTCGGCGGCGACCAGGCGGCCGGCCTCCTCGCGCGCGTCGAGAATCAGGCGCTCGTCCCTGAGCAGCTCCAGCAGCCGCACGCCGCGGGCGCGGCCCGACTGGCTGGCACCCAGCACGTCCCCCTCGCGGCGCTGCCCCAGGTCCAGGCGCGCCAGCTCGGCGCCGTCGGTGGTCGCCGCGACGTTCGCCAGCCGCTGGGTGGCCGGGGTGTCGCCGTCGACCTCGGTATGCAGCAGGCAGACCCCCGCGGCCTGGCCGCGCCCGACCCGCCCGCGCAGCTGGTGCAGCTGGGAGACGCCGAACCTGTCCGCGTCCATGATGGCGATCACGGTCGCGTTGGGCACGTCGACGCCCACCTCGATCACGGTCGTCGCGACCAGCACGTCGAGCTCGCCGGCCGCGAACCTGGTCATCACCGAGTCCTTGACGTCCGCCGCCAGCCGGCCGTGCAGCGCGGCCAGCCGCAGCCCGGCCAACGGCCCCTCGGCGAGCCAGGGCGTCAGCTCCTCGACCCCGGCCCCGGCCAGGCTCCCGTCCTCAGCCGGGATCGTGACGGTCTGGCCCGTGGCGGCCCCAGCCCCGGCCGCGCCCCGCCGGCGGGCCGCGCCGTCGGCCGCCTCGTCGTCGCCCGCGACCTCCTCGTCGTCCCCCTGGCCGACCGCGACCGAGCTGATCCGTGGGCAGACGACGTAGGCCTGGTGCCCGGCCGCCACCTCGTCCCGGATGCGGCCCCAGATCCTGTCCCGCCAGGTCGGATGGGTGGCCGCGTCCACGACGAAGGTGGAGATCGGCTGCCGGCCCGCGGGCAGCTGGGTGAGGGTGGAGACCTCCAGGTCACCGAACACGGTCATCGCGACCGTCCGCGGGATCGGCGTCGCCGTCATCACCAGCACGTGGGGGGGCTGGCTGGCCCGGGCCCGCAGGGCGTCGCGCTGCTCGACACCGAAGCGGTGTTGCTCGTCCACCACGACGAGCCCCAGGTCGCGGAACGCGACTCCCTCATGCAGCAGCGCGTGCGTGCCGATCACCAGCCCCGCGCGCCCGTCGGCCGCGGCCGCCAGCGCCTCCCGCCGCGCGCGGGCGCCGACCGAGCCGGTGAGCAGCGCGATCCTGGTCGCCGGCGGGGTCTCGTCCAGCTCGCCGGCGCGGCCGAGCCCGCCGAGCAGCTCCCGGATGCCGCGGTAGTGCTGCGTCGCGAGCGTCTCGGTCGGGGCGAGCAGCGCCGCCTGGCCACCCGCGTCGACGACGGTGAGCATCGCGCGCAGCGCGACGACGGTCTTGCCGGACCCGACCTCCCCCTGCAGCAGCCGGTGCATCGGGACCGGCTCGGCCAGCTCCGCCTGGACCGTGGCCCCGACGTCGCGCTGGCCGTCGGTGAGCGCGAACGGCAGCTGGCGGTCGAAGGCCGCGAGGATGCCGTCTCGCCGTGGCACGCGCGCCGTCGTCGCCATCGCCTGGATCTCCCGGCGCCGCCGCGCCAGGATCACCTGCAGCGTGAGCGCCTCGTCCCACTTCAGCCGCCTGTGGGCGCGCTCGACGTCGCCCCGCGAGTCGGGTCGGTGCGCCAGCTCGTAGGCCGTGCGCAGGTCGACGAGCCGGTGGCGGGCACGCAGGTCGCCGGGCAGCGGGTCGGGGATCTCCGTGAGCGCGTCGAGCAGCACCAGGATGCAACGGCCGATCACTGGCGAGGCGACCTGTTCCGTGGCCGCGTAGACGGGTACCAGCGCCCGCGCCCACGCGTCCGCGTCGTCGCCGGGGGCCTCCTCGTCCTCCAGCGGATGGGTCTCCGGGTTGACCATCTGGAGGCGTTCCCGGAAGCGGCCGACCTTGCCCGAGAAGACCGCCACCACGCCCGCTGACAGTCGGCGCGCGGGCGACCGGCTGGGGTTGAAGTAGGTGATGACCATCTGCGCGGTGCCGTCGGTCACGGTCAGGCTGACGCGCGGCCTGCCGGAACGGTCCCGCTTCTGCTCGTGCTTGACGACCTTCGCGTGCACGGTCGCCACCTCGCCCTCGACGAGGTCGGCGAGGACGGTCAGCTCGCCGCGCTGGTGGTAACGACGGGGCAGGTGGTCAAGCAGGTCGGCGACGGTGACCAGGCCGAGCGCGCCGTCTGCCAGCCGCTTGGCGTCCCTCGCCCCGACCACACGGGTCAGCGGTGTGTCCAGCTCGATCACAAACCCGATACTGCACCCAACCAGCGACACTCTGGCGCGGCGCGCGAGGATTCTCCGGCCCGACCCGGCCCGACCCGGCCCGACCCGGCCCGACGCGGCCGCCCAGCCGGGCCGGAGATCCCCACGGACGCCGGCTGGAACCCGACCGGGGCCCAAGCCCCACTTCCGCCAGCGCTGCGGTAGCCTTCAGTGAGCACCGCCGCGTCCGGCGTCGCCATGCCCTGAACGGCGGGAGACACCGTCCTGACGCCCGGTGTAGCCGCGCCAGCGGCGGGTCAGCATGGCCGGAAGCCCCGGCCGCCGATCAATCAGCGACTTCTTGGCGGAGTGTTCCTCGTGTCTTCGGTGTGCGACGTCTGCGGCAAGGGACCGGGCTTCGGCATGTCGGTCTCCCATTCCCACCGGCGCACGCGGCGGCGCTGGAACCCCAACATCCAGACCGTGCACGCGCTCGTCGGCCGCACCCCCAAGCGGCTGAACGTGTGCACCTCCTGCATCAAGGCGGGGAAGGTGACCCGCGCCTGAGGCGCGGGCGCGCGACCGGCTCGTCATCTGACGGGCCTGTCGCGCTGAAAAGCCCTTGAAGAGGCGTCACCGTGACTGGTGGCGCCTCTTTTTCGTGCTCGCGAACAGCCGGGGGCACCCGGCCAGCCAGGAGACAACGGGATGCCACCGGCTGGCGCTTGACGAGGACCCCGCGCGTCCGTCTGGGCGAGACGTGCTGATATGAGAGGGATCGGATTCTCGGCCCTCGTCGCACCGGAGCTATCGCATGTCCCAGACCTTGCCGGACCTCACCGCCTTCAGCCTCGAAGAACTGGTCGCTTACACCAGCGGGCTCTCGGATGACGCGCTTGCCGCGCTGATGAGCGGCCCGGAGCGGTCTGTTCTGCTCGACGAGTACTTCGATCGGATGGCTCGACAGGCCGATCCGAGTAAGATCAAGAACCAGGACGCGGTGGTGCATTTCCACATCACCGAGCGGCCGGATGGCGGGGTCGACCACTACGAGATGGTCATCCGTGACGGCGCCTGCACCGTGAGCCGGCACGTCGCCGAGAGCGCCCGGGTGACGGTCACCCTGGACGGCGTCCGGTTCATCAAGCTGATCAGCGGCAAGGCCGACCCGACCAAGATGTTCCTGACCCGCAAGCTGAAGATCGGCGGCGACATGATCTTCGGCGGCAAGGTGATGAGCTGGTTCGACATCCCGACCGCCTGACGGCCTCGCCCGCGTCGGCAGGGGCCTGCCGGCTCGACAAGCTGGGAGCTCCGGTGGCCGGTCCGGAAGGTCGGCGACCGGAGGGCCGGGAGCCGGTGAGAGGTCCTAGGTCCGCCAGCGCCAGCCGTGGTCGACCGGTCCGATCCCGGCACCCAGCGCGTAGCCGGCGCCCAGCGCGCCGGTCACGTAGTCCTTGGCCGCGCGGGTCGCCGACGGCACGTCGAGCCCCGTCGCGAGGCCGGAGGCGAGCGCCGAGGCGAGCGTGCAGCCAGTTCCGTGGGTGTGCCGGTTGTCGGCCCTGGCGGCCCGCAGCACGACCTCGGTAGCGCCGTCGGTGAGCAGGTCGACGGCCTCACCCGGCAGATGCCCACCCTTTACCAGCACCCAGCGGGGACCGAGGTCGAGCATCGCCCGGGCCGCGCGCCACAGCCCCGCCTCGTCGCGAACCTCGACGCCGGTCAACAGGGCCACCTCGTCGAGATTCGGGGTGGTGACCGTGGCCAACGGGAGCAACAGCTCGCGCAGCACCGACACCGCCGCCGGCTCCAACAGCCGGTGGCCGTGCTTGGACACCCCCACCGGGTCGACCACGAGCGGCGCCGCAAGCCCGGTCAGCTCCTCGGCCACGGCCCGGACCAGCTCGGGCGTCGCCAGCATGCCGGTCTTGACCGCGTCGACCCCGATGTCGTCGACCACCGAGGCGATCTGCGCCCGCACCGCCGCCACCGGCAGCTCCCACACGCCCTGGACGCCGACCGAGTTCTGCGCCGTCACGGCCGTCACCGCGGTCATCCCGTGGACACCGAAGGCCGTGGCCGTCTTCAGATCGGCCTGGATGCCGGCGCCACCGCCGGAGTCGGAGCCGGCGATCGCGAGCACCCGCGGCGGCGCGGCCCCTTCCGCCCGAAGGGCCATGGCCGGCCCGGTCAGCGCCACGACGCCGCTCCGCCCACCGACGCCGCTCCGGCCGCCGGCACCACGCTGGGCATCGGCACCACGCTGGGCATCGACGCCGTCCTGGGTACCGAGGCGCCAACCATGCCGGGCGCCGCCGCGACGACCACGCTCGCCGCGGCTTCGAAGGCCACCAAGAAGGCCATCCCGAATGTCGCGCTGGTCACACCGTCTCCCTGGCCGCGGGCCCGTTCGCCGCCCTGACCACAGCCTCTTCGCCGCTCACCCGGGGTCACGAGGTCACTTTTACCCACAGCGACCCACGTCTGGCCTTGGCTTGGCATACACACGGTGGTATCAATCACAGTTCGGGGGCCCGATTGTGCTTCGGTAGTGGCGGAAGCGCCCCGGCCGGAGCCAGGTTGAGCCGTCCGGCGTCACGGAGACTCGCGCGTTCACAGCAGTTCCTTCGGCTGGGAGCCTCTCACGGAGGCCGATTGCCTGTTACCGTCTGTCGGCCCGTACTTCTGCTCGACGGGCTCTCGACGTCCGACGAGGGAGCGTCTGTGGTCCACGCGTACATCCTTATCCAAACCGAGGTCGGCAAGTCCGCGTCGGTGGCGAAGGAGATCGAGCAGATCCCTGGCGTCACCCAGGCGGAAGATGTCACCGGCCCATACGACGTGATCGTGCGCGCCGAGGCGAGCTCCGTTGACGACCTGGGCAAGCTGGTCATGTCCCGCGTGCAGGCGGTGGATGGCATCACCCGCACGCTGACCTGCCCGGTCGTCCATTTCTGACCGCGATGGCGCGGCCGGCGATCCCGGCCGCGCCGTGCCCCGCGGGAGTACCCGCGGGGCCTGCTGGCACGCTGACGGTTCCAGCCTGGCAGGCTGAGGTCTCGAGGTACGGCGCATTCTCGGCGAAGCGCCCCGGGGCCTCGGACGCGGAGGAGCACGACGTGAGAAGGCGCGGCTGGGCGCTGGGGTGGAATGCCCTGCTCGTGGTCACGCTGGGGCTCGCCGCCGCGGGTTGTGGCGGCGGATCCGGGCCGGTCGCGGTGTCGGGGGCGCCGGCACCCGCCGGCGAGGCGGCGGACCAGTGCCGAGCGCTGCTGGAATCGCTCCCGGACTCGCTGGGCGACGGGCTGGACCGGCGCGAGGTCACCCCGGAGGGGGTGTCCGCGGCCGCCTATGGCAAGGGGCCCGTCCTGCTCACCTGCGGGGCCGAGGGAGTGGCCGCCGGCTACCAGCCGGACTCCGACCTCCGGGACAACGCGGGTGTCGGCTGGTTCGTCGAGACCGCGGGAGAGCAGTCCCGGTGGTCCACACCGACCAGGCGCCCCCAGGTGACGCTGACGTTCCCCGCCGGCGTGCAGCCGTTCGAGGTGCTGCAGACCCTGGCGCCGGCCATCCTGGCCGACACGGTCGTCACGGTCCCGTAGCCGGTCGCGCGAGCCTCGCGCCCGGACGCCTCGGGCGACGGCCGCGCCGCCGCCTTGGGCAGCGCCGCCCCGGGCGTCCGACCGCGGGCGGCTAGCGCAGCCCGCTGCCGCGGCGCAGCGCGAGCTGGATGAGGCGGTCCACCAGGGCTGGGTAGTCCAGCCCGGCGGCCGCCCACATCCGCGGGAACAGCGACGTCGGGGTGAAGCCGGGCATGGTGTTCACCTCGTTGAGGATCACCTCGCCGGCCGGCGTGAGGAACACGTCGACCCGGGCGAGCCCGGCGCAGTCGAGCGCGCGGAACGCGGCGGCCGCGGCGGCGCGCACCCGGTCGGCGGTCCCGGCGGGCAGGTCGGCCGGCACGTCCAGCCGGGTGGCCGACGAGGAGTACTTGGCCTCGAAGTCGTAGAAGCCGGCGGACGAGTCGACGACGATCTCCGCGGGCACGCTCGTCTCCGGCTGGCCGCCGTCAAGCGCGTCGAGCACGCCGCACTCGATCTCGCGGCCGATGATCGCCGCCTCGACGAGGACCTTCGGGTCGGAGACCCGCGCGGTCTTGACCGCGGTGTCGAGGTCCGCCCAGGCGTCGACCCGGCTGATCCCGATGCTCGAGCCGCCCCGCGCCGGCTTGACGAAGACCGGCAGTCCCAGGCGTTCCTTCTCCGCCTCGGACAGGCTCTCCCCGGCGCGCAGCACCGCGTACGGGCCGACCGGCAGGCCCGCGGCCGCCAGCAGCGTCTTCATGTGCTGCTTGTCCATCGCCGCGGCGCTGGCGAACACCCCGGAGCCGACGTAGGGCAGCCCCGCCATCTCGAACAGGCCCTGGATGGTGCCGTCCTCGCCGTACGGGCCGTGCAGCAGCGGGAAGACCACGTCGACGTCCAGGTCGCCGATCCCGGCCGCGCCGGGCACCGCCGGCTCGACCGCCGCCGGGGTTCCGGCCGGGCCCGGCGCCTCCGCCCGGTCGGCCTCACCGGCCGGGGAGGTCCGGACGTCGGTCCGGGAGGCGCGCTGGGGGCCCAGAGGGACGAGGGCGGCCCCGTTCGGGTCGGGCGGCAGGATGACGTCCTGGCCGGCGTCCGGGCGCACCGTGGGCAGCTGGCGGCCGTCGGCGGTGGCCAGCGCCGACGGGTCGTCCGGCAGCACCAGCCAGCGCCCCTCGGGCGTGATGCCGACCGGGACCACCTCGTAGCGTTCGCGGTCCACCGCCGCCAGGACTCCGCGCGCGGACACACACGAGATCTCGTGCTCGGTACTGCGCCCGCCGAAGACGATCGCCAACCGGTGCCTGCGCGCGAAGCCAGCCATGCCGGGACAGTAGCGGATCGCCGATTGCGCCTGGGTGAACACGGGTGTCCGCACGCGCGTCGCCGGCGCCGCGTCCCCGTCACCGGGTCCGCCTGCCGAGGCGCCCCTGGGCCGGCGGCGGCCACACCCCGGGGCGCTCGGTAACGAACCTTTCAACGGAAAGTAACAAGGGTGTGTCGCGGATCGGGAACGCGACGTAATGTCGATCCCTTACGGGGTGGCGCCGCGCTAACTGGCCCCGACGGTCTGGTTGAATTCCCGGGGCCGATCGTGCTCGGCCCGCAGCCTTGGGCCGCCAGGGCGTGACAGACAACTCAGACCGCGCCTCTCCTGGCCCTGCCCGACCGAGGCGAACACTCGCGCTTGCCGCCCCAAAGGTGGCCTTCCGGTGGTTCGCCACATCTCGTCCGGGAACGACCCCGGGACATACAGATGCCAAGACCGCGAGGAGGCCGACCCGTGCCCCAGACCTCCCAGCAGACCTCCCCGATCGCCGGCTCGCCGGATCGGCCTCGCCGACCCGGCGGGGACCCCGTCGGCGATCGGGCAGGCGCCCCGGATCCGGCGGGAGCCCCAGGCCTCGCCGATCCGGCGGAACCGGCTGGAACTCCCGCCGCGCCGGACGCCATCGTCGCGTCCCAACGGGTGGACACGGCGGCCCTCGACACCTCCGTCGGCGTGCCCACGGCCGAGCGCCACCGCTACCGCATCGCCGGCGGGCAGCCGCTGATCGGCTCGGTCGAGGTCTCCGGGGCCAAGAACTCGGTCACCAAGCTGCTGGTCGCCACTCTCCTGACGGACGAGCCGTGCACCCTGTCACGGGTGCCGCGGATCGCCGAGGTCGACGTCGTGCTCGGCATGCTCGCCGAGCTCGGCGCCCAGGTGGAATGGCTGGGCGACCACGAGGTGCGCATCGCCACGCCGCGGATCAGCGACCCGTCGCTGTCCGAGGCGTACTCGGGCGTGAACCGGATCCCGATCCTGATGATGGGCCCGCTGCTGCACCGGGTCGGCGAGGCGGTCGTGCCGCTGCCCGGCGGCTGCCGGATCGGCAAGCGCCCGGTCGACTTCCACCTGGCCGGGCTGCGGGCGATGGGCGCGGAGATCGTCGAGCACCTCCGGTCGGTGCAGGTCAAGACGCTGGGCCTGCGCGGCGCGCACGTCGCGCTGCCGTTCCCGAGCGTCGGCGCGACCGAGAACCTGCTGCTCGCCGCGGTCCGCGCGAAGGGCACGACGGTGATCTCCAACGCCGCGGTGGAGCCCGAGGTCATCGACCTCATCCTGTTCCTGCAGCAGATGGGCGCGCTGGTCGACGTGGAGGTCGACCGCACGATCGTCGTGCAGGGCGTGGACCGGCTGCACGGCGCGGACCACACCGCGATCCCGGACCGGATCGAGGTCGCCTCGTTCGCCGCCGCGGCGGTGGCGACCAACGGGCGGGTGGACGTCCGAGGCGCCCGCCAGGAGCACGCCGCGACGTTCCTGAACCACCTGCGCCGGCTCGGCGGCGAGTTCAAGGTCACCGACGACGGGATCACCTTCTACCGGAACCGCCCGCTCACCGCGACCCACGTGCAGACCGATGTGCACCCCGGCTACATGACCGACTGGCAGCAGCCGCTGGTCGTCCTGCTCACCCAGGCCCAGGGCGTCTCGGTGGTGCACGAGACGATCTACGAGGACCGGTTCGGCTACACCCGCCAGCTCAACGAGATGGGCGCGAACATCGCGCTGTCGACGAGCTGCCTCGGGGGCAAGGGCTGCCGGTTCGCCGCCCGGGACTTCGAGCACTCGGCCGTGGTGTCCGGGCCGACGCCGCTGACCGGCGGCGACCTGGAGATCCCCGACCTGCGCGCCGGCTTCGCCTACGTGATGGCCGCGCTGGTCGCGAACGGCACCAGCACCATCTCGGGCACCCGTTTCCTGGAGCGCGGCTACGAGGACCCGGTCGGCAAGCTCCGCTCGATCGGCGCCCTCATCGAGATCCTGCCGCCGGCGGTGCCCACCCAGTCGGCCGCCGCGGCGCGATGAACCGGGTAGGGGGCCCGGGCCGGGCCCCCTACCCCGCCGCCCGCGCCTCCGGGACCATGGGCTCCCGGTACTCGGCGCCCGGCTCACGGCTCATCAGGTCCTTCACGGCCTCCAGCGGCGACAGACCCTCGTAGAGCACCCGCTCCACCTGCCGGCTGATCGGCATGTGGACTCCGAGCCGGTCGGCGAGCGCGAGCAGCGGCCGGCACGAGCGCACACCCTCGGCGACCTGCCGCTGCTCGTCCAGCACCGCCTCCATCGTCATCCCCTGGCCGAGCTTCTCGCCGAAGGCGCGGTTGCGTGACAGCGGCGAGGCACAGGTGGCGACGAGGTCACCGAGCCCGGCGAGCCCGGCGAAGGTCATCGGGTCGGCGCCCAGCGCGGTGCCGAGGCGCGCGACCTCGGCGAGTCCTCGGGTCATCAGCGACGCCAGGGTGTTCGCCCCGAAGCCGAGCCCTTCGAGCATCCCGGCGGCGAGCGCGATCACGTTCTTGGCCGCGCCGCCGAGCTCGCAGCCGACGACGTCGGCGTTCGTGTAGGGCCGCAGGTACGAGGTCCAGCAGGCGGCCTGCACGGCCGCGGCGGTCGCGGGCGAGGCGCTGGCGACCACGGTCGCCGCCGGTTCACCGGCCGCTATCTCCGCCGCCAGGTTCGGCCCGCTGACGACGGCGACCCGCTCCGGCCCCACCCCGGCGACCTCGCTGATCACCTCGCTCATCCGCTGGCAGCTGCCGTTCTCGACGCCCTTCATCAGGCTGACGTAGACCGCCGTCGGCTCGACCAGCGGCGCCCACGCCGCGAGCGCCGCGCGCAGCGCCTGCGACGGCACGGCGAGCACGACCAGGCCGGCGCCGGCCAGCGCCTCGGCCGGCTCGCAGGTGGCCCGGACCAGGTCCGGTAACCGGACGGCGGGCAGGTAGCGAGGATTGTGATGCTCCTTGTTGATCCTCTCGGCCAACGCGCCGTCTCGGGTAAGCAGGGTCACCCGCCGCCCGGCGTCGGCCAGGACCTTCCCGAACACCGTGCCCCACGAGCCGGCGGTGAGCACCGCGGCCACCCGCGGCGGCCCATCGTGTTCAGCGCCGTTCGTCGTCATGATGCCGAAGTCTCATCCACTCGCAACCTGCTCGTCGACCACCTCGGCCGTGCCATCTGTCTCGGCCGACGCTATGCCAGCCTGGTCCGGAGATCCTCATCGCCACCGTGGCCGGGTGTGTCACGTCACCCAGGAGGGGGTCGACGGACAGCCACGGACGAGGCCCCTCGGCACCGGGCCGTCTCCTGAGAGCCGGCCCGTGTCCTATGGTCGGGACGTGGCGGGCAGGCTACCTCAACGGTGGATCGTGCTGCTGCCGTTAAAGCGGCTGGGCGCGGCGAAGAGCCGGCTCGAGCATGCCGACCGCGCGTTGCTGGCACTGGCGATGGCGACCGACACCGCGACGGCCGTCGCGGCGGCGGGCACCGACGTCGTCGCCGGCGTGCTGGTGGTCACCAACGACCCGGCGGCCAGCGCGGCGGTCGAGGCCGGCGCGGGCGCGCACGGCGGGGCGCCGGTGCTGGCCGTGCCCGACCTGCCCGACCGGGGCCTGAACCCGGCGCTGCGCCACGGCGCCCGGCTCGCCGCGGGGCGCTGGCCGGGCCATGGCGTCGCCGCGATGTCCGCCGACCTGGCCGCGCTGCGGCCGGGCGAGCTGCGCGCCGCGCTGCTCGCCGCCCCGCGAAGCGGCCGCGCGGTGCTCGCCGACGCGGCCGGTACCGGCACCGTGCTGCTGTGCGCCGCGCCGGGCAGCGAGCTGGCGCCCCGGTTCGGCGTCGACAGCCACGCGCGGCACCTGCGGTCCGGCGCGGTCGACCTGACCGGCGCGCTCGGGGCTGGCGTGCCGGGCCTGCGCCGCGACGTCGACACCGTCGCGGACCTGGCCGCCGCGCGCCTGCTCGGCGTCGGCCCGGCGACCAGCGCGGTGCTGGGGACGGCCGCGGCGAATGCCGGCTGACGACGGCGCGCACGACGGGATGGCGCTCGCCGGGTGGCCGGCGGCGCCGGTGCGGCCGGTGCTGCTCGCGCACGTGCACGACCCGGCGACGACGCCGCTGTTCCCCGGCGACCCGCCGTTCACGATGACGACGGCCGCGTCGATCGACGTGGACGGCTACTACCTGCGGCGGGTGTGCTCCGGCGAGCACACCGGCACGCACTGGGGGGCGCCGGCGCACTTCGAGGCCGGCGGCGCGGCGGCGGACGAGCTCACCGCGGACGACCTGTTCCTGCCAGCGGTGCGCCTGGACGTGCGGGCGGCCGCCGCGCGCGACCCGGACTACCAGGTGACGGTCGCGGATCTCGCCGCGTTCGAGGACGCCCACGGCCCGATCCCGCCCGGCGCGGCGGTGCTGGCCTGGACGGGCTGGTCGGACCGCTGGGGCACGCCGGCGTACGCGAACCTGGACTCCGCCGGCCGGATCCACCAGCCAGGGTTCGCGCTGGCCGCCGTCGAGTGGCTGCTCGAGACCGGCCGGCTCGGCCGGCGCGGCGCGCTCGGCACCGACACCTTCGGCCCGGACCCGGGCCTGGACACCAGTTACGCGGTCTCCCGCGCGCTGTACGGGCAGCGGCGGATCTCGCTGGAGAACCTGACCAACCTGGGCGCGCTGCCGGCCGTCGGCGCGTGGGTGCTGGTCGGTGGGACCCGCAACCGCGCCGGCTCCGGCTCACCGGCGACGGTCTACGGCCTGCTGCCGGCGGTCCGGGCGACGGGGGCGGGGCCCGGCCCGGCGAAGGCGGCCGCGAGCAGCGGACCGAGCGCGGCCAGTGGCGCGGGCCGGGCGAACAGGTAGCCCTGGCCTAGCTCGCAGCCGAGCAGCGCGAGGTCGGCGCGCTGGGTCCGCCGTTCGATGCCCTCGGCGACGACCTGGGCGCCAAGCGAGCGCGCGACGGTGATGACCGACCGCCCGAGTCGCGCGGCCCGCTCAGGGCCGAGCGGGTTCTCGATCAGGCCGCGGTCGAGCTTCACGACGGTCACGGGCAGCCGATGCAGGGCCTCGAAGGTGGTGTGGCCGGCGCCGACGTCGTCCATCGCGACGGCCGGCCCGAGCGCCCTGACCGCCTCGAGCACCCGCGCGGCGACGGTCAGGTCGGCGATCCGGGACGTCTCGGTGACCTCGACGACGAGGCGGGCCGGGTCCAGGCCGCTGACGCCGAGCGCGCGGGCGAACACGTCCGGCAGCGCCGGGTCCACGAGCCGGGTCGCCGAGATGTTGACGTGCAGCCGGGGCGGCGGGGCGCCGGCGACGACGGGCACCACGGTCGCGACCTCGGCGCAGGCCCGGCCGAGCACGAACTCGTCGAGGGCCGCCACCAGGCCGCCGGCCTCCGCGGCGGTGACGAAGGTGAGTGGCGGCACCGGGCCGCGCCCGGGCTCCGTCCAGCGGGCAAGCGCCTCCAGCCCGACGACGGCGCCGTCGCTGAGCCGCACGATCGGCTGGTAGTGCACGTCGAAGCCAGCCACGTCCCAGCCCTTGCGGCGGGCGGTCGTCAGCGCGCTCGCCAGCCGGACGCCCAGGGCCGCCCCGGCGCCGTCCCTGGCCGGCGTGGGGCCCCCGGCACGGCGCTGGGCGCCGGGGGCGCCGGCCAGGCCAGGAGTCAGGCCGCCCGTGGCGACGGCGGCCTGGACCACGACCGGCTGGACCACGACCGGCTGCGCGGCGGGGCGCGTGGCCGGCCGGGGACGGACCACGAGGGCCACCGCGGCCAGCACCGGCGCGGCCAGCGCGCCGGCGGCGAGGGCCGCGCGCCCCGGGCCGGACGCGGACGCCGGGCCGACCGCCACCCGGACCGCCTGGATCAGGGTCCAGGCACCGAGCACCAGGAGCAGCCGGGCGAGCCAGGCTCGCTCGGTGGCCCTCGCGCGCCACGCCCAGGCGCCGGCCACCCCGGTCGCCGCGAACCCGGCGCCGGCCGCGCCGGCGTCGACGACCAGCAGGCCGCCGTCGTCGGTGACCAGCCGCGCCATCCCGGTGACGAACGCCGCGACGAGGGGCACGACGGCGGCCGATCTGGTGATCGTCGGTGGCGACGGCGCTTCCCCGGCGGCCACCAGAGCCAGGGGCGACGCGGTGGTGGCCGCCACGACGGCGCCGCCCCGTGGACTGGCCGCGGCCATCGACCGGCCCGCGGCGTCGATGTCTGTCACGGCTCGCGCCGCCCCTCTCCTCGCCCCCGCCGACCAGCCGGCCACCGCGCCCCAGGGCAACCACGCCCAGGCACCATCACGCCTCGCCCTCACCGCGCCTCGCCATCACCGCGGCTCGCGTCACCGCCTGGCGGCGCCGCGCCGGGGCCGGCGGACCGGCGGAGCCGGCCGCCGGACGGGCGAGCCGAGCCGGGCAGTGGATCCTCCGGGCGACAGCCATGCCATTCGTGCATCCGGTCGGTTCACGATTCGACACGCACCGTATCTGTAGCGTGACCACGAGCGTGATTAGGTCTCGTGTCGGGCAGCAAATGAATCGCGGTGAGCCGCCAGCGCGGCGATCAGGCCGGCCAGCCGGCGCGCCTTTGCCTGACGGGCATGGCCGATCGCCAGCGCCCTCGCCGGCCTCCGCTCGCGGGCCACCTCGCCGGGCGTGTCGCGACACGACCAGCGTGTCGCGCCGGGGGGACACCGGGTCCGGTATGGCCTGGTTGGCCCGGCGCGCCGACTCTGGAAGCCGGGACGGGCCGGCTCTGGAAGCCGGGCGGCTCCGGAAGCCAGGAGACGCTAGGAAGCCAGGCGGCGCGGCGGGAGGCCAGCCAGCTCGACGACCTCGACCCGCTGGGTCGTGGTGAGCGCCCCGCGACCGCTACCGCAGTACCAGCCCGAGGTCGGCATGACGTCCTGGTAGTCCCGGCCGGCCGCGATCGTCACGTACCGACGGTCGGCGAGCTGGTTGTGGCAGGGGTCGAGCGCGACCGCCACGGCGCCGGCCCCACCGGGGGCGGCCCAGCCTCGCCCCGCCTGGCCACGCGCCGGCGGGCCGGGCGGTGGCGGTGCCCAGCCGTCGGGCAGGACCACCTCTGCCCAGGCGTGCGACGCGCCGTCGCCGAGCAGATGGCCCAGCACGTACCGGGCCGGCAACCCGGCGGCCCGACACAGAGCGATCATGACATGGGCCTGGTCCTGGCATACCCCCGCGCCGCCCGCCGCCGCCTGCGCCGCGGTCGTCCCGACCGTGGTCGACCCGGGGCGGTAGGCGATGTTCTCGAACACCCAGGCGCAGCACCGGCGCGCGGTGGTCAACGGGTCCGGGCCGGCGAGCCGGCGGGCGACGGCGGTGAGTGACTCGTCCGGGGTGGTCAGCGGCGTCGGCGCGAGCAGCCGCCGGCCGGTCAGCGCGGACGCCGGCAACGCCGGCCAGCCAGCCGCGGGGCCGCGGTCGACGACGGCGGTGACGTCGAAGTCGAGAAGGCCGGGCACCTCGTCGAGGGTGATGGTGGCGGTCCGCTGCCCGTCCGGCCCGCGCTCCCACGCGACCGTGGCGTCGGGCGCGGAGATCACCAGCTCCCCGTACCGGGAGACCTGGTCGCCGTGCCGGTTCGGCGGCAGCACCACCAGCCGGTGCGTCAGGCCACGGGCCGGGCCGTCGTAGGTGTAGCGCAGCCGCTGGCGGATCCGGTAGGTGACCCGCTCGGCCGCCGCCAGCTCCTCCTCACCGGCCGCGACCGGCTCGGCCTCGAGCGCCTGCCCGGCGGCCAGGCGCGGGGGAGCCAACAGGTCCTGCACGGCTAGCGCACCCACCTCATCATTCGTCGGGACAGGTCGAGATCTTTCGCCGCGAAGCTCGACATCGCGGGCCTGGGCGCGGGACCCCGGCTGGACGCGCGAGCGGCCGGCCTGACGAGCGGCCCCGGGCAGGCAGCGGTGCCCGGACCGGCGAGCAGGACCCGCTGTCCGGTCACCCGGTGAGCGAGCTCGCTCCGGTCCCTTCCACCCGGTCGGGCGGCGCTGCCCGTCCATCGTCAGCAAGCAGGCTAGATCCGCTCACCAGCGAGCGGAGCGGGTGCCTGTAACACGGCCGCAACTGATGGTCCGCCAGTCGTGTTTCCCGCGTATGAACGGACATTATCGCCACCGGTCACGCGACAGGCGATCGCTCGGGCGCGGCGGGTCACGACCTAAGCCGGACATCGGGACAAGCTGCCGAGTTCACCTTTGCCTGGCACCATCGCTGACATGGCCGAGCTGGTGGTGACGAGGTCCGAGCAGCCCCAACGCAAGCCCCGCAGCGCCCTCCTCGAGCCCTTGGAGGCGCCCCGTCCGCCGGAGCCGTCCGACCTGCCCGCCGACCGCTTCATCAACCGCGAGACGTCCTGGCTGGACTTCAACGCGCGCGTGCTGGCGCTGGCCGAGGACGTGAGCACGCCACTGCTGGAGCGGGCGAAGTTCCTCGCGATCTTCGCGGGCAACCTGGACGAGTTCTACATGGTCCGGGTCGCCGGGCTCATGCGCCGGGAGGCCACCGGGCTCACCGTCCGCTCCGCGGACGGCCTGACCCCCCGCGCGCAGCTCGAGCTGATCAGTTCCAGGACCGCCCAGCTCACCGACCGGGCCGCGCGCTGTTTCAGCGACGAGGTCGCGCCCTCGCTCGCGCACGCCGGCATCAACATCCGGTACTGGCACCAGCTCACGGACGACCAGCGCGAGTACCTGCGGGACTACTTCGACCAGCAGGTCTTTCCCGTGCTCACCCCGCTGGCGTTCGACCCCGCCCACCCGTTCCCCTACATCAGCGGGCTGTCGCTGAACCTCGCCGTGCTGGTGCGCGACCCGGACGACGACACCCTGAAGTTCGCGCGGGTGAAGGTGCCGCAGAACGTGCCGCGGCTGATCCGGCTCGACCACCCCGGCCAGCACGCCGGCGGCGCCGAGTCCAGCGGTGACCCGGCGGGCCAGGACATCGACGGCGCGGAGCCGGACGGGGCCGACAGCCGCGCCTCCTACGTGCCGCTGGAGCAGGTGATCGAGGCCCAGCTCTCGAAGCTGTTCCCTGGCCTGGAGGTCGTCGACTCGCACCCCTTCCGGGTGACCCGCAACGCCGACCTCGAGGTCGAGGAGGACGAGGCCGAGAACCTGCTGCAGGCGCTGGAGCGCGAGCTCGCCCGCCGCCGCTTCGGGCCGCCGGTGCGCCTCGAGGTCTCGGCCGACATCGGTGACGACCTGCTGCGGATGCTCAGCCACGAGCTGGAGGTCTCGCCCCGGGACGTGCACCGGGTGCACGGGCTGCTGGACCTGTCGGTGCTGTGGGCGCTCTACGACCTGGACCGGCCGGAGCTGAAGTACCCGCCGCGGGTTCCCGTCACCCAGCCGAGCCTGCTCAACGAGGCGGGCGAGCCGGCGGACTTCTTCGCGGTGCTGCGCGGGCGCGACGTGCTGGTGCACCACCCGTACGACTCGTTCACGACCTCCGTGCAGCGTTTCATCGAGCAGGCCGCGGCCGACCCGCAGGTGCTCGCGATCAAGCAGACGCTCTACCGGACGTCCGGCGACTCGCCGATCGTGGACGCGCTGATCGCCGCGGCCGAGGCCGGCAAGGAGGTGGTCGTCCTCGTCGAGATCAAGGCCCGGTTCGACGAGAGCGCCAACATCCGCTGGGCCCGGGAGCTGGAACGCGCCGGCTGCCACGTCGTCTACGGCCTGATCGGGCTGAAGACGCACACCAAGACGTGCCTGGTCGTCCGCCAGGAGGGCGACACGCTGCGGCGCTACTGCCACGTCGGCACCGGGAACTACAACCCGAAGACGGCCCGGCTCTACGAGGACCTGGGCCTGCTGACCGCCGAGCCGGACGTCGGCGCGGATCTCACCGACCTGTTCAACGTGCTCACCGGCTACAGCCGGCGCAGCGTCTACCGGTCGCTGCTGGTCGCCCCGCAGCACATGCGCGACGGCATCATCGAGCGGATCGACCGGGAGGCCGCGGCCGCCCGGGCCGGCGAGCCGTCCGGGATCCAGATCAAGGTGAACAGCCTCGTCGACGAGCAGTTGATCGACGCGCTCTACCGGGCGTCGCGCGCCGGCGTGCCGGTCCGCTGCCTGGTACGCGGCATCTGCGCGCTGCGCCCCGGGGTGGAGGGCCTGTCGGAGACGGTGCTGGTGCGCTCGGTCCTCGGCCGCTACCTGGAGCACAGCCGGGTGTTCGAGTTCACCGCGGGCGACGAGGTCTGGCTCGGCAGCGCGGACATGATGCACCGCAACCTGGACCGCCGGGTCGAGGCGCTGGTCCGGGTGAAGCAGCCGGACCAGCGCGCGGCCCTGCGGGCGATGCTCGACCACGCCTTCTCGGACAGCGTGGCGGTCTGGGAGCTGACGCCGAGCGGCCGGTGGGAGCCGCGCGTCACCGGCCCCGACGAGGCCCGGCTGTCCGACTACCAGGGTGACCTGGCCAGCTGGGCGCTGGGCCGTCGTTCCTGACGGGCCCGCCGACGACCTGCCCGGCCCCGACGGCGGACCAGTCGGGGCTCCGGGCCAGGTGGCCCCGGGCCAGGTGCGTGGCCGGGGTGTCCTCGACGACGGTGACGCCTCGCTGACCGCCGTGCGCCAGCGAGGCGTCGTCTTTCATGCATGCGTCGCCACGCGGCCTGTCCCCGGTTCGGAAAGCCGACCGCGGGAAGGCAGGCCAAAAGGTGGCCAAGACCCCCGCCTCGGCCGCGAGAAGCTCGATGTCGGGGTTGCCCCCTCAGCGGTCTCGCGGCGCGGTCGTGGGGTCCAGCCAAGGAGGCGCCTTCCCGCCGACCTACTGGCGCAGGTCGGCGGGGGCCCCGCGAAACAGGGCGGCCTCGCCGCGCCCGCCCCGGCTCAGCTGCTCGAGGAAACGCTCGACTTGAACTCCGAGCCCGGGCGGAACTTCGGAACGACCGACGCGGGGACGTGCACCGGCTCGCCGGTCGCCGGGTTGCGGCCGGTCCGCTCGGCACGCTCCACGCGCTCGAAGACACCGAAACCGGTGATCGTCACCTTCTCGCCGTTCGAGACGGCCTCCTGGATGGCGTGGAAGACCGCGTCGACGGCCTTGGTCGCGTTCGACCGGCCACCTTCGATCTGCTGGGCAATGCGGTCAACCAACTGGGACTTGTTCACAACAACCTCCGGACACCCCCCGCGGGAGCGGGGTGGGGAGCAGATCGGGCATCACACTGCGCTGCACCGTAGGCATCTCTACTGCCGAGGGCAATTCCCGGAAGCGTGTCGCGTCACACAAACCCGCACGTCAGCGGGTTCGGGACAATCGGCGACCGGTTCGCCATCCCCCGGGCAGAGCACACAACCAGACACGAACGGCGCAATCCGCGGTCCGATTTCAGGACCGTTTCAGACGTTGCGTCACCATATGGTTGCCCGGTGCCGCGACAGCGGGTTCTTCGCCCACCCCCGGGCGCGCAGCGCGAGGCACCGGCAGCAGGGGCAACTCCACCAACAGCCCTGTCACCAGAGTGGCATCGCCCTGTCCTTGCGGGCCATAGGTCCGACGAAGTCGGCCCACCCGGGCGGGCCCCCGGTCGCCGCAAACCGGCGCCTTTCGACGCTCCCGTCACCGGTTCCGTTGCCGGGTTGGCGGCCGGACGCGGCCGTCAGCCGGCCCGGGTGGCTCACGGCCACCCGGACAGCCAGCGGCGACTCAGGCCGGCTGGGCCGTGGTCGGCAGCCAGGACGGCCGGTCGCCCTCGAACGCGCCGATCGCGTCGGCGTGCGGCGGTCGCCGGAACCGGGCGCGGAGCGCCCTTCGGCGCTCCGCCTGTCGGACGCTCCGCGCCCGACGGACCCTGTCGACGGTCGGTCCGGAAGACCGGGGTAGCTCCTGTCCGTCGCCGGTCTCACGGCTGGGTTGGCGGCCGACGTGGCCGCCGGCTGCCCGGGTGGCTCACGGCCACCCGGACAGCCAGCGGCGACTCAGGCCGGCTGGGCCGTGGTCGGCAGCCAGGACGGCCGGTCGCCCTCGAACGCGCCGATCGCGTCGGCGTGCCGCAGGGTCAGGCCGACGTCGTCGAGGCCCTCCATGAGGCGCCAGCGGGTGAAGTCGTCGAGCTCGAACGAGGCGACCACCCCGGCGCCGCGGACCTCGCGGGCGCCGAGGTCGACGGTGATCTCCACCGTCGGGTCGGCCTCCACCGCGGCGGTGAGCGTCTCGACCGTCTCGGCGGGCAGGACGACCGTCAGCAGGCCGTTGCCCAGCGAGTTGCCGCGGAAGATGTCGGCGAACTTCGGCGAGATGACGGCACGGAAGCCATAGTCCTGCAGCGCCCACACGGCGTGCTCCCGCGAGGAGCCGGAGCCGAAGTTCGGCCCGGCGAGCAGGACCGTCGCGCCGGCGTGCGCCGGGTCGTTGAGCACGAACGACGGGTCCGCGCGCCACTCGGAGAACAGGCCGGCACCGAAGCCGGTCCGCTCGATCCGCTTGAGCCAGTCACTGGGGATGATCTGGTCGGTGTCGACGTCGCTGCGCCGCAGCGGCACCGCCCGACCCGTGTGCGTGGTGAACGCCTCCATGGGGCGCTCTCCCTTCGTGAAGAGGTCTGGAGAGGTTGTTCAGGGCGACGACCTTCAGCGGCAGGCGACCGAGCTGGCGCGGAGGCGCGCCGCCGCGGCTGTCTCTTATAAACAACTCCGAGCCCACCAGACAGGCAGAAAAGTCGTAT
>NZ_JADWYU010000176.1 GCF_016786325.1 Frankia nepalensis | reverse complement strand
GGCCCAGCCGGCGCGGGCAAGGGCGCGTTCGAGCGCGCCGCGCAGCGCGGCCGCCCTCGGGTCCGGCTCGTCCCGGCTGTCCGCCCCCCGCCCGGCGGGCGTCGACCGCCGCGGCGGTCGTGAGCGCGCCCTGGGCGTCGACGTGCAGGAAGGCGCGGACCGCGTCGTCGACCTTGGCGATCCGGTCGAGCGCGGCCTGGGTCGCCTCGACGGCGGACAGCTCGCCGCGCGCGATCGCGGCCGCGGTCTCGGCGGCGGTAAGCCGGACGACGTCAACGGATGCGTCGGTCATGGCTGCTGTCTGTCCCTCACATGTCAAAGGATGAAGTTGCGCGGCTTTGGGTCGCATCCGTCGTTGGGTGCCGGTCCAAGGCTCCGAGGCCGCGGAAACCGGCAGAATCCCTGGCCGCGACCGCCCGCTTCGCCGAGCGAGGCCCAACCTCGAGGCTTCCAGGAGGTCGTCCCCGGGCAGGCATCGCGGTCCGGGTCGACGGGAAGCTGCTCAAAGGGCCGCGAACAGGACGCCCCACCCGGATCGCCCTCACTCCTCCGAGTCAAGGATGCGAGGCACCCGGAACCGACCATCCTCGGCGGACGGCGCGGCGGCCAGCGCATCCTCGGCCGGCAGCGACGGCCGGGTCACATCCGCCCGGAAGACATTGGTCAGCGGCACGGCGTGGCTGGTCGGCGGAATGTCCGCCGCCGCGACCTCGGATACCCGGGCAACGGCGGACAGGATCTGGTCCAGCTGGGGCGCGAGCGCGTCGAGCTCGGCGTCCGACAGCGACATCCGCGACAGGCGGGCGAGGTGGGCGACCTCGTCCCTGGTGATAGCCATGGCGGTGGGACCCCTTGTCTACGGCCGTGTTCCGGCCGGTTGTCCGTCCCGGCCGGGTGGCCCGACCGGTCAGCTGACGTGTTCGCTACGCCGCGCCCCGGTGTCCACGACCAGGTGTCCAAGACGACATGTCCAAGACCATGTCTCCACGGCCATCCATCCAAGATCATGTGTCCACGACCCGCGACTCTTCGGCGTGTCCGCGTAATGACATCGTACGGGCCGGCAGGCGGGGCCTGGCGCAGCCCGGCTCGGCCCGGCGCCCGCGACGCCCGCGATGCCGCGACCTGCGGCGGCGGACACGGAGGAACGCACGCGGATGTCATCGCGGCGTCACGCCGGTCAGGAATCCTCGACGTCATGTCGTACCTTCTCCGCCTGCTGCTCCCCGACCGTCCCGGCGCGCTCGGCGCCGTCGCGACAGCGCTCGGGCGGGTGGGCATCGACATCGTGAGCCTCGCCGTCGTCGAACGGTCCGCCGACGGGGCCGTGGACGACCTGGTGGTCCAGCTGCCGCCGGGCGGCCTGGCCGACAGCGCCGTCACGGCGGCCCAGTCGGTGCCCGGCGTGCGGGTCGAGTCGCTGCGGCCCTTCCTCGCCGACGGCGCCGGAGTCGCCGATGACCTGGACCTGGTGGACGCGCTCACCGACCGGCCGGGGGACGCCTCCGCCCTGCTGGCCGAGCTGGTCGCCGGGGTGTTCCACGCGGACTGGGCGATCCTGCTGGAGTGCGCAGGACCCGGCGACGTGCGGATCAGGGAGGCCTCCGTCGGCGCGCCCGACCTTGGCGGGGGCGACTACGCCAGCCCGCCGCGCGCGGCGGCGCTGCCCTGGCTGCCGCTGCCCGAGGCACGCGAGATCGACCCGGGCGAGGGCGGCCTGCCCGCCCGCTGGGCCGAGCGCGGCATGCAGCTGGCCGCGGCCCCGGTGGGCTGCCCCGAGCTGGTCATCCTGGTCGGCCGCCCCGGCGGCCCGACGTTCCGGTCCTCCGAGATCGCCCGCCTCGCCCACCTCGCCGGCATCACCGCGTCCCTGTCCCGCCGCCCCGCCCGCTGAGGTCCTTCCGCAGACAGATCTTGACAGGGCTGCTGAATCGCCGATCCGCGCACGCATCCGCCGATCACCAGCCCGCGGGAGGCCCAGCACCTCTCCTGATCGTCGGATGTGTGCGCCGTCCGGCGGCTTCCGTCCCCTTTATCCCCGAACTTCATACAAATCTAGTGATCTACCGAGGAGACCGGGCCGGGGCGAGTCAAAGATCGCTGTTTGTGTGCGCGGATCGACGGTCCGAACCGATGGAAGATGACCCACGGGAAACGTAGTAGCGAATCCGCCCAAGATCTCGACCGGGTGGCCGCGATCAGTCAAGCTCGCCAAGCGGTCGAGGCCGGGTTGGCGCGTTCAGGCCGGTGGGGTGGGCAGCTTCAGTTCACGCAGGCCGGCGTTGGTGAGCGAGAAGGCCCATGGGCCAGGCAGTCCATCGAGCGGCTCGATTTTATCCCAGTGCTGGACGACCATGCACAGCATGTCCCAACGGGTCATGCTCCCGGCTTTGGTGAGGAAGACGCCTTTCACCGCATGCGCGAGAAACAACCTTTTCTCGGCGGACCGGTGACGGATCCGGATGTCTCGCGTCAGCAGCACCAAGCGCTCGTCGCCCACGTATGGCAGCCATGCGGTGTCCAGCGACCCCTTCTCGACCGGGCAACGCAGGTGACCCGGGTGCAGGACGTCATGTCTTACGGCGGCGAGTGCCCTGCCCAGCGGGAGAGTGTTCTCGTCGACGAAGAAGCGCGGTCTCAGGGCGCCAGCATCGTCCATGATCAGGCTACGGCCTCCTGATCCCGGAGGCGGCTCTCATAACGGACCGCCGCCTCGACGTCGCCGTTGGGCAGCTCGTAGGCCTCGGCGATCTCTGCGATCGACTCACCCGCGGACCACAACTCATACAGGTTGGCCGTCCTGGTGTTGCGTACGACCGGGGAACCGAGGCCACGCAGCGGATCGAGCACGACCTGCGGCGCCGACGAGTCCGGGCGAAGCCGCACCGCCTCATCATCATCGGCGGTACCGGCACCGGCGGCGAACTCGACCTTTCCGAAGAAGTCCTGGGCCTTCTGGGCGAGCACCAGCTGTCCGTCGCGCACTCGCCGCACCATGACGAGGCCACTGTCGAGGCCGAGCTCCTCCTGAACCTCGAGCACAATGTCCCGCTGGAACACATAAGGCCGGGCGTGCGCGAGCGGATACGGCACACCGAACCGCTCCCGCAGGCGTTGCACGACCACGCGCATCTTCTGTAGGGAGACTCCATGCACGCGGTACTCCCGCAGATATCCAGCCTCGACGAACTCACCCCAGGTGAGCAACTCGCTCCCGGTCCGCTCGGACCGGATCACCGGCTCGTAGTGAGTCTGGCCGCGCGTGTAGCCGTCGACCCATGCGCGCAGCCGCGCCGGCTTCACCGACAGAAGGTGCGCCGCCTCGCCCATCGAGTAGAGCTCCCGATCCAGCACAGTGACAGCCACACCTGCATCATGGCCTCCACGGGGCGGAAAACGCCGTCGAGCGGCCCTTGCCCTCTCCGGCATCTCGTCACGCTCCACGACTGGTCCGCCACCTCGGGTGCGACGCCCTACCGTCCGCACCGGACAGCGGGAGGATTGTCCGACCTGGCCCGGAGACCGAAGAAGGGTGGAATCAACGAGTGCGGCACCGCGCGACGTCACAGCCCAGTGCCCTCGTAGGGGTCACGCAGGTCGTCGTTGAGGAACGTCTCCAGGTCTGCCCGCAGTTCGGCCACGTCGAGGATGGGAGCGGTGGCGAATGCCGCGAGAAGCTCGTCCTTGGGCACTGCCCGCCGTGGACCGCCCTTGAGCACCGCCGGCGAACGATAAGCCCTCTCGCCGCCACCGCATGGTTCGGGCGACTCGGATCGAGCGGCAAGCTGCGACATCAATCGACTCCCCTACCAGCTACGACACTGTCGGCTCAGACAGTACCACTCCCGACAGGGCAAAAACGGCGAAAGCCGACTACCGGGACCGACTAGGACTCGGCCGACGGCTCGGGGGTGGCCGTGTCGATGGTCTGGGTGGGCTCAGCCTCGGCGTCCGCCGCCTCGACGGCCTCGGGTTCTCCGATGGTGGCGAGCTCCCTGGCGGCGTCGGGGCCGCGCTCCAGCAGCGCCGCGAGGCCGGTCGCGTCGAGGATGGGGACCTTCAGGGACACGGCCTTGTCGTACTTCGAGCCGGCGTTCTCGCCCGCGATGACGAAGCTGGTCTTCTTGCTCACCGAGCCGCTGACCTTGCCGCCCAGGTTCTGGACCGCCTCGGTGGCCGTGTCGCGGGTCCAGCCGTCCAGCGTTCCGGTGATGACGACAGTGACGCCGGCGAGCGGGCGCGGGCCATCGTCGGCGCCCTCGTCGGCCATGGTCACGCCGCCGGCGCGCAGCCGCTCGAGCAGGTCGACGTGGCGCGGGTCGGCGAACCAGTCGACGACGGCGGCGGCGATCGTCGGGCCGACGCCGTCCACGACGGCCAGCTCCTCCAGCGAGGCGGCCCGGATCGCGTCGACCGAGCGCAGCTCGCGGGCGAGTGCCTGCGCGGCGGCCGGGCCGACGTGACGGATCGACAGGCCGACCAGCAGCCGCCACAGCGGCTGATGACGGGCCGCCTCGATGCCCTTGAGGACCTGATCGGCCTTCTTGCCCAGGACCGGCCGACGCAGCGCCTTGCCGTCCGGACCCTTGACGGGCTTGTTGTTCTCGTCGCGGACCGTCTCGAGCCGCTCGAACAGCGGCATGCCGGCGAACGATTCCTCGTTCAGGTGGAACACGTCGGCGATGTCGCCCACCCGGCCGGCCTCGAGCAGCGCGACCGCGCTCTCCTCACCGAGCCCGTCGATGTCGAGCGCGCCCCGGCCCGCGAGGTGGATGATCGCCTCCCGGCGCTGGGCCGGGCAGGAGACCGTGTTGGGGCAGCGGGTGTCGGCCTCGCCCTCGGGGCGGACCAGCTCGGTGCCGCACTCGGGGCAGTGCGTCGGCATGACGAACTCGCGCTCGCTGCCGTCACGCAGGTCGGCGACCGGGCCGACGACCTCGGGGATCACGTCGCCAGCCTTGCGCAGGATGATCATGTCCCCGATGAGGACGCCCTTGGCCTTCACCTGGTCGGCGTTGTGCAGGGTGGCGAGCCCCACGGTGGAGCCGGCGACCTGGACGGGCTCCAGCACGGCGAACGGGGTGACCCGGCCGGTGCGGCCGACGTTCACCTCGATCGACCGCAGCCGGGTGGTGACCTCCTCGGGCGGGTACTTGTAGGCGATCGCCCAGCGCGGCGCCTTCGAGGTGGCGCCGAGCCGGCCCTGCAGGGCGAAGTCGTCGACCTTGACCACCACGCCGTCGATCTCGTGCTCGACGTCGTGACGGCGCTCGCCCCACTCACGCACGTAGCCGAGCACGCCGGCGATGCCGTCGACGACCCGGTAGCGGGGTGAGACCGGCAGCCCCAGCTCGGCGAACGCCTCGTAGGCGGCCGACTGGGACGCCGCGTCGAAGCCCCGATGCGCGCCCAGGCCGTGCACGTACATCGCGAGCCCGCGCGCCGCGGTGATCCGCGGGTCCTTCTGCCGCAGCGAGCCGGCGGCGGTGTTGCGCGGGTTCGCGTAGGGCTTCTGGCCGGCGGCCACGAGCGACTCGTTGAGCGCGGTGAACGCGGCGACCGGGAAGAACACCTCGCCGCGAACCTCGAGCAGCTCCGGCACCTTCGGCCCGCGCAGCCGCGTCGGCACGCTCTCGAGGGTGCGGATGTTGGGGGTGATGTCCTCGCCCACCCGCCCGTCGCCGCGGGTCGCGGCGCGGGCCAGGTGGCCGTCCAGGTAGACGAGGTCGACGGCCAGCCCGTCGATCTTCAGCTCGCACAGCCAGGCCTCGACCGGCACCTCCCGGGTGGCCCGCACCGCCCAGGCCTGGAACTCGTCCTCGTCGAAGGCGTTGTCGAGCGACATCATCCGCACGAGGTGGGTGACCGACTCGAACAGCTCGCTCGGCGCTCCCTGGACCTTCTGGGTCGGCGAGTCCGGCGTGCGCAGCGACGGGAAGCGCTCCTCCAGCGCGGTCAGCTCGCGCATCAGCGCGTCGTACTCGGCGTCCGACACGGTCGGGGCGTCGAGCACGTAGTACCGGTAGGCGTGCCCGTCCAGCTCCTCGGTGAGCTCGGCGGCCCGCGCCCGAGCGTCGGCCGGCACCTGGGCGGAACTCTCCTGGACCCCGGCGGCGGCGACCTCGGCCTCCTCCGCCCCGGTCGCCACCCCGGCGGCGTTCTCCTGGCCGGTGGGCGCGCTCATTCCGGCGACTCCACCAGTACCCGGGCCGCCGCCCGGCAGTGCCGCATCGCGGCGCGGGCGTACGGAACGCTCGCGCCGGCGAGACCACAGGTGGGAGTCACGGCGACCACCTCCGCGAGCTGTTCGGGACGGAATCCGAGCCGGCGCCACAGCGACCGGACGGGATCAACCGTACGAGAAGGGTCCGACAGTTCCGGCCCACCGCGACCGGCGCCGTCCACGTCGGCGCTCTCGCGCTCGCCCTCGTCACCGAGCAGCCCGAGCCGCCCGGCAGCCCCCCGCGCCGACGTCCCCGGCCCGGACGATCCGGTCACGGCCGTGGCCGCGCGGGGACGCGGGCCGGTACCGGTCCTCGCGTCCGCGGCGACCCCGGCGGACGGGGACGGCGGCACAGCGGCCGGGCGGTCGGTCGCCGGGACGACGCCCATCATGAAACGCAGCCCGGCCTCCACGGCCTCGCCGATGGCCTCGTCCGACCGCTGGGTGAGCAGCGTGGCGTCCAGGCCGACGAACCGGGCGCCGGCCCGGCGCAGCAGCTCCAGCGGCACGTCCGGCGCGCAGCAGTGCACCCCTGCGCCGGCGACCCCGCCCACCCTGCTCGCCTCGGCCAGCACGAGTCCGAGCCGTTCGCCGGCCAGACCCTCCTCGACGGCCCGCAGCACGGAGAAGCCGCTCGGCGTGCGGATCCGGCCAGCCAGCACCGAGGGCAGCGACGGCTCGTCGAGCTGGACGACCAGGCGCGCGCCGGGCACCCGCCGGGCGATCGTCGCCAGCGTCTCGGCGAGCCCGGCCGCCAGCGACTCGGCCAGGTCACGGGTAGCGCCCGGGTCGGACAGCGCCTTGTGCCCCCGGGTCAGCTCGACGCCCGCCGCGAGCGTCCACGGCCCGGCGACGGCGACCTTCAGCGGCCCGGTGTAACCGGCCGCGGCCTCCTCGAGCGCGTCGAGGTCGTGCTCCACCATCCCGCGCGCCCGGCGGTAGTCCAGCCCCGGCCGCGGCACCAGCCGCCAGCCGGACGGCTGCAGGTCCACCGGCAGATCCAACGCGATCACCGCGGCCCGGCCCAGCATGTCGGCGCCAGGCCCACGCCCTGGCAGCTCGACCAGATGGGGCAGATCCGGCAGTTCGTCGAACACCAGCTTCGCGGCCGTCAGCGGATCGGTGCCCGGCAGCGACCCGACGCCCGTCGCCGCCCCCGCCAGCCACGGTGGCGCCAATGGTTCGTCCGTCGCCCCGCCACCACTCGTCATGGATCAAAGCTATTCCAGGCAGCGGACATGCCGTCGACAACGCGCGGATCCCGGACACCCCCTGCTGCCCGAGGCCGGGAGCGGGGGCGCGCGGGATGGGCTGTGGTGGGTTCTTGGGTTGTCCGCCGATCCGGGCTACAGCGCGCGAATCGGCGGACAGGTCGGGAGCCGATCCACCCGGCCACGGCCCCGACCACCGCGGGCGACCATCACTCCCGACTTGTCCGCCAAAACGCGACTCCCAGACCGTGTCCTGACGGACAAGTCCGGGAGCAGGGGCGCGTGGGATGGGCTGTGGTGGGTTTCGTTGGTGCCTGGGTCATGACCCGGTCGGCCTGACGAGGTCCAACCTCACCAGGCCGGATCCCCTGGTGGCGTGGATGTCCGGGTCGACTGGCGCGCTGGCGCTCTGGTGGCTCAGGCCGCCGCGCGCTCGGCGGAGGTGCGCAGGATGTGGCCGCCACCGAGGACGCGGTCGCCGTCGTAGAGGACGACCGCCTGGCCGGCGGCGGTGCCGCGCACCGGCTCGCGCAGGCGGACGAGCAGCTCGCCCCCGCGGGCCGTCACGGTCGCCGGAACGGCCCCGCCGTGCGCCCGTACCTGGGCGAGGCAGTCCACGTCGACGCCCTCGGCCCGAGACCAGGCGGCGACGTCGGCGGCGAGGTGCCACACGTCGAGGGCCTCGGCCGGGCCGACGGTGACCGTCGAGGTCACCGGGGAGATGTCGAGAACGTAGCGGGGGCGGCCGTCGGGCGCGGGCCGGCCCAGCCGCAGGCCGCGGCGCTGGCCGACGGTGAACGCGAACGAGCCATCGTGCTCGCCGAGGGTCTCGCCGGTGGCGGCATCGACGATCGGGCCGGGGCGCGGGCCGAGCCGGTCGCGCAGCCACGCACCGGTGTCGCCGGACGGGACGAAGCAGATGTCGTGGCTGTCCGGCTTGTCGGCGACGGCGAGGCCACGCGCCGCGGCCTCGGCCCGGACCCGCGCCTTGGTCGAGTCGCCGAGCGGGAACATCGCCCGGCGCAGCTGGTCGGGGCGCAGCGTGCCGAGCACATAGGACTGGTCCTTGCCGGCGTCCACCGAGCGGCGCAGCACTCCGTCCGCGGACAGGCGCGCGTGGTGACCGGTGACGACCGCGTCGAAACCGAGCGCGAGCGCGCGGTCCAGCACGGCGGCGAACTTGATCCGCTCGTTGCAGCGCACGCACGGGTTCGGGGTGGCGCCGGCCGCGTAGGCGGCGACGAAGTCCTCGATGACGTCCGCCTCGAACCGGTCGGCGAGGTCCCACACATAGAACGGGATGCCGAGGACGTCGGCGGCCCGGCGGGCGTCGCGGGCGTCCTCGACCGTGCAGCACCCGCGAGCACCGGTACGCTCCGCGTCCGGCGAGCGCGACAGCGCCAGATGAATCCCGGTGACGTCATGGCCGGCGTCGACGGCGCGCGCGGCGGCCACCGCCGAGTCGACCCCGCCCGACATCGCGGCGAGCACCCGCATCACGCCACCTCCCCCGGCCGCCTGCCCATCGGCCTCATCCACTTCCAGCATGCCCGACGCGGCAACCCGGTTTCCGGCGAGCGCCAGCGAAGCCACCCGACGAGCGCCAAGCAGGCTAGCCAACCCGGCCGGTCGGGCGAAGCCCGACATCGGGGGTTCCAGGGGGTCGCCCCCCTGGGCAGACATCTGACCGGCCGCCCGGCGAAGCCGCCCAAAGGGCGGCGAGCAGGGCTGGCCCAGCGAAGCCGGTCACCCGAGGCCGGCGAGCTCGCCGGCGCGGCTGGCCCGTTCGACCACCGGGCCGATCGCCGCCGCGACCGCGGCGACGTCCGCCTCGGTCGAGGTGTGCCCGAGCGAGAACCGCAGCGACCCGCGGGCCCGCTGCTCACCCGCGCCCATCGCGAGCAGCACGTGCGACGGCGTGGCCACCCCGGACGTGCAGGCCGAACCGGTGGAGCAGGCGATGCCGCGGGCGTCCAGCAGCATGAGCAGCGAGTCGCCCTCGCAGCCGGGGAAGCTCAGGTGGGCGTTGCCGGGCAGCCGGCCGGGCCCCGGCGGGGCGCCGTTGAGCACAGCCGCCGGCACCGCGGCCACCACCTGGCGCACCAGCTCGTCACGCAGCGCGCCGAGCCGTTCGGCTTCGGTGGGCAGGGCGCGGACCGCGGCCACCGCGGCCGCGGCGAAGGCGGCGGCGCCGGCGGTGTCGAGGGTCCCGGAGCGCACGTCGCGCTCCTGCCCGCCGCCGTGGGTGAGTGGGGTGAGCGCCAGGCCTCGGCGCGTCAGCAGGGCGCCGACCCCGACCGGACCGCCGATCTTGTGGGCGGTGACCGTCATCGCGTCCACGCCGGACTCGGCGAACGAGAGCGGCACCTGCCCGAACGCCTGCACCGCGTCGGTGTGGAAGGGCACCCCGTGGGCGTGGCACAGCTCGGCGAGCTCCGCGACCGGCTGCACGGTGCCGACCTCGTTGTTCGCCCACATCACCGACACGACCGCGACGTCGTCCGGGCCGCCGGTGCCGGCCGCGAGCGCCTCGGCGAGTGCCTCCGGCGCGAGGCGCCCGGTCGCGTCGACCGGCAGCGGCTCGACGACGGCTCCCTGGGCCGTCCCGAGCCAGTGGGCCGGGTCGAGCACCGCGTGATGCTCGACCGCGGTGACCAGCACGCGGCGCCGGCGTGGGTCGGCGGCGCGCCGGGCCCAGTACAGGCCCTTGAGGGCCAGGTTGTCGCTTTCCGTCCCGCCGCCGGTGAAGATCAGCTCTGACGGCCGGCAGCCGAGCTCGGCGGCCAGCGTCTCCCGTGACTCCTCGACGACCCGGCGCGCCTGGCGGCCGCCGGCATGCAGCGACGACGGGTTGCCCGCGACGGTGTGCGCCGCGGCGTACGCGGCGAGCGCCTCCGGCCGCATCGGCGTCGTCGCCGCGTGGTCAAGGTAGTTCACGACTCAACAGCGTAGTCGGGGCCCTGCCCCGCTCAGGCCCGCTCGCGACGACGGCCCGGCCCGCCCGGGCGAGCGGGCGCGCGGGCCTCGGTGGGCGGGCGGCGCGCCCTCGCCGGCGCCAGCGGACGGGCGGTGCGGGCGCGCAGGCAGCCCCACCAGACGCCGGCGCTGTAGGCGGCGTCGTCGGCCATCCGCAGCAGTACGTACGGCGCGAGCCCCACGTCCGGCCGGCCAGCCCACCAGTCCCTGGCGGCGGGGACGACGACGGCCGCGGCGAACACCCGCCGCCCGGGTGGGCCGGCCGCCGCCAGCAGCGGCCACCAGCCGCGCCGGACGTTGTCGGCGGCGGCTTCCAGGGCGTACCGGCGGCCGGCGAGGACCAGCAGCCAGGCGAGCCGGGACGGGTCCGGAGCCGCGCCCAGGCGCCGGGCGAGCCTGACGGCGTCGACGGCGCTACGGCCGGCCGTGGCCGCGGCGACCGCGCCCGTCACCACTGGCCTGGCCGGCCCTCGGGGCGCGGCCGCGACCGCGAGGGCCGCGACGGCCGCGACGGCGGCCTGGCCGGCGGGACGCAGCGGGCCGGGGTGGCGGGCGGCGAGCGGCCCGGCCGACGACCCGTAGGCGAACCGCTGGCGCGCCCAGCCGCGCAAGGAGGCACGGGGCTCGTGGTGGACGACGGCGGCCGGCTCGTAGCGCACCGACCAGCCCGCGGCGGCCAGCCGCCACACAAGATCGACGTCCTCGCCGTAACGCAGCGCCGGGTCGAAGCCGGCCAGCTCGCGGCGGACCAGCAGCGCGGCCGAGGGCACGTAGCTGACCCGTCCGCCCGGCCGCACCGGCGCCGGGCGCGGCCCGAGGTCCAGCGGCGAGCGGGCGCTCTCGTAGCGGGCCAGCAGGCCGGGCCGGATCCCGGGTGGCACCGGCGAGGCGACCCGGGGCGCCGCCGCGGCGACGGCCGGGTCGGCGAGGTGCCCGACGAGCAGCCCCAGCCAGTCGGGGCCACCCGCGGCCTCCCCACCAGCTCCACCACCGTCGCCAGCCCCACCACCATGGTCGCCACCGCCGTCAGCGCCGTTCCCGCCGGCGGGCCGGCCGGAGGCGGGCCGGCCGGAGGCGGCGTCCGGCGGGCGCACGTCAGCGTCGCAGAACAGGACGAGCGGAGTGGCCGCCGCCGCCGCGCCGGCTAGCCGGGCCGCGGCCGGGCCAAGGGAACGGTCGTGGCGCAGGACCCGGGCGCCGGCGGCGGCGGCCGCCGTGCCGGTGCCGTCGGTCGAGCCGTCGTCGACGACGATCACTTCCGCGCAGCGGCGGGCCAGCGCCGTGACGAGCGCGCCGATGCCGGCGGCGCCGTCACGCACCGGCAGGACGGCGGTCACCGCCGCCACCCGGCCCGGCGAGGGCACCGGCGGCACCGGGTGCCCGAGCCCGGCGTCCACGAGCCGGCGGGCGAGTGCCCCGGCGCCCGGCCCGGCCGCGCCCACCGGCCGGCCGGCCAGCAGCGCGTCCCACACGGCGCTCCCGGCGGCGGACAACGTCAGCAGACGTAATGGCGAACCACCCAACAACAGCTTTCCGCGCGACAGAACGGTGGTTTCCGGGTCACACTGCACATGGAAGTCAGCTGGCAGCGGCGGCACCGTGGTCAACACTGGCAACGGGAGCGGCCCAGGCGCGGGAACCGACGTCGGCGACGAGGCCGACGACGGCGAGGGCGCCGGCTCGGTGGCCGGGGTTCCTGCCGGATCGGCCTCGCCGATCCGCAAGATCCGGGACCGCCAGTCCTTCGTCGCGGCCGGGCCGCCCGCCCCGGGCGCCCCGGACCGGCCGAGCGCGCCGAAGCGCCGGGCGGCGCGAGCACCACCCAGCGCCCGCAGCGCCGCGGCCGCGCGGCGCGCCACCCCGGCACCCGCCCCAGCTACCCGATCCACAGGCCCGCACCTGGCCTCAGAAGACACAGGAGGAACGGTATGGACTCGCAGGCCCCGGCGACGGACATCGCGCCCGCCGATGACGCGCGCTCCCAGGTGGAGCCGGTGGTGGAGGACCTGCTCGTCGAGGACGTCTCCATCGACGGCATGTGCGGTGTCTACTGATCCCGCGGTGAGCAGCACGACATCCGTGGGCGCGCCGGAAGGCGCGCCCACGCCTGTGCCGACTCCGCCTCCGACTCTGATTCCGCCTCCGACTCTGATTCCGGCTCCGACTCCGGGTCCGGCCGCGGCGCCCACGCCCGCGCACGCGCTGGCCCGGCCGTCGGGGGTGGCTTTCGACCCGGCCCTGCCGTATCGGCTGCACCCCAAGGTCGCGCTACGGCCGGAGCGGTTCGGCGCGCTGGCCTACTCCTACGACACCCGCCGGCTGTCGCTGCTCAGGGACCTCGACCTGGTCGCCGTCGTGGGAGCGCTGGCCGACGCGCCGTCGGCCGCCGACGCGCTGGCGGCCGTGCCAGCGGCCAAGCGACCCGCGGTGGAGCGCGCGCTGGCCCGCCTCGTCGAGACCGGCTTCGTCCAGCCGTGCTGACCGCCCCGTAACCCGCTCGTTTCCCGCTCCCGCCCGACGGAGGCCTCTGTGAGCGTCACCGACCTGGCCCGCCCCAGCGGGCCCACGGCCGTCACCCCACCGCTGGCGCCCTCGGCCGCGACACTCGCGCCGACGCCGGCGAGCGCGTCGCTGCAGCGGGAACTGCTGCGCGGACTGGACGCGCCGATCTGCCTGACCTGGGAGTGGACCTACGCCTGCAACCTGCAGTGCGTGCACTGCCTGTCGTCGTCCGGGCGGCGTGACCCGCGCGAGCTCGACACGACGCAGATGCGCTCGGTCGTCGACCAACTGGCCGAGATGCAGGTCTTCTACGTCAATGTCGGCGGCGGCGAGCCGATGACGAGGCCCGACTTCTTCGAGGTGCTCGAGTACTCGGTCGACCACGGCGTCGGGGTGAAGTTCTCCACCAACGGTGGGATGATCGACGCCGCGAAGGCTCGCCGGCTCGCGGCGCTGGACTACGTCGACATCCAGATCTCGCTCGACGGCGCCGACGCGATGACCAACGACCCGGTCCGCGGCCTCGGCTCCTACGAGCGGGCCCGCCAGGCCATGGGACACCTGGCCGACGCCGGGTTCGGCGCCTTCAAGCTGTCGGTGGTCGTCACCCGGCACAACGTGGCCCAGCTGGACTCGTTCGCGGCCCTGGCGGCCGACCACGGCGCCGAGCTGCGGGTCACCCGGCTGCGACCGTCGGGCCGCGGCCAGGACTCGTGGGCACAGCTGCACCCGACCGCCGCGCAGCAGCGGGAGCTGCATTCCTGGCTGCTCGCCCGGCCGGACGTGCTCACCGGGGACTCGTTCTTCCATCTCGCCGCCTACGGGCAGGCGCTGCCCGGGCTGAACCTGTGCGGGGCCGGCCGGGTGGTCTGCCTCATCGACCCGGTGGGCGACGTCTACGCCTGCCCGTTCGCCCTGCACGAGCACTTCCGGGCCGGCAGCGTGCTCGACGAGGGCGGGTTCGCCCAGGTGTGGCGGTCCTCAGGCCTGTTCACCGAGCTTCGCGAGCCGGACAACCCGGGTGCCTGCACCTCGTGCGGCCACTACGACGCCTGCCAGGGCGGCTGCATGGCGGCCAAGTTCTTCACCGGCCTGCCGCTCGACGGCCCCGACCCGGAATGCGTGCTCGGGCACGGCGAGGCGGCGCTGGCCGCCGTCGACCCGCACACCCTGCCGATCATCGACAACGACCACAGCAAGCGCCGCCGCCTCCCCCTCACGATCCTCTAGCCCCGCGGGTCCCGGCGTCCTGTCATACGCCAGGGCGCCGGGAACGCCGCCTTCCACCACCACGGGGTATGACACGGCTGCCCGTGGGCGCGGACAGCGCGGCCTGCCCAGGGGCCGGCGGCGGGGGTGGGCGTCGGGGGTGGGCGTCGGTGTGAGAGGGCTGGTCGCGGTCGCCGCTATCGTCGGTCGGGTGTCCGTCGCCGCGAACGAGCCCTCCGTCCCGGCCGACGGGGTTCGGCCCGATGACCGGTTCGGGCCGGCGCCGGTCCCGGCCGGGCGCCGGGTCGTGTCACTGATCGGGATGGGGGTCGGCGACCCGGAGTCGCTCACCCATGCGGCGAGCCGGGCGCTCGCCGGCGCCGACGTCCTGTTCACGGTCGACAAGGGCGCGGCGAAGGCGGACCTGAACGCGCTGCGGGCCCGGATCTGCGCCCGGTACGCCCGGCCCGGTCTGCGGGTCGTCGAGGTCGGCGAGCCGGAACGGGACCGGGCACCCGCCGACTACCCGGCCGAGGTGCGCCGCTGGCACGCCGCGCGCGCGACGGTCTGGGCCGACGCCCTGCGCACGGAACTCGACGAGGGCGGGCGGGGCGCGTTCCTCGTGTGGGGCGACCCGGCGCTCTACGACAGCTCGCTGCGCATCCTCGACGACATCCGGGCACGCGGGCTGGTCGACCTGGACGTCGAGGTGGTTCCCGGGATCTCCAGCGTGCAGGCGCTGGCGGCCCGGCACCGGATCCCGCTGAACACCGTCGGCGGGTCGGTGCACATCACCACCGGGCGCCGGCTCGCCGACGAGGCCGCCGGCCTCGACACCGTCGTCGTCCTGCTCGACGGGGCGGCGGCCTGGCAGGGCCTCGACGCCGACCAGTGGGACATCTACTGGGGCGCGTACCTCGGCGCGGACGACGAGATCGCGCTCGCCGGCCCACTCGCCGAGGTGGGCGGCCAGATCGCGGCCGCCAAGCGGGACGCCCGCGCCCGCAAGGGATGGATCATGGACGTGTATCTGCTGCGGCGTCGGCGGTAGCCGTCGCCGGGCTCGGCGCGCCGTCGTGGTGGCGCGGCGTGAACACGACGCCGGTCGCCCGGTCCCAGCGGGTCCTCGACGAGCCGACGATCAGCAGCGTGCGCATGTCGACGTGCTCGGCGGTCAGGTCGGCGAGCCGGATCACGTCGACCCGCTCACCGTCCGGGCCGGGCTCGCCGACCGCGCGCCCGACCACGACCGGCGTGTCCGGGGAACGCCACCCGAGCAGGCAGGCGCGCACCTCGTCGACGTGGCGGCGCCGCGCGCGCGACCCCGGGTTGTAGAGCGCGAGCGCGAGGTCCGCCTCCGCCGCGGCCCGCAGCCGGCGCAGCACCAGCGGCCACGGCTTGAGCTGGTCGGACAGGGACACCACGCAGTAGTCGTGGCCGAGCGGCGCGCCGGCGCGGGCCGCCACGGCGTTCGCCGCCGTCACCCCGGGCAGCACATGGACCGGCACGTCGCCGTAGCCGCCGTCGGCCCGGACCTCCAGCACGGCGGCGGCCATCGCGAACACCCCGGGGTCGCCGGAGGACACGACCGCGACCCGCCCGCCGCGGCGGGCGAGCTCGAGCGCGAACGCGGCCCGCTCCGCCTCGACCCGGTTGTCGGAGAGGTGGCGGTGCTGCCCGGCGCGGGGCGGGACGCGGGAGACGTAGGCCTGGTAGCCGACGACGTGCTCCGCGCCGGCCAGCGCCGCGGCCGCCTCCGGCGTGAGCCAGTCCGGGCCGGCCGGCCCCAGCCCGACGACGGTCACGGACCCGAGGACGCGGTCCACGCCGACGCCGGCCGGGCCCGGGCCATCGACCCGCTGGCCGTTCGCGTGCGCACCGTTCGCGTGCGCACCGTTCGCGCGGGTACCGTCCGCCCGCGCGCCGTTCGCGCGGGTACCGTCCGCCCGCGCGCCGTTCGGGTGCGCGCCGCCGACGCCCATGTCGTGGACGCCCGTCTCGCCGACGCCCGGGTCGTGGACGCGCGCGCCGTTCGCGGGCGCGCCGGCCGCGCTCAGACCAGCGACATTCGGGTCGGCCCCGGCCGCGCCAGCCGGGGCGGCGCCGGCCGGGGCGGCGGGAGCCGCGACCGCGAGCGCGGCCGGCCCCGGGGACTGGGCCGCGGCGGCGCCAGGCACCAGCACCATCGACATGTACGGCACGTCGGGGCCGGCCGGGGCGTCGCGCAGCGCGGTGACCGTCTCGTCGGGCCGTGAGGCCCGCGAGACCAGGACCGCCTCGTCGAGGCGGCCCGCGGCGGCGAGCACCTCCCGCAGCCCGGCCACGTCGCGGCCGACCTTCATCAGCGCGAGCGCGTCCGCCCGGCCCGCGAGGTCGCGCAGCCGGTCGACGGGCATCGTGGCCGGCGCCACCAGCAGCGCCTCCTCCCCCGTCGCCAGCGGGACGCCGGCGGCCGCGGCGACCGCCGACACCGACATGACTCCGGGCACGACCACGCACCGGAACCGCGCCGCGAGCCGGCGGTGCATGTGCTGGTAGGAGCTGTACAGGGTCGGGTCGCCCTCGGCGAGCAGCACGACGTCGCGCCCGGCGGCCAGGTGCGTGGCGAGCCGCGCGGCGGCCCGCTCGTAGAACTCGTCGAGCGCCCCCCGGTAGCCGCCCGGGTGGTCGGCGTGGCCGCGGGTGACCGGGTAGACCAGCTCCTCCTCGACGACGCCGTCCGGCAGGTACGGCGCCGCGCTCGCCCGGGCGAGCGACCGCCCGGGCCGGCCCGCGTGGTAGGCGACCACCGAGGCGGCGCCGATCAGCCGCGCCGCCTTCACGGTGACGAGTTCCGGGTCTCCCGGGCCGACGCCGACGCCGAACAGCGTCCCGGCGGGTCGGGGACTCATCGCGCCCCCGCGGCGAGCGCGTTCACGGCCGCGACCGCGAGCGCGCTGCCGCCCCGGCGGCCGTGGACGACGAGGTAGGGCAGGCCGAACGGGTTGTCGGACAGTGCCCTCTTGGACTCGGCCGCGCCGACGAAGCCCACCGGCAGGCCCAGCACCGCGGCCGGCCTCGGCGCCCCGGCGGCGATCATCTCCAGCAGGTGGAACAGCGCCGTCGGGGCGTTGCCGACGGCGACCACCGCCCCGGCGAGCCGCTCGCCCCACAGCTGGAGCGCGGCGGCGGACCGGGTGGTGCCCAGCCGGGCCGCCAGGTCGGCGACCCCGGGCTCCCCGAGCGTGCACACCACGTCGTTGGCGGCCGGCAGGAACCGGCGGGTGATGCCGCTGGCCACCATCTGGGCGTCGCACAGCACCGGCGCCCCGGCCAGCAGCGCGGCGCCCGCCGCGTCGGCGAGATCGGGGCTCGCCTCGACGTCGGCGGGCAGGTCGACCATGCCGCAGGCGTGAATCATGCGTACGACCACCGGTTCGAGGCCGGCGGGGAAGCGGGCGAGGTCGGACTCGGCGCGGATCGTCGCGAACGACTGCCGGTAGATGGCGTCGCCGTCGCGCTCGTAGTCGTACCGACGCCCGCCGGTCTGGACGGCCGTCATCGGGACTCCTTCCGGGTGGCCGCCGCGGTCGCGGGGCGCACCTCGTAGCCTTCCGGACCGGCGACCACCTCGACGTGCGCGCCGGCGGGCCGGCCACACCGGCGGGCGCAGCCGCTCCAGTGCGCGACCGGCCCGGCCCGGCCCGGCGTCGTCATGAGGTCCGGTGCCGGCGCGGGGGACGCCCGTGTCGCGGGCGGGGCTGGTGTGAGGCGGCCGGCGTCGACGGCGCGGCCGGCGTCCGCGCGCACGTCGGCGTGCGCGCTGGCGCAGCCGGGACGCCCGGCGCACGCGGTGACGCGGGCCCACAGCGAACCGGGCGCGGTGGTGAGGCCGGCGCGCGCCGCGCGGGCGCGAAACGCCGGCTCGTCGGCGATGTCGGGAACGACGACACCACGCCACGGCGTGACGCGCAACGGCTGGGCGGGCCCGCCGCGCGCCGCCGCGCCCGCCTCGGCGGCCTCGGCGAGCAGGTCGGCGGCGGACCGGGTGAGCCAGCCGAGGGGAACTCCCACGGCGACGGCCCAGCCGCCATCCGGGCGGCGCCAGCCACCCACCGGGCGGGCGTGGCTGGCCGTGACCGGGCAGTCCGCCGCCGGGCGCCCGGCGCGCAGCGCCGCGGCGAGGCCGGCTCCGCCGTCGGCGAGGTCACGAACCCGCCAGGCCCGCCCTCGCGTCTCCGGCGCTCCGGCGCTCCCGCCCCGATGCCCCTGGCCGGCCGATGCGGCGAGTCGGACGAAGGCCCGCGCGGCGCCGACGAGCTCCCCGACCAGGTCGTGCTCGGCGACCTCGACACCCGCCGGGGCCACCCACCAGGATCCCGTGGCCGCCGGTGCCGCCCAGGCGTCGGGGCCCAGCGCGGCGATGTCGCCGCCGCCGTCGTCCAGGCCGAACAGGAACCGGCCGGACAGCTCGGCCAGCTCCGGGTCGGCGCACAGCGCCCGGTCGAGCGCGCGCACCAGGCCGGGCAGCCGGCCACCCGCGCCCGCCGCCAGGCCGGGCCGGCCGGCGTCGGGCTCACCGGGGCCCACGAGGCCCGCGAGCGGCGACGCCACGATGTTGCGCACCCGTTCGTGGGTCGCCGAGGGCAGCAGGCCGAGCTCCGCGACGCGGGCGGCGACCCGGGCACGGCGTCCCGGGGTGATCCCGCGCAGTTGGACGTTCCCCCGCGAGGTGAGCTCGAGGGCGCCGCCGGCCCCGAGGCGGGCCAGCGCGGCGAGCACCGGCCCGTCGACCAGCCCGCCGGGCAGCCGGATCCGGGCGAGACCGCCGTCGGCGGCCTCGTGCAGGGTCAGCGCCCCCGGGCAGCGGTCGGCCCGCGCCCGGGGGACGCCCCCCGGGACACGGGCCGAGGTGGAGCAGTCCGTCACTAGGACGCGGACCCGGCGACCGGGTCGGCCTGCGCCGCCGGCACGCCCGCGCGGGCGCGGCCCGCGGCCGGCTCGAGCAGCCGCGCGGCCAGCGGGCCGAAGGCCAGGCCGAGCGCGCCCCACAGGATGACCTGCGCCCCGACCGAGTAGAGCCGGAAGAAGTACAGGACATCCGCGGGGAAGGCCTCGTAGACGATGTTCCCGCCCGGGTCGAGCAGCGGGCCGGGAGTCTCCGTCTCCGGGCTGCCGACGCTGAGCGAGCCGAACGAGGGCAGGACGGCGATCAGCACGGCCACGGCGACGAGGAACGCCGCGCCCGCGAGCAGCGTCGCCGTCCAGGTCGAGTGTCTGGTGCGCAGCCAGCGGCCGAACCACACGGCGAGGATGCCGAGGGCGACCGACGCCAGCACCATCGACAGATAGAGGATGCCCCGCTGCTCGATGGTCTCGTCGTCGCCGACCGCCGGCGGGCTCGCCGGGTACTTCAGGAACGGCACGAAGTAGACGGTGAGGAATCCGCCGAGCGCCAGGTACAGCGCCAGTGCCCGGGCCCGCGTCGCGCCGACGCGGCCGTAGGCGAGCGAGAAGGCGACGGCGTACAGGCCGCCGAGCGCGATCGCCAGCGCGACGATGCCGATGCCGAGCCCGACGTCGGCCTGGACGGCACGGGTGAACACCGCGCCCTCCTCCGGCGGGACGGCGAGCCCTGCGGCGGCGTCGAGCGCCAGCTGGGCCTCGCCCCGGCCCTCCTCGAAGGCGATGGCCTTGTCGATCTGTGGCTCCGCGAATATGCGGGCGAAAGCGAACGCGAGCAGCCCGGCGAGGGCGCCGCAGAGCAGCCCGCGCAGAATCAGCCTTTTTTCCATGCCACACTCCTGGGTGTCATGCGACGCCGCGGCCGCGCCGGCGCATGACGGCGCCGCGCGCGGAATGGACGCCGGAGCGGCGGCGGCGCCCGCCAGGCCCGGGGCCTGTCTAGCCCGGCCACCACGTCCGGCGACGGATGCCGGATGCCTGGCTCAGTGGCAGGGGAAACCCAGGAAGTGCCGCGCGTCGTGCACGAACTCGTGAATGTGGGTGTCGGAACCGAAGATCGAGACCATTCCCTGGTCGATGCCGACGAAGTAGTACACGGCGAGCCCCGCCACGACCATCAGCGCGGTCCAGAGGAAGGTCGCGGGAACGGACAGGGGAGCCGGCCGGTCAGCGGCGTGCGTGCCGGGGGCAATGCTCATGGTGCGAAGCCTCTCTGGGATAACGCGTCCCTATGCAATGCGCGTGGCGGCGAAGATCTGACTGACGGCTCGCGATTGTCACGAGCCGATCACAGTGGCGCGACCGTGCCGGATTCACACCGGCTTCCTCTGCTGCCCAGCTGGTTAAGAGTAGGGCTGGCACCCTGACAGGTCAACGCGGTGAGACCTTTCCGTCAACAGCTGTCGGTCCATCAACAGCCCCCGGTCCGCCACCAGGTGCCGGTCACTCCCGCCCGGGTGGGCGGGAGTGTCACCCGCCCGATGGCGAACGGCCTTCCAGATCGCCCTCCGCCCGCAGGTAAACGTCACGCAGCGCGTCGAGAGTCGACTGTTCCGGTGCCGACCAAAGCCCGCGGTCGACCGCCTCCAGAAGTCGCTCGGCGATACCGTGCAGTGCCCACGGGTTCGCGTCCGCCAGGAACTTCTGGTTCTCCTGGTCCAGGACGTACGCCTGGGTGACGGCCTCGTACATCCAGTCGGCCACCACGCCGGCGGTCGCGTCGTAGCCGAACAGGTAGTCGACGGTCGCGGCCAGCTCGAAAGCGCCCTTGTAGCCGTGACGGCGCATCGAGGCGATCCAGCGTGGGTTGACGACCCGGGCGCGCACCACGCGCGCCATCTCCTCCCCCAGGGTCCGGGTGCGCACCGCGTCGGGCCGGGTCGAGTCGCCGACGTAGGCCCGCGGGCCGCGCCCGGTCAGCGCCCGCACGGTGGCGATCATCCCGCCGTGGTACTGGAAGTAGTCGTCGGAGTCGGCGATGTCGTGCTCGAGGCTGTCGGTGTTCTTCACCGCGACGCTGATCCGCCGGTACGCCGCCTCCATGTCGTCGCGGGCCGGCCGGCCGTCCAGCCCACGGCCGTAGGCGAACCCGCCCCAGGCCGCGTACACCTCGGCCAGGTCCGCGTCGTCGTGCCAGGTCCCGGCGTCGACGAGCGGGAGCAGCCCGGCGCCGTACGCGCCCGGTTTCGAGCCGAAGACGCGGGTGGTGGCGCGGCGCCGGTCCCCGTGGGCGGCCGTGTCGGCCTCGGCGTGCGCGCGGACGTAGTTGTGCTCGGGGTCCTCGTCGAGGTCGGCGACGAGCCGGACGGCGTCGTCGAGCAGGTCGACGACGTGCGGGAACGCGTCGCGGAAGAACCCGGAGATCCGGACGGTGACGTCGACGCGGGGCCGGCCGAGCTCGGCGAGCGGAATCGGCTCCAGGCCGCGCACCCGCCGGGACGCCTCGTCCCACAGCGGCGCGACGCCGAGCAGCGCGAGGATCTCGGCGACGTCGTCGCCGGACGTCCGCATCGCCGAGGTGCCCCAGGCTGACAGGCCGACCGAGCGCGGGTACTCGCCGGTGTCGGCGAGGTGGCGGGCGAGCAGCGAGTCGGCCATCGCCCGGCCGGTCTCCCAGGCCAGCGGGCTGGGGACCGCGCGCGGGTCGACGGCATAGAAGTTGCGCCCGGTCGGCAGGACGTTGACCAGGCCGCGCAGCGGCGAACCGCTGGGGCCGGCGGGGATGTAGCCGCCGGCGAGCGCGTGCAGGGTCCGGTCGATCTCGTCGGTGGTGCGGGCGAGCCTCGGCACGATCTCGGTGGCGGCGAACGTCAGCACCGCCGCAACCGCGTCCCGGTCGGCCTCGCCCCCGGCGGCCGTGCCCCCGCCCGCCGGGGCGTCGAGGACCTCGGCGATCACCTCCGCGACGGCCGCCGGTTCCCAGCCGCGCTCCTCCAGGCCCGCGACGAGGGCCCGGGCGACGGCCTCGACCGCGTCGGTGCGCGCCGTCCCCTCCGCGTCGCCGAGGCCGAGCGCCTGGCGCAGGCCCGGCAGCGCGGCGGCACCGCCCCACAGCTGGCGGGCGCGCAGCATCGACAGCACCAGGTTGACCCGCGCCTCGCCGGTCGGCGCCGCGCCCAGGACGTGCAGGCCGTCGCGGATCTGCGCGTCCTTGATCTCGCACAGCCAGCCGTCGACGTGCAGCAGGAACTCGTCGAACTCGGCGTCGTGCGGCCGGTCGGCGAGGCCGAGGTCGTGGTCCAGCTTCGCCGCCTCGATGAGCGTCCAGATCTGCGCGCGGATCGCGGGGAGCTTCGCCGGGTCCATCGCGGCGATCTGCGCGTGCTCGTCAAGCAGCCGCTCGAGCCGGGCGATGTCCCCGTAGCTGTCGGCCCGCGCCATCGGCGGAACCAGGTGGTCGATCACCGTGGCGTGCGCCCGCCGCTTCGCCTGGGTGCCCTCCCCCGGGTCGTTGACCAGGAACGGGTAGACCAGCGGGAGGTCGCCGAGCGCCGCGTCGGGCGAGCAGCCGGCGGACAGCGCCGCCGCCTTGCCGGGCAGCCACTCGAGGTTGCCGTGCTTGCCGACGTGCACCACGGCGTGCGCGCCGAACCCGGTCCCGGAAGCGGCGCCGGGCGCGGCGTTGGGCGTCGTCGGGCCGTGCCGCAGCCAGTGGTAGGTCGCCAGGTAGTGGTGGCTCGGCGGCAGGTCGGGGTCGTGGTAGATCGCTATCGGGTTCTGCCCGAACCCGCGCGGCGGCTGGATGAGGATCGCCACGTTGCCGGCGGCGAGGGTGGCGAGCACGATCTCGCCGTCCGGGTCGGCCGAGCGGTCGACGAACAGGTCGCCGGGCGCCGGGCCCCAGTGTTCCTCCACGGCCGCCCGCAGCTCGGCCGGCAGCGTCGCGAACCAGGCGCGGTAGGCGGCGGCGGGGACGCGGACCGGGTTGCCGGCCAGCTGCTCGGCCGTCAGCCAGTCCTCGTCCTGGCCGCCGGCGGCGATCAGGCCGTGGATGAGCGCGTCGGGATCGCCGGCGGCCAGCCCCGGCAGCGCGTCCGGCCCGTCGGCCGGGCCGACGTCGTAGCCCGCGTCCCGCATCGCCCGCAGCAGCGCGAGCACGCTCGCCGGGGTGTCGAGGCCGACCGCGTTGCCGATCCTGGCGTGCTTGGTCGGGTAGGCCGACAGCATCAGCGCGACCTTCTTGTCCGCGTTCGGGACATGGCGCAGCCGGGCATGGCTGACCGCCAGCCCGGCCACGCGGGCCGCCCGCTCCAGGTCGGGGACGTAGTGGGTCAGGCCGTCGGCGTCGACCTCCTTGAACGAGAACGGGACGGTGATGATCCGCCCGTCGAACTCGGGGATCGCGACCTGCGTGGCGGTGTCCAGCGGCGACAGGCCGTCGTCGCTCGCCGCCCACTGGGCCCGGGACGACGTCACCGCGAGCGCCTGCAGGATCGGCACGTCCAGGGCGGCGAGCGCGCCGATGTCCCAGTCCTCGTCCCGCCCGCCCGCGCCGACCTCGGCGGGCACGGCTCCTGACGCGGCGCCGCCCGCGGCCAGCACCGTCGTCACCAGCGCGTCCGCCCGGCCCAGCTCGGCGAGCAGCCCGGCGTCGGCGGTGCGCAGCGACGCGCAGAAGACCGGCAGCGCCCGGCCGCCGGCCGCCTCGACGGCGTCGGCGAGCGCGTCCACGAACGCGGTGTTCCCGGCCAGCTCGTGCGCCCGGTAGTACAGGATCGCGACGGTCGGGCGCCCTCCGGCGCCCGCGCCCGGCGCGGCGTCCCCAGCCGGCGCGGCGTCCTCGGCCGACGTGAGTCCCCCGGCCGGTGTGGCCAGCGGCGCGCGCTCGGCGGCGCCGGCCGGGTCCGCGCCGGGACGGGACCGGACGCCCCACGGCGGGGTCGGCGCCGGCGGGTCGAACCCGAGCCCGGTGAGCAGCAGCGCGTCGGACAGGAAGCGGGCCAGCTGGCGCAGGTTGTCCACGCCGCCGTGGGCGAGATAGGCGTGCGCCTGCGCCGCGACCCCGGCGGGCACCGACGACAGCTCCATCAGCTCGGCGTCGGGGACGAGCTCCCCGCTGAGCACCACCACCGGCAGGCCGCGCGCGAGCAGGGCGTCGACCCCCTCGGGCCAGGCCCGCCGGCCGCCGAGGAGGCGCAGCACGACGACGTCGGCGCCGTCGAGCAGCGGCGCCAGGCCGGCGGCGTCGAGGCGCGCCGGGTTGGCGAGCCGGTAGTCCTCCCCGCAGGCGCGGGCGCACGACAGGTCGGTGTCGGACGTCGACAGCAGGACGATCACGGACGGCTCCCCTGGTCTGGCAGAGATCCACCCGAGTGGTCAGCCTCGGGCGTGGGCGCGGCGCCCGACGCGGGACCGGCCAGCGCCGGCCGCCGGTCGGGCGTCACGAAGGTCGCGGCGGCGTTCGGCGGAGCGCCGGGCGGGACGAACGGCAGGCCGGCCGGCGGGCCGCCGGCCAGCAGCGCGAGCAGCGCGCCGGTGTCGAGGTGCTCCGCGACGAGGTCGCCGAGGACGTCGAGGCGCCGCTGCCGGACGGCCGCGAACGAGACCTCGCCGCGTGGCCGCCAGGGCGAGCCGGCGCGGGCCGCGACGTCGGCGAGGAACGCCCGGCGGAAGCCGTCGTTCTCCAGCGCGCCGTGCCAGGTGGTGCCCCAGACCGCGCCGTTCCGGCAGCCGTCGAGGAACGGCTCGCCGCCGTGCGCGGTCGCCACCCCGTGGTGGATCTCGTAGCCGAGCACCGGCTGGCCGTACGCGGCGCCGCTGGGGCGGCCGAGGGTCTTGGTGGCCGCGAAGCGGACGGTGACCGGCAGCAGCGAAAGGCCGTCGACGCGGCCCGCGCCGCTCTCCACCTCGTCCACGATCGTCGCGGCGAGCATCTGGTAGCCGCCGCAGACGCCCAGCACCGGCCGCCCGGCCGCCGCCCGGCGGGCGAGCGCCCCGTCCAGCCCGCGCCGGCGCAGCCAGCCCAGGTCGGCCACCGTCGACCGGGTGCCGGGAAGCACGACGAGGTCGGCCGTGTCCAGGTCCTCCGGCCGGTCGGCGTAGCGCACCGCGACGCCGGGCTCGGCGGCCAGCGCGTCCAGGTCGGTGAAGTTGCTCAGAAACGGCAGCCGCACGGCGGCCACCCGCAGCGCGCCGTCGGGGTCGCCCCTGGTCTCGCCGGGCGCGGGCAGGCCGAGCGAGTCCTCGACGTCGAGCCCCAGGCCGTCGCGCCACGGCAGCACCCCGAGCGTGGGCCGGCCGGTCAGTGCCCGCAGCATCTCCAGCCCCGGTTCGAGCAGCGCCCGCTCGCCGCGGAACTTGTTGACGACGAAGCCGGCGACCAGTGCCTGGTCAGCGGGCTCCAGCAGGGCGAGGGTGCCGTACATCGCGGCGAACACCCCGCCGCGGTCGATGTCGCCGACGACGATCGTCGGCAGGCCCGCGGCCCTGGCCAGGCCCAGGTTCGCGATGTCGGTCGCCCGCAGGTTGATCTCGGCAGGGCTGCCGGCACCCTCGCAGACCACCACGTCGAACCGGGAGCGCAGGTCGGCGAGGCTCGCGAGCACCTCGGCGAACAGCCGGCCCTTGAGCTCGCGGTAGTCGAGCGCGCCCGCCTCGGCGACCGGCCGGCCGCGCAGCACGACCTGGCTGCGGTGCCCCGCGCCCGGCTTGAGCAGCACCGGGTTCATCGCCGCCTCCGGCTCCACGCCGGCGGCGGCGGCCTGCATCACCTGGGCGCGGCCGATCTCCGCGCCGTCGGCGGTCACCCACGAGTTCAGCGACATGTTCTGCGCCTTGAACGGCGCCACCCGCACTCCCTGGCGGGCGAGCCACCGGCAGATCCCGGCGGTCAACACCGACTTGCCCGCGTCCGACGCGGTCCCGGCGACGAGCAGCGCCCCGCGCACCCCGGTCATCCGCGCCCCGGTCACGCTCCGCTCCGGTGGCGGCCATGGCGGCGGCGCCCGCTCCGGTGGCGCCGGCCGGCCAGCGCCGCGCCGGCCAGGGCGCTCACCGCCACGCCGGCTGCCGTCACCGCCGCCGACAGGTCACCCGAACGGGCGACGTCGGCGCCGCGCGGCGGCGGCCCGTCGCCGAGGCGGCCACGGGTCTCCAGCTCACCCGCGTAGACGTTGGTGCCGCCGAGGGTGATCCCCAGGGCGCCGGCGAACGCCGCCTCGCACTGGCCGGCGTTCGGGCTCGGGTGGTCGTGGCCGTCGCGCCGCCAGACCCGCCAGGCCCGGCCGGGCGACCCGCCGACGACCGGGGCCGCCAGCGCCGTGAGCACGGCACACAGCCGGGCGGGCGCCAGGTTCGCGGCGTCGTCGAGGCGGGCGGCGGCCCAGCCGAACCGCAGGTAGCGCGCCGAGCGGTGGCCGACCATCGCGTCGAGGGTGTTGACGGCGCGGTAGCCGACGACACCGGGCAGGCCGAGCGCGGCCCCCCACAGCAGCGGGCCGAGCACCGCGTCCGCGGTGTTCTCCGCGACCGACTCGATGGCCGCCCGGGCGAGCTCCGGCTCGTCGAGCCCGCTCGGGTCGCGCCCGCACAGGTTCCCGAGCCGGCCACGGGCGGCGGGCAGGTCGCCGGCCGTCAGCAGCCGGCTCATCGCCACGGCCTCGGCGCGCAGCGACGTGCCACCGAGCGCCGCCCACAGCGTCACGGCGAGCGCGACCGGCCGGGCGGCCCGGGGCAGCCGGCGGTCCAGCGCGACGGCGGCGAGCACCGGCCCACCGACGGCGGCGGCGACGAACGCGACGCCGGCCGGACGGGAGTCCGCGTAGAGCAGGCGTTCGGTCGCGCGCGCCGCGCGGCCGTAGCCGGCGACCGGGTGGAACCGGGCCGGGTCGGCGAGGACCGCGTCCGCGACGGCGCCAGCGACGACCGCCGCGGCGACGGCGACCGGCCCGAACGCGGCCGGCCCCGCGGGCGCGGCGCGGCCGGCCAGCCGGGCGGCCCGGCGCTCAGCCGGCCGCACGGAGGGCCCCGTTCTCCTGGGCCGCGCCCGCCGCGGCGACGAACCGGGCGGCGGCCCCCGGCAGCCCCGCCCAGTGGGTGTGCAGGTAGGAAGCATGGATGCCGCCGCGGACGAAGCCCTCCGCGACCTCGTCGCCGGCCGGGCCGCGCCAGGTCCACGCCGGCGCCGTACCCCCCGACACCGTGCCCGGCCACGTCGTGCCCCCTGGCGACGTACCCGGTGGCACCGTGTCCCCCGGCGTCATGTCCCCCAGCGCCGTGCCCCCCGACACCGTGCCCAGCGGCGCGCCGCCCGCGGGCCCGCCGCCGGCCGGCGGGCTGGTGGCCGTGCGGTGGAACTCGTGCCCCCGCGCGCGGGTGCCGCGCGCCGCGAGCACCGAGTCGGTGGCCGCCACCGCCTCCCGGTAGCCCAGCGTGAGGCGCGGCGTCATCGCCGCGGTCACCTCGCCCAGCACGCCACACATCGGCGCGTCGTCCAGCGCCCGGCTCAGGTACAGGAGCCCGGCGCACTCGGCGGCGACCGGCGCGCCGGTCGCGGCGAAGGCGCGGACCCGGGCTCGCAGGGCGGCGTTCGCGGCGAGCGCGCCCGCGTGCAGCTGCGGGAACCCGCCGCCGATGACCAGCGCGGACGTCCCGTCGGGCAGTGCCTCGTCGGCCGTCGGGTCGAAGCGCGCGACCTCGGCGCCGGCGGCGGCGAGCAGCTCGGGCGTCTCCGCGTAGCCGAACGTGAACGCCGGGCCGCCCGCCACGGCGACCACCGGGCGCCGGGCACCGGGCCGGGGCTCGGCCGGCCTCGGCATCGCCGCCCCGGCGGCGGTGCCGGGGATCTCCGCGGCGGCGGCCCGGGGGTCCCAGGGCTCGGCCGGCAGGTCGGGAGCCGTCGCGGCGAGCGCGAGCAGCGCGTCGAGGTCGAGCGCGGCGGCGACGGCGGCGCCGAGCTCGGCGACCGCCGCGCGGGCGGGCGCCGCGCGCTCGGCGGCCGGGACCAGGCCGAGGTGGCGTGACGGGGTGGCGAGGCTGTCACGCCGACCGAGGAGGCCGAGCACCGGCACGCCGATCTCGGCCATCGCGGCGCGCAGGATCTCGGCGTGCCGCTCGGTGCCGACGTGGTTGAACACGACGCCGCCGATCCGGACCGCTGGGTCGAACGAGCGGAAGCCGTGGACGGTCGCCGCGACCGACCGGCCGACCGAGCGCGCGTCGACGACCAGGACCACGGGCGCCGCCAGCAGCGTGGCGACGTGCGCCGTCGAGCCGAACCCGGCCCGGGTCGCGTGCCCGTCGAACAGGCCCATGACGCCCTCGATCACGGCGACGTCGGCCCGCCTGGGCGTCAGCGCGCCATGCAGGAACAGCGGCGCGACCCGCCGCTCGCCGACCAGCCACGGGTCGAGGTTGCGCCCCGGGCGGCCGGCGGCCAGCGCGTGGTAGCCCGGGTCGATGTAGTCCGGGCCGACCTTGTGCGGCGAGACGGCCAGTCCGCGTGCCCGCAGCGCGGCGAGCAGGCCGGTGGCGACGGACGTCTTGCCCGCTCCGCTGGCCGGCGCGGCGACGACGACCCGGGGGATCCTCACGGCTGTGTTCCCGGTTCGCTCCGACGACCTCCGCTGCGGCCCGACCACGTCGCTTCGCTCGTGGACGGGCCTCCGCGGAGGCGCGCCTCCGTGCTGCGGGGCACAGTCCCAGCGGCACGCTCTATCACTGGTTCGTTCCGTTCGGGCGCGGCGCGGCGGCCCCGGTCACCACTCGATCCCCCGCTGGCCCTTCTGCCCGGCGTCCATGGGGTGCTTGACCTTGGTCATCTCGACCACCAGGTCCGCCGCCTCGACGAGGCGCGGGTGCGCCCGCCGGCCCGTGATCACGACATGCTGGAACCCGGGCCGCGCGGCGAGCGTCGCGACGACGTCCTCGACGTCCACCCAGCCCCACTCGATCACGTAGGTGAACTCGTCGAGCACCAGGAGGCGATAGGTCTCGGCGGCGAGGTCGGCCTTGATCCGTTCCCAGCCCTCGGCCGCGGCCGCGGCGTGGTCGTCGTCCGGGCCGCGCTGGGTCCACGACCAGCCCGAGCCCATCTTGAACCAGTCCACCGGCGCGCCCTCACCGGTCTGGGCGTGCAGCCGGCCGAGCGCCCGCAGCGCGTTCTCCTCGCCGACCTTCCACTTGGCGCTCTTGACGAACTGGAACACGCCGACCGGCCAGCCCTGGTTCCAGGCGCGCAGCGCCAGCCCGAAGGCGGCCGTCGACTTGCCCTTCATGTCGCCGGTGTGGACGAGCACCAGCGGCCGGTTGCGGCGCGCCCGCGTGGTGAGCCCGTCGTCGGGGACGGTGGTGACCTTTCCCTGGGGGGCCATCAGGCGGCGTCCCGCAGCGCGCGGACGGTGGCGGCGAGACCCGCGCCCGCCGCGGCGCCGTCCAGGCCCGCGCCGGCGCGGGCGCCTCGCCTGCCGCTGGGGGCGGCGTGCCCGCCGCCGGGCGCGGCCAGCTCGGCGAGCGTCAGCAGCGGCGCCCCGAGCCAGGCGGCGAGCACCCCGGCGAGCCCCAGTCGGACCCTGCCGGTCTCGCAGTCGACGACGACCGCGGCGACCCCGGCGCGGGCGAGCAGCTCGGCCGCCGGGCCGGGCTCGGGCCCGGCGGTGTGCCGGCCGTCGGTCAGCACGACGAGCAGCGGCCGGCGGCTCGGGTCGCGCAGCCGCTCGCGCAGGAGCGTGCGGTGCGCGAGCAGGAGACCGTCGGCCAGCGGCGTGCGCCCGCCGGCCGGCAGATCCGCCAGACGGGCCGCCGCGACGTCCACCGACGACGTCGGCGGCAGCGCGAGGCGCGCGGCCTCACCCCGGAACGTCACCAGGCCGATCTTGTCGCGGCGCTGGTAGGCGTCGAGCAGCAACGACAGGACGGCCGCCTTGACCGCGGCCATCCGTGCCCGGGCCGCCATCGAACCGGACGCGTCGACGGCGAACAGCACGAGGTTGCCCTCCCGGCCCTCCCGCCTGGCCTGGCGCAGGTCGGCGGGCCGCAGCCTCAGGCCAGGCCCGCTCCTGCCGCGCGCGGCCTGGTGCGGCGCCGCCGCCAGCAGCGTCGCGACGACGTGCGGGTCGCGCAGCCGGCCGTCCGGGACCTGCGCGCCCACCACCGCGCCCGCGCCGGTGACCGCGCGCGACCGCCGCCCGGGGACACCCCGGCCGACACCGGGCACCTCGAGGCGGCGGGCGCGGAACATGGCCGACGGCGCGACGACGCTCACCGGCGCCTCGGCGCCCGCCGGCCGCGCCGCGGCCGCGTCGTCACCGGCGGGCCGCCCGGCGGTGCCGGCGCCCGCCCGCGCCTCACCGGCCGCCGGGGCGCCGTCGCCCGGGCCGCCCCCGCCCGGGCCTGGGCCCGGGTCGGGATCGGGATCGGGGTCGTCATCCGCGCCGGCCTGGCCGTCCGGCGCGCGGACCTGGCCGTCGGGCCGGGCGGGCGCGCCCGCGTCCGCCCGGCCGGAGCCCTCGTCGCCGTCGGGATTCGGATCGCCGTCGGGGTTCGGGTCACCGCCTGGGTTCGGGTCGCCGTCGGTGCCCGCGCCGTCGAGGTCCTGGCGAGCCGCTTCCAACGCGGCGTCGAGCTGGTCCGGATCCAGGCCGGGAGCGTCGAACGGGTTGCGGCGGCGCCGGTGCGGCAGCGCGAGCGCGGCGGCGGCCCGGACGTCGGCCTCGGTGACCTCGGCGCGGCCCTCCCAGGCGGCGTGCGCGAGCGCGGCCCGCGCGGTGACCAGGTCGGCGCGCAGCCCGTCGACCTCGAACGCGGCGCAGACGGCCGCGATCCGGGTCAGCTCCCGGTCGGGCAGCCGGACGGCCGGCAGCGCCGCGCGGGCGGCCGCGATCCGCGCCGACAGCTCGCGCTCGAGGGCGGTGTAGCCGGCCGCGAACGCCTCGGGGCCCGCGTCGAACGCCAGGCGGCGGCGGACCACCTCGGCCCGCGCCGCCGGCTCGCGCGGGGCCGCGACCTGCACGGTCAGGCCGAACCGGTCGAGCAGCTGCGGCCGCAGCTCGCCCTCCTCCGGGTTCATCGTGCCGACGAGCACGAACCGGGCCTCGTGGCGGACCGAGACCCCGTCGCGCTCGACGTGCGCGACCCCGAGCGCGGCCGCGTCGAGCAGCAGGTCGACGAGATGGTCGTGCAGCAGGTTGACCTCGTCGACGTACAGCACGCCGCGGTGCGCGGCGGCGAGCAGCCCCGGCTCGAACGAGACGACGCCCGCGGTCAGCGCCCGCTCGATGTCGAGGGAGCCCACCAGCCGGTCCTCGGTGGTGCCCACCGGCAGCTCGCGCAGCCTGGTCGGCCGGTCCTCGGCGCGCGCGGACGGGTGCGGGCCGTCCGGGCAGTCGGGCGCCAGGCGCGCGGGGTCGCAGGAGAACCGGCAGCCGGCCACCACGGTCACCGGCGGCAGCACCGCCGCGAGCGCGCGCACGGCGGTCGACTTCGCCGTGCCCTTCTCACCCCGGACGAGCACGCCCCCGATCTCCGGGGAGATCGCGTTCAGGATGAGGGCGAGCCGCAGATCGTCCATGCCGACGATCGCGCTGAAGGGAAACTGGCGCACGTGGGCCACCACCTCGCACCGGCAGGTGTCCGCGCCTGCCGCTCGTACGGGCCCGGAGCTCCTGCGACGGGCGGGCGGCCGAGGTGTTCTGGCTCACCGCGCCGGACCGGCCGCGGCTCACAGTGGCGGGACCGCCCCGGGCTTGGCGCCACGCACCGCACCGGAGTTCCCCTCACGTCGCCTGGCACGCATGGTGCCACGGGAGGACTGCCCAAGGATAGTGACGACGAACACCCCACTGGACCGCTTGTCGCCATCAACGCGACGGCGGCCGGCGGGGGCATGCACAATCCCCCCTGTGCCAGCCAGCCCCCCACCCGCCGGAACCCGGCCCACCACCGAGTCCGCCCCGGTCACCGGCTTCGGCGTGACCGTGGTCGGGATCGGCGAGGACGGCTGGGACGGGCTTGGCGCCGCGGCCAGGGAGGCGCTCGCGGCCGCGGACGTCGTGCTCGGCGGCCCGCGCCAGCTCGAGCTCGTCGCCGGGCGGGTGCGCGCGGGCGAGGCCTGGCCGCGTGACCTGGCCGCCGCGGTCGCGGCCCTGCCCACCACCCACGCGGGGCGGCGGGTCGCGGTGCTCGCCAGCGGCGACCCGATGCACTACGGCGTCGGCGGGACGCTGGTGCGGGCGCTCGGCGCCGGCCAGGTACGGGTGCTGCCGGCGCCCTCGTCGATCTCGCTGGCGTGCGCGCGGCTCGGCTGGCCGGTCGAGGAGGTGGCCGTCGTCAGCGCGGTCGGCCGGCCCCTGGCGGCGCTGGGCTCCGAGCTGCGCCCCGGCGCCCGGGTGCTGGTCCTGACCGGCGACGAGGACGGCGCGGCGCGGGTGGCGTCGCTCGTGGCCGAACACGGTCTCGACGCCGAGCTGACAGTGTTGGAGCGGCTGGGCGGGCCGCGCGAGCGGATCACCACCCATGCCGTCCGGGCCAGGCCGGGCCGGCGCGGATCGCGCCGCCCCGACGGCCTCGGCGACCTGGACAGCCTCGGCGGCCCGGACAGCCCTGGCGACCCGGACGGCCTCGGCGACCCGGACGGCCTCGGCGGCCCGGACAGCCCTGGCGACCCGGACAGCCTCGGCGACCCGGACAGCCCTGGCGACCCGGACGGCCTCGATGGCAGGGACGGCCTCGATGGCACGGATGGCGACGCGCCCGCGGGGGTGCCGGCGGCCGGCGCGGTGGCCGCCGTGCCGCGTCACGGCAGGTTGGCCATCGTCGCCACGCGCTGCGCGCCGACCGCCTCGGCCGAGGTCCTGGCCCTGGCAAGCCGCGTGCCGGGCCTGCCGGACGACGCGTTCGTGACCGATGGCGTCCTCACGAAGCAGGAGGTCCGCGCGGTCACGCTGGCCGCCCTCGCGCCGGCGCCCGGCGAGCTGCTCTGGGACGTCGGCGCCGGCAGCGGCGGCGTCACCGCCGAGTGGCTGCGGGCCGATCGGCGCTGCCGCGCCATCGCCGTCGAGCCGCGGCCGGACCGCGCCGCCGCCGTCCGGGAGAACGCCCGCCGGCTCGCCGGCGCCGTCGAGTGGGACGGCCGCGGCGCGGCCGGGGGCCCCGCCGGCTCGGCGACAGGGTCCCAGGCGGGTCCGCGAGGGGGCGGCGGGCGGGCGCCGGGGGGG
>NZ_JADWYU010000175.1 GCF_016786325.1 Frankia nepalensis | reverse complement strand
CGGCGCAGGATCGCACCCTTCGCACCCGGGCCCGTCGCCGCCTCGTACTCCGCGAGAATCCGCAGCTTGTACCCCGGAGAGAACGCCCGCCGCCGCGCCTTCGGCTCCACCTCGGGATCCGGCCGCCCGCCACCGTTCTCACGCTCGTCCACCCGGACATCATCGACCAGGCCACGCCCAGTCGTCACCGCCACCACCACGATCTTCCTCTCCCAACCCGCCCTGGTCACAAGATACTAGGCATAGCTTGTCTCAAGTAATCTTGACGGATAGGGGCGAGAGCCCTCGCGTCACCCGAGACCGGCGGCCGGTACACGGCGACCGTCGCGGCGGGCCAGCTCCTCACGGCGGACCGCGCCATCTCGACGGACCCCGAGTGGGTGAGCGTCGCCGGCCGGGCCTTCGGCACGGCGCGCCGGGACTTCTTCGAGGCGGTCCGTGCCCAGACCGGCCGCGGCCTCGTCGAGGTGGCGGACTTCGACGAGGCCCTTGCCGGGGCCGCGAGCAGGTACACGTCCACCTACAGCCGGGTCCTGCGAGGACGCGACGCCGCCAGCGTCGACGACCTGCGCGCGTTCACCTCGCTCGACACGCTTCGGCTCCGCGTCGACCTCGGCCGGCGCGACCCAGTCGATGCCCTCGTCGTGCTGCCGACCCATCCGCTGCGAGTCGCCTGGTACACCGCGTACTGGGCCACCTTGGAGGGATGGCGCCGCGAGCTGCGCGCCATGCCGGCAAAGGAGCGCGCCGCCCAGCTCGACCTCGAGCTGCTCGCCCGGCTCAGCCCGGCCCAGCTTCCCTTCCTTATTCCGGACGACGATGGCGTGCCCTACGTGTTCGCCCAGAATCTGCGGTTGCTGCACGGCCTGTACCTTCCGGTCCACGAGCCCGATCCGGCGACCGCGACGAGCGAGATCATCGCCGCGCTCGGCCTGCCGGCCACGGATGCCAGCGTGGGCGAGGTGCCCGCCGCCCGGCTCGCCGACCGCATCGGGCTCTATCGCGAGACCCACCAACAGCCAACCCGGCTGCGCATGCTCGCGACGAATCCCGGTAATGGCGCGTTCCTCGCCGAAGCCTTGCGGATCGTCACCACCGACCACGAGGAAGAGGCGGCCGGCGATACCGAGAGCACGCTGCCACCACATCTGCACATCCAGGCGTTCGGCGAGGGCGCCTCCGAGACGAACCCGCTGCCCGGTCTGCGCGAGCTGCAGCGCGAGCTGCTGGAGAGTCGGTCGCGTACCCGCCGCGGCCGCGGTTTCCTCGACCCGGAGCTGGAACTGTCCGCCGCTCAGCTGGCCGCGATCGACACCGCGCAGGACGCCCACCTCGCGGTGCTCACGGACGTCAGCCGCCCCGAGCTGGTCGTCGGCCCGCCGGCGACGGCCGGCAGCGTCTCCTTTCACGGACTTATCACCCGGCCGGTCACCGAACGCGACGCCGGCGGCTGGGTCACGGGCGTCGACTTCCCCGCCACCAAGGGCGCCGAGGTCACCGAGGTACACCGCCGGTTCGCGGAGGCCGTCAGCGCCCTGGTCGTCGCTGGCACCTCCGGCCTGACTAGCTCGTCGGCAGCCAGCGGCCCGGTCGAGCCAGGCGGCCCGGTCGACCTGGAGGCGACGGTCGTGCTCCCCAAAGAGGCACTGTCGTCGTTGCCTGTCCCCGACGCGGTCGAGCGGCCGGTAGGAACCGGTGAGCCGCCACTTGCCCGGGTTCGCATGGAGGTCACCGGGACGACCGCCCGCGTCCTCGACATCGCCCACGAGCGCGCGGACTGGGTCGTCGTCCTCGACCGGTTCCTCGGCCTGGAGGCTTTCGACGACCCGGCAGCGCGCACCGGCGCCGGCCGGCGCTACGTCCTCGACTACGCCCCGGAGTTCCTGGATGGCCTCGGCCACCAGATGGCGATCACCACCGCGCACCGCGCCGACGTGGAGAAGATGTTCCACAAGGCGATGATCGAGCTCGGGTTCACTCGGCCCGACGAGTCGGTCTCGTCGGTGATCGACGAGCTGCTCCTCGTCTCCGGCCGCCTGGTCCTCGCCGCGACCAAGGACAACAACCAGGCGAAGGAGGCCGTGGCACTCGCCGCCGTCGTCGCGCATCTGCGCCGGCGCCGCGAGCTCGACAACACCATCGTCATCCCCGTCGACGCCCACCCCGAGCTGTTCGGTGTCCGCGCGCAGCGCCAGTCGCAGGCCAGCCAGCAGCGGGCGCGGCGTTGCGACTTGCTGCTGGTCCGCTTTCCGTCGGGGCGGAGGGTCAGTATCGAGGCGGTCGAGGTCAAGTCACGCGGAATGCTCGGCAGCGAGGATCTGGCCCGTGACATCGCCAGCCAGGTGCGGCGCACTACCGAGCTCGTCGAAACGCTGTTTTTCACCGAACCTGCAAGGATCGACCGGCCGTTGCAGCGCGCTCGACTCGCGTCGCTACTGCGCTTCTACCTGCGTCGGGCCAACCGGCGAGGTTTGATCAACAGCGACCTGGAGCTTAGCCGCGCGACCGAGGCCATCGAGCGGCTCGACCACACAGGGCTCGCCGTCGAGTCCCGGGGCAGCGGCTACATCGTCGTACTCCAGGCCGACGGCGCCGCCGACTTCGACGTCGACGGCATCCGGATCCGCACACTGACCGCCAGCGCGCTCGGCGCCGCCGACCTAGCTGCCACCAGCGATGCGGTTGACGCCGCCGTGCCACTGCCCCCAGGTGCCAGCACGCCACAGCCGCGTACTGTCGTGCCCCCTTCCACAACGCCACCTGCCCAGCCGCTGGCGCCCGCCACCGTCCCGGTCCTAGGTGGTACCCCGGTGCCAACGGCAGCGCCAACTCCTCCCGGAACCGCGCTGACGTCGATGCCGGTCGAGCCCGTGGCGTCCATGCATGCCGCGACGCCGGAGACACCACCAGGTCTGCCGGAGACCGTACGGGTTCTTCTCGGCCGCACTCTGCCGCCCGAGGAGGACGTGGTCTGGGAGGCCAGCACTAGCGGCAGTCCGCACCTGTTCATCCTCGGCATCCCCGGCCAGGGCAAGTCCGAGACGACCATCCGGCTGCTGCAGGGCGCAGCCACCGAGGGCCTGCCAGCGCTGGTCATCGACTTCCACGGCCAGTTCGGCGTAGACGCCCGCAGGCCGCCATCGCTGCGGGTCTATGACGCCGCCGACGGGTTGCCGTTCTCGCCCTTCGAACTCACCGACGGCGGTGGCAGGTTCGCCTACCGGATCAACGCCACCTCGATAGCCGAAATCTTTGGCTACGTATGCGGCCTTGGCGACATTCAGCGTGACGTCTTCTACGAGGCGCTGGTGCGAGCCTACGAGAACCATGGCCATGGCGGCCCCGCCCCGTCTGGGATCCCGGCCATCGATGAGGTCCGCGATCATATCGTCACACTGGAGAAGGAGCGCGGCGTGCAGAACGTGCTTGCCCGCTGTCGCCCGCTCCTTGAGTACGGTCTGTTCACGGATCACACTGGAGTCTCCGTCCAGGAACTCATCCGTGACGGCCTTGTTGTCGACCTGCATGGCTTTGCCGAGGTCGAGCAGGCCCAGGTCGCAGCCGGCGCCTTCCTGCTCCGCAAGGTCTATCGAGACATGTTCTCATGGGGTCAGACCGCAGAGCTGCGCCTAGCCATTGTCCTAGACGAGGCGCACCGACTTGCCAAGGACGCCACACTGCCGAAGCTGATGAAAGAGGGTCGCAAGTTCGGCGTTGCCGTCATCGTTGCCAGCCAGGGCGTCGACGACTTCCATCCCGACGTCCTCGCCAACGCGGGCACCAAAATAGTATTCCGAACCAACTATCCGCAGTCCCGCAAAGCCGCTGGCTTTCTGCGTACACGCGCCGGTAAAGAGCTGTCGGAAGATCTCGAACAGCTCCCAGTCGGCAATTCCTATGTCCAGACACCCGCCATGGCCAACGCGCGCCGCACCCGAATGCTCCGACCCGACATTTCGTGAGACAAGGACCGTGGGGTTCCAGCCGGCATGCGGCGTTCGTCGTAGTGCCCAGCATTTGGCGCCGGGCCTGCGGTTTACGGCTGTCCGTCGAGTGACGTTGGGATGATGATGGCGTGGTGGAGACCTTCGGGCAGGCGCTGCGTCGGCTGCGGGGATCGATGTCGATCCGGGAGCTCGCGCGCCAGGCGCACTGCGGTAAGTCCCATGTCTCGGACCTCGAACGCGGCCGGCGCGCGCTGTACCGAACCCAGGCGGTTCTCTACCTCGCCGCCGCGAAACTCGCGACCAGGACCGGCGACCACGACCTCGCCTGGATTGCTGCGGACCGCGGCCAGCAGGCCGCGCTCGCCGCGGACGCCCCTGTTCTCGTTGCCACCCTCCGGCGTCAGATCGCCTGCGTCTTCCACGACACCGGCCGGCTCGCCGACGCCGATCAGGTCATCACGACGGCGCTCGACGCCCTGCGCCGTGACGGGGTACAGGACGAACCCGACCTGATCTCCGCGCGCGGAAGCCTCCACCTTCTCGGCGCGATGATTTCCACCCGCTGCGGTGGGCTGGCGCAGGCCCGGCAACAGTTCGCCGCCGCGGCCGACCAGGCACACGCTCTCGGCCGTGACGATAACCGGCTCTGGACGGCTTTCGGCCCGACCAACGTCGCCATCCACACCCTCGCCGCGGTGACCCTCGACGACCCGATGCAGGCAATCCACGTCGCCGAACGCATTGACACCCGGCTGCTGCCGGCGCCGCTGATCGGCAGACGCGTCCGCGTCCAGATCGACCTGGCCCGCGCGCACGCCAGCCTTGGCGAGGACGCCACCGCGACCGTGCACATCCTCGACGTCGCACATCGCGCCCCACAAATGCTTCGATACGACACCGCGGCCAGAACGGTGTGCTCGACGCTGCTCGGGCGGGCGCAAGGCTCGACGGTCTCCGTGCTGCGCGCCGCCGCCAAACAGGCCGGCATCGCCGCCTGATGGCAAGCCGAGCACAGGCGCCTGTCCTGCATGTCGTGGCCTGCGCGGCGCCGCCCGCCAAGCGGATCGAGGAGCTTGTCCGCCTTGCCCAGTCGGATGGCTGGTCGGTATGCGTCATCCCGACCCCGTCCGCGGCCGAGTGGCTGGACGTCGCTGTACTCGCCGAGGCAACCGGTCAACCCGTTCGCGCGCGAGCGCGGCGCCCTGACGAGCCGAAACTGCCGCCGGCCGACGCCGTCGCGATGGTACCAGCTACCTTCAACACGATCAACAAGTGCGCGGCAGGGATCAATGACAGTGCTGCGCTGGGCGTTGTCAACGAGGCCGTCGGCCTTCGCGTCCCGGTGGTGGTCGCCCCCTATGTAAAGGCGACGCTTGCCGCGCATCCCGCATTCGCGCGGGCCCTCGGGGAGCTGGCAGCTTTCGGATTCACAGTTTTACCCACCAACGTGATCCAACCACCCGAGGGCACGGCAACGTTCATGTGGCGTCCCGTGCTCGACGCCTTGGCTCGCGACAGCTGAGCCGGCCAGAGCGTGCCGCCGACCTGGCCCATCCTGCCGTCCGGGACCTGCACGAGCTGCTCGCCCCGACGCCGGCATGACACGCCCTAGACTTCCAGCAGTGACGATCATCGTGGAGCGAGCGACCGCGGCCGACGCCGAAGCCATCGCCGATCTCATGAACGAGCTCGACACCTTCTACGGCGCGCCCCCGACCGAACCTCGCTCGCAGCGGGCCGACACCATCCGACGACTTGTCCTCGCGGCCTCGCCGAAGCCCTCGCCCCGCACACCGCGGACGGCCTCACGGGGATCAGCTGCATCGCGGCCGGTGCCGACAGCATCTTCGCTGAGGTGGTGCTCGATCTCGGCGGGGACCTGGAGGTGATCTTGCCTGCCGCCGACTACCGGCAGCGCAAGGTCAAACCAGATCACGCCGATCTGTTCGACAGCCTCGTCAGCCGCGCCGTCCATGTGCGGGTCATGCCGCCCGACGAGTCTGACCGCGCGGCCTACGAAGCCGCGAACGAAGCGCTCCTCGGCTCCATCGACCTGCTCATCGCCGTCTGGGACGGCCGCGCCCCCGCTGACCAGGGAGGCACCGCCGCCGTCGTCGAGTCCGCCAGGTCCAGGGACCTGAAGGTAGAGATCGTCTGGCCTGCCGGTGCGCAACGGCGCAGCCACCTTCCACAGTGACGACCGCCCGGCTCGACGCGAACGAGCGAGGAGGCTCGCGGTCGAACTCGCGATCCGGCACGCCAGCGGCGAAGACGTCCCACACCTGTATCACGGTGTGAGTCGCTTCGTGGTCGCGTGAATGCGTCGACAATGAACGCGGAGGGTGTATGTCGCTTGCCGGGTTGTGTCACCCCGTTGCTTGAGCTGGCGGCCTTCGCACTACCATGATGTCCATTGCTGCATGGTTCCATTGGGAGGCGTTGTGCGCGAGGTTGAGGTTAAATACTCGGTGGCGGACGTGGACGCGGTCATCGCCGCTCTACGGGCGTGGGGTGTTCATTTCGGGGAGGCTGTGTACCAGGATGATCAGGCTTTTGCCCCAGTGGGCTGGTCCTTTGGTGGCAGCAAGCTTGGCGTGTCTTTCTTGCGGCTGCGTACGGTGGATGGTCGTCACTGGTTCGCGCTCAAGCAGCCTGGCGTGAACGCCCAGGACTGTCTGGAATACGAGACCGAGGTCCTCGATCGTCGGCAGATGCACGAGGCTATCCTGCGCATGGGTTACTGGGCTACGGTGCGTGTCGCGAAGTCTCGGCGGACCGGGCGGCATGGCGACGTGGCGCTGTGCCTGGATGAGGTTGAAGGTGTCGGGACTTTCTTGGAGCTGGAGCGGATGGTGCCGGACGGCGAGCCGGCCGCCGCTGTTCAGGATGAACTGGCGGCGTTTGTAACCTCACTGGGAATCGAGGCTGTGCGTACCGCGGAGACGTATGACTCGCTCGTCCGGGCAGCTCAGGAGGGCGCGGTGCGGGTGCCGTCCAGTCGGGCGAGCACGGACGCGGCCAGCGCGGCGGTCACCTCCTCGGCTGTCTGAGTCCCGATGTCCTGCACCAGGATGGCGTAGCCGGCGGCTTCAAGTTCGGCGGCGACGGTCCGGTATGCCTCGGTCTCGGCTGTGCCGGCTTCGGGGCCGCCGTGGTGGAACCGGCTGTAGAGGCCGCGCCGGGCGGCCCGTTCGCGGGAGCGGGCGGGGTCGCCCGTGAGGATCACGGTCAGGTCGGGTCGGTCGGCCGCGGCTACCAGCGTCCATAGGAAGTCGGCCGGTACGCCGTCGAGGCCTTGGAGCACCAGGGATGAGGCCACGTAGCGGTCACACACGACGATGGCGCCGGTGGCCAGTGCTGGGCGGATCTCGGTCTCGAGGTGCTGGTAGCGGTCGGCCGCGACCAGGCAGGCCAGGGTGATCCCCTGGTAGTGGTTCGTGCTGAATCGGGCGAGATCTCCGAGCGGGCTCGCGGTCGGTTCCCTGGTAGCGAGCACGGGCAGGCCTTGGCCGGCGAGTTGTCGGGCCAGGGCTGCTGTGACGGTGCTCTTGCCGACGCCGCTGGGCCCGTCGATGGCGAGGAAGAAGCCGGTGTTCATCGGCGGCTGCTGGAACGGGCGTGCTGCTCGCGGGACAGCGTCACCAGGGCGGCGCGTACCTCGTCCACGGTGGCCTCGCCGAACTGGAGGTTGACCGAGAAGTTGAACTCGTCCCGGCCGCGCATGGCGTCGTCGAGGCCGCCTGCGGTGAGGTCTACGGCGGTGTAGGCGAGCAGCTGCGTGGGCTGGTAGCGGCCGGTGGCGACGAGGCGGTCCCATTCTGGAGTGCCGGGGTAGGGGCGGAACTCGAAGACGGAGGCCCGGAAGTCTCCCGGATGACGGTCCGCCGCCTCCCATAGCTCCCGGATGTGGTGGACGGTGGCGGCCAGCTCCTCGCGGGTCTCGGTGGGGAAGCCGAGGATGAAGTAGCCCTTGACGCTGATCCCGCGCTTGGTGAGGCGGTCTACCACGGAGCGGGTCATGGCGGGGTTGATCCGCTTGCCCATGTAGGTGAGGAGCCGTTCGCTGCCGGACTCGACGCCGAGGGCGACTTCCCGCAGGCCGTTGGCGGCAAGCAGATCAAGGAGGGCGTCGTCGGCCCGGTGCAGGATGTTGATCCGGCCGGTGGCGTCCCAGACGAAGCGGTCGCCGAGGTCGGCGGCGGTGAAGGCATCCATGCACCGGCGGATGAACCGTTCGTAGCCGAGGAAGAGGTCGTCGACGAAGCGGAAGGCAGTCACGTCGTGGGCGGCGTGCAGCGCCTCCATCTCGGCGATGATGCCGGCGGGGGTGCGGGTGCGGATGGTGATGTCCGGGTTGGCGCTGACGGCGGCGCCACAGAAGGAGCAGTCGTAGGGGCAGCCGCGGGCGCCGACCATGTTGGCCTCCGTCCTGCCGTCCGGGGCCGTGTACGGGTCGTTGACCAGGAAGCGACGGTCGACGAAGGGCAGGTGGTCTACGTCTGGGGCGAGGTGGTGGCCGGCTCCGGGCCTGCCGCCGGTGACGGGCTTGCGCAGGATGGGATCGAGCCACATCACGCCGGGTAGGTCGGCGCGAGACTTCCTGTCCCGGAGCAGTTCCGCTACCCGGGTTTCCCCTTCGCCGAGCACCAGGGCTTCCAGCGCCGCGAAGCGGGGGTCGGTGATGACGGTGTCGGGCATGGCCTTGGCCTGGTGGCCACCGACCATGACCATGATGTCCGGGTCGAGGCCGGCGGCGATCTGCGCGCTTATCTCGTAGGTCGGGGCGAGCAGGTTGAAGCCGGCCCAGCGTGGCCCGAGGTGGTTGACGAGCTGGTGGGTTTCCCCGATGCCGAGGCCCAGTGCTTCGGCATCAAGAACTCCGACGTTGAAGCCTTGAGTGGCCGCGTAGGTGGCGATGTAGGCCATTCCCAGGACTGGCAGGGTGAAGTCGTTCACCCGGGGCCGGCGGCTGTAGTCGCGCAGTGGGGCGTTGATGAATATGGCGTCGAGTGGACGGCTCAGGTCGGCGCCCAGGACGGCGCCGTCATCCGATGTCTCCATGCTGCGATCCCCAGGCAAGGGTGAGGAGAGTGAGAACGGAAAGGTGCTCGCCGGCCAGGTGTCGCCACTGGGTGCCGAACGCGCGCTCGTTGTGGAACCAGACATGCGACGGGGCGGCTCGTCCCGCCCAGGTGCGCACGGCCAGGTCGGCGTAGGGGTACAGGTCCCAGTGATTCGTGTAGTCCGCGACCGCGGCTCCGGCGGTCCACGGTCCGACGCGACGAACGCTTTGTAGTTCGTCGACGAGGGCTGGCCGGGAAAGGCGCGTCCAGCTCTCGCCATGGGTGACGTACGCCGTGGCGGCGGACCGCAACGCAGGGCGTTTGAAGGCCAATCCCAGTTCGGAGAACTGTTCGTCGTCCAGCTCAAGGATTGCCTCGGCCGTGGGGAACAGAGCGTAGGAATTGCCGTCCGGCAGCGTCACCTGCTGGCCGTGGGTCGCGCACAGCGCGCGGTAGAGCTTCTTGGACTGGCCCGCCCGGATGACCTGACGCAGGATGGCGGTCCCGAGCGCCTCCCACAGGGAGGGATTGCGCAGGCGCCCCACCTGGCCGAGTCCGGTCAGTTCCTTCGCCAGCTCGGGCACATCCTCCGCCGCGCCCTCTGGGAGAGCGAAGACGTCCGCGGCGGGTTCTGTCTCGTCGCCGTCGAGCACGGTGACCACGAGAGTGTCGTGCTCCACCTCGGCCAGGACGAGGCCGCCAGGCAGCGGGCACACACGGCGCGCGCCCTTCTCTTTGGGCAGCCAGGCGGGGTGCTCGATCATCCAACGGTCTGCGGCGAGCGGCATGAGAAAGACTCCGGGTGGAAGGCTCATTCGAGAGGCGAGAGATGGTTAGTGTCTCATGATGTCACTCCGAAGGAAGATGGGTATCCAGGGCACGCAGGCCAGCAAGGACCCGTCGCAGAACCACCAGATCATCGAAATACGCGTCAGGATCGGCGCGGGCGACGCTCGGCGAGCGGTGGGGCAAAGGCGCCGCGGACTCGCCGGGTTCGGCGGCTACCGGTGCTTCGATCTGGCACCAGGTGACTTTTCCTTGGCCGGTGGGTGAGGGGTAGTAGGCGGCCGACAGACTGAGGGATTCCACGATGTGCAGTCCTCGACCGCCGTCGCTGTCGAGATCCGGTGCCCGAAGTATGGGTGGCCTGGGGTTGCGGTCCCAGACCTCGACAATGAGGCTTGTGGCGGCCCAGCTTGTGCGTATGGTCACGATGGCGTTCGGAAAGCGGCCCATCGCTTCCGTTGCCTGGACGGCGTTTGTCACGAGTTCCGAGACCAGAAGGCTGGTGGTGTCGATGAGATCGGAAATTCCCCACTGGTTGAGCAACTGGGCTGTCTCGCGCCGGGCCAGCGCTGGAGCGGTGATCGTGGCGGCAAACTGCTGGGCCTTGACCCGGGCGTGGGCAGTGGGCTGCGGCGCGACCGCGGCAGGGAAGTTCATGCCGATCTTAGGGAAGGGGAGGCGGCCCGCGTCCGTGGGTCGGCTTGACTGTGGCCAGCCGGAGGCGCCGTGGCGGTGAACACCTGCGCGCCAAGGGTTTCGACCTCGACCTCGATGGCTCGGCGCACGGCTGGAAGTGGCGAGAGGTGGTCGACGTCCATGACCAGAACACCGGATGCTTCCGATCGCCTGACCGTTTCGAGGAGAACGGTCAGGCCGGGCCGGACGATGCGGCCTGGCGGAACACAGCGATCGACGAAGACCTCGGCGAGGGCCAGACCCTCTGCGCGTGCATGACGGGCGAGTTGGTCGTGTAGCCGATCGATCTCAGCCTCGTCGGCGTGCTCCAGGCTTATGTAGCCGTACACCACCTTCGCCGGTTCCGGGGCCGCCGACATCGGGGTACGCCTGCTGTCCACGGCTACCTCCATCCAGGCTGGGCTGTTGGCTGACGCCCGAGGCCGAGGAGGTTCATGGCTCGGCCCCGGGCGCCTGGCTCAAGCGTGCGCGGACCGGAGGGAGCCGACCATGTCACGCCATGTATGACGCCTATACATGGCGACGCCGGAACCAAACTCGTCGTGACCGACGTCGATTTACACTGCTGATCAAGCACACCCGGTCACGAAGGGGAGCAGGTCAGGCGAGACATGGACGCCGCACCCGGCCGGTACTGCTTCTCGTGCGGAGGCCGTCTGGCACGTGACAACCCTGGCTCCCGCTGTGCCCGGTGCCTGCACCGTGGTCGTCTGGAGCAGGACGAGGCTCCCGAGCTTCCGGAGCATTTCTGGCAGACCGACCAACTCCGTGATGCCTTCGCCGCCCAGCACATCGGGCTGGTGTCGGTGGCGTACCGCGTGAACCCGCACCACCGCCGGCCCATCAGCCAGGAGCGGCTGGGCCGGTGGCTCGGCCTGACCCAGGCTCAGGTGAGCCGGATCGAGAGCAGCCCACCCATCCGGGACCTTGACCGGCTGACGCACTGGGCCCGAACGCTGCGGCTACCGCCGCACCTGCTGTGGTTCGACCTTCCCGGGCGCCCACGACCACGACCGGCGGCGGTGACCGCGAGACAGGAGCTCTCGTCACGCGGGACGTTGATGCCGGTAGCTCTGGTAGGCGGAACGCTGGAGACGATCCGGTCCGCGGCGCTGGCCTTCCGCGCCGCGGACCGGCAGCTGGGAGGCGGCCGGCTCTATGCCGTGGTGGTCAGGTTCATCCAGACCGAGGTGACGCCGCAACTCGTCGGCCATACATATCCGCCGTCGGCGGTCTTCGCGGCGGCGGCGTCGCTGACGGACATGGCCGGGTGGCTGGCCTACGACGACGACCGGGGTGACCTCGCGGCGCAGCACTTCGTCCAGGCGTTCGGCCTGGCGACCGCGGCCGGCGACCAGGCCCTGAGTGCGCAGGCGCTCGTCAGCCAGAGTCACCTAGCCTTGGAGAATGACCGTCCTCGCGACGCCGTCCGGTTGGCCAACGCGGGCCTCGCACTGGTGCGGGATGACCCCCGGTGCGGGGCGCTACGCAGCCGGCTGTACGCGATGAAGGCCCGCGGGAACGCGCTCGCGGGCGTGTCGTCCGAGTGCCTGACCGCGCTGCGGGACGCCGAGCAGGAGCTGGCCTGTACGGCACCCGGCGAACACGAATGGCTCAGCCCCTTCGACGAGGCGGCGCTCGCCGCCGAGGCTGCTATCTGCCTGCGCGACCTGAATGACTGGAACGCAGCCGAACGTCAGGCACTGCGGGTACTGGAGCTACGCACTCCGGACCGGGCGCGCAGCCGAGCCTTCACCAACCTGACCCTGGCCAGCGTGCAGCTCAGGCGCGGTGATCTCGATGCCGCCTGTGAGACCGGTACGCGGGTGCTGGACGCGGCGACACACCTGGCCTCCGACCGCGTGGTCAGCCAGCTTCGAGCACTCGGCCGCCGACTTGAACCACACCGCGGCGCGACTACTGTCGACGACCTCCTCGGTCGTGTCACCGCCACCTTGCCCGCCCACCGAACCGCCGAGGCGCCATGAGCGTCGAGCGGGAATGGGAGGCCAGCTACCAAGGCCGGGACGCCGCCGAGTTCGCGTACTTGGCTGAAGGCAACGCCCGCCAGGCGCGCAAGCGGGTCTCCGCCGACGCCGTCATCCGGGACGAGACCGGACGCCTGCTCCTGGTCGACCCGACCTACAAGCCCGACTGGGACCTGCCCGGCGGCATGGCCGAAGCCAACGAACCTCCGCGCCAGGCAGTGCGTCGAGAACTGAAAGAAGAACTGGACCTCGACCTGCACGTCGGCGAGCTGCTCTGCGTGGACTGGGTTTCACCCCACGGCCCCTGGGACGATCTGCTGGCCTTCGTCTTCGACGGCGGCACCCTGTCCGCCGATCAGGCTCGGAGCCTGCACGCGGTGGACCCGGAGCTGGCCGCCATCCGCTTCTGCCCTCCAGACGAGGTGGCGAGGCTCCTGCGCCCCTATGTATGGCGACGCGTGCAAGCGGCCCTGACCGCCCTGGATCACGGCGGAGTCCGCTACCTCCAGGACGGCTGCGTCTGAGGAAGGCGGCCTCGCCGCGCTGGATCGGGTCGCCGACGAGATCGGCGCCCTCGTCGCCACCGTGGCGCGGCGCTGGTCGCCCCGAGGCATGCGCCGGTCAGGCTGGGAGCGGTGGCGCGGTGCCTGGTCGGATGCGCGGGGGCAGGGCCTCGGTGATGATGCGGGTCACGATCTGCTGCTGGGTCTGGGTGGGGCTGAGGGTCTGTTCGCCGGGGACGCCGAGCAGGTCGTTGGGGACGTACCACTGGGCCAGCTCGTGTTCGCCGTAGCCGCCGGCGTTCGGTTTCGTTGCGTGCCTGCGCACGGTCTCCTCGAGCGGGAGGCCGAAGTAGTAGACGTGGGCTGGGCCGGGGTGCGTGGCGATGACCGCTCTGAGTGTGGTGCCGTAGCGGGAGGCGTCGAGTATGCCTTCGAGGATGACGTCGTAGCCGCCGGTCAGGCAGCGGGTCACGATCGTGGCGATCAGGTCGATGTTGAGTGCGCCTGGCAGGTCTGGTTCGCGGAGCAGTTCGCGGCGGATCACGTCCTGCTGGACGACGGCGACCCCGCGGCCGACGGCCTGTCGGATCGCGAGGGCGGTGGTTGTCTTGCCGCTGCAGGAAGGGCCGCGTAGCACGACAAGCGAGGGCAGCCGGTTCGTGTTCAGGGGTGTCGGCATGGGCGGCACAGTAGATCGGCCAGACGATGGGAGCGCAGCGCGGGACGCGGTCCGGATGGCCGCTGCCGGGTGGCTATTTCGGCTGCTGGTCGCGTCTGGCCTTGTAGGCGGTGATGTCGGAGGCGAGCCAGACCCGGGTGCGTTCACTGCCAGCGCCCATCGGTAGTGGTTCGGGGAAGTCCTTAGTGACGATGACCTGGCTGGGCCTCAGTTGACGGCGAGGCGGTAGGTGAGCAGGTTTCGGTGGCCGGCCATGATGATGTCGGCTGTTTCGACTGGTGTTTCGCCGGCGTAGTAGGTGCGGCGCATGGTCAGGACGGCGACGCCTGGTGGTAGCGCGAGGGTCTGGACCTCGGTGGGGCTGGGTGGCCGGGCGGTGATTTCCTCGCTGACGGAGTCGATGTGCAGGCCGATGGTGTCGAAGCGGGCGACGACGCCGACGGTGGTGCCTGCTTCGGGTAGTTCGATGAGTGTTCTGGCGGTGAGGGTCGCGGGTTCCCAGGAGATGGCGGTCTGGATGGGTGTTCCGTCGTAGCGGTAGAGGTAGCGCGTGACGACGACGGGGTCGCCGGGTTGGATGGCGAGCCGGGTGGCGATGTTCTCGTCGGCGGTCTCGCGGGTGGTGTCGTGGTCCCAGGAGGCGTGGCCGCCGGAGGCCTCGACGGAGCGCGCGAACGGCGGGGTGGGTTCGGTCGAGGTGGTTGGTCGGCGCTGGTAGAAGTCGGTGGCGATCCGGCGGATCGAGGGGCGGGTCTGGACGAAGGTGCCGTGCTGGCCTCGGGTCTCGACGAGTCCTTCGGCTTGGAGTTGGGCGATGGCTCGTCTGATCGTTTCTTGTGCGGCTTCGTAGGCGCGGGCGAGTTCGCGGTGGGGTGGTAGCCGGGAACCGGGTGGATACTCGCCGGATTCGATCTTGCCGCGTAGTGACGTGGCGATCCGCGTGTAGGGCGGTCCGGCTGGCGACATGCCCTAGACCATAGCGAGACCTGCTGCGGCGCAGCGCCATTCTATGCCTTAAGGCGCATCGGCATGCCTTAAGGCATGGTGTTACTGTCGGCCCACGCCGCCGACCGCTGACTGGCCGGCGCGCCCATCCACAGCACCCCTTTGGCCTGGAGGATGCGATGGCCCAGCCCGCGCCACGCCCCCTGCCCCTTACTGCCCCGGCCGAGCCCGCCGCCGTAGCCGGCGCGCGGTCTGTTTCGACAGAGCCGGCTGGACCGGTGACGCTGGCCGAGATGACGCTCCCGGCCGCGCCGCCGGCGCGGCCGCGTCGGGCGGTCGGTTATGTCTGTGTCTCCGATGACGAGGACCTGGTCAACGGCCTGCACCAGCGGCTCGCCGGCCACGCGCGGCGCACCGGCCTCGACCTGACCGAGGTCTACGTCGACCGCCCAGTCAGCATCGACGACCTTGACCGCCCTGGGTTGGCGCTCGTCATCGACGAGATCGCCCACCACCCCGAGGCACTGCTGCTCGTCCCGGACCTGTCGCACCTACCGACGACCGCGACCGGCTGGGCGGAGTTGCACGAGCGGTTCACCACCGTCGTGACGGAGATCCGCGCACTCGACGCCCACCCGGCAGGATCTTCAGCCCTTTCGATGGGCATCGCGGTGTCGGGTCCGACCGCCGAAACCGGCCCGGCCCCCACGACCAGCGTGGGCCGAGCGCGGCTGACCGCGCAGGGCCTGTTCGAGGTCACGGTCCTGCCAGACGACGACGTCGCCAGCGTGGTCGCGGCACTGCGCCAGCTCCCTGGTGCCGCCCGGTTCCTTGAGGCGTTGGGCGACGTCGAGACGACGTTCGTCTTCGTAGCCGCCTCGCCGTCGACCGGTGGCCACGAGCTGCTCGGTGATCCGGTGCCGTTTGCCCGTGTGGTCTCGACCGGCCCGGTCGGCGGCGAGCTGGTCGGCCTCACCGCCGGCGACCTCGCTGACAGGCTGCGCGCCGCGCTCGACGGGATGTCGCTGGGGCCGCAGGACGAACACGTGCTGACGTGGTTGGCGACCCAGACCGCCGACCGGGCCCTCACCATCAGCAGCCTGTTGCGGCGCGCCCGCGGCCACGCCGCCTGAGGCCCCCGTTCCGCCAGACGCCCGGCCGGCCGGGCGGGGCCGGCGATGTCCGGGCAGATGGCCTGGGCGATGACCCAGTCTGGCGCGATGTCGTCGGCGATGACATTCACGATGGCCTCGGCGATGCCCGGGACTTTCGTCTCCAGTTCCTGCCGCCGGTTTCCGGATCCGGCCCGCGGATTCGCACTGCGGAAGTAGGAACCCCTACACCTTCTGGTAGGTCGCCATGACCGCTTCCCCCACCACCCGGCCCCGCCCCGACCGGTCGGTCGCTGCCCAGGCGCGCCCGGCCGGGTCGAACGCCGTGCGGCCCGGCGCGGGCCGATCCGTCGCCGGCCCGCGCGCCGCCGCTGACCCGGACGGAGCCGCTGACCTCATCCCGACCCGCCCGGCTGGGGCGGCGCCGACGGCCACGACGACTGACACCTCCGCCGTGCCGACGGCCGGGCCGCGCGACCTGGCCGCCCTTCCGACCGTCGGCGGGCCACGCGGGTCGAGATGGGGGAGCGGTGAGCTGTGGATCCGGCTGGCGACGGTCATCGCTGTCGTCACCGTCGCGCTGATCGCCGGCGCCGTCTCCTACCTGCACATGTCCGGCGTTGCCCGGGAGCATGGCGAGGATCGGCTGACAGCGGCGATCGTGCCGATCTCGGTTGACGGGCTGATCGTCGCGGCGAGCCTGACGCTGCTCGCCGACAGCCGGGCCGGCCGCCGCCGTTCCCCACTGCCCTATGCGTTGCTCGTGTTGGCGTCGGCCGCGAGTGTGGCGGCGAACGTGATGCACGCCGAACCGGATCTTGCAGCCCGGGTGATCGCAGCGTGGCCTTCGGCGGCGTTGATCGGGGCCTACGAAATGCTCGTGAGCCAGATCCGCCGGGCCCGCCCACGACCCGCTGACACCGCCCGCCCCCGCAGGCCCGGCCCGGATGGGACCCCGAGCTCCATACCCAACGGCGATGCCCCGGCCGACCCCGGCAGGAATGACGTCGAAGGGCTCCACGCGGATAGCCAGGAACACCTCCACGGCCAGCGGCACACCGAACCGCCCGCCGCGGCGGAATGCGTCGACCGCCCGGCGGTGTCCGGCTCGCCGTCGCGAGTGTCCGTGCCGCAGACCGAGACTGGTCCGTGCCTGTGGCTGCCGGAGGACGACGTGCCCTGGCCGGCCGACGCCGCCGAGTGGGCTGCGGCGCCGGAGCCGATCCCGCCGGCCGTGCTGACCTGGGCCCTGCGCACCGCCCGCCGCGGCAGCAAACGCGCCCGCCTCGCCGCCACTCTGCTCCGTGACATCGCCCCCGACGACCCACGCACCGACTACGCCCTGGCCCGCGACCTCGCGCCGGTCGTCGACCTGCACGCGGGAACCGCCCGCCGCTACCTGTCCGAATGGCGCCGCCAGGCCACCAGCCAACCCACCGCGGCCTGAGACGGAACCTGTGGCGAGGCGGGGTCGGGTCCCGTGGCTGCCACGGCGTAACTATCCAGGTCGCGGGGCTGGGTGGGTGCCGCTTCTACAGCGTCAGCTGCCCGCCATGAAGGCTGCCGATGTCACGGGCCTGGTCGTAGGCGGTCGCGTCGGTGGGGTTGGCGGGGCGGTTTCCGAGTGCGTGTTGGGTGGGGTCGGTGGTGTCGGGGTGGGCGGGGGTGCCGTAGGGCAGGCCGAGGTGGTGGTGGCGGTAGTGCTCGACGCGGCCGGCGGCCTGATCCCAACCCGTCGTCGCGGCGCCGTCGTGGGGGCGGGGGCCCAGCAGGGCGGTGAGGTAGCCGGCGGCCTGGGACTCCGCGTGGAGGATGGCGTCGGTGGTCTGGTGGTCGAGGGCGGCCTCGACGCGGCGAAGTCGTTCCTCCAGGTTGGCCTTGGCCGCCAGTCCTGCCTGTCTTGTCGTCGCGCCGCTCGTGGCCTTGGCCGGGCCGGGGGTGCTGTGGCCGGCGGGTGGGGCCAGTGCTGTGGTGAGGCTGCGGCGTTCGGCGGCGAGCGCCGAGGTCGGGCTGGTGGCGAGGTGGATCGTTTCGGCGCGGGCGAGCTGGCCGTTGATCGTGTTCCATTCTTCCTGGGCGGTGCTGGGGGTGGGTAGGTCGTAGAGCGTCGGGTCGAGGCCGGCGTGGCGGCACAGAGCGGTGACGCGGTGGTCGAGGACCGCGGCCGCGGTGCGGATGTGGTCGACCGGGTCCTGGCGGAGGCCGGCGGCGAGCTGGTCTGCGGGGTGGCCGGCGTCGAGGAGGGCGTGGAGGCCGGCGATGGCTCGCTGGCGGGGGACGGTCTGGCCTGGGCTGGTGAACCGGGTCCGGACGGGGTCGGGCAGGGGCGCGGCCCAGGTGTCGGCGAGCCGGACGGCCTGGCCGCGTTGTAGCAGCCAGGGGTCGCGTTCTCGGTCGTGGGGAGTGGCGCCGGGTGGTGGGCCGGTTGCCCACGCGGGGGCGGTGGGCTGGTGGCGGGCGTGGTAGATCGCGAGGCCGCCGACCGCGTCGTCCCACGCTGCCCGCCGTGGCCCGGCGGCTGGGCGTGGTCCGAGCCGGACGACGAGTTCGGCATGCGGGTCGGCGAGTGCCGCGGCGCGGATCGCGGCCTCGGCGGCGAGCTCGGCGCGGCGGAGCACCACCTGCCACGGCACCCCGCCGACCGGCGCGCCGCGGCTGTCGGCCAGTCCGTCGGGCGCGGCCGGTCCGGCTCCCGACCCGGCCGGCGTGCCGCCCCCCTCCGGCGCGGGGCGTGCGGCGCGGTTTGGCTCGTCTGGCGCGAGCGGCGCGGCGCGGTTCGGCGCGAATGGCGCGTGTGGCGCGTGGGCCGCGCCGGACGTGGTGGGACGCGCCGTCGCGGGCGTGGACGTTACTGGGACGCCCGGGCCAGGGCGCTGTTCCGGGGTCCATCGGCTGAGGCGTAGGGCGGTGAGTTCGGCGAGGGTGTGGGTGGCGCGGAGCTGGTGGGCGGCGGTGGCCAGCGGGTCGTGGGTGTGGGTGGGCTGGTCGGGTTGGGAGCGGTCGAGCCGCGCGGCGAGCCGTTCGATCGGGTCGTCCGAGCCTGGGGGAGGGGTGGCGGGGAGCCAGGTCTCGTCGTCGTCGCGGGTGTTGAGGTCGTCGCGGCGGATGAGGTAGGCGGCGAGGTCGGTGCGGGCGCGCGAGAGCATGACGTAGAGGCCGGGTCGGGTGGTGTCGTCGGTGACGACGGCGCGGGCGGTGTTCATGGTGGAGCCCTGGGCTTTGGCGGCGGTCAGGGCGTAGGCGTGGGTGAGGCCGCCGTCGCGGCCGTCGTCGAACTGGTGGGTCAGGTAGGCCCATGGCACTGTCACGGTGCCCTTGGACGGGAAGTAGACCGTCACGGTCTGGGAGTCCAGGTCGCCTGGGTTGGCGTGGATGGCGGTGATGACGCCGATGGTGCCGGTGCGGATGTAGGCCGAGGCGGGCCGGCCGGCGGGGATGAGGGTGTGACCGGTCTGGGTGAGGGTCACGACCTCGTCGCCCGCCTGGAACTGCCGGCCCGCGACGGTCAGTGCCGGGCCGGTCAGGGTGCCATCGGCGGTCAGGATCGCGCGGGCTGCCTGGTTGAGTGCCTCGACCTCGCGGTGTCGCTCGGCCATCAGGTGTGCTCGGACCGGTTTGGGTGGCCGGGCGGGCGGAGGGCGCGCGGCACCGTCACCAGGGCCGTCGGCGTCCGCCTGGTGTCGGGTCGCGTCGAGGTGGCGGCGACGTTCGGCGTACCAGTCGGCCACGGCCTGGGCGAAAAGCGTGTCCGGGCCGTCGGCGAGGTGGATCTTGCCGGCGGTGGCGAGGCGGTCGAGCGCGGCCATCGGGGTGGCGGACTCGCCGCGCAGCGCGTCCAGCGCGGCCCGCACCGCCGCCAGTTCCGGCCCGGCCTGGCGGTGCACGGTCGTCAGCGTCGGCACATCGAGGGTCGTCTCGACGAGGTGGCGAAACCAGCCGCCCGCCGCGACCGAACCGAGCTGCGCCGGGTCCCCGAGCAGGATCACCACCGTCCCGGTCCGGGCAGCGTAGGTCAGGAGGCGGACGGCGTCACGTGTTCCTACCTGGGTCGCCTCGTCAACGATCAGCACCGACCCGGACGGCCACACCCCGGCCAGGTCGCCGACGGGGTCGGCGTCGACGGCGTCGAGCAGGGTCAGCCAGCTCGCGACGACCCGCGCCGGGACGCCGATGCGATCGGCTAGCTCCTCGGCCTGGCGTCCGCCGTGCGCGGTCGCGAACACCGCCCGGCCTTCCGCTTGGACGATGGCGGTCAGGACACGCATCGCCTCTGTCTTGCCGGTTCCCGCCGCGCCGACCGCGAGGCGCACCAGGTCCTGGTCGACGAGGAGCCGACGCACCACCTCCGCCTGCTCCACGGACAGCACCAGCCCGGCGCGGCCGGCACGCGCCGCATCACCGGTCCGTGGGCCCACGGCGCGATGGGCGCGCGCCGCGTCGGCGCGTAGGGGAGAGAGGCCCCTCGCCGCGCCACTCGCGCCACTCGCGCCGGCCGTGTTCGCGCCGTTCGCGCCGTTCGCGCCGGACGTGCCGCGCCAGGTCGCGTCAGGGCCGGACGGGCCGCGCGCCGCGGCGGCCAGGTAGGCGTCGACGAGCCGGGGGCTGGCCAGAACGCGCGGCGCGGCCCCGGCGGCGACCCGGCCCTGACGGATCAGCGCGAGCAGCCGCTGTTCGGCGGCGAGCATGTCCTCGACGGTGTAGAGCGGTTCCGGTTCTTGCCGGCGCCGCTGGCCGGGTGTCGTGGTGAACAGGTGGACTACCCGCGGGTCGCCGAGGAACCGGTCGGCGAGCAGGTCGATGGCTTCCCCACCGAGGCGATCGCGGCTCAAGGCAGCGATGTGGCGGACGACGTCGCGGCGGTCGAACGTCGTCGTCTTCTCCGTGAGGCCGGTAGGGCCGGTCAGCTGGGTGAACAGGTCGGCGACGTCCTGGTCGCTCACCGGCTGGGGCCGGTGCTCCGCCGCCGCGGTGGCGAGTTGGCGGACCTGGTCGACGGTCCACCCGGCCGCGGTCAGCCGTTCGACCTGCAACGCGCGCACCGCGTCGTCGGCCAGGACCTGCTTGGGCGTCCGGGAGCCGCGCTGCGCGGCGGTCATCGTCGCCCCCGACGGCTCGAACCCGGCGGCGACGAGCTGCGCGAACTCCTCCATCACCTGCCCGTGGCGCGTCGAGAACGCCGCCAACAGGTCGGTGGGAAACGCGGCCAGCTCGGCGACCCCGTTGCGGACCGGCCCCCACTGAAGGCCCAGGCGCTGGGTGAGCTCGTGGCGCAGCACCGCGGCGCCGACGAACCCCGCCGTCCGGATGTGAGACAGCAGGACCTCGCCGTCGACTGCCCGCCACTCCCAGCCCGACATCTCCGCCCCGCCACCGCGAGCCTGGCCATCCGGATCGTCCTCGTCGGCGGGTACGACCACCGCGTTGATCACAATGTTGTGGACGTGCAGATGCGCCTCGACGCTGCGCGACACGTCATGGAGGTAGGACGCCGCCACGAGGCCGGTCGCCCGCCGGTTGTGCCCGGCGACCTTCCCGAACGCGGCATGCCGTTCCAGATAGCTGATCGTGGCGTTGACCGCCGCGTCCAGCGCGCCCGCCACGTCCGCCCGGATCGCTGGGTCTCCGAAGGCCCACAGCAGGCTGACCGACTTCGGCGCCGCGCAGACGATGTCGAACCCGAGCACCGTCGCCGGCGCCACCCGCGCCGCGATCCATCGCTCGAGGTCGCCACGGCGTACCCGCCACTGGCCGTCCGTGCCCTTCACTCCGCCCAGCCCGCCACCCGGCGGGCTGGGCGCGGCGTCGTCGCCTGCCTGGCCCGCCACCGCCTGCCCGATCCGAACACCGTCGGCGGACAGCCCTGCCGCTGGCTCGGACGGTTCCGAACCACCGTCGGTAGAGGTCTGCCTGGCATCGGCGTGGGCCGTGTTGCCGAGGAGGAAACGTAGATAGGTGGCGCTCACGCCGGCGAGCACCGACGCCTCGGCCAACGTCAACAACTCGTCCTCGTGGCCAGAGGCCGCGTCGCTGCGGCCGGCCGGCCCGGCCGACGCTGGGTCGGCGGACCGTGCCCGCGCCGCCGACCCGGCCGCCGCCAGCAGCGGCAGCCCGGTCACCGCGTGCCGGCCCTCCAGCAGCCGAGCCAACGCCTGACCGGTCACCTCGCTCCGCAACCCGACCAGCTCCGCGAGCTGCCCCCGGGCCCAGCCGGCCGCCCGGCCGTAGTAGCCCGCCAACTCGGCCGACGATCCGGGCTGACCACCCTCCACATAAGCGACCACCGCCCGGACCGCCCGTCCGAGATCCCCGGGTGAGGTGGGACGGACCCGCAACACCCGCGCTGTCGCGATCATCGGGCACCACCGGTCCGGGCCGCCCGGGGACGAGACAGACAGCAACCAGCACAACAGTGACCGTGACTTGGCATGGGACGCTCCGATCAGTGACGAGCAACGGCCCCGGTCGAACCGGAAGCCGCGAAGACAGCTCTCACTCTTCGAAGCGCCGTCATCGTCACGGCCCTCGCGCATGACATCGCGTCCCGGGTCGGTCATCGCCCCGGCCCTCGCGGACGACCTCGCGAACGACCTCGTGACCGACCTCGTGACCGACATCGAGGCAGGTGGTGGCCGGCGCCATGCCTGCCAGCCGCCCGGCCCGACGGGGCCGCTGCCGGCGCTCGCCGGTGGGCGTTCAGGGGCGGAGCGCGGCGCGGACGTCCATGAGCGCGAAGCCGAGGAGGTTCAGGCCGGGCCAGTCGGCTGGGTGGTGGGCGCGGGGGTCGGTGGCGGCCAGGCCGATGCCCCAGACCGGGTCGAGCGGGCTGGCCTCGGCGAGGACGTCGTCGCCGGTGGCGAGCAGGAAGGCGCGCGGCCGGTCGTGCTGGGTGAACTTCGCGAGGTTGGCCGCCACGACGATCTCGTAACGATGTCGCTGCCAGGTCGTCTCGTCGAAGCCGCGGACGCGGCGGCCGAGGGCCTTCGCACGGCCGGGGTCCTGGGTGGCGAGGATGGCCTGCTCGGTCTTGTCGTCGCCGAACAGCCGGGCCTTGCCGGCCATCATGTAGTGCTCTGCGGTGGCGTAGCGCCGTCCGTCGGCGGTGAACGGCGCGGCGAACCACTGCCTCAGGCAGCTCGCCCCGACCCCGCCGCCGGCCCGGGGCCGGTGGCCCCAGAAGAACCGGAACGACAGCGCCACCCCGTCGAGCTCCGCCTGGAGCAGATCATCCACGCGGCGCGGATGTCCGGACCTCGTCATCGGCGTCGGCTCTCGGGGCTCGCTGATCACGAACGGGATCCTTCCACGACGCCGGGCCTGGCCTCACCTGCTTTCCCGACCGCGGCGAGGACGGCGCATCGTCGGCCCCTGCGCGCGGCCGCAAGGCGACGCTCAGCGCGACAGTCAACAGCAAACTGAAACGTCAGTGCGACTGATGATCTCCGAAAATCCCTCCTGGAATTCCGTCCCGCCGCTGTTGGCTACCGGGTAAAACCTTCCGAGGGGATCTTCCTGCCGCGTGACAATGAGCCGGCTCCCTGGAACAAGCCCCAGCCCTTCAAGATCACGGCCCAAGGCCCCTCTGCTCCGGCACACATGGTCCTTGCGGCGTAGCCGCAAGGACCCAGGAAGAGGAATCACCGTCCTGTGCCGCCGCGTGCCACAGGCTTTCTGGACCGTAATGAGATCTCGTGGCTTGCCGCGCGCAGTGTAAATACTGTCGACGGCGTACGGCCCGTGGGCAGGTCGACTACCGCGGCACACGCCCGGTGGCGGGTAGAACGAAATGGTGGGCACGCCAGCGGGCGCCTGGTCACCTGTACCAGCCACCCGGACAGCCCGGCCCGCGGCGCTCCCAGCGGCGGCACCCTTCTGTGGTCACCCGCCGAGACCCCGGACCATCTCGCCGACGTCTCAACGAGCCTGACCGCGGGCGCCCGGGTCTGGTCGCCCTCCGACTCGATCAACACCGTCCGAGCCGATCAGACATCGACTACCTCGACGGCATCCTCCACGAATACCAACGAGCCTCCTGATCAAGGAGCTGGCCAGCGACCGTCCGGTCTTCCGACCGGAGCCTGAACCACCCGCCCGGCGCGGCACCTGGTCATGGCTTTTGGCAGGTCGCCGCCCGTGAAGGTCAATCTGAGCCGACAGACATCGGTACACCCCTTGGGCCGGTGGGTGCAGGCGGCGCGCCCGGCGCGTCCGATCCAGATTGGAGCATCGAGCGTCGAGGGCTGTGGACGGGTGCCATGCTGTGTTCTGGGCTGAGAAATGTGCAGTGTCGGCGAGAGACAACGGAGCAGGGGGCCGGTGACCGATCCGAGCGCGCGGTCGACGGAGGACGACGGTCCTCGCGCTGAGATCGAGCGCAGGATGGTCGAGGTTCTCGACGGCTGCTTGGACCTGCAGACCGCGACAAGCAGGCAGCTCCTCCTGGATCGCATGGAGAAGGTCTCCGGAAGGAGTCTGCGGATCGTCGACCACTCCGCGTCCCGGCTTTGGTTCATGTCGCTCGTCAGCGCCTGCGCGCCGGACCCGATGCACCGGGCCGCTCTGGTGGGAGCCCTGGGCACGATCGTGCGGGATCCGGCCGTCGATGCCGCGCTCCGACGGCTCCAGGACGAATGGGAGGCGGTCGAATCGACCGATCTCGCCGGTGAGGCCTTCTCGACCCTTCGGGTCGAGCTGGGAAACATCGCGCGGCCGGACTTCGCCGAGGCGTATTTGGTGGCCAGCGACGGTCGGGTACCGCAGCCGCCGCCGCACTGCCGGACCGCGTGGGACGCCTTCGTTCATCTCGTAGGCGTCAACTCCGAGCCTTCCGGGCTACCACCTCATATGATTTTTCTTGAGAGGATTGCCGACCGGTTAGATCCGGCGGCGGGGCGGATAGCCGGGGAATGGAACCGCCGACAGGCGCGTGGGTGGGGTTTCGAGCAACGGCTCGCCGAGATAAGGCACACCAGTTCCCGCCAGGTCTACCGTCACTCGCAAATCTATCTGACCATACAGTTTGAGCCGGATGGAATTGACCCCGAGCTCTTCCTTATGTCGTGGTGGCGGCAGCGCGACGATCCGCGGGCGGTCGTGGAACGCGGTACGCCGGAACTGGTTCGCAGAGACGAGATGGAGCGCAGCGTCGCGGCGATCCTCCAGACCTTTGACGGAGCAGTCGAGGACCGACCCGCCGCGAAGGCCATCGAGTTCATCCTTCCCTTCGAACTGCTCGGCACCCCCGTCGAAAGGTGGCGCATGCAGGACTCGTCCGTGCCCGCTCGCAGCATCGGGCAGGACTACCCGGTCGTGCTGCGCAGCCTGGAGCGCCTGCGCACTCCGCGATGGCATCGGGCCTGGCGTCGTCGGTGGGACCGGTTGATGCATGAGCCGGCGTCGACCGGTGCCTTCTGGAGCAAGCCCGACGGGCAGGACTACCTTCCACGTCTCGAGCGTGCTCTCGCCGCCGACGAGACCCTGACGGCGCTGATCCTCAGCGAGCCGCCCGACGACCCGGGAGGAATCGGCTTGCGGGAGGTGGCGGTCGCGCTGCGCACCGGTTTACCCGTGATTATCTGGAACCGGTCGCCGGGGCCGGGAGACGACTTCGGCGAGGCCCTGCGGGAATTGGTGACGGCGCATGACCTGGCCGGCCTCCCGACGCGTGCACGCCAGCTACGCCTTGCTGCTTCACGACAACCAGAGCACGACAACGACTCCGTGCATCTAGGAAGGCACCTCGCCCTGCTGTGGGACGATCCCGAGCGGCAGCCGGAGCGGGGTGTCCTGGTTCCTTCACCGGACAGGCCCAGAAAGGGGATCCGCCCGTGACCCTCGATAACTCGACCACGATGCGCACGGCTGGGCTCTCCGGGCAGCGGGAGAGCTGGTGGTTGTTCCAGGGGACAGGGCTTCCTCTGGAACCAGCGGAACGTGACCGGCGCTGGCCGGCACCGCCGCCATGGCGGAACTTTGGCGGAGGGCCGGATCTCCCGCCACCCCCGCCCGACGACCAGGAAACGGAGCGCAGGCTGGGGGCGGTCGCGTCGGGCCTGTTCGACAGCAGCCAGATCTCGGTCATCAACGCCGCCCTCTTTCTACGCCGACCGCTGCTGGTCACCGGGCGACCGGGCTCCGGCAAATCCAGCCTGGCCTACCTCATCGCGCGGGAGCTGCGGCTCGGCCGGGTCCTGCGGTGGCCGATCACCAGCCGTACGGCGGTCCGATCGGGCCTCTACGAGTACGACGCCATCGGCCGGGCGCAGGCCACCGTCCAGCTCGGCAACGCGGTCGCGGCTCGGTCGAACGCTCCTGACCTCGCTGCGCAGGGCCCGCCGGACAGCCGTGCGGCGGACACGATGACCGGCCCACCGATCGGGGACTTCGTCCACCTGGGTCCGCTCGGAACGGCGCTGCTGCCGCGCCAGCAGCCCCGCGTCCTGCTGATCGACGAGATGGACAAGAGCGACTTCGACCTCCCGAACGACCTGCTGAACATCTTCGAGGATGGCGAGTTCTTCATCCCGGAACTCGCTCGGATGCGAAATCAAACGGTCGAGATTGACGTCTACACGGCCGATCCCGGTGGTCGAGCCGTTATCAAGGATGGGACGGTCCGATGCCACGCATTCCCCGTCGTCATCATCACCAGCAACGGCGAGCGCGAGTTCCCGCCGGCCTTCCTCCGGCGGTGCACCCGGCTGGACCTTCCCGACCCGGATCTCGACCGGCTCGCCGCGCTGGTGGCTGCACACTTCCCCACGGAAGAACCGATCCACAGTGATCTGGTCGCGAGATTCGCCCAGCGCCGAGAGGAGCTGGGCGGCCTGGCCGCCGACCAGCTCCTGAACGCTGCGTACCTGGCCACCTCCGGCGCCCGCGGCGATGAACGGGCGTGGAACGAGCTCCTCGACGCGGTGTGGCATCGACTGTCACCGGAATTCCGATGACAGCTTCCGCAGACCATCCGGACGGCGGCGACTCTGCGGAGCACGCACGTCGGCTGCCGCAGGACTCTCCCGACCAGCTGACCCCTCGTGAGATCGCGGAATCGCTGTGGCTGTGGGAGCGCATTGGATCGGGCGAGCCGAATGGATCCAGCCCGACGGACCGGGGCCCGGTAGGCGGCCTGGGCTCTGGCCGCCTACCGGAAAACCGAGCGGACGCGGAGACAGACTTCCCGCCGGGACCCGAAGCCGGGCCGGTGGATTCGTCCCAGCACCCATTCGCGTCTCCGGAACCATTCGGGTTCCCGGCTCCCTCGGCCGCCGGCGCCGCCGGCGCGCCGGGCCCAGGAGGGCTGGCGCGGGCCAGTGCGAGCACCAGGGCTCAGGGATTCCACGGCCTGTCCCGGCTCGCAGACCAGATGGCGATGCACCGCGCGCTGCGGCCGCTCGGGCAGACAGTGCGATCCGCCGACCGGACCGTGCTCGACCTCGAGGCGACGGCGGAACACCTCGCGAACGAAGCACTGTTCATACCGCACTTTCGAGCCGCCCAGGAACGGCGGTGGGAGATCACGCTCATCGTCGACGAGAGCATGTCCATGAACCTCTGGACCGGAATGGTGCCCAGCCTGCTCGACGTGCTTACCCGCCAGGGCGTCTTCCGGGACGTCCACATCCGTTTCATGGACTCCGACGCGGCCGAGCCCGGGGTCCTCTACTCCCGCACACGCCAGGCCCGCAGGACCGCGTGCGCGCCGGGCGATCTCCTGGATCCGAGCGGACGCCAGATCCTCTGGGTGCTCACCGACGGAGTGGGCAAGGCCTGGCGGGGCACCGACCTGTCCGCGCGGCTCTGGACGTGGGGGCGCAGGGTGCCCACGGCGATTGTCAACCCGCTGCCGGATTACCTTTGGCACAGAACGGGCCTGCAGTGCGAACGGGTCCGGCTGACCAACGCCGACAACGGTCGCCCCGGAGCACCCCCGTCGTGGCGGTTTCACGACGAGTGGCGACGCCTCGAGCAACCGGCCGAGCAGCTCGCGCAGACCGTTCCGATTCCCGTCATCGAGCTGAACCCGCGATGGCTCGCGGTCTGGGCACGCTTTCTGTCCGGACGAGGGTCCGGATGGACGGATATGCCCGCGTTCCTCGCTGGGCCGTACGCCCCGCCGCTCCCGGACCACGGCGAACCTGATGACAGCACGACGGCCGATCCACTGCTCTCCCCCCGGGATCAGGTCCGGCGGTTCAGGGCGGCTGCCTCTCCAAGCGCGTTCGAGCTGGCCACCCAGCTGGCCGCCGCGCCGCTCACCTGGGCCGCGGTCGAGCTCGTGCTCACGATGGTCCCCGGCGCGACCCGCCAGCACCTTGCGGAGATCTTCCTGTCCGGCCTGCTCCAGACCGTCGCTCGCGACGACCTGAGGGCTCCCGAAAGGGTCGTGCTCGATTTCGCTCCCGGCACCCGGGCGGAGCTGCTGGCCTCCGGCCGCAGGGCAGACACCAGACGAGTCCTGCTGGCCGTCGGCGCGCTTCTCGGACCGCACGTGCCGGCAATGCGTGACCTGGACCGGGTCCTCGACGACCCGGACCTGGCGCCGGACATCCCCGTCACCGCCGACAGCCGGCCGTTCCTCGCGTTCCAGGAGACGGTGCTGGCAGCCCTGTCCGGCCGCTATCTGGGACGGTCCCGCCGGCTGACAGCCGCGCTCCGTCCCGTCGAGCCGTTCCCGGCGGCGTCATCGGTGACAATGGCCACCTGTCGGACCCCAGCGGACGAGGCGCCGGCCGTAGGGGGTGCGGTGATCGGTGACGGCCTGCACGACTCGAGAGCTCGTGCGGGCACCTCCGCCCTCGAGTCCCCGCCGACCGCATCCGTCACCGCCGTCGCGCCCGCGGCGCTCACAGCCATCGCCACGCCCGTGCCTCCCACGGTCATCGCCACGACGAGTGAAGCGTCCGCTGGACGCGACGCGGAAAACGGGTCGCCGTCGATCTGGGGACACGTTCCGCCCAGGAACCTTCACTTCACCGGACGCGCCGAAGCACTGGGAACGCTGCACGGCTCGCTCCACGAGACGACGAGCGCCCTGCGTCAGGTGGCACTGCACGGGATGCGCGGAGCCGGGAAGTCGCAGCTCGCGGTCGAATACGTCTACCGATACCAGCAGAACTACGACCTGATCTGGTGGATCTCGGCTGCGGCCCCGGCCCGCATCGTCTCCGCCCTCGTCGGCCTCGGCCAGCGGCTGCGCGTGCCAGCTGAAGGCGAGCCGGACGACGTGGTCACCGCCGTGCTCGAGGCACTCCGCCGGGGCAAACCCCTGCACCGGTGGCTTCTCGTCTTCGACGACGCCCACGACCCCCGGACCGTCCGACAGTACTTTCCCCGGGATGGGCGGGGATCGGTGCTGGTCACCACCCGCAACCCGCAGTGGGCCCACGCCGCCCGCCAACTGACGCTCGACGTGTTCCAGCGGGCGGAGAGCCACGAGCTGTTGCGTCGTCAGGGGCCCTATCTGGGCCACGACGAGGCGGACCAGATCGCCCAGGCTTACGGAGACCTGCCGCTCGCCATCGGTCAGGCCGTGCGCTGGCTGGCCGACACGAAGATGTCGGCGTCGGAGTATCTAGGGCTGGTCGCGTCACCGGTCGGGCGACCTGAGCTGCTGCGCACCGCGCCTCCAGTCGACTACGAACGCTGCCTCATGGATGCCTGGGAGGTGGAGCTCAACGAGCTCACCGCGAGCCAGCCGGCGGCACTGCGGCTCCTGCACCTGTGTGCCTTCCTCGACGGCGCAGCGATTCCCCGGTGGATCCTCATGGCGGGCGGCTCGAAGGGGGACATCCCGGAGCTGGGCGACGTTCTCCGGGACCCGATGCGATTCGGCCACGCGATATGTGAGCTGAGCCGGCACGCGCTGGTCCAGGTCGATGACCGTTCGGGCGCGCTCCGGGTCCATCCCGTGCTGCAGGCCGTCCTGCGGGAACGCATGGCCCCGGACGAGCGTGAGCGGATGCGCCGGGCCGCGCAGGTCCTGCTGGCTGCGGCCGACCCGGGCGATCCCGCGAAGGTCGCGCACTGGCCGCGGTTCGCGGAACTCTACCCGCACGTTCTGAATGATGCGATGATGGACTCGGAAGTCGCCGGAATCCGGCAAACAATCTTGAACGAAATACGCTACCTGTATTGCTTTGGCGAGTATGACGCCTGCCTTGAGGCCGCGAGAGAAATTCACGACGTCTGGCATCGGATGCTCGGCGCGGAGCATGCGAGCACGCTCGAGGCAGCCGGCCTCCTTGGCCGTGGGCTTTTTGCCACCGGGCGGCACCGTGAGGCGACGGACGTCAACTCGCGCCTGCTCGAGCTGTACGCGCGTCTTCGCCGCGAGAACTGTGCGCGGGCCGTCGAGACGCTTTGCGCCGCGGCGGGGGACCGCCGGGCGGAAGGCCGTTTCGACTGGGCGCTTGAGCTCAGCGAGCAGGCGTATGAGCGGGCTGGCAACGCACCCGACGCTGACATACGTCTTCTCCCGGACGCTACGCGGGATCTCACAGTGAGCCTTCGCCTGATCGGTGACTTTCGGCGGGCTCAGGATCTGGACAGGGAGCTGTGGGAGCGTTGCGCCACCCTCCTCGGCCACGGCGACGTTGTGACCCTCGCGGCTCTGAGCGCCCTGCTCTCGGACCGCCGGGAGCTGGGCGAGAGCCAAACCCTGCTGCCGCAGCTCGAGCGGCTGGTCGCCGAGCTCCGGCAGCTCGTGGGACGAAGCCACCCGCTTCTCCTGGAGACATTTCATGGACTTGCCGTCACCTATCGCAGGGCCGGCCAGCATGAGAGCGCGCTCGAGGCGTCACATGAGGTCGGTCTGCTTTGCGCCCGGCGATACGGCGACGACCACCTGATGACCCTCGCGGCCAGATCGAGCCTGGCAATAGACCTGCGCTACCGCGGCGAGCTGCACGAAGCGGGGGAGCTGTGCACCGGGGTGGTCGCCGGTTTCCGCCGGGGCCTTGGTGACGAGCACCCGCACACGCTGTCCGCCGAGGTGAACCTCGCGGCGACGCGCCGGCTCGCCGGCGACGCCGACGCGGCGTACCAGACGGACAGCAGGGCGTTTCAGGGGCTGAGCGGCAGGCTGGGACACGATCATCCGCTGACGCTTGCGTGTGCGGTCAACCTGGCGAACGACCTGTACGCACTTGGCGACTCCCAGGCCGCCTATGACCGCGACCAGGACACGGCGGAACGCTCGCGGCGCACGGTCGGCGCCACCCATCCCGCCACGCTCGCGGTCTCGGTGAACATAGCGGTGGACCTGCGCGTGCTCGGTCGGCAGGACGAGGCCGAGAAGCTCCATGCCCGGACGTTGTCGGACCTGCGAAGCACGCTCGGCGCCGACCATCCCGTCGTCCGATGGGCCGCCGCGTGGTGCCGGCTCGACCGCGATCTCGATCCGATGCCGCTCGCCCCGGTCACCGGATAGCACACCGACCACCTGGCACGCCGCGACACCACGACACCAAGACGCCACGGACCGAACGCATCGGCGCGGTCGGTCGCCGTCACGGCCACCAGCGTTGGACGCGAACGACCGCCCGAATCACGGAATGGCTGAAGGCGGGCGATGACGCGGCCGCCAGGACCGCCGGCAGAACGGCGAGGACGTGTGCTCGACTCGCCCGCGCGCCCGTTTCCACGGCCTGCCGCCAGTAGCGGATGTCGCCTGACGCCCGGGTGGGGGCCTGGGCCACCGCCACGGCCGCGACGGCCTGGGCGCGGCAGAGAGCGTCATCGATCGAGGCGGCGGACAGGAAAGCCCGCTCTGCGGTATCCGGCGGGAGATGTGGAGCCAAGGCCTCAAGCGCCTCAAGACGCGCGTGGGAGTTCTTCACCTCGTTCACGTCCGCGACGGCGGCACCAAGCGCGCCGAGGCGTTCCTCGTACGGCAGGTACGGGGCCAGGGCGGCCAGCGCCGCGGCCCGGCACGGTATGTCGGAAATCTGGGACGCCGCGGCCCAGGCGGTGGTCAAAGATTCTCCGCCAAGGTGGGGGGCCAGCGCGACCAGGGCGTTCCGGCGGGCGGACGGATCGTCGATAGTGCAGGCCGTCCGCAGCACGGTCCTTGTCAGCGGCTCCGGGAGCCGCGCGGTGAGGGCGACCACCACCTCCGCCTTGCCGACTGGATCGTCGATGTCGTGCGCGATGCTCAGCGCTGTCCCGAGCTGAGCCTCGTCGAGGTGCGGTGTCAGGACAACGAGCGCGCGCGACCGGATATGCTGCGACGCTATCTCGCCAACCGCCCGCAGGGCGGAACCGAGAGCCAGGACGCGTTTCTGGGGCGGGAGGTAGGGCGCCAGCGCCCCGGTGGCACGCGCCCGGGAGTAGGCGTTGGCGATGGTCTCGGCGACACGCAGCGCCTCGCTGACTGCCGCGGCCCGTTCCTCAGCTGGCAGGTGCCTCACCAGCGCGCCCACCGCCTCAACCCAAGCGGAGGGTTCCTGGACAGTGACGGCATGGACCAGGGCGGCCCTGACCGTCGCGGCTCGGCCCTCGGCTGGTAGATGTGGCGCCAGCATCCCGACCGCCTCGACCCTTGCCGTCGGGTCTTCCAGGAGGGCGACGGCGTTCGACGCGGCGGCGACGGCCGCGACGGCGGCGGTACGGTCGGCGGCGGCGAGGTAGGGCGCCAGTCCGGCGACGGCGCGCGCCCGGGACCTCGCGTCACGCAGACCGCCAGCCAGGCTCGTCGCGGCTGGCAGCAACCCGGCGGACGACAAGCGCGCGGCCAGCGCGACGACGGACACAGCGCACAGATGCGGATCGTCGATCGCGCCGACGGCTCGCAAGGCGGTGCCCAGCAGGTCGGCGGGTAGGTGCGGAGCAAGAACGCGCAGCGCCTCGGCTCGTCCCGACGCGCTCTCGATCGTTTCCACGGCATGCAGCGCAGCGCCGAGCAGCGCCGTCCGGTCGTCTCCTTCGACGAGCCGCGCCAGCGCGCAGGCCATGGTGGCCCGCGAGCAGGGATCGTCCACCGTGCCGACGGCCCGCAGCGCGGCATCGAGCAGGTCGGCGGGTAGGTGCGGAGCAAGAACGCGCAGCGCCTCGGCTCGCCAGGAGACGTTCTCGATGGCGCCGATGGACTCGAGGGCGGGGCCGAGGAGACCGGACCGATTCTGCCCGTCCAGATACGGTGCCAACGCGCCGGCAGCGTCCGCCCGGGCGCGCGGGTCGCCGATGGCCCGCGCGGCCCGCGCGGCGACCGGAAGCAGGTCCTCCGGCAGATAGGGGACGAGCGCGCGCAACGCCCAGGCCCGATACGTTGGATGCGCGATCTGGCAAGCTTCCTGGAACGTGGAACCGACAGCCGCGCGCCTCTCCCGCGCAGGCAGAGAATCCGCCAGAATCCCGACCGCCTCGGCCCGGGAGTACGGATCGAGGATGGCGTGCAGGGAGCCCACCGCGGAATCGAGCGCCACCGCCTTGTCCTCCCCTCTGAGTCCTCCGGGCCCTTCGGCCGGCCGCGCAAGCGCGGAAATTTTGGGGGTGGCTCGTTCGGGTGGTCTGT
>NZ_JADWYU010000174.1 GCF_016786325.1 Frankia nepalensis | reverse complement strand
TACTTCGGGTCCAGATAGTCGCGGTACTGCTCCGGCGGCAACCCGGCATGCGTGTCAGTCGAGATCAACAGGTATTTATCGCTCATGACTTTTTTCCTGGTTCTGAGGCATGGGTTGCTCGGATTTCTGGGACCGCGGGACGTGTTGGATGGCCCATGGCCGCGCCGGCTCTCGGATCAGTGGTCGTAGCGGGCACGCACGAACGGCTCGAAAGCGACCGGGTCGACCGGTCCGACGACACTGGCCCCGCCCTTCGACGACCGCGTCGTCCAGGCGATCGAGACGGTTTCGAGCACGGGCAGGTCGATGACGGGGGCGGTGGGCTCGTCGCGCAGCACGAGCTTGCCCTCGACCCTCTCCGCGGTGACCGGGGTGCGGACCTGGTCGTAGCGCACGAGTAGCGGGTCGCCGTCGAAACCGGAGCCGGAGACGGCGGGCATGAACTTGTACCACCACTGGGTGGCCGGGTAGGGCGGCGGAACGGGCAGGCTCTCGGTGACATCGCCGATGATCTCGATGAAGGTCACGCCGTTGCGGGTGATCCGCCCTTCGACGTGGTTTCCATCCCGGGTGAGTTCCAGATCGGCGAGCTTCTTCGGTTCGCCGTGCTTCTCGCGGCTGATCGAGATCGCCGACTCGAGGTCGATGGGGATCAGCAGCGGGTACTCCCCGGTCACGCCGTCGTACACGGCGTCGACAGCGAAGTAGCCGACGAGTTCCTTGTAGTGGTAGTCGCCGAAGCGCAGGTCGATGTCGGTGACCCGGACATGCACCCGCGGCTCGGCCGGCGGCGTCAGCGGTGGCGGCAGCACCGCCGCCAGCACCGCGGGATCGGTCAGGTAGACGACCTCCAGCGACGGGATCGGCGGCAGGCCGGCCCCGATGCTCGCCTCGGCCTCGGACTTCTTCTCGACGGCGCGTACCCAACGGTTCCCCATCGGGACCCTCCTCGTTGATCGGCTGGATGTGGGAAGACGTGAACCAGCCGACGGCAGTGCACAGCCGACGGACTGGCTGATCGGTGTGGCCAGGCCAGGTCGACTGGCCAGGTCCGCGGGACTGCCCGGACCGAGCGGACGCGCCAGGACGGGCGCGGTGGTCACAGGCACGGTGGTCATGGACACGGCAATGACGGACGCGCCAGGATGGGCGCGGCGGCACGGGTACGGCAGTCACCCGGAGCGCCGGTCACGGGCGCGGCGGTCTGACGATGTCAGCGGCGGCGCTGGTCGTCCTTGGGCCAGGAGTAGAACTGCTGGCACCAGCGGCGCTGCTCGGTGACGGCCTTCTCGGACGGCCGCAGCACCGGCGGGTCCTTGAAGATCTTGTTCTCCCAGATCGGCAGGTCCTGGCTGATGCCCGCGGTGAAGCTGCTCGCCGCGTCCTCGGCGGCGTTCTCGCCCAGGGCCCGGGGCGAGGTGAAGATCCAGCGGACGTGGACGTTCTCCTCGTCGATCGGCGTCGTGGAGGAGACGAACGTGGTGTAGCCCTTCACCCGCAGCACGGCGAGGCCCAGGCCGAAGCCCTCGCGGACGAAGTTGCCGTCCATGCCGACGGTGCGCTTGAAATAGCCGTAGACGTGGAACTCCTCCTCCGGGATGGCGGGCGTGCCGTGCACATACACGAAGTGCGGGGTGTCGACGTTGTTCTCGGCCATCTCCTGGCAGCAGGTCGCGATCTCGAAGTCCTTGACCACGATCGGCAGCCAGTCGTCGTCGTGGAACTCCGGCACCTCGGGGACCTCGTAGAAGGGCTCGGAGCCCTCGAGGTGGTGCCAGGCCCAGATCATGTGGTTGCGCTCGACCACCGGGTAGGAACGCGCGGTGGCCGTCTTCGGGATGTAGGGGTTGTCGTCGTAGGGCACCTCGACACAGGCACCGCTCGCGCCGTCGAACCGCCAGCCGTGGAACGGGCACTGCAGGCTGCCGTCGACGACCTTGCCGCCGACACCCAGGTTCGCGCCCAGGTGCGGGCAGTAGGCGTCGAACAGATACGGCGTGCCGTCGGTGCCGCGGAAGAGCACGAGGTCCTTGCCGAAGTAGAACAGCGACTTCGTCCGGCCCGGCTCGATCTCGTCGGCCCGAGCGACGACGAACCAGCCGTTGGGGATCGGGAACGGGAAACGCGGCCCCGACTCCCGGCGCACCCGGGTACGCCGGGACAGGTCGTAGAGGGTGTCCGGCCGCTGCGGCATCGGCAACCCGACCAGATCCTCCGTGGCCGTCGCGGCGACCGCCGACGTGCCGTAGACGCCGGCCGGGCCGGGCTGGCTGGCCCTGGTCTCGCCGGAGATCGTCATGAGCTGCCTCCCGAGAGGTGCGCGCGGGAGGTGATACAGAACCATCCCGACGCGTCCAGACCATCCAAAAAGATCACTGAACCATGGTTCAGTGAACTGCGGTTCAGTGAACCACGGTTCAGAAGTTCATACAAGATGGATCACGAGATCACTCGACGATCTTGCGAGCACGCGACCTGCACCGGCCACCGCACAGGCAGAGGCGTCGAGCGGCTCCAGGCAAGGACCGCGCGTAGGGCGCCCCGCCTCCTCCCGCCATGGGTCGCCGAGGCTGTATACGATCTGGTGTCGCGTCGCCGAGCCAGGCGCCGCGGTGCTAGCTCCGATCGGCCCTATGGCGGCGCGTCTTCCCGGACGGTGCCGTCTCCCGATGACTGGTTCGCCCGGAAGGCCGGTGTAGAAAGGCTGATGCGCCGCGCCGCGCCCGCCGCTTCAGGCCGGCCCCCGACTGCCCCGCGCCGACCCGGATGACGACGCGAAGCCAACAGCACCGCCGCGAGCAGGCCGCGGTCGCCCGTGAGCGCCTGCTCGACGCGGCCGAGGTGCGGTTCGGGCGCGACGGCTACCGCGCGACCAGCCTGCGCGACGTCGCCGAGGCCTGCGGCATCTCGGTCGGCGCGCTCTACCTGCACCTGAGCGGCAAGGAAGAACTGCTACGCGCCGTCATAGACCGACGCTCCGTCGTCCTCCTGGCGCGCATCGCCTCCTTCGCCGAGGAGGACGGGCCTGGCATCGACCGACTCACCGGCCTCGCGCATGCGGAGATCGAGTTCTACCGGCACCATCCCGACTTCGGACGGATCATTGGCCGCCTGTTCCCCGCCGGGCAGTCCCTTGTGCCGCAGCTGAGCGCGGACCTCGCGGAGGGCTACCGGGGAGTCCTGCACCTCCAGGCCGAGATCATCCGCCAGGGCCAGCGCGACGGCACGATCCGCGCCGGCGACCCTGTCTCCCTCGCCCGCCTGCTGGTGGCCATGGTCGGCGCGTACCGCGCCGACGAGTCCGAGCGCGGCGAGAGCGCCGCCGCCGGCGAGGGCCTGTCGGACACGATCTTCATCGACATGGTCCGCCGCGCGTTCGCGGCCGTGTAGCGGACCTGGTAGCCGGCCTGGGAGGGGCCGACGCTCCGGTCCGCCACGCCAGCGCCCGCCCGGCGTCCCGGCGGACCTACCGGCGCCCGTCGCCGGGAGGACGCGCGCCGACCCGGCCGCCAGCCCTCACCGGTTGCAATCGAGCAGACTTACGTTACGATCCAGACCGAATTTATACAGAGTCGAGGCGACCCCGGCGCGGACGTCTCGGCTCCCTCCTGTCACCCGGCTCCCGTCACGCGTCTCGGACGCGTCTCCAGCCAGGGATCCGAGCTAGAAGTTAGGAATCATGCGCAGATCGCGATTGGTGGTACTGTCCGTCGCCGCGCTCGCCCTGGTCGGGGCCTGTAGCAGCGGTGGCGAGGACGACGCGCCGGACCAGCGGGTGGTCGAGGTCGCGGGCCTCACGCCGGGGCCGTCGACCGGGTGGAGCGCGGACGGCGTCACGGTCGACGCGGCCAGCCTGGAATGCGCCGGGCCCGCCGCGGACCCGACCCGCGGGGTCACCGACACCGAGATCAAGGTGGGTGGGCTGGTCAACCTCACCAGCCCGAACGGCAGCACGATGGCGGGCGCCGAGATCGGCGCCCAGGTGCGGTTCGACCGGGCGAACGACGAGGGCGGCGTCCACGGCCGCACGATCAACTACGCCGGCACGTTCGACGACGGCAACGACCCCGCTCGCAACGGCCAGCAGGCCCGGGCCATGGTCGAACAGGAGAAGGTCTTCGCCGCGGTCCCGCTCAACGCCAGCCAGTCGGCCTACAAGGACGTCTTCTGCGCGCAGAAGGTGCCGTTCTTCGGCTGGGGCACCAACCCGGGATACTGCGAGAACACCATCGGGTTCGGGTTCACCGGCTGCCTGTTCCCGCGCGACGGCGTCAGCAGCACCACCTACGGGCTGATGGTCCAGTCGATGTTCGACGGCAACGGCGAGGGCAAGACCGTCGCGCTGGTCGGCATGGACAACGACGCCGCCCGCGAAGGGCTGCTGGGAATCTCCCGCCAGATCACCACGGTGGACATCGACGTCGTCTACGAGAAGAACCCGGTCCCGGTCACCGGCCTCACCGACACCACGGCCATCGTCAACGACCTCATGACGGCCGACAAGGGCGCACCGGCCGACGCGGTGCTGATGATCCTCGACTTCCCCTCGACGACCAAGCTCACCGAGGCGCTCACCGCGGCCGGCTACCAGGGCAAGACCCACAACGCGGTCGCCTACGACCCGCGGCTGGCCGGCTTCCAGGCGCTGCAGGGGGTCTACACGACCGTCCAGTGGCAGCCCGGCATCGACACCGACGTCCCGGCGATCGCGCAGATGACGGCCGACTTCCAGAAGTACGCCCCCGAGCAGACGCTGAGCCTGCTCGCGATGGCGGGTTACTGGACGGCCGACATGTTCCTCGACGCCCTCGACAAGACCGGCCCCGACCTGACCGTCGACAACCTGCTGAACACCCTCAACGGCGGCGACTACACCTACTCCGTGGCCGACGCCGTCCCGGAGACCCGCTGGCCGCTGAACCACGCCTCCAGCAGCCCCTGCGCCTCCCTCGTCCAGCTCGTCGACCAGAACTTCAGGATCGTCCAGGACCTGTCCTGCGGCGCCTGGGTCAAGCTGAACTAAACGGGGCCCCGGTGGTCGGCGTGCGGCTGGTCATCCACGCCGACCACCGATGGGCCACATCACTGGTATCCGCCAAGGAGATGCCCAGCCCGAGTGGGGCACCGTCGTGGAACGGCACTGACCATGTTCGCCCGGGCGCGCCTGGGGTCGGCGTCCGTTCCATCCGCGCGGCCTCAACGGCCGCTGGGTGGTGGCGGGCGCCGCGGGGAGAGCGCGCGGGAGGAGACGGGCGAGGCGGCGGGGGGCCGGCTGTGCTTCTTCGCCGAGTACATCGCCTGGTCGGCGCGCCGCAGGAGGTCCTCGCTGGTGTCGATGGCGGACTCGGCCGCGTCGGTCACGGCGACTCCGACGCTGACGCTGACCCGGCAGGGACGGCTGTGGATCATGAATGAGGAGTCCATGGCCTCGGCGACGCGCTCGGCCGTCCGCTGGCCGGTTGCCCAGGGGTCGTCGACGTCCTGGAGCAGGACCGCGAACTCGTCGCCGCCGAGCCTGGCGGGGAGGTCCTGCTCGCGGACGGCTCCGCGTAGCCGGCCGGCGACCGCCCGGAGCAGGTCGTCGCCGGCCGCGTGCCCGAAGGTGTCGTTGATCGGTTTGAACTTGTCGATGTCGCAGTAGAGCAGCGCCAGCGGCGTGCCGTGTTCGCGGTGCTCGGCGACGGCCCTGTCCAGGGTGGCGGTGAACAGCGCGCGGTTCGCCAGGCCGGTCAGCGGATCATGGTGGGCCTGGTGGTGCAGGCTGCGCTGCGCGGCCTGGATTCTCGTCAGCAGTCGGGCGTTCTGCGCGATGGTGATGACCTGCCTGATCGTCACGAGCGCCGCGAGCACGAAGGCGAGCTGGAGGGTGAAGCCGCCCAGCGAGTCGCCGCGCGCCGCCGGCAGGACGACGAGCGCGGACGCGACTCCAAAGGGGAGGTAGGGCAGGTAGAGGTGTCCCCACCGCAGCGCTGCCGCCGCGCGGGCTGAGTGGACACGTTCCTCACCTTGCCTCGGACAGGGAGGCGCCACGATGGCGAGCGCGATCAGCAGGGGCCCGACGGTCAGGCCAGGCCAGGCGATGAGGGCCTGGTTGACCGGTGTCGGGCCGACCACGACGACATGCACGATCGCCGCCTCCGAGACGGCGGTCAGGCCCATCCCGCCGGTGAGCAGGGCCATGGCGCGCCCGTTGCGTGGCCGGCGAAACGTCCACATCAGGATCACTGCCACGACGAGCGCCGATCCGGCGGTGGCGTGCGTGATCCCGAGCGTGAAGGTCAGGCCGTGCACCCCGCTCGCGGCCACCTCGCGGAGCAACACGATCCACACGATCAGCAGCGTCGACACCACGATCAGGAGACTGTCGAGGATGATGATGATGCTGCTACGCATCCGGTGGTCGTGATCCAGGGGCCGCGCACCGGGGTCGCCGGTGCTGGTCGCCGAGCGGCTCGGATAGCTCATCAGGCTGAACAGGGCCAGCACCAACGGCGCGAGGTGCAGGACATCAGCCGCCCGAGGTCCCTGCCGGGAGAACCCTTCGATGTTGCCGCTGTCATACAGGACCCACTCGATCGCTCCGGCGAGAATGGTGGCCAACCCCGGGAGCAGGAGCCCGCGCCACAGACGTTCCCGAGGCGGGGCGCGGGCGAAGCCCAAGACGCCAAGCACCAGGGCCGCCGAACTCGCCGCCAGCGGAACGGCCGGCCTGACAGCATCCAGGGCGGTGCCCGGAAGCAGGAGGCACAGCGCGGCGGCGACGGCCAGTAGCCCCATCGTGATGGCCAGAAACCACCGGAAGGCGCACTCGCTGATCGGACGGCACGTCTGGGCCGCCGCTACGCGACCACCTTCGCCAGATGGGCGCGCGGGCGCGCGTCCCGCCCCGCCGAGACCAGCGATCATCGCGCACCACTCCCGCCTTCAGCATCACCGCCTGGCCGCCCGGCACACCTCGGACCACCTGGCGGCGACCGCGCCGCCGCGCGTTCCGCCCGCCTCGGCTGGGTCAGGCGTCCATCGGGCGGTTGGTCCAGGATCTGCCGGGGCGTTTGGTGGAGGGGTACCAGCCGCCGGCCGCGCCCGTTCCGCCGTCGGTCGGGATCGTGTGGCCGACGACGAAGGAGGCCAGGTCGGAGGCGAGGAACAGGATCACCCCGGCCTGCTCCTCGGGGGTTCCGACCCGGCCCGCGGGAACCCAGCTGGGCCACCGCTCGGCCCACTCGGGCGGGTCGAAACGCGCGAAGTCGGACTGGGCGGTGTTGGTGACGTCCGGTCCGATCGCGTTGACCCGCACACCCTTCGGCGCGACCTGGACTCCGAGCGAACGCGTGAACTGGACCAGCCCCGCCTTGAAGGCGCCATAGACCGGGTCCACCGGGTAGCCCCGCAGTCCCTCGATGGACGCGACGTTCACGATCACCCCACTCCCCCGGTCGATCATGGCGGGTAGGAAGGCGTGGGTCAGCGCGAAGACGTGCCAGAGGTTGACCCGGTAGAGGGCCTCCCAGTCGTCCGGGCGGCTGTCGGCGAAGTCACGCGGGATGCGGACCCAGTGCCCGGCGTTGTTCACCAGGACGTCGACCCGGTGGCGGGCCAGCACCTCACCGACGACGGCGTCGACGCGTCCGGCGTCGCGGACGTCGAGGTCGTGGGCCTCGGCGCTGCCGCCCCGGTCCGTGATCTCCTTGACGACCAGGTGCGCCGCCTCGGTGTCGACGTCGGTCACCAGCACGGTGGCGCCGTGCTGGGCGAACAGCCGGGCCGTCGCGGCACCGATGCCGTGACCGGCGCCGGTGATCAGCGCGGTGCGTCCGACGAGCAGCCGGGTGTCATCGGGCACTCGGTCCTCCTCAACAGGTCGGGGACGGGTGGGCGGTCCCGGGTCTCGTCCCGGCAGGGGTCAGCTGGTCGCGGCGGTGGTGCCCGCGAGCAGGTCGGGGAAGCTGCGCAGCGTGTGCCCGCCGTCGACGGCGAGGTGCTGGCCGGTGATCCAGGACGACTCCGGGCCGGCGAGGAAGCGGATGGCCGCCGCCTGGTCGTCGGCCTCGCCGTGCCGGGCCAGGGGCTGGCCGGCGAGGAAGGTGGCGCGCACGGCGTCGCTGGCGAACAGGTTGGTGGTGGTGTCGGTCCGGGTGAGCCCGGGGCGCACCGAGTTGACCCGGATCCCGCGTGCTCCCAGTTCGTCGGCGGCGATCCGGACCAGGGCGTCGACCGCGGCCTTGCCGGTGCCGTAGCTGGCGAGGTTGCGGGTGGAGAACGCGGCCGCGGTCGACGAGGTCGCGACGATCGACCCGCCGGCCGGCATCGCGGCCGCGGCGTACCTGATGAGCAGGTAGACCGGCCGGACGTTCAGGTCCACCTCACGGCTGAACTGGTCCGGGTCGTAGGCGAGTATCGGGGAGAACGAGCCGCCGCCGGGCACCGTCACCGCGATGTCCAGGCTCCCGGTGTCGCCGGCCGCGATCTCGACGGCCCGTTCCACGTCGGGGGCGACCAGGGTGTCGCAGCGTGCCGTGCCCAGGCGCAGGCCGTCGGTGTCCGCGAGCCGCGCCGCCGCGGCGTTCAGCTTTTCCTCGGTGCGTCCGGCGATGGTGACCGTGGCGCCGTCCCGGGCGAGCATCGTCGCCGTCGCCAGGCCTATCCCGCTGCCGCCGCCCACGACCAGGGCACGCAGCCCGTCCAGTCGACCCCAGGGCATGGTGTCTCCTTCCCGTCTTCGACCGTGGCGATCGAGTTGTGGTTGTGAGTTGCCGTCGCGGGCGCCGGCCCGCGTCGCCGGGTTACGGGAAGTCGCGCTACAGGAAGCTGCCGCCGCCGTCGGCCGACACCGTGCAGCCGGTGATGTAGCCGGCGTCGGGTCCGACCAGGAACGCCACCGTGCCACCGATGTCCTGCTCCGGGTCGCCGACCCGCTTGATGGACAGTCCGCGCAGCACCTCGTCCATGAACCCGGGCGTCGAGTCGAAATGCGCCCTCATCGACGGCCCGGCGGCGAACGGCGCGACCGCGTTCACGGTGATGCCATGGACGCCCCACTCGCGGGCGGCGACCTTCGTCAGTCCGCCCACCGCCGCCTTGGCCGCGACGTACGCCGAGAACCCGGCCAGGCCGCTGAGCTCCGAGCCCGACCGCAGGTTGACGATCCGGCCGTCGCCCTTCAGATGCGGGAACGCCGCCCGCATGAAGGCGAGCGTGGCAGCCGGGCCGACTGCCAGCGCGAGCGCCAGGTCGTCGTCGGTGGTCTCCTCCAGCGGCACGCCGACCCGGGCCGCCATCGCGTTGTTCACCAGGATCCGCAGGCCGCCGAAATGCTCGACGGTCGCCGCGACGCACGCCTCGACCTGGGCGGAGTCCCGGATGTCGCAGGGGAACGCGAGCGCCTTCGCGCCGCGCGCTTCGATCTCGGCGGCGACAGCGACGGCGTTGTCCGCGTTGAGTTCGGCGACGGTGACCGACGCGCCCCGTGATGCCAGCGCGAGCGCGATGCCGCGCCCGATTCCCTGGCCGGCGCCGGTGACGATGGCGGTCCGGCCGTCAAGTGTTCCCATGATCGGTCCCTCGGGTGGTGGTGACGGGCAGCCCGACGGGGAGCCGCGGACGAGCGGTCGTCACGAGTGGCATCTCGTGGCGACCTCGTCCCGATATACTGTGTCTATATATAGAGACAATGTTCTGGTCACGAGACACGATAGGACGTGTCGCGAGGAGGCGTCAACGCATGCCCACCCAGCCGGCCCGCTCCGTCCAGCGGGCAGCACAGGTCCTGAAGGTGCTCGCCGCCACCCCGGACACCGACCGCTCGCTGTCCGACATCGCGCGCGCCGTGGGCATGCCGCGTTCGTCCTGCCAGGCGGTCCTGCTCGCGCTGTGCGACGAGGGGCTGGCGCTTCGCCGGGACCCCGGGCCGCACTACCGGCTCGGCCCCGAGCTGCTCGGGCTCGGCCGGGCGGCGAGCCAGGCCGTCGCCCTGGCCGACGTCCTGGCCGACGCGCTGCCGCGGCTACGAGACGAGTTCGCGGCCACGGCGATGGCCGGCGTCGTCCACGGCGACAGCGTCGTCATCACCGCGGCCTACCCCGTGCCGCACCCGTACGGGCTCACCGTCAAAAGCGGCTCACCGCTGCCGCTGCGCGCCCCGATCGGCCCGATCTACGTGGCGTGGGCCGGCGGCGACGCCGAGGCCCACTGGCTGGCCCGTGCCCAGCCAGCACTCTCGCCCACCCAGCGAGACACCCATCGCGCGGCGCTGGCCGAGGTCCGCGCACGCGGATGGAGCGCGACCATCAGCTCCCGCCGTGACCAGGCCGCGGCCTACGAACCCTCCACGGTCCACGAGGCCACGGCCGCGGACCTGGCGTCCGCGCAGCTGCGCGTGATCGGACTGAGCGCGCCCGTCTGGGCCTCCGACCGGACCCTGGCCTGCTCCCTCGCGCTGACCGCCCTGCCCGGCGACCTCAGCGGAGCCGAACTCCACGACATCGCCACCCGCGTCGTCGATGTCGCGGCGCAGGTCACCGCGACCATCGGAGGCAATCCAGCCCACCCCAACCAGCCCACCAGCCCGCCGGTCTCGTAGTAGCGCTTCGTTGTGGCGGCAGCCGCCTGGGAGCCGCCGCGCGATACGCCCCTCGCCATCTCCGGCTGACAAAAACAATTAGATACCGGCCGGGATATTTGGGATCGTCGCGGCATGTCGGCGACAGTGGCGCGCACGGAGTATGGAAACCGGGATCTGGCTCTGGCCGGGGAGATCCTGCGGACCGTCGTGGGCTCCGGGCTGCACGGGATCGCGATCGCGGGAACCGACGACCACGACGAGATGGGTGTCTTCATCGAGCCGCCGCGCCATGTCCTGGGGATGGACGGCCGGTTTGAGCACTACGTGTACCGGACCCAGCCAGAAGGAGCCCGCTCCGGCCCCGGCGACACCGACCTCGTCATCTACTCCCTGCGCAAGTACCTGCGGCTCGCCACCCAGGGCAACCCGACCGCGCTGCTGCCGCTCTACGCGCCGACGGACGCGATCCTGGTCCGCACGCCGCTCGGCGAGGAGTTGCGCGCGCTGGCGCCGGCCATCCTTTCCCAACGCGCGGTGCGCCGATTTCTGGGCTACCTCGCCGGCCAACGCGCCCGCATCGGCGGCCAGGCCGTGCCAGCGGGCAAGGGCCTGACGGCGCGGCGCGGCGGGTGGGCACGCCCGGAGCTGGTCGCCAGGTACGGCTACGACGTCAAGTTCGCCTCCCACGCGCTACGGCTGGCGTTCCAGGGCCGCGAGGTCGCCGCCCACGGCCGGCTCACCCTGCCGATGCCCGACGGCGAGCGCGAACGCGTCCTGCGCGTCAAGCGCGGCGACGTCCGCAACGTCACCCAGGTCCTCGACGAGATCGCCGTGGTCGAAACCGAGATCACCACCCTGCTCGACGCCGGCCGCACCCCGCTCGCCCCCGACCCCGACCTGGCGGCCATCGGTGCCTGGTCCGCCGACGCTCACCGCCGTCACTGGGGCTGGGCCGCCGGCTGACCCGCGACGGCCCGCTCTGTGCCAGCATAAGATCTATATCTATTGGAGGACGAAAGGGCGGCCGCGGATGGCTGGCGAGGCTCGGCGGGGGTCAGCGGCGGCTGTCCTGGCTGGAAGCGGGACGTCGGAGGCGGACGCGGGTCGTCCCGTGGGACGTACCCGCGTCCTGATCCTGTGGGTCGTGGCGCTGATCGCGCTGGTGGCCGCGGTCGGTGGAGCGGTCTGGGCGGGCAGCGAGATCGGCGACGCGGCCACGGACGTACTGCCCGGCGTCGCGTTGCTGTTCAGCCTGGTGCACGGTTCGCTGTGGGTGGGCTGGCGCGGCGTCGGCGCCTACTTCGTGATCAGCTACGTCGTGGCGTTCGCGTTGGAGGCGTGCAGTGTCGCGTTCGGCTTCCCCTTCGGCTACTACGAGCACTTCACCGGCGGGCCGAGTCTTCTCGATATTCCGCTCGTGGTGCCGTCGGCGTATTTCGCGTACGGCTGGATCGCGTGGGTGCTGGCCAGTGTGATCGTGCGTGGTGGTCCTTCTCGGCCGGTGGGCGCCGAGCGTTTCACCGTTCCGCTCGTCGCGACGGTCATCCTCACCGGCTGGGACTTCACCTTCGACGCGGTGTATGCCACCGTGAATTCTCAGTACCGGTACGACGACCCCGGCGGCTACTTCGGAGTGCCCGTCTCGAACTTCCTCGGCTGGCTCCTCACAGGCTGGGTCATCTCCCAGGTGTTCGCGCTCGTCGAATCGAAGGTTTCGACAGAGACGCCCCCGGCCCACCGAGCCCTCCAGGTGCTCCCGAGCGTGGTGTGGGCGCTGCCCGTCCTCCCGCTGCTCGGGTTCCTCCTGTCGCCGCCGCCGGGAGAGGTCACGGTGGGCGACCGGACCTTCGTGACCGCCGACATCTACGGGTCCGCGTTCGTGACAGGCCTGATGACACTGGGTTTCGTCGCCGCTCTGGCCCTGATCAGAGCGACCGCCCGGCCGGGCCCGGCACCCCGCCCGACAGGGCGGGTGGATGAGTCCACGGGCAACGGCCAGGCGGAAGGCGCGCGGAACGCGTACCAGCGAGCCGACGACCTCGGACTCGTGGACGCAGCCGATGCCACCCAGCGAGCCGGTTAGCTCCGGGTGAGCGCCCGTCCCCGCTCCCGACAGTCCGGTGCGGCGCCGCGGCGCGCGCCCACCGCCGCCTGGCCGCGGGCCACCTCTTGATGATCGTTTACTGTGGGCTTGCCAGCAGGGCCGCGGCGTCCACGGCCAGATCGGCGCGCGTCTGGCGGACCCAGCCGCCGAGTGCGTGGGTGAGCTCCGCGGAGGTGCCCAGCAGCGCGTCGAGAGCGAGCACCCGGCTGTGGAAGTGGTGGTGGCTGTGCTCGGCGGTGAAGCCGATGGCGCCCAGCACCTGCAGGGCGCGTTCGCAGGCGCGGCGCCCGTTGCGGCCGGCCAGCGCCTTGACGACCTCGTCGTGGCGCGGGGGCGTCGCCTCGTCGAGGCGGGCCGCGGTGACGGCGACGCTCTCCAGCGCCACGCAGTCGGTCTTCGCCCAGGCCAGCAGGTGACGGACCGCCTGGAACGTGCCGATGGGCTTGCCGAACTGCTCCCGGGTGGCGGCGTGGGCCACCGCCAGCGCGAGCGCGCCCTCGGCCGCGCCCAGGATCTCCCACGCGAGGGCGAGACGGCCAAGGAACTGGCCGCGGGCCCGCGCCGGCGACGCGTGACTCTCGGCGACCGTGGGCGCCCACGCGGACGGGTCGAGCTCGACCTCGTGGAGGGCGAGCCGGCCCGCGACCTCGAGCGGGCGAAGGCCGACCCGGTCGGCGTCGACGACGCCCGCGCCCTGGCCCGGGCGGTCGACGAGCAGGGACCTGCCGGCGACGTCGCCGATCACGATCAGCCGCTCGCCTCGCCGGCGCGAGCGGTGGTTGATCGCCGCGACGAGGGACCCGGGGGCATGCCCGGTGGCGGCGAGGAACGGCTGGGCCATCAACGCGCCCAGCGCGGCCGACGTCGCCAGCTCCCGGCCCTGCGCACGAAACAGCGCCAGGGCGGCCATCCGGGCATCCCGGTCGGCCAGCTCACCCAGCAGGTCCCACCAGCCCAACGCGTCCAGCGGGTCGCCGCCCTCGCGGGGCGCGCGCAGCGCGAGGCACGCGGCGTCGAGAAACTCCTGGTCGGCCTGTTCCACGGTCACGGTCATGGCAGCCGAAGGATCTGCTTGGCGATCGTGTCGAGCTGCATCTGCTGGGAGCCTCCGTACACGGTGACGATCCGGGAGAACAGATAGTCCTGACGACGCGCGGCGGCCTCGTCATCGGGCGGCCCGACGGCGAGGTCCGGGTCGCTGGCCAGCGCCCAGTCGTTGACCGACTGCTCGCTCGCCCCCAGCAGCAGCTTCACGAACGCGGCCTTGGGGCCCAGCGCCGCGCCGCTCGCGTGGGCGTGCAGGCCGAGGTGACTGCTCGCCCGGACGGCGGCCAGATCCAGCAGGGCGTCGCCGAGAAGGCGGTCGGCGGCGGGGGTGCCGGTCTCGACGGTCTCGAGTAGCTGGCGGTAGAGGAAGTTGTGCCGGAACCAGGCGAAGGTGCCCCGCTCGTGGGCAAGGATGTGCATCGCGACACCCCACCCGCCGCCCAGCTCGCCGACGATCCGCTCCGGCCCGACGGCGACCTCGTCGAAGGTGACCTCGGCGAGCTCGTCGGTACCGTTCGCCTGTTCGATCGCCCGGACCTCGACACCCGGAGAACGCAGATCCACCGCGAACGCCGTCAGCCCCCGGTGGCGGGACTCGGGGGGCCCGGTCCGCGCCAGGACCAGGCACCACGTCGCGTACCGGGCCCAGCTCGTCCAGATCTTGCGACCGGTGATCAGATAACCGCCGTCGGCGGCGACGGCCCGGGTACGCAGGCTCGCGAGGTCCGAGCCCGCCTCCGGCTCGGAGAACCCCTGCGACCAGCGCTCCTCGCCGCGCAGGAACCGCGGCAGCGTCCCCGCGACGAACCCCGCGTCACCCATCGCCACCAGCGTCGGGGCCAGGATCTCCAGGTGCTCGAACAGCGCCATCGCCGCCACCCCGTGCCGGGCCAGCGCCTCCCACATCGCGGCCCGGTGCAGGATCCCACCACCCAGCCCGCCGACCTGCTCGGGCCAGCCATAACGCGCCCAGCCCTCGTCGAACAGGGCGCGCATGAGCTCGGACGTCACCGCGACCCGCTCCGCGTAGACGGGAAGCGGCCGGGCCGCCGCCACCAGCTCGGCCGGCCGAGACGCCAGCCACGCCTCGAAGGAGGCCGCGTACGCACTCAGATCGTCACGCAGCACGTCGCGCCGGCCGCTACCGGTGAGATGCGACATCAAGAGAACTCCCAATCTCGAAGCAGGGTTGACGCCGCAGGACCGGCGCATGAGCGAGAAGCGCGTGTCCAAGGTCCGATCCGCCGGGCCGCGCGGAGCTCCGCGCGGCGGGACCCGTCGTGCCCGACGGCCGTCTCGGTCTCGCCGACGCGCGGGCGGATCACGGCGCATGGCGGGCCGCCGCCTGCCTCCTCAGCTCCGCTTTCATGATTTTTCCGGTCGACGTGCGGGGGAAGTCCTCGACCGCCTCGAGGTACTCCGGCAGCTTCTGCCGCCCGAGGCCGGCCTCCAGAAGCAGCCGGCGGACGGACTCGACCGTCGGCTCGGCACGGCCTGGGGCCAGCCGCAGCAGTGCGCCGACCTTCTCGCCGAGCCGAGGGTCCGGCACCGCGATGACCGCGACCTCCAGAAGGTCCGGCAGGACGCTGAGCAGCAGCTCCTCGACCTCGGCCGCGCTGACGTTCTCGCCGCCGCGGATGATGATGTCCTTCTTCCGGTCGGTGATCGTGAGGAACCCCGCGCCGTCCAGCACGCCCAGGTCCTCGGTCCGGTACCAGCCCTCGGCGTCGAAGGCGGCCGCGGTCAGGGCGGGGTCGGTGTACCCGATGAAGCAGTCCGGGCCCCGTGACCAGATCTCGCCGGGCTGCCCCTGCGCCACCGGCTGGCCGTCCTCGTCGAGCAGCCTGATCTGGACGCCGGCGAGCGGCCGGCCGTCGGTGTGCAGGCGAGCCCGCCGCTCGTCCGCGTGGCGGGAGCCGGTGATCGATGGATGCTCGGTCGACCCGTACATCCGGACGACCGAGACGCCGGCGGCCGTCGCCTTCTCGGTGACGGCCGGCGGCACGGCCGCGCCGCCCAGCCCGACGTACCGCAGCAGGCGGCGATGCTCGTCGGTCAGCTCAGGGTGATCGAGCAGGCTGGTGAGGAAGTACGTCGCGCCCGAGCCGGCGGACAGGCCGTACTTGGCCATGACCTGAAGCACCCGGCCCGGGTCCCAGACGTCTATCACGTTGATCTGCTCGCCCCGGGTGAGCGGGATGAGCAGGGCGCTGAGCATGCCCATGAAGTGGCCGAGCGGGGTTCCGGTCAGCGCGGGCAGGCCGCCGCCCGCCTGCATCGCGCCGAGCTGCCGCACCTCGGCGCCCAGGGTGTTGTGGGAGTGGATCACACCCTTGGGCTCCGCGGTGGTCCCGGAGGTGTAGGCGACGACCGCCGGGGCGTCCGGATCCACCGTCGGGTGCACCCGCCGCGGCAGAGCGTCTTCCAGGGTGTCGAACGTGATCGCGCCGGCGGGCAGGGACGCGGCGTCCGTGCCGACCACCGCGACCACCCGCAGGGACGGGATGCCCGCGCACACCCCAGGAAGGTCGTCCAGGTAGTTCCGGCGGCCGAACGCCCCGGCCGACACGAACGCGGCGACCTCCGTGCGGCGCAGGATGTAGGAGACCTCCTTCGGGCCGTAGAAGTGCACGATCGGCACCACCACGGCGCCCAGGACACTTGCCGCGTAGAAGGTGACGGCCGCCTCGGCCCAGTTGGGCAGCTGAAAGGCGACGGCGTCTCCCGGGCCTATCCCGCGCGCCGCGAGGCCGCCCGCCACCGCGAGCGTCCTGGCCCACAGCTCGGCGAAGGAACCCTCCCACGGGCGTTCCAGGGAGTGGACGCGAAACATCTGGTCGGGATGGTCACGGAACGCGCGGTCGATCTTCGTGCCCAGGGTCTCGCCGTCCCACAGACCCGCCCGACGCCACCCGTCCGTGAGCGCGTCCGGCGCGAACCTGGTCTGCCATCGGTCTTCTGGCACGGCGTCTCCTCGCTGCTCCAGCGCCGTCCGTCCCGCCGTTCAGTTTGGTCGGCCGCTCGTCCACGATCGATCACCGGGTGCGCGGCTGACGCCGGGCTCGGCGTCGCCAGAATATCGAAGTTGACACCGATGTCGAGTTTCTTCGGTTCGGGGAGCCGAGGCGGGCCCGACCACCGCGGCAGCCCCTGACCAGCCGCGCCAGCCGCGGCGGGCCGCGCGAGGGACCTCTGAGGCGGGGCGGGCGGAGCCCGGTGGCCTCAGCTCTGCTGGCCAGGCCGGGTCGCGGCCCACAGGTCGCGGTTCGCGACCGCCGCCTCGACGATCGGCTTCCACCGCTCGGCGGTCTGGTCGGTGATCTTCATGTCGAAGCTCGTCGCGACGCGGAACTCGAGCACCTCGGCGCCCTCCGGCCCGGCGGCGTAGGCGTAGGGCGCCTCGGCCGCGACGAAGAACCCGTCTCCCCCGCGCATGACGCGGGTGCCCATGACGATCTCGCCGGACAGGACGTAGTACAGGCAGTCGGCGGAATGGCTGTGGCGGGGCAGCCGGAAACCGGCGCCGAACCAGGAGTGGACGAGACTGAACCCGTCCGGCCCCTCGCCCTTGAAGAGCACGGTCACATGCTGCCCGCCACTCACCGGGCGGATGTCCAGGTTGGTGTAGACGGCCTTGTCGATCACCGGCGGCGACATCATCCCGTCGCCCTCGATGGTCGGCGCGTCCGCCGAGCTGTAGAACGCCATCCTGGTGGCTCGCTGATCGGACGACATCGATTTCTCCCATCTGCGCGGAAACATACCGGCGGTACTTACGCGGGATCTGCGTCACGGCGGAAGAGACGCCGTCTCGTCCGCCCGAGCCCGGCGCCGTGGCCCAGGGCGCCTACGGCAGCGCGGCGGCGAGCCGGCGCCATTCCTCCCGCGGGAAGGCACGCTGATCGGCGGTGAGCACCTGCAGGGCCACCTGGTCAGCGCCAGCGGCGTGGTGCTCGCGTACCCGCCGCATGATCGCGTCCTCGTCGCCCCACGCGATCATCGCGTCGAACACGCGGTCGCTCACGGACCGCACCTCCTCCGGTGCGTATCCCAATCGCACCAGGCTGTTGGCATAGTTCGGAAGCGAAAGGTAGCCCCGCAGCCAGGCGCCACCGATGGCATGCGCTTCGTCCGCCGTGGCGCACAGGATCACCGCCTGCTCCGGAAGCACCAGCGCGTCCCGTCCCACCGCCTCCCGGGCGCGCCGGGTGTGCTCGGGCGTGACCAGATAGGGATGCACCCCCCGGGCCCGCTTCGCGGCAAGCTCCAGCATCCGCGGACCGAGCGCGGCCAGGACCCTCCGGTCCACCGGAACAGGCGGGTCCGCGGTATCGAGACCGTCCAGGAACGTCGCCATCGCCGTCAACGGCCGCCGGTACCGGCCGGGCTCCCCCGCGTCGACCGCCACCGCGTGACTCACCCCGACGCCCAGCAGAAAACGGTCGCCATGGGCGGCCGACGACGACGCGTACGACGCCGCCGCCTCGGCCGCCGCGCAGTTCCACAGGTTCAGCACGCCGGTCGCCACCACGACCCGGCTCGTCGCCGCGAGCAGGTTCTCGACAGCCCCGAACATCGGACCGCCCATGTCCGGGATCCACAGAGCGCCGAACCCGAGTTCCTCGAGCTCCGCGGCCGCCTCGGCGGACTCGGCCGGGTCGCCGTACCGCAACTGCTGGCTCCACACACCGACGCCGGAAAGATTCACGTCAAGTCCTCCACTGAACATGCGGCTCCGCCTCGCGCCGCGGCGACGGAACCGGAAGGCCGCCGCGGGGAATCCAGCATCTCAGATGACGATGGCCCCACGGAGGATCCGGCCGGCCTCCAGATCGGCATAGCCGTCGTTCACCTGGTCGAGGGTGTACGTCCTGGTAATGAGTTCGTCGATCTTCAGGGTACCGGCGCGATACAGGTCGAGAAGCCGCGGAATGGCTACCCGGGGGCTTTGCGAGCCATAAAGGCAACCGCGGATCTGCTTGTTCAGCATCGCGAACGTGAACAGGTTGACGTCCACCTGCCGCTGCTTGGCCGGCGCGACCGCGGTGATGACACAGGTGCCGTCCTTCCCGGTCAGGCCCAGCGCAGGTTCCAGCAGCTCCGACCTCATCACCGAGAACGTGCAGATAACCGAGTCACACATCGCCCCGGCGGTCAGTCGCCTGATCTCTTCCGCGGCCTCGTCCAGGGACGCGAACGCGTGGGTGGCCCCGAAACGCAGCGCCTGCTCGCGCTTGAACTCCACCGGATCGACCGCGAAGATCTGTCGTGCTCCCGCGATACGCGCGCCCTGGACGGCGCTGGCACCGATACCGCCGATGCCCAGGACGGCGACGGCGTCCCCCGGCTTCACCTCGGCCCGATGGACCGCCGAGCCGAACCCTGTCGCCACGCCGCATGACACGAGCGCGGCGACGGTCCAGGGCACGTCCGGGTCGATCCGGACGACCGACGACTCGGCCAGCAGCTGACGCTCGGAGAACGCGCCCAACTGCGCGTACCGGGCGGCCGGCTCCCCGCCGACCCGATGCGCGATCCGCCCGTCGGTCATCATCCCGACGTTGAACAGCTTGGCGCCCTCGTTGCACAGGAACGCCCGGCCCGTCCGGCACAGTGGGCAGGCGCCACACGACGGCACGAACGACAGCGCCACGTGGTCGCCGGGCCGCACCGCGGTGACACCCGGGCCGACCTCGACCACCTCGCCGGCGCCCTCATGGCCACAGATCACCGGGTAGTGCGGCAGCGGCATGTCTCCGGTACGCACGTGCTCGTCCGAATGACACAGCCCGCACGCCCGCACGTCGATCAGGACCTCGCCGGCCCCAGGGCCGTCGATCTCCACCGTCTCGATCTTGAAGTCCTCGCCTGGGCCGAAGAGCATCGCCGCGCGCGCAGTGACCATCTGGCCGTCACCCATCTCGTGAATGGCCGTCGCCAGGCCGTCGGTCGGTGCCGTCACCCTAGACGAATCTCAACGTTGACGCCAAGTTTGAGAATGGCTCCGCGGCGGTGCCAGCCTCGGTCACCCGGTCGCCGCCACCCGCACGATCGCGACGATCATGCGGCCTCCGGTCAGCCCGGCCGGTGTCCCGGAGGATTGCGGTGCAGCCTGCGCAGGGCGAGCGCGAGCTGGAGCCGCAGCCTGCCCTGGGGATCGTGCAGCGACCAGCCGAGCAGGCGTTCGGCCTGGGCGAACCGGTCCTGCAGCGTGGAGTGGTGCATGGTGAGCGCCGCGGCGGCGGCCCGCATGCTCGGGCTGGCCGCGACGGCGTCGAGCGTCTGCAGCATCCAGCCGGCCGCCTGGGCCGCCCGTTCGAGGGCGAGCACGTCCGGCACGGGCCGCGTGTCCGGGCCGACGGCGCTCGCGAGGACGGCGAGACCGCCGAGGTCGTCCGCGTGGACCACCCGAGGGCCCGGATCGCGCGCCGTACCCTCGGCCGTCAGGCGCAGCGCCGTCTGGGCCGCGGCCCACGACGACGGCAGGTCGGCGACCGCGACCGCCGGCCCGATCCCGGCTCGCCGGCCGCCTTCGCGCAGGTCCCCGGCGGTCGGGTCCTCGTCGGCGGCCTCGGCCACCGCCCGGATGACCGCCTTCCCGTCCTCGAGGGCGATCGCCCGAGCACGGCTGGCCGCGCCCAGGCCGAGCTGGGCGGCCGCCCGAACCCGGACGCTCTCCGGAAGCGACCCGTCGATGAGGACCTCGACGGCGGCGGGGCCGTCCGCCGGCCCGCTCGGCCTGGTTCGCCCGCTCGTCCGCTCGAGCGCGCCGCGCGCGGCAGCGGCGGCCCGTTCCAGCACCATCGCGTCGACGGCGTTAGGCGGGCCCGCCCGCTCCAGCCACAGTGTGCTGTCCGCGCCCGGGACCACCGGGGCGCGCATCCACTCGGGCCGCGGCGGCGTCGGCCGGTCCCGCCGCGTGCCTTCGCTGTCCACCTCCAGGTGGATGTGGCGGGACGCGTCGTCGAGACGAGCCGGGCAGCCGGACAGCACGGCCGCGCCCCGCACGATCGTCTCGAGCCCGGCGCGGCCCTCGACGAGACGGTCGAAGTACGCGATCACGCGGACAGCCGCGGCGGCATCCGGGTCCAGCGCGACCAGCCGACCCGCGAGCTCCTTCACCGGTCCATCGTGCCGCCGTGGCCTGGCCGGCTCAATCGCCGGACCCGACCCGCTCGAACATCGCCGGACGCGCCCGCTCGAACACGCGCCTCAGTCGGCGATGATCCGGCGCAGCCACGCCAGCCGGGCAGCCCTCGCCTGCCGCGACAGCGTCGCGTGCGGGGCCAGGCCGTCGAAGCCGTGAAAACCGCCCGGCCACACGTGCAGCTCCGCCTGGCCGCCGGCCCGCCAGATCCGGGACGCGTAGGCGACGTCCTCGTCCCGGAACGTCTCCGCCGACCCGACATCGACGAAGGCCGGCGGCAGGTTCGACAGGTCCTCGGCGCGCGCGGGCGCCGCGTACGGCGACACGTCCGGACCGCCGCGCAGGTCGCCCAGCAGGGAACGCCAGCCGACCTCGTTCGCGGCGCGGTCCCACACGCCGCGCCCGGCCATCTGCACCGCCGACACCGTGTCGTTGCGGTCGTCGAGCATCGGGCACATCAGCAGCTGCCCGGCCACCGTGGGGCCGCCTCGGTCGCGGGCGAGCAGCGCGACCGCCGCGCACAGGCCGCCGCCGGCGCTCGTCCCGGCAATGACGATCCGGTTCGGGTCGATGCCCAGCTCGTCGGCGTGCTCGACGGTCCACAGCAGCCCGGCATAGCAGTCCTCGACCGGCGCGGGGTGCGGGTTCTCCGGAGCGAGCCGGTACTCGACCGAGATCCCGACCAGCCCGCCGAGCTCCCGTGACCACTCCTGGATCTCCGAGATACCCAGCCGGTTGTTTCCGATGATCATTCCGCCGCCGTGCATGAAGTAGACCGCGGGCAGCAGCCTGTCGGCGGCGGCGGGAGCAGCGGCGTCCTTGGCCGGACGGCTGATGAGCAGCGAGACCTCCGGAGCGCCCGGCGGGCCGGGAACCAGACGGTCCTCGACGGCGAACGCGCCGTTCCCGGTCAGGACCTCGTCGGGGACCGTGAAGAGCGCGGCGCCGGAACGGGTCTGGGTAAGGAGATCCTCGGCCGAGAACGGCGCGTCCACCGAGAACCCGAACGCCTCGAGACCCGCGGCGAGCTCCACGTCGAACGGCGGTGGCGGGCCCACCGCTCCAGCCGACACCGTTGCGGCCCGGCCCGCCTCGTCGGGCGTCGCGTCTCGGTCAGCTGGCGCGATGGTCATGACTCTCCTCATGCTCCGGATACGTCGTGGCCGTGCACCGGCGCCACCCCCGTCGGCTGTGACGGCCGACACCATGCTGACCCGTTCGCCGTGGTGGCGACAGGCGCCGGCTGGCGGCAATGTCCCGCCATATGGCGGGCACGAGGTGAGGGCTCGCGTCTGATCTCTCCTTTAGTTCCGGGATCCGGCGTTGCCCGGCCGCGTGGGGCGATGGAACATCGCTGGCCGCTGGTCACTGGTCGCTGGCTGGTCCTGGGATCGGTCCATCGGCTGTGGTGCCAAGCCAGGAGGTTTTCGGCACCATGGCGTCTGGGATCATGGTCGAACACCCCACAGGTCATGACCAGCCGCTCGCCGGGGCCGCACCGCTCACCGGTCACGAGGTTTCCCTCCAGCGGGCTCCACGCGGAAGGGTTGTCAGTCGCCGGTGTTCGCGGGCCGGACCTCCAGCGAGGCTCGCGGCCGAAGCCCGTCGAAGATGACAGCGAGGGTGCGGCGTTGCAGGTCGTCGTCCCAGCCGGCCCGCAGCGCCCCCTGGCAGGTGCTGGTCAGCAACGCCATCACCTCGTCGATCCGCGCGTCCTCGCGGATCGCCGCGGACCGCTGGCCCAGCGTCAGCAACTCGCCGATCCCGGCGCGCAGCGCCTGCAGCGGCTGCGCGGCCTGGACCTCGACGCCGGACCGGGACAGCAGCTCGACGACGGTCTTCCGCGCCGCCGCCTGCGCGACCAGGCGGGTGAAGAAGCCGAACAGCGCGGTGCGCGGATCACCCGCGGACGCCAGGGCGCCCACCTCGGCGGTGAGCCGTTCCAACAGGTCCTTCATGATCGCCGCGAGAAGGTCGTCCTTCGTCGGAAAGTGCCGGAAGACCGTTCCGATCGCCACCCCCGCGCGGCGGGCGACCTCCTCGGTCGTCGCCGACGCGCCCCGCTCGGCGAACACCTCGGCCGCGGCGGCGAGGATGCGGGCCCGGTTGCGCCGGGCGTCGGCCCGCGGCGCCGGCGCGCCGTCCGCCTTGCCCGCCCCCCCGGGCGGCCCCGGTGGCGTCATCGCGGCCTCCCCCGTTGACAACATGAGTGACCACTCTTACTTTTCTAAATCGAGTACGCACTCATGTTACTGCCACGGAGGGAGCCCGCGATGGGCGCACAGGCTGGGACCACGACAGGCCCGAGGACTCCGCGGGAGGTCTTCGCGTGCATGTGGCGGCAGTGGCTCGCCAACGGCACGGACACGGCGGACAGCCTGCTCGCCGAGGACGCCGTCGTCGAGACGCCGTTCGCCGCGCCGGGTCATCCGCGACGCTTCCACGGGCGAAAGGAGTTCCTGGCCTTCGCCGCGGCCGGCCGGGCCGCCCTGCCGGTCCGTTTCGAGGAATGCCGGGAGGTGGCGATCCACGAGACCACCGACCCGGAGGTGATCATCGTCGAGTACGAACTGGCCGGAACCGTCACCACCACCGGCCGCCGCGCCTCGGCCCCGTTCATCGGCGTGCTCCGCGTCCGGGACGGCCTCATCACCGAATGGCGCGAATACCAGCACACCCTCGGCATCGCCCACGCGCTGGGACAACTGCCGGCGCTGCTCGCCACCATGCCATCGACATAACCGAGAACAGCGCCGCGCGTGGGCCTCACCGACGCGCCGGCATACGGACGAACATCCCGGGCAGGAAGCGGACGCCGCGGCCAACGCTACCGCGGGCAATGTCTGCCCCGTCGACGAACGGGCAGAGCGGCACCCCCGCCACCCCTCTCCGCCTCGTGCCAGACACCCGGAAGATCCCGGGCGTCCTGTCAGTCATCAGGGTCGCCGAACGGCGCTGGTCCTGGCTCTGGTGTCGGACACGATTCCCCGTGACGTCGGACAGGACGAGCACACGGCCGCACGCGGGCACAGGACGAACGTCGCCGGGTATGGCACGAGCTCAGCCGCGAGTAGGCAGTGACACCACCGCGTGACCCGGGGAGGTCTTGACTCCGTCCTGGTTGATCACATTGATGTCGAGGGTTACGAGGTTCTCCCCGTTCTCCTGCTTCTTCCCGGTCACAACGCCGACAGTGGTGAGAACATCGTTTTTGTGGTTGATCGCCCGGAACTGCATGCCGAGCTCGCGGACCTCCGCCTCGTCGCCGATCCAGGCCCGTAGGGCGTTGAGCACGTAGGCCCAGCGCAGGTTGCCCATGCCGAACGCCGCGGCCTGCCCGGCCGCCTTCCCCGCCTCGTCATCCATGTGGATGTAGTAGAACTCGTCGTTGACGGCAGCGAACCGATTCCAGTTCATGAAGTCGGTCTTGCGCTGAAACGCCGGGATCTCCTGGCCGACCGCCACGTCCTCGAAGTAGACGTTGTATGCCATCTCACCGGTCCTTAACAGGTCGCTGCCGGCCAGTCCCTCGACCGTCAACGTTGGTCTGCGACGCATGATCGCCGATAGTGCCCTGGAGAGGTCGCGGACATGGCCAGGTCACGACCTCCCCAGGGCAGAAACGGCGATCATGTCCGGCGTCGAGACAGGGCGAACCCTTGGCGGGGTCGGCGCTAGTAGCGAATCGTCGTCTTGACACGGGTCTTGACGATCTCGCCGTTCTGGTTGGTCCACTCGGTCTCGACGTACGTGTAGAGAGTGAGGCCATTACGGCCCTGGCGTTCCTCCCAGTGCATCAGCCGGGATCGGGTCGTGATGACGTCCCCTGGCCGGATCTTCGCGCCGAGCTTCTCGGTCATCCCGCCATTGAGAATATTTTCGCCCTTCTTCGCCTCCTGGCCGGGGACGGCTCCCGCCGGGCTCGGCTCGGTCATCGGGACGGCCCAGGCGAAGGGATTGAAGTCCTCCGGGGCAATGATCCCGCCCCATCGGGTCGACTTGGCGTACTCCTCGTCCCAGTAGATCCGCGGCGGCGTCTCGCCCCAGTACACCGCGATGGCCCACCTGCGGATGTCGGAGGCCGACACAGGGTAGGAAGCCTGCTCGTCGGTCCACACGCCCTTCTGGGCCTCGAGTTCGGGCGTGACCAGTGTGTCGATCCGCGTCATCGTTTTCCTTCGATCCATCGAAGCGCCGACGTCGTTGACCATCGCACGAGGCCGCGTCAGCCGCCTCCGCGCTGTGTCTCCAGGCCGCTCGAACCGGTCGCCCTGCCCCTAACCCGGGATCGAGCTCTGGCCGAGGGCCTGGTAGGTGGTCGGCTTGCCCTTGTCGTCCAACGTGGTCGCCAGCCCGCCGCGCACGCAGACGGCCGGCAGTGCCGGGTCGGCCTTGCCGTTGCACCGGAAGCGCACTCCCCCAGCACCGGGTAGCGGCTTCTCCGGCATCTTTGTGATCGTGGCGGCGATGCCCGCCGGAGTCAGGTCGGTCGGCGAAATGCCCTCGAGAGCGTCACGGAAGCCAGCCATGGAGGTGAACATGCCGATCGCGACGCCGCTGTTGAGGTCGATGTCGTCGCCGTAGGTCCGCGAGACCTCGCTGAACAGCCTGAACGACGGGTCGTCCGTGCCCACTGGCGCCTGGGCGCCGACAGTCATCCCCGCCAGGACGCTGCCGGGCACCACCTTGGCGGTGTCCTCACCCAGGCACTGCGTGATGCTCACGACCGTGCCGGTGTAACCGACAGCGTGCAGTCCGTTGAAAGCAGCCGTGCAGAACGCGGCGCCGCCGACGACGAAGACGAGGCCGGTGCCGTCGGTGGCGATGCGTTGCATCTGCGGCGTCATGTCGGCCTGGTCCGGCGGGATGGCCACCAGGTTGAGGTCGACACCCGCTTCCGTGAAGATCGGCGGCGCCTGGTTCTGGTAGATACCGACCGCGGCTGGTAGGTCGATGACGACCGCGGTCACCTTCTTGACGCCCTTTTCCTTCGCCACGCTGATAGGCAGCCCGATGACGCTGAAGATCGGGTCGGCGAGGACGAAGGTCTCGGGATCGGCAAGCAGCGCTGGGCTGCTGTTGGCGTAGAACATCGTCGGAATGTGCGCGTCGTGCAGCGGCTGCCAGGCCGCGTCCGGGAACGCCGGCCCGCCGAACACCACGGCGACCACGTTCTCCTCGACCATCCGGTTACCACAGTCGGCGGCCTTCGCCGGGTCGGCCAGGGCCTCGCAGGTGACGAGCTGGATCGGCCGGCCGCCCAGTCCGCCACGCCGCGCGTTGATCCATTCCACGGTCGCGTCGGCCACTCGCCCCTCGACGGAGGTGTCGCTGGTGGGGGCCTTGCCGTCGGAGATCATGCCGATCTTCACGGGGTCCCCGGTGGCCGGGTCGGGCGCGCCGAGGACGGCGTCGACGGACGCCGCCGACGTGCTCGGGTCGGTGGTGTTCTCCGCTCCGCCGCTTCCGCAGCCGGCTGCCAGCAAGGTGGCCGCGGCCAGCGGGACGGCTAATATGAATAACGGTCTCTTTTGCTCCTGCCTGCGCGTCGCGCGGCTGCGCGTCGGGCCGTTACGCCGGAATCCTGCGCGTTGCATGCCTACCCCAGTTCGTCGTCTTGCCGGGTGGAACCATGGCCGTACCGTTTGCCGAGGGCCGGGCATTGATAGCCGACGTGCTGTTGTCACACCGGCTGAACGAAGCGGCGTCTCGGTGTATGTACTTCCGTTCATTTCGCGGCCGCCGTCACGCCCCACGCTCCACAGGCAGGGGAAGGCGCGGCCACCGCCTGGCGGGAAGGCCGGACGGCGATATGGCCGGACGGACAGCACGGTGACCCGTCGCTCGATCCGGCCCGCTGGCCGACGTCGGCCGCTTCTGGCCGGACGCGACGGCGCCCCGATGCGCCTCGGTTGCCGCGCGTCTGTGGCGAGTTCAGGTGACCACCCGCTCGCCTGATGCCGAGGTGATCGGAAAAGCCCCGCGGCCGCCCCTCCCTGGAAGCCGTCGAGCCCGCCCTTCCCCGGTGGAAGGCGCCTGCCGTATCCCGCGGGTGGGCGCTAGCCGACGGCCGCGTTGGTGCCGTCGGCCCGGAGCACGCCGCGCCGGGTCAGCTCGTCGACCACCTGTTCCGCGGCCTCGTTGGCTTCCGCGAGGCGCGCCCGCGACGCCCCCTGGGGGTCACCGGCGATGATCGCCTCGATGACCCGCCGGTGAGCCTCGACGATGTCGCCGTGGCTTCGGCGATCGCTTTCACCCGCGGCCCACCCGAGGAAGCCGCCGTAGCCGCGCAGCTCGGCGAGTAGCCGCGGCGTCGCCCCGGCTCGGTGCTGCACCCGCAGGATCTCGTTGGCCAGGTCCGCGCGACGGGCGGCCAGGTCGCCGCTGTTCGCCAGCTCGTCGAGCAGGCTCTCGAGCTGCTCGAGCACCCGCGGGTCACGGTCCACGGCGACACGCGCGGCGGCCACCCCTCCGAGCAGGCCAAGAACGTGGAAGTCCGCGCGCAGCGTGCGCGCGTCGAAGTGCTGCACGAACGTCGCCCGGTGCACCTGCGCCGATACCAGGCCGTCCCGTTCGAGCAGCACGAGCGCCTCCCGGACCGGGGTGGGGCTGACGTCGAGCGCCTCGGTGAGGCGCTCGACATAGATCCGGTCACCGCACCGTAGGCGGCCTTCGAAGATCTCCCGCTGCACGTACTCGACGACCACGGCACTCGTCTTCGTCCGCCGCGGCACGGCTTTGATCACCACCTCGCCATCGTGGCCGCCACGCGCCACCCCAGTCAATAAAAAATAAAAAATTGCCAGCCATCGGACGTGAGCGTACGCTCACCACCGCGCCGGGACAGGCGCGATCGAGCGGACGCAAGGAGGCTGCGGTGGCCAAGCTGGCTGACGGTCTGCGAGTGATCGACGCCGACTCGCACATGACCGAACGTCACGATCTCTTCACCGAACGGGCGCCGAAAGGGTACGAGGACCGGGTGCCCCACGTCGAGCACATCGACGGCATGGACATGTGGGTGATCGAGGGCAAGACGTTCGGCAAGGCAGGCTCGGGTGGCACGGTCGACCATGACGGGAAGAAGCACCCGTTCCGCGCCTCGCAGGGCGGGTCATGGACCATCGACGACGTGCACCCCGCCGCGTGGGACCCGGCGGAACGCCTGCGCCTCATGGACGACCTGGGCATTCACGCGCAGGTCCTCTACCCGAACGAGATCGGCATCGGCGGGCAGAACCTGCGCAACTCCGTGCAGGACGAGGTGCTGCTGCGGCTGTGTGTCGAGCTGTACAACGACGCCATGGCCGAGGTGCAGGAGCGGTCGGGCAACCGGCTGCTGCCGATGCCGATCATGCCGGCGTGGGACATCGAGGCCTGCGTGCGCGAGGCGCGGCGCTGCGCCGCGCAGGGCGCCCGCGGGGTCAACATGACCGCCGACCCGCAGGACTCCGGGTCACCCGACCTCGGCGACCGCGCCTGGGACCCGTTCTGGGAGGTCTGCGCCGGGCTCGACCTGCCGGTCCACTTCCACATCGGCGCCAGCCAGACCGCGCTGGCCTACTTCGGCACCACGTTCTGGCCGAGCCAGGACCACTACGTGAAGCCGGCGATCGGCGGCGCGTCGCTGTTCCAGAACAACTCCCGGGTGCTGCTCAACAGCGCCTACTCCGGGATGTTCGACCGGCACCCCGACCTGAAGATGGTCTCCGTCGAGAGCGGCATCGGCTGGGTGCCGTTCATGCTCGAGGCGATGGACTACGAGCTGGAGGAGAACGCGCCCGCGCACGCCAAGAAGCTCCAGAAGCTCCCCTCGGAGTACTTCCGCGACAACTGGTACGCGACCTTCTGGTTCGAGACCGGCCGCGGCGACCTGCAGCACCTCGTCGACCAGGTCGGCGAGGACAAGATCCTGTTCGAGACGGACTTCCCGCACCCGACCTGCCTGCACCCGAACCCGGTCGAGCTGGTCGGCGAGACGATCGCCACCCTGCGTCCCGAGACCCAGCGCAAGGTCATGGGCGAGAACGCGGCGAAGCTCTACCGGATCTGACGACAGCGCGACGCAACCTGAGAAAACTCCCGGCCCCGCGGCGTCACGGACCCGACAGCCGAGGACTACTGGGATGGCAATCGGGCTCAGCCGGCCTTCGGGGAAATACGCCATCGCACTGTGGAAATCATTACCGAGTGAATCCTGGCGACACCGTACCGGCATCGTCGGTGCGCGATGTGTGGCCTCTACGCGCAGGGATAATGCATGACGATGACGACCGCTGGCCCGGTGTACTGGGACCCTTACGACCCGGCACTGGCAGTCGACCCTTATCCGATCTACCGGCGGCTACGCGAGGAGAAGCCGCTTTATTACAATGAGAAGCACGACTTCTACGCCGTAAGCCGGTTCGCGGACTGCGAGCGTGGTCTGCCGGACACGAAGACTTTCAGCTCGGCGCGGGGCGGGATCCTCGAGCTGATCAAGTCAGGTCTGGAGATACCGCCCGGCACGCTCATCTTCGAGGACCCGCCCATCCACGACATCCACCGGCGCCTGCTCGTGCGGGTGTTCACACCCCGCCGGATCAGCGCCCTGGAGCCGAAGGTGCGGGAGTACTGCCGCCAGGTGCTCGACCCGCTGGTCGGCGAGCAGCGGTTCGACCTGATCCAGGCGGTCGGGGCGGAGATGCCGATGCGGGTGATCGGCATGCTGATGGGCATCCCCGAAGGGGATCAGGCCGAGCTGCGGGACATGTTCGACGACCGGCTGCGTACCGAGGACGGCGGGCAGATGGACCTGTCCGAAGGCGCCATCCTGTCCGGCGAGATCTTCGGCGACTACGTCGACTGGCGGAAAGAACACCCGTCCGACGACCTGATGACCGAGCTGCTCACCGCCGAGTTCACCGACGAGAACGGTGTGACGCGCACGCTGACCCGCGACGAGGTGCTGTCCTACGTCACCGTGGTCGCGAGCGCCGGCAACGAGACGACCGGGCGGCTCATCGGCTGGATCGGCTCGACGCTGGCGGACCATCCGGACGCGCGCCGGGAGCTGGCCGCCGACCGGTCGCTGATTCCCAACGCCATCGAGGAGATCCTCCGGCTGCAGCCGCCCGGCCCGTTCATCGCCCGCTACGTCACCGAGGACGTCACGTTTCACGACACGACCGTCCCCGCCGGCAGTGCGGTCGTCTTCATCGTCGCCGCGGCCAACCGCGACGAGGAGCGCTACCCAGAGCCGGATCGCCTGGACATCCGCCGCCGGATCAGCCAGCAGCTCACCTTCGGCCTCGGCGCCCACTACTGCCTCGGCGCGGCGCTGGCCCGGCTCGAGGGCCGCGTGGCCCTCGACGAGATTCTCACCCGCTTCCCGGACTGGGATGTCGACTGGGACGGCGCGAAGCTCGCCCAGACATCCTCCGTGCGCGGGTGGGAGACCCTGCCACTCGTCATCGGGTAGGCGGCCACGGCGAGGGCCGACCGCGCTCGAGACCGGCCGGCGCCGCGCGGCCAACGTCGACGCGGCCCATGAAGACGCAGCCCATGACGAGGGCGTCGCGACTACTGACGAGGTGACGATGCAGTTCTTCTTTCACTACCCGGAAACCACCGGAGCCGACGGCGACATGCTCGACCCGGGCCCGCTGGGCGAGGTCGCGGCCGCGGTGGAGCGGGCGGGTTTCGAGGGTTTCGCGCTCACCGACCATCCGATCCCGGGCGCCCGGTGGCTGTCCTCCGGTGGTCACCAGAGCCTGGACCCGTTCGTCGGCCTCGGGTTCGCGGCCGCGGCGACCGAACGGCTGCGGCTGCTCACCCACCTGTCGGTGGCGCCGTATCGCAACCCGTTCCTGCTGGCCAAGGCGGCGGCCACCGTCGACAAGCTCTCCGGCGGCCGGTTCATCCTCGGGCTCGGCGCGGGCTACCAGAAGTCGGAGTTCTTCGCGCTCGGCGTGGACATGGCTGAGCGCAACGCCCTGTTCGACGAGGCACTCGACGTCCTGCCGCTGCACTGGAGCGGCCAGCCGTTCAGCTACCAGGGCCGGCACTTCGACGCCCGCAACGTGATCGCGCTGCCCCGGCCGGTACAGAACCCGATCCCGATCTGGATCGGCGGGAACTCGAAGCTGAGCCGGCGACGGGTCGCCGAGCGGGCCCAGGGCTGGATGCCGATGTCGGGACCCCCCGAGCTGTCCGCGACCGCCCGCACCGTCGCGATCACCTCGCTGGCACAGCTCGGCGACATGATCGCCGAAGTGCGCGCGGCGGCCGCGGCGCACGGCCGCACCGAGCCGCTCGACTTCCTGTACTCCTACCACGACCTCGGCGACCCCGCCGTCGAACCGGACCGCCACCGCGAGGTGATCGCCGAGATGGAGAAGGTCGGCGTCACCCGTCTCATGATCACATGCTTCACCCGGGAAACCGCCGCCACCCTCGACTTCATCGAGAGCTTCGGCGCGATCTACATATCGTGACGATCCCGCGATAAAAGCCCGCGGTGAGCGGAAAGCGGAAACCCTACCGAGCCCGAGTCGAGCCCCTGTCCGCGGCCCCGCGCCGCGCGGGAGGACCCGTTTTCAAGGAGGAGAGGAATGGCGGGAGTCATGGAGGGCGTCCGCGTCCTGGAGGTCGCCGAGCACACCTTCGTGCCGGCGGCCTCGGCGGTTCTCGCCGATCTCGGCGCGGACGTCATCAAGATCGAGCACGTCGAGCGCGGTGACGCCATGCGCGGACTGGCCACTACCGGTACGGCGTTCGTGCCCGCCGACGTGCACGTGCTGCTCGAACACTCCAACCGGGGAAAGCGCAGCCTCGGGCTCGACATCGCCACCCCCGAAGGCGCCGACATCCTCTACCAGCTCGCCGCCACCGCGGACGTCTTTCTCACCAACAAACTCCCCCACGTCCGCGCGAAACTGCACATCGAGGTCGACGACATCCGCGCCCACAACCCGAACATCATCTACGTGCGCGGCACCGGCCAGGGCGAACGCGGCCCCGACGCCGACAAGGGCTCCTACGACGGCCTCGCGTTCTGGGCCCGCGCCGGCGTCGCGCTGGGCATCATGCAGCCCGAGCACGGACAGGTGCCCTACCCACCGGGGCCGGGGTTCGGTGACTCGATCGGCGCGATGACCATCGCCGGCGGCATAGGGATGGCGCTCTACCATCGCGAACGCACCGGTGAGGCGACGGTCGTGGACGTGTCGCTGATGTCGTCGGCCATGTGGGCGATGGGCCAGGCGATCGGCCTGTCGGTCCTCCTCGGCCAGGGGTGGGCGCCCCCGCCACTCGACGCCCCGCGCGGCAACCCGCTGGTCGGCACCTACCGGACCAAGGACGACCGGTGGCTCTCGTTCAGCTGCCTGCAGGCAGCCCGCTACTGGCGGCCCTTCTGCGAGTGCGCCGGGCGCGAGGACCTCGCCACCGACCCCCGGTTCGCCGACCACGCCTCGCTGATGTCCCACAGCGACGAGGCCACCCGGGCCGTACGGGAGGTGATCGCGCAACGCACCGTCGCACAGTGGCGCGACGCCCTCGAGGACTTCGTCGGCCAGTGGACGGTCGTGCAGGACACCCTCGAGGCCGCCGGCGATCCGCAGTCGGTCGCCAACGGCTATATGCAGCCCTGCGAGACGGCGGCCGGCGTCCCCTTCCAGATGGTCGCGGCGCCGGTGCAGTTCGACGACAAACCGGCCCCGGTCCGCCGCGCGCCCGAGTTCAACGAGCACGGAGACACGATCCTCGCCGACCTCGGCCTCGACTGGGACACCATCCTGGACCTGAAGGTACGCGGCATCGTGGCGTGAGCCCGTCCATGTCCCTTTCCGACCCGTGTCGCGGCACCTTCGCGTCCCGCACCACGAGGATTTCGCCTCATGCGTAAGGAAGACATGATCCTGGCCAGGATCGATGACCACGCCATCGAGCCGCCGACACGCGTTTCGGACAGAAAGGTCTGAACAGTGACGGACTTACATTGGGACCCCTTCGACAAGGTCATCGACGTGGACCCGTATCCGGTCTGGCGCCGGATGCGCGACGAGCAGCCCCTGTACCGCAACGACAGGTACGACTTCTACGCGGTCTCCCGGCACGCCGACGTCGACGCCGTGCATCTCGACACGAAGACCTACAGCTCGGCCTACGGCACCGTGCTGGAGATCATGGGCAAGGACCCGATCCCACCCGGCTTCCTGATCTTCTCCGACCCGCCGGGGCACAAGACACTACGAACACTGGTCTCACGCGCCTTCACCCCGCGGCGCATCGCCGCCCTGGAGGGCCAGGTCCGGGCCTTCTGCGCGGAACTACTGGACCCACACATCGGCCACGGCGGCTTCGACTACGTCCAGGACTTCGCCGCGCAACTCCCCTCCTTGGTCATCTCCGCGTTCATCGGCGTCGACCCCACCGACCGCGAACAGGTCCGCCAGATGATCGACCTCTGCTTCCACATCGAAGAAGGCGTCGGAATGCTCAACCAGACCGCCCTCGACGCCTCCACACGCCTACGTGCCTACTTCGCCGACCAGATCGAGGACCGCCGCGCCCGACCCCGCGACGACATGATCACCGCGCTCGTCCAGGCCGAGGTCAAGGACGGCGACACCACCCGCCGGCTCACCACCGCCGAAGCCGCCACCCTCACCAACGAGATGGTCAGCGCCGGCACCGAGACCGTCGCCCGCCTCCTCGGCTGGGCCGCCGTCCTGCTCGCCGCC
>NZ_JADWYU010000173.1 GCF_016786325.1 Frankia nepalensis | reverse complement strand
AAAGCTCGATCGGCACGGCACTCGGACCAGGCATAACCCCAGTCTACGATCAGCCCAAAAACTTCAGACTCGGAACACTAGCGCCCGATCTCCACGTTCTCGAGGATGCCGAGCGCGTCGGGGACGAGGACGGCCGCCGAGTAGTAGGTCGTCACGAGATAGGAGATGATCGCCTGGTCGCTGATTCCCATGAAACGGACCGACAGACCCGGCTCCAGCTCGTCGGGAAGGCCGACGTGGTGCAGCCCGATGACGCCCTGGCTGTCCTCGCCGGTGCGCAACGCGAGAATGGACGTCGTTCCGGACGGGCTCACCGGAATCTTGCTCACCGGAAGCAGCGGAACGCCACGCCACGCCGGGACGTGCTGGTCATGGAACAGCACGGTGGCCGGATAGATGCCGCGCGCGGTGCACTCCCGGCCGAACGCGGCGATGGTCCGCGGGTGCGCGAGCAGGAAATGCGTGCTGCGCCGGCGGCTCAGCAGCTCATCGAGGTCGTCCGGGGTCGGCGGTCCGCTACGGGTGTGAATCCGCTGGCGCAGGTCGGCGTTGTGCAGGAGACCGAAGTCGGGATTGTTCACCAGCTCGTGCTCCTGGCGTTCCCGCAGCGCCTCGACGGTGAGCCGGAGCTGTTGCTCGAGCTGGTTCATCGGCTCGTTGTAAAGGTCGGCGACGCGGCTGTGGACGCGCAGCACGGTCTGCGCCACGCTCAGCTCGTACTCACGGGGCGACAGCTCGTAGTCCACGAACGTCCCCGGCAGCGCCGGCTCGCCGGCGTGGCCGGCCGCGATCGTGATCTCCGCCTCGCCCTGCCTGTTCTGCGCCGGCGTCGGGCGGGCGCGGTAGCCGTCGATCCACGCTCGCAGTTGGTCGGAGGAGTCCACGATCTCCTGGAACCGCTGGCGGGGCAGCGCGAGCACCGTCGTGCCGGTCAGCGCCCGCACGGTGTAGTCCCAGGTGGTGTCCGCGTCGACGAGCACGTCGTCGCCGAAGAACTCGCCGTCGCTGAGGATGCCCAGCGACCGCTCGTCGTCGTAGGCGCCCGGGCCGTACTTCCCGACCTTGCCATGAGCGATCAGGAAGACCTCGTCGGCGGCGTCCCCGGCCGACACGAGCACGTCCCCGGCGGAGTACTCGCGCTGGACGAAGCTGTCGGCCAGAGCGGTCAGCTCGCCGCCGTCGTAGCCGCGCAGCGGCGGCAGCTCGGTGAGCTCGGCCGGCACGACCCGGATCTCCGAGCCGGTGCTGACGAAGGTGACGAGCCGGTCGCCCACGACGTAGGTGAGCCGCCGGTTGACCCGGTACACGCCGCCGGCGGTGTGTACCCACGGCAGGACCCGCAGCAGCCAGCGGGAGGAGATCTCCTGCATCTGCGGGACGGACTTGGTGGTGGTAGCGAGATTCCGCGCGGCCGCGGTGCTGAGACTCAGCTGCTTGTCGAGCACCTCGACGTCGGTGGTGGAGCTGACAGGCTCGGTCATGGCATGCATCACCCATCTGTGTGGCGCGGTTGATCGCTTTCCCAGGCACCGGCGCGTCCCGCCGGGCCACGAGAAGTCCGAACCGGCCGACGACCGCGCGACGCCGGTGATTCTTCTGATTCTCCGGCCGGTGTTTCTTCGCGCGGTTTTCGGGGACATTCTCGGGCGCGCCGGGTCGCGGCTCCGTGACTGGGGATTGACCGCGCGGCATTCCCTCGCCGGCGGCGCGGTGCGAGCTTCCCTCGTCCCGCCCGGAAACGGCAAGCACTTCGCCTGACCAGTCCACGGCTGACCCGAACTGACGGTCCGGTCTGGTCCGCCCGATCATCAGGCGTCATACACACCGTGAGGAGCGCCGTCACGCATCCGAACTGACTTGTCTCCAGCCGAGCCCTGAGCGGTGGCGCTGACGCCGCGGGCCAGGCGCCGCGCCGGCGATTCCCATGCCGTCTCGGCGAGCATCGGGGGTACGTCCGTCATCGAGCGGGCCTACCCGTCGGGAGAATATTCGGCGCGGCCGGGCGGCGGATCGCGCCGCGGCCGCCGCGGCCCGCCATGCTCTTTTCTGGCGTGGGATTTCTCCGGCGGCCGGCGAGCGAAGCCGAACCTTGGCCGTAGGGCACCCGAGCGGCCCGAGAAATCCGTCGGCCGTCGGACCGGCCGGCAGGCGACAGCCGACGCGACATCCCGCTCGGCCGAGGCGGTGGGCCGCCCCGGCGGAGTTCCATGCCGCCGAGCGTCGGCCGAGGTCCGCGCGGTGCCCCATGCGGCCCGCCGGCGTGCCGCGCGCCGGCCGCGGCCGGTTCGTCCCCGCCGCGGCTGGCCACCCGCGGCGGTGGGAAGGGAGGCCGAAACTCGGCCCTGGCAAGGGGAGGACGTCGGATCCGACCGCGCTCGTGTGACGGGACTAGTCCAAGGCGTGGGAACTCCGGGTCGCCCGGCCCCGCGGCCGCGCCAGGAACTCCCTGCCGCCGCGCGGGCCAACGGAAGGCGACCGGGCATTTCACCACCCTGAATAACAAGGTGATCGCGAGAGGCGGAGAAGGCCGGCGGCCCGCGCGGCCATGCTCACCCAATCGCCTTTATGCGCCTACGCATGGCTCGCGGATTCACGGGCGGCGCGTTCACGCCCGCGGCGCGGCGACATGGGCACACGATGCGTAACTGCCGGTACGCGTGACTGGCCCCTCATCACCCGAAAGAATTGTTTTTCCACCGCGGCGACTGGCTCGTTCTGACCACCGATGACTACCGGACGTGACCGCCGCGAACACGGCGGCAGGGCGCGAGACCAGCGTCTCGGCCGGCAGCGCGGGCCGTCTCCGGCCGGCCACGCCGCGCCCCGCCCGCCCAGATGTGCCCCCTCCGACGGGCGGGCGGTCATGCCGCGTGCGCGGCTCTCCCGGCGGCGGGCCGCCTCGGCCGCTGTCCGCGCCGGACCGGTCAGACCGATCTCGACTGAGGAGAACTCGACCGGCGGTCCGGCCCGGGGTCACGGCCGACACCAACGGCCGGATCCACGACCTGATCGTGTGGGAACTGGTCATGCCGGCAGCGATACACCCGGCGGTCGAGACGCCCGTTCGGCAGGGACGCGAACTGCGGCGTGACAGCGGTGCCGCCGGTCCGCTGGGAGGCGGCGAGGGCCCTGCGGGCCTGTCCGCTGGTAGGTCGTTTTTCCTCTGCCGAGTCGGAGCACCAGCCCCTGGCCGCGAGGACCACGCAGCGCCTTGCGGATGTTGGGCGCGGAGAGCCCGAGCTCATCAATGAGTTCACGGACGGTTCGTCCGGCTGGTCAGGGTTTCGCGGACGCGGCATTCCCTGGTGCCCAGCTTGGATGCGGTCGCCGTCTGGGGGCGTCGGCGGCGACGCGTGCGTCGAGGCCAGCGAGGCAGGCAGGCAGGCCGCCGGCGGCGGGCTTGACCTCGGCCTCGGTGTTGTCACCTCCCACCGCGCCCAGACGGCTGATCATCTCTCATCCACGTCCGGTGGCGCGCCGGATATAACCGCAGGACGTTGCATTTGCGGTTATATCCGGCGGCGCCAACGCGCGAGGCGTCGAGCCGGGTAGGCCGCGCAGTCGGAACGCCTCGAGCCCGGCTCCCGCGTGAACCCGCGACCAGGCTTCGTTGGACGGGCTGGCGCTCCGCCGCCTCACCTTCAAGATCGACGCCTATGACCGGCTCGCCCAGGCGACCCGCATCCACACGCCGGTCCTGATCTGGACCACCACCCTGCGCCGCGAAGCCCGCCTGCGTGAGGTCCTCGCCGACGCGCTGCGCAACCTTGATGACCCGGCGCGGGTACCGGTCGCGACGACGGCCGCGGACCTCGCCGAACCCGACCAGCATCTGGACGCCACCCTGACCCGCTGGCTACCCCCTGACCCGGGCCGCTACTGGTCGCCTCAGCCTGGGCCAGCTGGCCGGCCTCTGGCCACCCGCCGCCAAGCCCCTGACCGACAGCTCCGCGGCCGACAGCGACCTCGGGCGTCCGACACGGCTCCACCCGCCCCAGCCGATGCCACCCGCGGGCCCTGATCCCCAGCAGCGCGCGGCCTGACCGCAACTCCGCGGGATCCCCTCGGCTCGAACGGGTCCGGCTGCCGCAACCGGCGGATCGCGTTTGTACGGGACCCGGAGCCGCCCACCGAGAAGGCCAAGCCGAGGCGTCCGGTGCCTCCCCCACCTGGCCTTCAAGATCAATGCTTGCCGGGAGCTCGTGAAGGCGACCCGGATCGTGAACCCGGTCCTGATCTGGACCCCGACCGTCCGCCGTGAGACCCGAAGTGAACCCACCGGTCCCAGGGGGCCAGATTTCAGGAAGCGGCGACACCAGCTGTTCACTTGAGCCACGGTGGATCGCCGTCCTGTACCCGGCCAAGTCCGGTGCTCGCGGATGATGGAATCACCGCTGCCGTCGTTGACCGCCTCGCCAGCCTGTTCGGGCCCTGGCCCGATGACCCGCAACAGCGAGTGCAGGGTGCCGCGGTGGCCGTCACCGAGTACCCGCCGCCGCCGGTCCCACACCTTGCGACCCAGTGCACGCGCACCCGCCAGATCACCCACATCGGGGATGTAACCGCGCGGGGGGTGCTGGACATGAACAGGACGACGCCCCGCGGAAGGACTGTCCTTGTTGCCTGCCAGTTCGGCCATGCCCTCGTTCGAGGCGCTGTTCCGGGAGCACAGCGGGGCGGTCCTGCGGTTCGCGCAGCGACGCCTTGGTAGTGACGAGGCCGCCTGGGACGTCGTCTCGGAGACCTTCCTCGCGGCCTGGCGGCATTGGCAGCGCCGACCCGCTGCCTCGGAGGAGACCCGGGCGTGGCTGTACGGAATCGCCGGCAATGTCGTGCGTAACCAGCGCCGCGCGGGGATCCGGCGGCTACGGCTCGAAGCCCGGATGGTCGGGTTCGGGCTGGCCACGGACCCGACCGCCCTGACCGATGAGGACATCGCGGACGAGGCGGTACGCAGAGACCTTGCCTGGCAGGCGTTGGAGCGACTTTCTCCGGATGACCGGGAGATCCTGCAGCTCGCCGGCTGGGAGGGGCTGGACCTTCGCGGCCTGTCGATTGCTCTGGCGGTTTCCACCTCCACGGCGAAGGTGCGTCTGCACCGTGCCCGACGCCGTCTCGAGGCAGCCCTGGCGGAAGCCGCCTCGACGCCGACCGTCACCGAACCCACAGCCTCGCTCACCTTCAAGGAAGGGTCATGATGTCCGACCGCGACGACCGTGGCGACATCGACGATCTCGTCGTTGTGCGCGCGCTCCTCAGCGCCTCCAACCCGGTGGCGGACGGCCCCCTCAGCGCCCTCGAGCAGCGGCGAGGGGAGCACCTGCTTGCCCTCCTGCTCGCCGACACGTCCGCCCGGTCCCACCGGCCTGGGCGCAGACCTGGTCGAGGCGCCGCCCTGCGCCGCCGGGGCGTCCTGACGGCGGCGGCCACGGTCCTGGTGATCGCGAGCGCGCTGGTGGGGCTCACGACCGTGCGAACACACGACCGGGCCACGGCCACGCCCCTGCTGCCGGAACCTCTCCTCACCGCGACCACGGGTGATCATGATCGTGCCGTGGCGGCGTTGTCGGACGCGGCCCGCCGGCAGCGGGGGAGCGCGCAGGCCGGGACGGGTCCTGTCCTCTATGCCCGCAGCCAGACCTACGGACTCGATGTCGCCATCGCCGACCACAAGTCGACGACCACCGCTCGTACGACGATCACGGACCTGTGGCGTGACCACGATGGGACGGTGCGGACCGACCGATACATCCAGCAGGTCGACCGCGCCGGCGGGGACATCGGCGGTCCGACCCCCGCCGACGACGACCGGTTCGAGGGCAGGTCCGACCGTCCACCGGCGCCCCCGGAGTTCGACCCGGCCCTGACCCCCACCGACCCCGCGCAGCTACTGGCGAGACTGAAGGCCCGTGCCACAGCAGACGGTTACCCCATCGACCTCACGGTCGCGCACGATGTCCTCAGCGCCCTGCGTTCTGGCCTGACGAGCCCGGCACAGAACGCCGCGCTATACGACGTCCTCGCCACGATCCCTGGCGTCTTCGACATGGGGCCGGTCCGCGACCACGCCGGCCGGCCTGGTCATGCGGTGGGCCTGGTGGTTTCTGACCAGTCCAGTCTCAGTCTCGCCATCGAGTATGTGATCTTCTCTGACACTGGTGCGCCGCTGACCATCGAACAGGTCGCCGCGACACCGCCCCCCGGACTGCGCCTTCCCCCTGTCCCGACCGTCGAGAGCTACACCGAGATCATCACGACCCGGCGCGTTCCCACCGTCGGCGCCACCACGTGACGTCCGTTGACGCGCATTGGCTGACAACGATGACAGCACGGAGGGCAGCGAAAGCAGAACCGATCGCGGCTGTCAGGGTAACCGCTCGGTTCATGAGCTATCCCGCCCTCCGTGCCATCAGCCCGCTACATGTAGCAGTTACGCGCGGTCACGCTGTTCTAGCAGCCCGGCGCCGGAGGGTTCGACGGCTTCTGCAGGAAGACCTGATCCGCCGGCCTACTAGGATTAAAAGTGATCGGGCCGGCGCCCGGAGCTATGTATTGACAGGCCCCACCGGCGTAACGGAAGTACGACTTGCAGGTGTTGAACCTGTTGGACCACGATTCGACGTAAAGCGGGATGGTGACCCACTGGTTCAGGTTCTGCCAGTATCCCCAGTCGCGAAACTGCAGGTGATGGTTATTGCCGTACAGATGGGTCCAGTCCGTACAGTCGTACCCTAGGGTGCTTGCTGGAGCCGCCTGCGCCTGCTCGGCCGTGAACGCCTCTGCCTCGGCCTGGGTGTCGAAGCAGTAGACGTCGGTCGCCGAAACCACGGCGCAGCTCGTCGCCCCGTTCCAGGTCTCCTTGTCCCAGGGCAGGAGCTTGCCGTTGTAATGCTGAGTGATCGTTGGGGTGGTTGCCGCCGACGCGGGGGAGGCTATGACGCCTCCACCGAGAAAGATAGTGGCTAGGACGGAGGTACCTAGGGTCAGGATAATGCGTGCAGCCTTACTGATCAAGTTTAGGCTCTTTCCCTTCTGGCGCATGGACCCCTGACGGGAACGAGACTATGGACCATGGGGAGGCTTCCCGGTAGCAGCGTAGAGTGAATAGGACCTGGGTCCTTTTGGTGGAAAGTACCTCCAATGTAGCCGGCCCTCTGTGCACATCCAGCATGCGGACCTACTCCACCGGGCTCCCGCCTCGGTTCTGGTATCGAAGCGCAGGCGCAAGGGATGCTTCAAAGTCGTGAGCTGTGTTTGGCATACCGAAAATTAGGCAGCCGGACACCTCAGCGGCCTACCGGTCGCGGCCTACCGGTCGAGGCCTATCCAGGTGGCGAGGGCGCGCAGGGGCTCGGTGGAGCGCTTTTCGGCAAGGGCGATGGCGGCGACGGTCTCGCGGACCATCGGGTGGTACCGCGTCTGCTGCGGTGCGACCTGGCGGGCTACCTGGAGAGACCGGACGGCGGCCTGGCGGTCTCCGGCGAGGAGCTGGCCTCTGGCGAGGTCGACATAGTGGTGGCCGACTCGGCTCGGGGTCATGTCGGGTGCGATGCGTAGTGATCGGTGACGGGTGAGGGCGAGGCCGGGGTTCATCAGCTCGACGGCGAGGCCGACTCCCCAGATGCCGACGTTGGTGGGGCCGAAGGAAAGGCCGTAATGATTGTGATCGCCTCCGATGCGACGGGCGCAGACAGTGGCCTCGTGCCAGTGCTCGTTAGTGCGGTCGGCGTCGGCGGCCCGTGCCGTGGCCAGCGCGGACCGGAGGTGCAGGTAGCCGTAGACGGATACGGCCTCGGGTCGGTTTTCGGCAACGAGGGGTTCGAGGTCATCGCGGGCGCGTTGCAGCAGGGCCAGGGCCGTGTCGGGGTCCCCGACGGCCACGAAGTCCTGGGCGCGCTTCGTGACTCCGAGGGTCATGCACAGCGGGTCGGCGGACTGGGGCGCGATCACGTCGTACTGGTCGGCCAGGACCAGGGCGAGGTCGAAGTAGCCGAGTCCCCGGGTGAAGCCGCGGCCGGCGCCGATCGCCTCGGCCCACAGGCGCATGACCTGCTCGCGTTGGTGGCCGTCGTACATGTGGGACGCCAGGCGGAGGTCTGCCAGAACTTCCGGCAACTGGACTCCGACGGCGGCGAGGTCGCCAGCCTCGGCTCGGCCGGACAGCTCGGCGACGGCGGTCCGGAGTTCGGCAACGCTCGGCGCGGGCCGGTCTGTCTCCGGCGCGAGGAAGGCCGAGAGGATCTCCCTGCGCAGCGGCGGGACCAGATCGTGGATGGCGTGATCGCCGCGTCCGTTGAACCGGAATGGCTGGCCGGTGAGCTGCCCACGGTCGAGGTCGAGCGCACGGGAGACGGCGCTGATCAGTGCGGGGGAGGCGGGGCGCTTGCCCTGCTCGACCTTCGTCAACAGGCTGTGGGACACGTGCGCCCGGTCGGAGAGATGGCGCTGGTTCAGCCCTCGGAGCTTGCGTTCGGCAGCGATCCTCGCGCCGATATGCACACCGCTCATATGCCGCCGCCGTCCTGGTGACCATCGCCATGTCGTGACCATCGTCATCCACGCGCCCTGTGCCCAGAGTAGCCGTGTCGGACATGTGGGCATCGTGTGTCATCTCGCAGCGTTCCGACCCGCCTACCGTCCGGTGCTACGTCCGGGGCCGAGCTTTCGGCAAGCCGCGTGCGCCTGGACGCCCTGGTCGCGGCGGTGGAGGTCATATGGCGAAGATGACGGCAGTAACGATCACCATGGGTGATCGGGACGACTCCCGGCCGGTGACGGTCGACGTGCCGGTGTTGTCGCCCCCGGACGGAGACAGCGTCGTGCTGGCCAGGTCGCCGTGGGCGAGGAATCGGAACGATGGCGGACCGGGTCCGCTCGCGGTGGTCTGGCTGCATCGGGCCTACCTGGTCCGGTTCGCGCTCTGCTTCGCGACCGAATGCCCGCAGGTCGAGACGGTCGTGATCTGGCCGCTCGGCGTCCCACCCGAGCTTTCGGCAGCCGCGTTCACGGTGGGTCGTGCCCTCGGCGCGCGTCGGCCGGCGGGAGGCGCACCGCTGATCACCTGCCCAGTTCGCCCACCCATGAGGCGAACTCGGCCGGCGCTCCAGCACAAGGTCACCGCTGACGTGAACAGACAGACATTCGAACTGATCGTCTGGGAACTGGTGGTTCCGGCAGCGGTTCACCCGGCGGTCGCGGCTGCCCGTTCGGCTGTGACGCGGATCGCCGCGTGAGCTGATCAAGTGGCGCCCACGGTCGGGGCGTCGGAACCGTGCGTCCTGTCAGACGCCAGGGGCGCGGCGATGCGCCCAAGCAGACGTGAGGGGCAATAACGGCGGCCTCTTCGGCCTCTGGCGTCGGACAAGACGTTCCAAATGCCCCAGATGTCTGACCGGAGGCGGCTGGTAGCGGGCCGCCACCCCGCCAACGCCTACGTTGCCCGATGCGGCTCCAGGCGGGGAGGCCCGATCTTCTCGCGATGCCGGGTACCGAAGCGTCGGGCCGCCTGGACGGTCAGGCTGACCACGAGTGTGGGTAAGCGGCGGTCAAGATCTAGACCGGCAAATCGGCCGCCGCTAGAATCGGCCTCGCGGCCTGGGCTTTCGTGGGTGCCCCCGGCAGGATTCGAACCTGCGCACCTGCCTCCGGAGGGCAGTGCTCTATCCCCTGAGCTACGGGGGCGTGTCCGACCTGACCGTTTCGCGACTAAATCAGATGATCGCGCGCTTGGTCGCCGGTTCGCCTTGGCAACGAGGCATACCGTACCAGGTCTGAACGGCGGACCGAGAAGCGGGCTCGCCGTAAGCTTCCGGCGTGCACCTTGAACCGCCCCGCGTCCTGGTCGTCGACGACGACCCGGTGATCCGCCAGTTGGTGGTCGTCAACCTGGAGCTGGAGGGGTTCGAGGTCCATACCGCGGTGGACGGCGAGGACTGCCTGGAGCGGATCCGGGAGATCGACCCCGCAGTGATCACCTTGGACATCATGATGCCCAAGGTGGACGGCTGGGAGGTCGCCAGCCGGCTGCGCCACGACCCGGCGACCGCCGCCATCAAGGTGATTGTGCTCACCGCCCGTGCTCAGGAGGCCGACCTGCGTCGGGGCGCCCGCATCGGCGTCGACTGCTACCTCACGAAGCCGTTCGACCCGGACGAGCTGATCGGTGTGGTCCAGCGGTTGGCCGCCGGCCAGCGAGTCTGAGGCCTGTCTGGCCGCACTTCCGGGCGGATCTGACAGCCTGGCATCAGGCCGCCGTGGCTGGGCGTGCCGCCTTTCGCTGGCCGACGACCACCCATGTCGCGCCTGCTCGTCGCACCCCGCCGCGGCATGGCGCTTCTCGCGGGCGGTCGGCGGTGGAGTGACCCGACCAGGATCCCGGGGGGAGGGCCCGGGGTGACCCGCGCCCCCGGCGGGCCGGGTCCGCCGGCGAGGCTCGCGCCGGCCAGGCGCGCCGGCCGGGCGTCGTGGCCGGTCGGTGGTCCGGGCGGTGGTCCGGCCGGCTACGTGATCATGGCGGGATCAATGGTCACGACTATCGTCGGGACGCGCCGATAGCATCGCGGCATGACTCCCGCCGACCTCGCCGACGTGATTGTGTCGGTCGTCCGCGAAGCGGTCGCGGACGGGGTGATCGACGTCACCGTCCCCGCGACGGTTCCGGTGGAGCGCCCGAAGAACCCGGAGCACGGCGACTACGCCACGCCCGCGGCGCTCCAGCTCGCCAAGGCGGCCCGGCGCCCCCCGCGCGAGATCGCCGAGCTGCTCGCCGAGCGGCTGCGCAAGGACCCGGGAGTCGCCAGCGTCGACGTCGCCGGCCCGGGCTTCCTCAACTTCCGGCTGGCCTCCGAGGCGCTCGGTGAGCTGGCCCGCGCGGTCGTGCGCGCGGGCGACGCCTACGGCCGTGCGGCGCGGCGCAAGGACAGGCGGGTGAACGTCGAGTTCGTCTCGGCGAACCCGACCGGTCCGGTGACGCTGGCGTCCACCCGGTGGGCGGCGGTCGGTGACGCCCTGGCGCGCGTCTTCGACGCGGCGGGCTACGACGTCGGCACCGAGTACTACGTCAACGACGCGGGCGTGCAGGTCCAGCGCTTCGGCGCCTCGGTGCTCGCGGCCGCGAAGGGCGAGCCGACGCCGGACGACGGTTACCACGGCGCGTACGTCGCCGAGATCGCGGCGAAGGTGCTGGCCGACAACCCCGGCCTGCTCGAAGGCGACGAGGCGGCCGCGCTGGCGGTCGCGACCCGTGACGGTCTTGCCCAGATGCTGGCGGAGATCACCTCGACGCTGGCGGGCTTCGGCGTCCACTACGACGTGTGGAAGTCCGAGCGGTCGCTGCACGACGCGGGCGACCTGACCGCGGCCGTCGCCGACCTGCGGGCCCACGGGCATGTCTACGACGCCGAGGGCGCGGTCTTCCTGCGCACGACCGATTTCGGCGACGACAAGGACCGTGCGCTCGTCAAGAGCGACGGCCAGCCGACGTATTTCTGCGGCGACGCCGCCTACTACCGGGACAAGCGGCGCCGGGGCTTCGACAAGGTGGTCATGCTGCTCGGCGCCGACCACCATGGCTACATCGGCCGGCTCAGGGCACTCGCGGCCTGCTACGGCGACGACCCGGCCGAGACCCTCGATGTGATCATCGGCCAGCTGGTGACGCTGTCGCGCGGCGGCGAGCCCGTGAAGATGTCCAAGCGGGCCGGGAACTTCCTCACGCTGGCGGACCTGGTCGACGTCGTCGGGGTGGACGCGGCGCGGTACTCGCTGGTCCGGTCCTCGCTGGACTCGTCGCTGGACCTCGACCTGGACCTGATCGCCCGCCAGGCGCCGGAGAACCCGGTCTTCTACGTCCAGTACGCGCACACCCGGGTCTGTGGTGTGCTGCGCAACGCGGCCCAGCTGGGGATCGCGACGGGGGATGGCGCCTCGGCGCCTGACGGCGTCGACGTGTCGTTGCTGAGCCACCCGCGGGAGGTCGACCTGCTGCGGGCGCTCGGCGAGCTGCCGACCGTGGTCGCGGCGGCGGCGTCGCTGCGCGCGCCGCACCGGGTGGCCCGCTACCTGGAGGAGCTGGCCGGCACGTACCACCGTTTCTACGACGCCTGCCGGGTACTCCCGCAGGGGGACGAGGAGCCGACGCCGCTGACGGGCGCCCGGCTGCTGCTGGTCGAGGCGACGAAGGTCGTCCTCGCGAACGGGTTGCGGATGCTTGGCGTGTCCGCCCCGGAACGGATGTGAAGGTGACAGCACCGATGTCCCGACCCGCCGGCGTCCCCGCCGCCCCGACGGTGCCGACCGAGGGGCCGACGACGTCGCGAGGCTCCGCCATGGTCGCGCCGTCGTCGGCCGTGCCGACCGAGGGGCCGACGACGTCGCGAGGCTCCGCCGTGGTCGCGCCGTCGTCGGCCGTCACGCCGCTGGAGGAGCAGGTGTGGCCGGCGACGGCGGCGCTCGACCCCGACGGCGTGCTGCGGGTCGGCGGGCTGCGGGTCGACGAGCTGGCCGAGCGGTTCGGCACGCCGGCGTTCTTCCTCGACGAGGAGGACTTCCGGGCCCGCGCCCGGGCGTGGCGGGCCGGCTTCCCGGACGGCGACGTGTACTACGCCGGCAAGGCGTTCCTGTGCCGCGCCGTGGCCCGCTGGGTCGCCGAGGAGGGCCTGTCCCTGGACGTGTGCACCGGCGGGGAGCTCGCCGTCGCCACGTCCGTCGCGTTCCCGCCGGCGCGGCTGGCGTTCCACGGCAACAACAAGTCCGTCGAGGAACTGCGCCGCGCCGTCGCCTACGGCGTCGGGCGGATCGTCGTCGACTCGCCCGTCGAGATCGAGCGGCTCGCGGGCATCGCCCGCGCGGCGGGCGTCCGCCAGCGGGTGATGATCCGCGTCACCCCGGGCGTCGAGGCACACACCCACCACTACATCGCGACGGGCCAGGAGGACCAGAAGTTCGGGTTCTCGCTGGCCAGCGGCGCGGCGCTCGCCGCCGTCGGCCGGGTGCTCGGCGAGGCCGACGCGCTGGAGCTGGTCGGCCTGCACGCCCACATCGGCTCGCAGATCTTCGACACGGCGGGCTTCGGGCTGGCGGCGCACCGGATGGTGGGCCTGCTCGCCGCCGTCCGCGACGAGCACGGCGTCCAGATGCCCGAGCTGGACCTCGGCGGCGGCCTGGGGATCGCCTACACGGGCGAGGACGCGCCGCTGGCGGTCGCGGACGTCGCCGAGCGGCTGCACACCATCGTCGGCAAGGAGTGCGCCGACGCGGGGCTGCCGGTGCCGCGGCTGGCGGTCGAGCCCGGCCGGGCGATGGTCGGGCCGACGACGATCACGCTCTACCGGGTCGGCACCGTCAAGGAGCTGCCCGGCCTGCGCACCTATGTCAGCGTCGACGGCGGGATGAGCGACAACATCCGCACCGCGCTCTACGACGCCCGCTACACCGCGCGGCTGGCCTCCCGGCCGGGCGCCGCGCGGCAGCACGTGGTCACCCTGGTCGGGCGGCACTGCGAGTCCGGCGACGTGGTGGCGCACGACGTGCCGCTGCCGGCCGACGTCGCCCCCGGAGACCTCGTGGCCGTCCCGGCTACGGGCGCGTACCACCGGTCGATGGCCAGCAACTACAACCACGTCGGCCGCCCGCCGGTGGTCGCCGTCCGCGACGGCGCGGCGCGGGTCATCGTCCGCCGGGAGACCGAGGACGACCTGCTGCGCCTCGACGTCGACGAACCCGCCACGGCCGCGCCGGCCGCCGGCGGTACCGGCCAGCGGCCGGCCGCCGACGACAGCGCCGAGGGCGGCAAACCGGGGGAGGCGGGGCGATGAAGGTCGCGCTTCTCGGCTGCGGTGTCGTCGGGTCGGAAGTGGTCCGGCTCCTGCGCGAGCAGGCAGACGACCTGACCGCGCGGGTCGGCGAGCCGCTGGACCTGGCCGGCATCGCGGTGCGCCGGCTCGACCGCGCCCGGGACGTGCCGGTCGGGCCGGAGCTGTTCACCACCGACGCCGCCGGCCTGGTGACCAGGGACGACGTGGACATCGTCGTCGAGGTCGTCGGCGGCATCGAGCCGGTGCGCGGCTGGCTGCTGGCCGCCCTCGGCGCCGGGAAGTCGGTCGTCAGCGCCAACAAGGCGCTGCTCGCCTCCGACGGCTCGACGCTGCACGACGCGGCCGCGGCGGCGGGCGTCGACCTGTACTACGAGGCCGCCGTCGCCGGCGCGATCCCGCTGCTGCGCCCGCTGCGCGAGAGCCTCGCGGGCGACCGGGTGCGCCGCGTGCTCGGCATCGTCAACGGCACCACGAACTACATCCTGACCCGGATGGACGAGACCGGCGCCTCGTTCACCGAGGCGCTGGAGGAGGCGACCGCCCTCGGCTACGCCGAGGCCGATCCCACCGCCGACATCGACGGCTACGACGCGGCCGCGAAGGCGGCGATCCTCGCCCAGCTGGCGTTCCACACCAGGGTCACGCTCGGCGACGTGCACCGCGAGGGCATCGGCGCGGTCACCGCGGCCGACATCGCCAGCGCCCGCGCGATGGGCTGCACCGTCAAGGCGTTGGCCATCGCCGAGCGCTCGTCCGAACGGCCGGGGGTCAGCGTGCGGGTGCACCCGGCGATGGTGCCCCGCTCGCACCCGCTGGCCTCGGTCCGCGAGGCGTTCAACGCGGTGTTCATCGAGGCGGAGGCCGCCGGGCAGCTGATGTTCTACGGCCGGGGCGCCGGCGGCTCGCCGACGGCGTCGGCGGTGCTCGGCGACCTGGTCGCGGTCGCCCGCAACCGGGTCGCGGGCCGGCGCGGGCCGGGGGAGTCGGCCTACGCGGCGCTGCCGGTGCTGCCGATGGGTGAGACCATCACCAGCTACCACGTCAACCTGGACGTGACCGACAAGACCGGCGTGCTGGCGACCGTCGCCGGCGCGTTCGCCCGACACGGTGTGTCCATCCGCAGCGTGCGCCAGGACGGCCGGGGAGACGACGCCAGCCTCGTGCTGGTGACACATGCCGCGGCGGACGCCGCGCTGGCGGCGACCGTTGAGGACCTGCGGAACCTGGACATCGTGCGCGCGGTGTCCGGGGTGCTGCGGGTCGAGGGAGGCGAGCCATGACCACCACGACCACGTCGTCGGCACCGGCCGCGGCCGGCCGTAGCGGGCAGGGCGGCCCGACGGACGTCGCCGGCGCGGAGGCGGGATCCCGCGTGCCTGACGGCCCGGGCGGATCGCCCCGGAGCACGCACCGCGGCTGGCGCGGGATCATCGAGGAGTACCGGGACCGGCTGCCGCTGGGCCCCGACGCCCCGGTGGTGACGCTGCTGGAGGGCGGGACCCCGCTCGTTCCCGCCGCGCGCCTGTCCGAGCTGACCGGTTGTGACGTGTACCTGAAGGTCGAGGGCGCGAACCCGACCGGCTCGTTCAAGGACCGCGGCATGACCGTGGCGATCAGCGCGGCCGTCGGCGAGGGCTCCAGGGCCGTCATCTGCGCCTCCACGGGCAACACCAGCGCGTCGGCCGCCGCCTACGCGGCGCGCGCGGGGCTCGTCTGCGCGGTGCTCGTCCCCAGCGGCAAGATCGCGCTTGGCAAGATGGCGCAGGCTCTCGTGCACGGCGCCCGGCTGCTGCAGCTGGACGGCTCGTTCGACGACTGCCTGCGGGTGGCCAGGGAACTGGCCGACACCTACCCGGTGACGCTGGTGAACTCGGTCAACCCCTACCGGCTGGAGGGGCAGAAGACCGCCGCCTTCGAGATCCTCGAGGCGCTCGGCGTGGCGCCGGACATCCACTGCCTGCCGGTGGGCAACGCCGGCAACATCACCGCCTACTGGCGTGGCTACAACGAGTGGGACGGCGACTTCGGCACCGGCCGGCCCCGGATGTTCGGCTTCCAGGCCGCGGGCGCGGCGCCGATCGTGCGCGGCGGCGTGGTCACCGCGCCGCAGACCATCGCCACCGCGATCCGGATCGGCAACCCCGCCTCCTGGCAGTTCGCCGTCGACGCCCGCGACGAGTCGGGCGGTCTGATCGAGGCGGTCAACGACCGCCAGATCCTGGCGGCCTACCGGCTCCTCGCGCGCGAGGAGGGCGTGTTCGTCGAGCCGTCCAGCGCGGCGAGCGTCGCGGGCCTGCTCGCCACGCACGAGGCGGGCAAGGTCGCGCCCGGCCAGCGGGTGGTCTGCACGGTGACCGGCAACGGCCTGAAGGACCCGGACTGGGCGATCAGTGGCGCGGCCAAGCCGGAGACGATCCGGCCCACGGTCGCCGGCGCGGCCGAGGCGCTCGGGCTGCGCCGGTCGTGACCGGCGTCACCGATACTCCGACCGGTCGCGGCGCCGCGGCCTCGTCCCCTTCGGCCGGGGCGGCGCCGACGGCCGGCGCGCGGGTCCGCGTCCCGGCCACCAGCGCCAATCTCGGCCCCGGGTTCGACGCCTTCGGGCTCGCGCTCGGCTACTACGACGAGGTCGAGGTCGCGCTGCGCCGCGACGGAGTGTCGGTGCGCGTCGAGGGCGCCGAGCAGGTGGCTACCGGCGAGGACAACCTGGTCATCCGGTCGATCCGGGCGACCCTTGACGAACTGGGCCGCCCGCAGCCGGGGCTCGCGGTGCGCTGCGTCAACCGCGTCCCGCACGGGCGCGGGCTGGGCTCGTCCGCCGCGGCCATCGTCGCCGGCGTGGCCGCCGCCTGGGCGTTGGACACCGCGGCGTTCCTCGCCGGAACCGACCGGCCGGTACCGAGGGGGGCCGCCGCGTTCGACCGGGCCGCCGCGCTTCGGGTGGCCACCGCGATCGAGGGACATCCCGACAACGTGGCCGCGGCGCTGTTCGGCGGCTTCACGGTGGCCTGGGCCGATACGGACGGACCCCTGGCATACCGGGCGGAACCGGTCGCTGACCTGCGGCCGGTCGCGTTCGTGCCCTCCGCGCGGACCTCTACGGCGCACTCGCGCGGCCGGCTGCCGGAACATGTCGCGCACGCGAACGCGGCGTTCTCGGCCGGCCGCGCCGGCCTGCTCGCGCTCGCGCTCACCCAGGGCGACGCGCCGCCGCCAGCGCCGGCTGGCCTCGCGGGCCCGCCGAGGGCGGACGCCGCCGCCCGGGCGCGGCTGTTGCTGGCGGCGACCGAGGACCGGCTGCACCAGCCGTACCGGCTGCCAGCCGTGCCCGAGTCCGCCGCGCTGATCGGACGGCTGCGTGACGCCGGGGTGGCGGCGGTGCTCTCCGGGTCCGGCCCGACCGTGCTCGCGCTCGCCCTCGGTGGCGAGCAGGCGGCCGCGGCGGTTGGCGTGGCGGCGCCCGGCTTCGCTGTTCTTCCGCTGGCCGTCGACCGGGACGGCGTGCGCGTCACCCCGCTCGTCTCCTGACGGCGGACTGAGGACGGAGCCGGTGGCCGGGGTCGGTCGGGAAGACGACAGGCGCCCTCGAGCGTTGGGAAAAGACGGGTCACCTCGGACGTGGTCCGATTTCGGTGGCTCGGGGCGTGATCCGAGTTACTTTCCGTGACGGATGTCGCATCGTCGTCGGCGGAGGGTATCCTGGGAGCACGGGGACCCCGCATCGGGAAACCAGCGGCCCTAGGCTGTCGCGGCAATGGTTGCAACCCCAGGTTGTTGCCGAGGTGTCTCCGTCTGGATAGTCTGATGGCTGCACCCGCCGCGCCGCGGCGCGTGCTCGCCCCGCCGGTCCGGCTGGAGCTTCCTCTAGTCCGTCCTGGTACAGGATTCCGGTGCCTGCGCCTCGCCGCCGTTGCCTCGGCACGACACCGGCACCCCGGGGATTCCGGGTTCGCTCGCGGCACGGGGTCCCTGCTGGGTCCGGGGTCCCTGCCTGATCGGCTTCGCCGATCGGGGAGGTCCGGAAGCTGATCCGGCAGGTCGTGGCCCTTTGCATCGCCGACGGGCGCGTCACGCGGCCCGGCCAGCGGCGATATCTCCTTCATCTGTCATCCATGTAGGCGGTGGAACAGGTGGCGGGAGGTCCATACGCGTCACCCGGCTCGAGTGGAGCCGGTTCCTTCAGGGAAGGAAAACCTTGAGCGACACCACCGACGTGCTGCCTGAGAGCGCACGTGAGTCCGCGGCGCCCCCCGCACCGCCTCCTGTCAGCCAGCCGGTTCTCGCGCCGGCCGCGCAGGTCCCGGCCTCCGCGCCGGTGGACGGCGGTGTACCCGGGGCTGGCCGTGGGCCCTCCGCGGACGCGGATGCGGATGCGGACGCGGCGCGGACTCCTGGCGCGGCCGCTCCTCGCCGCCGCCGCAGCGGTACCGGTCTGCAGGCGATGCTCCTGCCTGAGCTGCAGGCGATGGCCAGTTCTTTGGGGATCCAGGGCACGGGCCGGCTGCGCAAGGGCCAGCTGATCGCCGCCATCCAGAACGTGCAGAACGGCCTGGCCAGCGGCCTGCCCATGTCCAACGGCGCGACGAGCGGCCAGCAGGCCGCCGCGCCAGCCAGCACGCCGTCGCCGGCCGGGGAGCCCGCCACGACGGCTGCCGAGCCCGCCCCCCGCGCCCGCGCGCGCCGGGTGAGCCGCGGCGTCACGAGCCCGTCGAAGCAGGCCGAGCTGCCCGTGGAGGCGCCCGTCCGGGAGACCGAGACGCCCGCCCCCGTGGCCGAGGCGCCCGCCCAGGAGCCGACGCCGGTCGTGGCCCGCGAGGAGGTCGCGGCCCCCCGCGCCCGCGAGGACCGCCGTGAGCGCGTGGACCGTGGCGAGCGCCCGGAGCGCGGTGACCGTCCTGAGCGCGGTGACCGTCCTGAGCGCGGCGGCGAGCGGTCGTCAGGCGACCGGCACGAGCGTTCGGACCGCGCGAACGGTCGGCAGACCGACCGTCAGGGCGGTCGTCAGGGTGACCGGCAGACGGACCGCTCGGACCGGCCCGACCGTTCGGATCGCGCCGACCGCACGGACCGTTCGGATCGCACGGACCGCGCCGACCGTTCGGATCGCGCCGACCGTTCGGACCGCACGGACCGTTCGGACCGCACGGACCGTTCGGATCGTTCGGATCGCGCCGACCGTTCGGATCGTTCGGACCGCGCCGACCGTCCCGACCGCTCGGACCGGACGAGCGACCGCCAGGGCGGCCGGACCACCCAGGACGACGACGACGACGGCGGCCGGCGCCGTGGCCGGTTCCGTGAGCGTGGCCGTAACCGCGGCCGCGGTCAGGGCGGCACCGCCGACAACGAGCCGCTGCTGCGTGACGACGACGTCCTGATCCCGGTGGCCGGCATCCTGGACGTGCTGGACAACTACGCCTTCGTCCGGACCAGCGGCTACCTGACCGGCCCGGCCGACGTGTACGTCAGCCTCGCCCAGGTCCGCCGGCACGGCCTGCGCCGCGGCGACGCCATCACCGGCGTCGTGCGCGCCCCGCAGGAGGGCGAGCCGCGCCGGGACAAGTACAACGCGCTCGTGCGGCTGGACACCATCAACGGGATGGACCCGGAGGAGGCGCGCGGCCGCCCCGAGTTCACCAAGCTGACCCCGCTCTACCCGCAGGACCGACTGCGGATGGAGACCGAGCCGCACCTGCTCACCACGCGGGTCATCGACCTGGTGATGCCGATCGGCAAGGGCCAGCGGGCGCTGATCGTCAGCCCGCCGAAGGCTGGCAAGACGATGGTGCTGCAGTCGATCGCGAACGCGATCACGACGAACAACCCGGAATGCCACCTCATGGTCGTGCTCGTCGACGAGCGGCCGGAGGAGGTCACCGACATGCAGCGGTCGGTGAAGGGCGAGGTCATCGCCTCGACGTTCGACCGGCCGCCGTCCGACCACACCAACGTGGCCGAGCTGTCCATCGAGCGGGCCAAGCGGCTCGTCGAGCTGGGGCAGGACGTCGTCGTGCTGCTGGACTCGATCACCCGGCTCGGCCGGGCCTACAACCTGGCGGCGCCGGCGAGCGGGCGCATCCTGTCCGGTGGTGTCGACTCGACGGCCCTGTACCCGCCGAAGCGGTTCCTCGGCGCCGCGCGCAACATCGAGAACGGCGGCTCGCTGACCATCATCGCCACGGCTCTCGTCGAGACCGGGTCCACCATGGACACGGTCATCTTCGAGGAGTTCAAGGGCACCGGCAACGCCGAGCTCAAGCTCGACCGCAAGATCGCGGACAAGCGGACCTTCCCCGCGGTGGACGTCGACGCGTCCAGCACCCGCAAGGAGGAGATCCTGCTCGCGCCCGACGAGCTGGCGATCATGCACAAGCTGCGCCGTGTCCTGCACACCCGCGAGCCGCAGCAGGCCATCGAGCTCCTGCTCGGCCAGCTCAAGCAGACCAGGACCAACTACGAGTTCCTGATGCAGATCGCCAAGACGGCTCCGTCGCAGGACTAGCGGGGCCGCCGGACCAGGAGGGCGCTCGGCGGTGTCACGCCGGCGGCGCGCGTCACCGGGCGCGCGCCGCGTGCCCCGTCCACCTGGTCTGGCAGACTTGGCGCGGTTGGACGGCTCCGGTTCCGTCACCGCCTCGCGGTGGCGGCCCGGCGTCGAGCGGGCCAGTCCTGCTCGCCGTTTTGCGCGGCTTCGCCGGAAGCCGTGTGTCTGCTCCGGGCGACCCCGGACCCCTGTGTCGCGCCTCGCGCGACCGACCGGACTAACGGCGGCGTTGGCGACGTTCCTACCGTCGGCGGCGTCTGCCAGGTCTGGCAGACTGGGCCTTGGTTGAGGCTCCGGTTCACGTCATCGCGTCGCGGTGGCGACCCGGCGGCCAGGTGAGAAGAGGGACCATGAAGGCTGAGATTCACCCCACGTACCACGACACCACCGTGGTCTGCACGTGCGGGAACACGTTCACCACGCGCAGCACGAAGGCGAATGGCACGATCCACGCCGAGGTTTGCTCGCAGTGCCACCCGTTCTACACCGGCAAGCAGAAGATTCTGGACGTCGGTGGTCGAGTGGAGAAGTTCGAGCGCCGGTTCGGCAAGCGCCAGCCCGGCCAGAAGGCCTCCAGCACCAAGTAAGGCGAGGGCGCGGAACGCCTTCGCCGGTCGGGCGCAGGGCGCCCTCCCTCGGTTCCAGCGTGGTTGGGTCTAGAACCCGGGTGGTTGCGTGGGCTCGTCCGGTTCCGGTCGGACCCGGGCATCCTCCCTGGTTCCAGCGTGATTGCGGCTGGAACTGGTGTGGTTGCGCGGCGTTCGTCCGGTTCCGGCCGGGCGAGCGCCGTTTGCTTTGTACGCCCTACTTGCGCGAAGAGGTATTACTGATGGCGTCCGCGTTGGAGAGGCTGCTCGACGAGCACGCCGACATCGAGAAGCGGCTTGCCGACCCCGCGGTGCACAACGACCCGGCGCGGGCGCGCGCCCTCGGCCGCCGCTACGCGGAGCTCGCTCCCATCGTCGAGCTCGCCAAGGAGATCGAGAAGACGGAAGGCGACCTGGAGACGGCCAGGGAACTGGCCGCGGAGGACCCGTCCTTCCGCGCGGAGGTGACCGAGCTGGAGGCGGCGGTCACCGAACGCCGCCAGCGGCTGCGGGCCCTGCTCGTGCCGACGGACCCCGACGACAGCCGGGACGCGATCCTCGAGGTGAAGGCCGGCGCCGGCGGCGAGGAGTCGGCGCTGTTCGCCGGCGACCTGCTGCGGATGTACCTGCGCTACGCCGAACGGCGCGGCTGGAAGACCGAGGTCCTCGACGCGAACCCCAGCGACCTGGGCGGCTACCGCGACGTCAGCGTGGCCGTCAAGTACCGCGGGCAGGTTCCCCCCGGCGAGCCCGGCGTGTACGGCCGGCTGCGCTTCGAGGGCGGCGTGCACCGCGTGCAGCGGGTGCCGGTGACCGAGTCCGCCGGCCGGATCCACACCTCGGCCGCGGGCGTGCTGGTGATGCCGGAGGCCGAGGAGGTCGACGTCGAGATCGACCCGAACGACCTGCGGATCGACGTGTTCCGCTCCTCCGGGCCGGGCGGCCAGAGCGTCAACACCACCGACTCGGCCGTCCGCGTCACCCACCTGCCGACCGGGGTCGTCGTCTCCTGCCAGAACGAGAAGAGCCAGCTGCAGAACAAGGAGTCCGCGCTGCGGATCCTGCGCGCCCGGCTGCTCGCGGTCGCCCGGGAGAAGGCCGAGTCGGAGGCGTCGGCGGCCCGCGCGAGCCAGGTCAGGACCCTTGACCGGTCGGACAAGGTCCGCACCTACAACTTCCCGGAGAACCGGATCGCCGACCACCGGGTGGGCTACAAGGCCCACAACCTGGAGCAGGTGCTCGACGGCGACCTCGACGACGTGCTCGACGCGCTCGCCGCCGCGGACCTGGCGGCCCGACTGGCTGACAGCCCCGAGGACGAGTGAGCCGGCCCACGCCGGCCGCGCCTCCCGGCGGTCACCCGGCGGCCGTGGCGCCGGCCGTCGGGCTGGCGGCCCAGCTGACGGCGGCCACGCGGGTGCTGGCCGAGGCCGGCGTCGAGAGCCCGCGCGCCGACGCCGATCTGCTCGCGGCGCACGTGCTCGGGGTGTCACGGGGCCGGCTCCCGCTGATTCGGGAGATTCCCGGCGAAGCGGCCGAACGGCTGCGCGCCCTCGTCGCGCGCCGGTGCCGGCGCGTGCCGCTGCAGCACCTGACCGGCGAGGCGTATTTCCGGCACCGGACGCTGGCGGTCGGCCCAGGGGTGTTCGTGCCGCGGCCGGAGACCGAGACCGTCGCCGGCTGGGCGATCGACGAGCTGCGCGCCGGTGCCCGCCCTGGCGGGCCGGGGCTCGTCTGCGTGGATCTGTGCGCCGGGTCGGGGGCGATCGCGCTGGCGCTCGCCGACGAGGTGCCCGGCGCCGAGGTCCACGCCGTGGAGGCCGACCCCGCCGCGCTGGGCTACCTGCGCCGCAACGTGGCCGCGGCAGGGCTCGCCGTAGGGGTGCACGCCGCCGACGTGCTCGGCGGGGCCGGCCCCGTTCCGGACGGGTGGGCCGAGGTCTCGGTGCTCGACGCGCTCGCCGGGCTGGTCGGCCGGGTCGACGCGGTGGTGTCGAACCCGCCCTACCTGCCGGACTCCGACCGGGTGACGGTCGCCCCGGAGGTGGGCGACCACGACCCGCCGTGGGCGCTGTGGGGCGGCGGGGGCGACGGCCTGGCCGCGCCGCGCGCCGTCGCCGCTGTCGCCGCCGCGCTGCTGCGCCCGGGCGGGCTGTTCGCGATGGAGCACGCCGACGGCCAGGGCCCGGCGGCGCGCGCGCTGCTCGTGGGCACCCGTGGCTGGAGCGAGGTCGCCACGCGCCGCGACCTGGCCGGCCGGGACCGGTTCGTCACGGCACGTCTCGAGGTGTCCGCGGATCGCGCCGAAGGGGCCATCCGGGGGAAGCAGTAGGTTGGGCTCGCACGCCACGGTTGGTTCGAAGCGGGTTGGTTCGAAGCTCGGCGAGGAGACATGCGGCGGTTCGACTGCACGGACGAGGTGGCCCGGCGCGCCGGTATCGAGGCGGCGGCGGGTGCCGTCGGCCGGGGCGACCTGGTCGTCCTGCCCACCGACACGGTGTACGGGATCGGCGCCGACGCGTTCGACGCCACGGCGGTGCGCGCCCTGCTCGCGGCCAAGGGCCGGGGCCGGGACATGCCGGTGCCGGTGCTGATCGGGGCCTGGCGCACCCTGGAGGGCCTGGTCCCCCACATCACCATGCCGGTGCGGGAGCTCACCAGGGCGTTCTGGCCCGGCGGCCTGACCGTGATCGTGCGCCAGGCGCCGTCCCTGCGCTGGGACCTGGGGGACAGCCATGGCACGGTGGCCGTCCGGATGCCGCTGCACCCCGTCGCGATCGACCTGCTCGGCCGGACCGGGCCGATGGCCGTCTCCAGCGCGAACATCAGCGGCCGGCCCGCCGCGAACACCGCGGACGAGGCCGTCGAACAGCTCGGTGACCAGGTCGAGGTGTATCTCGACGCCGGTCCCGCGACGACGGGCGTCGCGTCCACGATCGTCGACTGCACCGGCGACGTCCCCCGGGTGGTCCGGCTCGGCGCGATCGACCTGGCGGCGCTGCGCGCGGTCCTCCCGCTCGTCGAGGCACCAACCGGGGTCTCCTAGGGTGCTTCCCGTGGATCTTGGTCGACGGGGGCGGCGCCGTGCGTGAGTACCTGCTCGTCTTCGTCGTCGCGGCGGCCGTCACCTTCCTCGCGACGCCGGTCGCCCGGGCACTGGCGCTGAGGATCGGGGCGGTCGCGGGGGTGCGGGCCCGCGACGTGCACGCCAAGCCGACGGCGCGGCTCGGCGGGCTGGCGATGCTGGCCGGTCTCTACGCCGGGCTGGCGGTCGCCGACCGGCTGCCGTTCCTGTCCCAGGTCTCGCGCGACTGGTCCGAGCCGCGGGCCGTGCTCGTCGCGGCGACGCTGATCTGCCTGCTCGGCGTCGCGGACGACAAGTGGGAGCTGGACTCGCTCACCAAGCTCGCCGGCCAGATGGTGGCCGCGGCGGTGATGGTCCAGATGGGCGTCCAGTTCTCGTTCGCGATCAACTGGGACAGCGAGACGACGCTCTCCCTGGGGCCGGAGACCGCCGTCCCGATCTCGATCCTGGCCGTGGTGGTCATGGTCAACGCGATGAACTTCATCGACGGCCTGGACGGGCTCGCGGCTGGGGTGGCGGCCATCGCCGCCGGAGCGACGTTCTACTTCGCCTACTCGCTGGCGGTGCTCAACGGCTTCTACCGGGCGTCGCCCGCCGCGCTGCTCGCGGCCGTCACCGCCGGGGTGTGCGTCGGCTTCCTGCCGCACAACTTCAACCCGGCCCGGCTGTTCATGGGTGACTCCGGGTCGATGCTGATCGGGCTGCTGTCGGCGTCGTCGATGATCTCGGTGACCGGCCAGGTGGCCTACGGCGGGTACGCGGGCCCGTCCCGGTCGCTTCCGTCGCTGATCCCGCTGGCGATCCCGCTCGCCGTCCTGATGGTGCCCTTCCTGGACCTCGGCCTCGCGGTGATCCGGCGCACCAAGGCCGGCCGTTCGCCGTTCGCGCCGGACAAGATGCACCTGCACCACCGCATGCTGGAGATCGGCAAGTCGCAGGTCCGGGCCGTGCTGTTCATGTACTTCTGGGCGGCGCTCGTCGGGTTCGGCGGGGTGGCCGCGTCGTTCTCGTCGGCGCCGCTGCCGATCCTGCTCGCGATCCTCGGCTTCGGCCTGCTCGGCCTCGTGGTGCTGCTGCTGCTCGGCCAGCGCGAGGCACGCCGCGACGCCAACGCGGCGGTCGGCCCTCGTACGGGGTAGGACCGGTCGGCCACGCCGGCCCGGCCGGCGGGCCGTTACCGTGGAATCTCGGCCACGTGGTCGTGTGGGCTCAGACGAGGAGCGTGGTGGTGACGGGACGAGTGGTGGTGACGGGACGAGCGGACGAGGCGCCGGCTGACGCACGCGCCCCGGCGATCCCCGGCGGCGAATCGCCGGGGACCCCGGCGGCGGTCGCGGCGAAGCCCGGCGGGGCCGCTGGTGCCGCGCCGTACCTGGCCACCGCGCCGGTCATCCGGCTGGGGGCGGCGGTCAGCGCGGCCGTCGCCGTCCCGGCGGTGGCGCTGGGCGCGGCGGTGAAGGGCTGGCCCGGCGCCTACGCGGCGCTGCTCGGGATCGGCGTCGTGGTGGCCTTCTTCTCGATCAGCAAGATCGCCGTTGGCTTCGTCGGCCGGCGCGCGCCGCACCTGCTGCTGCCGGCCGCGCTCGGGACCTACCTCGTCAAGATCGCATTGCTCGGGGTGCTGCTCGTCTCGCTGAGCGGCGTCGAGGCGATCCACCTGCTGACCCTCGCCTGGACGGTGTTCGCCGGCGTGTTCGGGTGGATCGGCGCCGAGATGTGGGTCGCCACGCACACTCGGGTGCCGTTCTTCGACCCCGCGGCGTTCGCCAGCCGCCATCCCGCCCCGGCGGATCCTGGCGCCTCGGCTCGCGGCGCGGCCGGGCCCGGCGCGGGCCGATGAGGATCGCGCGGTGACCGCCCTGGGCGGCGGCGCGGGCGAGGCGGCCGACGCCCAGGGCGGCCCTGGCCCTGGCCCTGGCCGGCCCGCCCGTCGCGGGCGGCGGCCCGCCGTCGCGAAGGCGGCCGGGAAGCGGCCGGCTGGGCGGCCGGGACGGCGCCGGGATCCCGCCGAGGCCTGGAACGCGGTCGGGACGCTGGGCGCGGGCCTCGCGTTCTGGGGCCTCGCCGGTTGGGGGGTCGACCGGCTGACCGGCCTGCACAACGTCTTCCTGCCGATCGGCCTCGTCCTCGGCATGGGCCTCGCGCTCTATCTGGTGATCTACCAGGCCACCCGCCGGTAGCTCTCCGTCATCGGCTCGGGCGGGCGGCGGTCGTCACGTCTCGTGACCGGTGTCCGCGAAGGTGGCACTCGACGGCGGTCGTCCGGAGTCGCCGTCGGTGCGCCCCGCGGACCGCTGGGACCCGTTGATGCGCCGACCGACGGGTGGCCCGTGAGACGCCAAGCGGGGCACAACAGACCGAAACGCGTCGGCAACGGGTAGATGAACCCGACGCGGGGCGGATCGCAGCGCGTGCCGCGATGGCGAAGGTGTGGATAGTATTCGCGGTACCGGGCGTCGGCATCGTCGACCCGGTGGAGTCGAGTCCGCCGCTGGGTTGCGCCGGGTGGCCGACGGGTGCGCGAGCGTGCTGTCGGGACGCGCCCGAAGGCCCGGGTGACATCGGTCGATGGGTACGCGATCACAGAGTGGTCGCGCGTCCTGCCGTCCGTGTGACATGGTGTGCCCGAGCCGTGCTCACGATGGGTGCATCTGGGGTGGTCAGACCGGGTGCCCCGGTGGGGTGGGCCGCTCCACCGTGGGTGTTGCATGTGCCGCCCTGGTGACAGTGCGTTGACATCAGATCATGGAGGTGTGTTTAGTGCCCGTCCTCGCCGCTGGTGACGAGGGCTTCGAGGGTCCCACCAAAGAGGTCTTCCAGACTCCGCACTGGTTCACCGTGGACTTGGGCCCGTTCGACTTCTACCTGAACAAGGCCACCGCGCTGGTGCTGTTCTCGGCGCTGTTCGTCGGGGTCCTGTTCTGGCTTGCCTACCGTCGGGCGTCGATCGTTCCTCGCGGCCTGCAGAACTTCGTCGAGTCGATTTACGACTTCATCGACACCCAGATCTCCCGGGACATCATCGGGAAGGACGGGCCGCGCTACACCCCCTACCTGATGGTGCTGTTCAGCTTCGTGCTGATCTGCAACCTCCTGGCGGTCATCCCCGCGGCGCAGTTCCCGGCCACGTCCCGCATCGCGATCCCGATGATGCTGGCCGTCATCACCTGGGTGCTGTTCAACTACGCCGGCATCAAGGCGCACGGCGCGGGCCCGTACTTCAAGGAGATGGTCGACCCGGCGCCCACCGCGCCCCTGGGCATCCGGCTCCTGCTGGCCCCGATCGAGATCCTCTCGACGCTCATCGTGCGGCCCTTCACGCTCGCGGTCCGGCTCTTCGCGAACATGTTCGCCGGCCACATGCTGCTGCTCGTGTTCTCGCTGGGCGGCGAGTACATGCTCCACGACGCGAAGCTCGCGGCCGCGGGCGTCGTCGCGCTGATCATGGCCGTCGTGCTGACCGGCTTCGAGCTGATCATCGACGTGCTGCAGGCGTACATCATCACGGTGCTCACCGCCGCCTACATCGGCGGCGCCCTCGCGGGCCACGGTGGCGACGACCACCACGAGGCCGAGGGTCACGAGCCCGCGCTGGCGCACGCGACCGGCGAGCCGGCGGCCCCCGCGCTGGCCGCGGCGCGCTCCTGAGTTTTCGGACACCCCGACCCGCACCGGTGAGTCCCGGTGCCCGACAGGATAAGGAACACCCAGATGTCACTCATTCTCGCCGCCGAGGAGACCGTCAGCGGCAGCCTCGGCGCCGTCGCCTACGGTCTGGCGGCCATCGGCCCGGGCATCGGTATCGGCCTCATCTTCGGCCTCGGCGTCCAGGCGATCGCCCGCCAGCCGGAGGCCGAGCAGGTCGCCTTCCGCTACATGCTCATCGGCTTCGCCCTGGTCGAGGCGCTCGCGCTCATCGGCTTCGTCGTTCCGTTCGTCTTCCCGTAAGCCGGCGGCGACCGTGAGCGTCACGTCGACATTTCTGCTGGCCGCTGAGCACACCACCGAGAGCGGCGGACACGGGGACGAGAACGTCCTCATTCCGCCGATCGGTGAGCTCATCATCGGCACTGTCGCCTTCGGCCTGTTGGTCGCGTTCTTCTTCTGGAAGATCAGGCCGCAGGTCCAGAAGTTCTACGCCGAGCGCACCGAACGCATCGAGGGTGGCCTGCTGCGGGCCGAGGCCGCGCAGCGCGAGGCACAGGCGCTGATCGAGCAGTATCGGGCCCAGCTCGCCGAGGCGCGCGCCGAGGCGGGCCGGATCCGGGACGAGGCGACCGTGCAGGGCCGCCAGATCATCGCGGAGCTGCGCGAACAGGCCGACCGAGAGGTCGCCGAGATCCGGGCCCGGGGCGAGGCACAGCTCGTCGCGGAGCGTTCCCAGATCGTCTCCGCGCTGCGCGCCGAGCTCGGTGGGGTGGCCCTCGAGCTGGCAACCAAGATCGTCGGCCACGAGCTGACTCAGACGACCGAGCACCGCCGGCTGATCGACGACTTCATCGCTGAGCTCGACACCTCCGGTGAGACGGCCGCCGCCGCGCCCGCCGGATCGGGGGGCTGACGGTGGAAGGACCCAGCCGGGCGGCTCTCGCCGCGGCGCGGGCCACGCTCGACCAGGTCACCGCGGTCCCGGTCGGTGGCCGGACCGCGGCGAGCCCGGATCCCGGCCAGATCGCGGCTGACCTGCGCGCGGTCGCGGACCTGCTCGGCGCGGACCTGACGCTGCGGCGCGCGCTCGCCGACCCCAGCGTGCCGGCGGGTGCCCGCGAGGGCCTCGCCGACCGGCTGTTCGGCTCCCGGCTCGGCCAGGCGTCGCTCGCCGTCGTCAGGTCAGCGGTCGCCGGTCGCTGGTCGCGTCCGCTCGACCTGCGGCTCGGCCTGATCGAGCTGGCGGTCGAGGCGCTGCTGGTGGACGCGGAAGTCGCCGGCGCGCTGGACGAGGTGGAGGACGAGCTGTTCCGCCTCGGCCGGATCCTCGACCGCAACCCGCAGCTGTCGCTCGCGCTGACCGACTCGGCCGCGCCCACCTCGGCCAAGGAGGCGCTCCTGGAGCGCCTGCTGGCCGGCAAGGCGCACCCGGTGACGGTGCGGCTGGCCAAGCAGGCGGTCGCGGACCGCGAGTTCGGTGACCTCGGTCGCCGGATCGAGCAGTTCAGCCGGATCGCCGCCGCGAGGCGCGACCGGGTGGTGGCCGTCGTGCGCACCGCGGTGCCGCTGGACGCCGACCAGGTCGCCCGGCTGCGCGCCGCGCTGTCGAGGTACTTCGGCCGGGAGATCCAGGTACAGACCGATCTTGACCCGTCCGTGCTCGGTGGCGTCGTCGTGCGGGTTGGCGACGAGGTCGTCGACGGGTCGGTGCTGCGCCGGCTCGCCGCCGCTCGCCAGGCCCTGACGCGGTAGTGCCGGTGAGCGGGACAACTCAGGGACGCGGCCCGGCCGCTCCCGCGGGCCGACGCCCGCGGGGCGCCGGCCGGTACCGCGCCGAACTCGATGCCCATGCCGGGCAGCCCAACCGATGCCCAGCAATGAAGGACCGGAGCGATGACTGAGCTGACCATTCGGCCGGAGGAGATTCGCGACGCCCTCCGGGACTACGTCGAATCCTTCAAGGCCACCTCCACCGACCGGGAGGAGGTCGGCCGCGTCATCCTGACCGGTGACGGGATCGCGCGGGTGGAGGGCCTCCCGCACGCCATGACCAACGAGCTGCTGGAGTTCGCCGGCGGCGTGCTCGGTCTTGCGCTGAACCTCGAGGTCGGCGAGATCGGCTGCGTCATCCTCGGCGAGGCCTCGCACATCGAGGAGGGCCAGGAGGTCCGCCGGACCGGGCGCATCCTGTCGGTCCCGGTCGGTGACGGCTACCTCGGCCGGGTCGTCGACCCGCTGGGCCGGCCGATCGACGGCCTCGGCCCGATCGAGAGCGAGGGCGAGCGCCAGCTTGAGGTGCAGGCGCCGACCGTCGTGCAGCGCCAGCCGGTCAAGGAGCCCCTGCAGACCGGCATCAAGGCCATCGACGCGATGACCGCCATCGGCCGGGGACAGCGGCAGCTGATCATCGGCGACCGGCAGACCGGCAAGACCACGGTCGCCATCGACGCGATCATCAACCAGCGTGACAACTGGGCGAGCGGCGACCCGAAGAAGCAGGTCAAGTGCGTCTACGTCGCCATCGGCCAGAAGAAGTCGACCATCCGTGAGGTCGTCAACACGCTGGAAGAGGCCGGCGCGCTGGCGTACACCACGATCGTCGCGGCCCCCGCGGACGAGCCGGCCGGCTTCAAGTACATCGCCCCGTACACCGGCTCGGCCATCGGCCAGCACTGGATGTACAACGGCCAGCACGCGCTGATCGTCTTCGACGACCTCTCCAAGCAGGCCGAGGCCTACCGGGCCATCTCGCTGCTGCTGCGCCGCCCGCCGGGCCGTGAGGCCTACCCGGGCGACGTCTTCTACCTGCACTCGCGGCTGCTCGAGCGCTGCGCGAAGCTGTCCGAGGAGCTGGGCGGCGGCTCGATGACCGGTCTGCCGATCATCGAGACCAAGGGCAACGACATCTCGGCGTACATCCCGACGAACGTCATCTCCATCACCGACGGCCAGATCTTCCTGGAGTCGGACCTGTTCAACCAGGGTGTGCGGCCGGCCATCAACGTCGGTACCTCGGTCTCCCGGGTCGGCGGCAGCGCGCAGGTCAAGGCGATGAAGTCGGTCGCCGGCCGCCTGCGCCTCGACCTGGCCCAGTACCGCGAGCTGGAGTCGTTCGCGGCCTTCGGCTCGGACCTGGACAAGGCCTCGCGCGACCAGCTCGCCCGCGGCTCCCGGCTCGTCGAGCTGCTCAAGCAGCCGCAGAACCAGCCGTTCCCCGTCGAGCGCCAGGTCGTGTCGGTCTGGGCCGGCACCACCGGCCGGCTCGACGAGGTCCCGGTCGAGGACATCCGCCGTTTCGAGACCGAGTTCCTCGACTTCCTCGGCCGGTCCTACCCCGGCATCTACGAGGTCATCTCGGCGACCGGCAAGCTCGACGACCCGACGGTCGCCGACCTGGAGACGGCGATCAGCGCGTTCAAGGCGCAGTTCACGCTGAGCTCCGGCAAGCCGCTGGTCAACGAGGCGGCGCCGGAGGCGCTGGAGCCGGGCGAGATCGAGCAGGAGTCGATCGCGGTGCACCGCCCGAAGCCGGTCGAGACCGAGAAGGCCTGACCGGATGGCCGGCCAGCTTCGGGAGTACCGGCGGCGCGTCCGCACGGTCCAGTCGACAAAGAAGATCACACGCGCGATGGAGCTGATCGCGGCGTCGCGGATCGCCAAGGCCAGGGCGCGGGTCGCCGCGTCCCGGCCGTACGCGGCCGAGATCACCCGCGTGATCAGCGCGGTCGCTTCGCAGTCGACCATCCACCACCCGCTGACCACCGAGCGGACCGGGGTGACCCGGGCCGCGGTGGTGGTCGTGACCTCCGACCGGGGGCTGGCGGGCGGCTACAGCTCCAACGCGATCAAGCAGACCGGTGAGCTCATGGAGCTGCTGGCGGACGAGGGGAAGTCGGTCAAGCTGTACGCCGTCGGCCGCAAGGCCGTCACGTACTACCGCTTCCGCGGCCGTGAGCTCGCCGCCGAGTTCACCGGGTTCACCGAGCAGCCCACCTACGCCGACGCGAAGGCGATCGCGGACGAGCTGCTGACGGCGTTCACCCTCGACGAGGCCGACGGTGGCGTGGGCGAGATCCACATCGTCTACACCGAGTACGTCAGCGCCCTGACCCAGACGCCGGTCGCGCACCGGCTGCTGCCGATGGTGCTGACGGAGACGGACGAGCCGCCGGCCGGCGGGCCGCTGCCGGTCTACGAGTTCGAGCCGTCGGCGGAAGGGGTGCTCGACGCGCTGCTGCCCCGCTACGTCGAGAGCCGGCTCTACGTCGCGCTGCTGGAGGCCGCGGCCTCCGAGTCGGCCTCCCGGCAGCGGGCGATGAAGTCGGCGACCGACAACGCCGAGGAGCTCATCCGCACCTACACCCGGCTGGCGAACCGTGCCCGCCAGGAGGCGATCACCCAGGAGATCTCGGAGATCGTCGGTGGCGCGAACGCGTTGGCGGACGCCGGCTAGCGAGGCGCCAGCTCCCAGCAGGTGAGTGGTTGGGTGCCGCCGACGGCGGACGGTAAGGCATCGTAGGTGGTGGACAACCACCACAGCGATGTCGAACCACCGCCAACAGGACAGCATGCGGTTGGTTGGCCGGGAATTGTCGGGCCAACCAACCGCAAGGCCCGGTACCAGCCATGACCCGCCGAGGACGTGGCCACAGCCGTAGCACCATAGAAGTACAGATGACCAGCCTGAAGCCGTGGGTGGCCGAGGGCGCCAAGCCAGCCCTTTGGGACCCGCACGGCAGCACGAGGGCCTCCGGGGGCGCGGAGAAGTCGCAGTACGCGCCCCCTTCGGCGCTCTAGTGAAGATCGAGGACGCCATGACCGTCACCACCAGCTCGACCGCCCCGGCGGACGGCCGGGTCCCGGGGATCGGCCGGGTCGCCCGAGTCATCGGCCCGGTCGTCGACGTGGAGTTCGCTCCCGAGGAGCTCCCGGAGATCTACCACGCGCTGCACGTCGAGCGCACCCTCGGCGACGAGACCGCCATCCTGACCCTCGAGGTCGCCCAGCACATCGGTGACAACACCGTCCGGGCGATCTCCATGCAGCAGACCGACGGCCTGGTCCGCGGCACCCCGGTCCAGAGCACCGGCGCGCCGATCTCGGTCCCGGTCGGCAATGCCACCAAGGGGCACGTGTTCAACGTGCTCGGCCAGCCGCTGGACGTCGAGTCCGTCGACGCCGACGCCTACCGGCCGATCCACGCCACGGCCCCGCCGTTCGACCAGCTCGAGTCCAAGACCGAGATGTTCGAGACCGGCATCAAGGTCATCGACCTGCTCGCCCCGTATGTCAAGGGTGGCAAGATCGGCCTGTTCGGCGGCGCCGGCGTCGGCAAGACCGTCGTCATCCAGGAGATGATCCGCCGGGTCGCCAAGGAGTTCGGCGGCGTCTCGGTGTTCGCCGGCGTCGGCGAGCGCACCCGCGAGGGCAACGACCTCTTCCTGGAGATGACCGAGGCCGGCGTCATCGACGACACCGCGCTGGTCTTCGGCCAGATGGACGAGCCGCCGGGCACCCGGCTGCGGGTCGCGCTCGCCGCGCTCACCATGGCCGAGTACTTCCGCGACGTCCAGAAGCAGGACGTGCTGCTCTTCATCGACAACATCTTCCGGTTCACGCAGGCCGGCTCCGAGGTGTCCACGCTGCTCGGCCGTATGCCCAGCGCCGTGGGTTACCAGCCGACCCTGGCCGACGAGATGGGCGTGCTGCAGGAGCGGATCACCTCGACCCGGGGTCACTCGATCACCTCGCTGCAGGCCATCTACGTGCCCGCCGACGACCTGACCGACCCGGCGCCGGCGACGACGTTCACCCACCTCGACGCCACCACGGTGCTCGACCGGGCGATCTCCGACCTCGGCATCTACCCGGCGGTGAGCCCGCTGGAGTCGTCGTCGCGAATCCTGGACGCCCGCTACCTCGGCCAGGAGCACTACGACACCGCCCGCGAGGTGCAGCGGATTCTGCAGCGCTACAAGGACCTGCAGGACATCATCGCCATCCTCGGCATCGACGAGCTCTCCGAAGAGGACAAGATCCTCGTCCGGCGGGCCCGGCGGATCCAGCGGTTCCTGTCCCAGCCGTTCTTCGTCGCCGAGCAGTTCACCGGCATCCCCGGCAAGTTCGTCCCGGTCGCCGAGACGATCGACTCGTTCAAGCGGCTCACGCAGGGCGAGTTCGACCACCTGCCGGAGCAGGCCTTCTTCATGTGCGGCGGCATCGAGGACGCGCAGAAGAACGCGGAGAACCTGTAGTGGCGACGATGCGGGTCGCGATCGTCTCCCCTGAGCAGGAGATCTGGTCGGGCGAGGCCAACATGGTCGTCGCCCGCACCAGGGACGGCGAGATCGGCGTCCTGCCGCGCCACGTCCCGCTTCTCGGCGTTCTCGTCGAGAACGGCGACGTCAAGGTCGAGACGTCCGCCGGGGACCACGTCTACACGGTCGGCGGCGGCTTCATCTCCGTCACCAAGGACGGCGTCAGCATCCTCGCGGAGACCGCGTCCCCGAAGGCCTGACGGTCGGCCAGGCTCGCTGAGCACCACGGCGGGGGGGGGGGGGGGGGGCCCCCCCCCCCCCCCCCGGGT
>NZ_JADWYU010000172.1:20518-34602 GCF_016786325.1 Frankia nepalensis | reverse complement strand
CGCGACGACCGCGCCGGCGGGGCACCGCGCGGTCGGCGCGGGGCGCTACCGGGCGCCGCTCCAGTCGAGGAGTTGGACGATGACGCCGTCGAGGTCGCGGACCTGGCGCCACCGCGGACCCGGCCGTTCTCGCCCAGCCAGCCATGACGGTCGCCGACGAACGCGCGTGGCCGGTGGCGCCTGGGCCCAACCGGCGGCTAGAACCGCCACCTCGTGGCGCCGCCGGGCTCGACGGTGGCGACCGCGGTCGCCGCGCGCGGCGACAGCCGGTAGACGTGCCACGGCGGCGGCCCGGCCGAGGGCGCGCTGAACTCGGCCGTCAGCGCCAGACCTGTGTCGTCGACGCGCGCTGGCCATCCTTCCGCGGCCCAGCGCGCCGCCAGGTCCGCGACGGTGGCCGGATCGGTGACCACCTCGGCCACACCGGCCACCGTGAGATCGAACTCCAGCGCAGCCAGGCTGAGCACGCAGCGTGGATCACGGGCGAGATTGCGGCCCTTGCGGGTGCCTTGGCCGGTCTCGAACCAGAAACAGCCGTCGACCCAGAGCGCGCCGATGCCGGTGACGTGCGGACTTCCGTCCGGGTTGGTCGTGGCCAGCCAGCAGGTGTGCCGATCCGGGCCACCGGTGCCGGGGGCCTGGGTCAGTCCCGCCCCAAGCCGGTCCTCGATCCCGGACCAGTCGAGCAGCGGCGAGTCGTACAGGTCGGCAAGATTGATCGCTTCCATGGTTCTTCCGACTCCGCGGAACGTCAGGACTCATCGCGACGGTGGCCGGCAGGCCACCGCGCTCCGGACGCTCAGGCCCGGCTACCTCCGGGTGGAACGGCGGGCGAGCGACCCCGGCCAGGAGCCGCGGACAGGCTCGGGCGGGCGGGCCCGCTACCCGACCTGGCCCGCTACGCGGCCTGGCCGTCGTTCACGACCTCGTACATGCCGGGCAGGGACGCGAAGACGTGCTGGCCCGGACGCGTGACGATCGCGCGGAACTCCTCGCCGTGGGCGTCCTGCCAGCGGTCGACCGACTCCCACTGGACGACGTTGACGTAGCGGTAGCGCGCGTCGGACCCGAGCGACCGGTGCAGCCGGTGGCTGAGGTAGCCGGGCTGCTTGCGCATGTAGGCGTTGACCTCCGTCCACAGGGCAAGGAAGTCCTCGTCGCGCCCGGGCGGCACCTCGAAGGAGTTGATGTAGGTCACGGTGGCCATGGCGGGCTCCCCTCAGGGTTGGATTCATAGGTGTGCTTTCATTGCACTAGTGTGCATTAACGGCACATCGATATACTCGCCACGAGCCAGGCGCCGTGTCAACGGGCGGCGCGGTCAGGCAGCGGACACGCCGCGAGGGAGCAGCGATGGGCGAACCGGAGGCGGGCCCGGGGCGGGCGGCCCAGCGCCGCCGCACCCGCAAGGCGATCGTGGACGCGGCCACCGAGCTGGTCGCGAAGGGCGAGGAGCCCTCCGTCACGGACATCGCGCGGGCGGCCGACGTGTCGCGCCGCACGATCTACACCTATTTCCCGAGCATCGAGCAGCTCCTGCTCGACGCGACGCTCGGCGCGCTCAGCTCCACCCACGTGGACGCGCCCATGGCCGCGGCACCGATGGACACGGACGACCCCGCCGCCCGGACCGTGAAAATGATCGACGCCCTGACCAGGGCCACCGCCGACTTCCTGCCGCTGGGCCGCAAGATGATCAGACTGACGGTCGAGACGCCGGAGCCCGAACGCTCCGACGACCAGCCGCGGCGCGGCTACCGCCGCGTCGAGTGGATCGAGCGGGCGCTCGAGCCGCTGCGCGACCGCCTCGGCCAGGACGCCCACGAGCGCCTCGTCTCCGCGCTCACCATGATCGTCGGCTGGGAGGGGCTGATAGTGCTGCGGGACGTCCGCGGGCTCGCCCCCGAGCAGGAGCGCGCGGTGGTGGCCTGGGCGGCCCAGACGCTCATCGACGCCGCCCTGGCCGAGTCCGCCGACACCGAGTCCGCCGACACCGACGGCCACCCCCCGGCGACCGGGTAAGGCGCGCGGTCCCGGGCGCGGCTCCACCGCCCCGCCAGCCGTGGAGCCGGCCGGCGGGACAGCGACGCCCTCGATCGAGGATCGTTGGACGGGGAAGGCTGGCCGCTCGGGCTCGTAAGATCGGGGCCGGCCAGTGGCCTCCTCTGGCCGCGCGCCGGGTGCTTCCCCGCCGGGAGGCGGCCGGCGCCACCGGGCCCCGCACGACAGGAGCCGCCATGGCCTCGACCCTCGCCGCCGGCGCGGAGAACGCCACGCAGGCGCGCATCCTGCGCCACCTCCGCGACGGCGGCCCACTGTCCCGCGTCGAGCTGGCGGAACGCATCGGCACCTCGCGCACCACGGTGGCCACCGAGGTGAGCCGGCTCGCCGAGCTGGGCCTGGTGGACGACATCGGGCCCGGTGTCTCCCGGGGCGGGCGGCGCGCGACCCTCGTCGACCTGGCGGGGCGCCTGCGCTTCGTGGGCGTCGACGTCGGCGCCACCTCGCTGACCGTCGGTGTCACCGACGGCCGGCTCCAGGTCCTCGTCCAGCGCGAGGAGGAGCTCGACGTGCGCCGAGGAGCGGAGCACGTGCTCGGCCGGGCCCTGGAGCTGACCCGCAAGCTGCTCGCCGAGCAGCACCTGACCAGGCCGGCGGGGCTCGGCATCGGGCTGCCCGGGCCGGTGAACTTCCACGCCGGCACCCCGGTCGCTCCGCCGATCATGCCGGGCTGGGACGGCTACCCGGTGCGCGAGGTGCTGGCGCGCGAGCTCGGCTGCCACGTGCTGGTCGACAACGACGTCAACGCGATGGCGCTCGGCGAGCTGCACGCCGGCGTCGCCCGGTCGGCCAGGGACTTCCTCTTCGTCAAGATCGGGACAGGGATCGGCTGCGGGATCGTGGTCGACGGCCGTCTCTACCGCGGGGTCGACGGCTGCGCCGGCGACATCGGGCACATCCAGGCCGAGGAGTCCGGGCCGGCGTGCGCCTGCGGGAACTCCGGCTGCCTGGAGGCGTTCTTCGGCGGGGCCGCGCTGGCCAGGGACGCGGCGGCGGCCGCCCGCTCCGGCCGCTCCCCGGAGCTCGCCGCGCTGGCCGCCGCGAGCGGCGCCCCGCTGACCGCCGCCGACGTCGGCACGGCGGCCCGGCACGGCGACCAGGCCGCGCTCGCGCTGATCCGGGACGGGGGCCGGCGGGTCGGCACCGTGCTCGCCGGCCTCGTCTCGTTCTTCAATCCCGGCCTGGTCGTCATCGGCGGCGGCGTCTCGGGGCTCGGGCACCTGCTGCTCGCCGAGATCCGCGGCGTGGTGTACCGCCGCTCGCTGCCGCTGGCCACCGGCAACCTCCCGGTGGTGCTCACCGAGCTGGGCGACGCCGCCGGCATCGTCGGCGCCGCCCGCCTCGCCAGCGACGCCCTCTACTCCCCCGACTGACAGCCCGGTCCAGCCAGTCGATCAAGAGCATCGTCAACTCAGACTTTCGTCAATGACTTTGAAACTTCTGAAGATTGCCTCTTGACCTGACCCCGGCCGATCTCTAACTTGACTTCTGGCCGATCGAAGTCAGGGAAGAAGTGGCATAGATCATGGGCTCGACGCTGGACAGTGACCCCGCTTTACCGAACACGCAGGATCCGCTGCTCGACGTCACCGGCGTCGTCAAGCTGTTCCCCGGCGTGCGCGCGCTCGACGGCGTCGACCTGGAGGTGCGGGCCGGCGAGGTGCACTGCCTGCTCGGCCAGAACGGGGCCGGCAAGTCCACGCTGATCAAGGTGCTGTCCGGGGCGCACCAGCCCGACGCCGGCACGATCCGCTGGCGCGGCGAGCGGGTAGGCCTGCCGACCCCGACCGCGGCGACGAGGCTCGGCATCGCCACGATCTACCAGGAGCTCGACCTGGTCGACGGGCTGTCCGTCGCCGACAACATCTTCCTCGGCCACGAGCTGTCCCGCGCCGGGCTGTCCCGCCGCGGCGCGATGAACGACGCGGCGCGGGCGCTGCTGACCCGGCTGGGCCACGCGGACATCCCCGTCACCCGCGAGGCCGGGCGGCTGTCCGCGGCCGGCAAGCAGGTGGTCAGCATGGCCCGCGCGCTGTCCCACGACGCCCGGCTGATCATCATGGACGAGCCGAGCGCGGTGCTCGACGCGGACGAGGTCGACAACCTGTTCCGGGTGATCCGGGACCTGACCGAGCACGGCGTCGCCGTCGTCTACATCTCGCACCGCCTCGCCGAGATCCGCCGGATCGGCGACCGGGTCACGGTCCTCAAGGACGGCCGCACCGTCGCCCGCGGGCTGCCGGCGCGCACCACCTCGACGGACGAGGTCATCCGGATGATGACCGGCCGCGCCATCGAGCACGCGTTCCCGCCGCGGGTCGGCCCGGCACCGGGCGCCGCCGAGGTGCTGCGGGTCGACGGCCTCGGCCGGCCCGGCGAGTTCCACGACGTGTCGTTCACCGTGCGCGCCGGGGAGATCGTGGGGCTGGCCGGGCTCGTCGGCTCCGGCCGCTCGGAGATCCTCGAGACGGTCTACGGGGCCCGCCGGGCGGCGGAGGGCGAGGTGCGGGTCGCCGGCCGGCGGCTGCGCCGCGGCTCGGTCGGCGCCGCGGTCTCCGCCGGCGTCGGGCTGTGCCCGGAGGAGCGCAAGAGCCAGGCCCTGCTGCTCGACGAGCCGGTCTACCGCAACATCACGCTCGCCACGCTGGCCCGGTTCGCCGCCGGGCCGTTCACCCGGGAGGGCCACGAGTCGGCGGCGGCCCGCGAGCAGGCCGTCGCGCTCGACATCCGGCCCGCCGGGGTCGCCCGCCCGGCACGCACCCTGTCCGGCGGCAACCAGCAGAAGGTCGTGCTGGCCCGCTGGCTGCTGCGCGACTGCCGGGTGCTGCTCCTCGACGAGCCGACCCGCGGCGTCGACGTCGGCGCCCGCGACGAGATCTACACCCTGATCCGCCGACTGGCCGCCTCCGGGGTCGCCGTGGTGCTGGTCTCCAGCGAGGTGCCCGAGGTGATCGGGCTGGCCGACCGGGTGCTGGTGGTCGCCGCCGGCCGGGTGGTGCACGAGGCCGCCGCCGCCGACATCAGCGAGTCCCAGGTCCTCGACCTGGTCATGGAGGAGGGACGGGTGGCGTGAACGAGCCACGCACGACCGGGGCCCCCGCCGCGGTCCCCACGCCGGCCGAGCCCCTGGGCCCGGCGCCGGCCGAGGCCCTGGGCACCCCACCGCCGGTCGCGGCGGCGCCGCCCGACGCGCCGCCCGACGCGCCGGCCGACGCGCCGGCCGACGCGCCGCCGACGGACGAGCGGGCACGGGTCGAGCGGGCCGCCCTGGAGGCCGACGCCGCTGTCACCCCCGGCGTCGTCGACGCCGGCGCGGGCACGGGCAGCGCCGTCACGGGCGTGGCCGGTGCCGTCGCGGGCCTGGTTGGCGGGGCCGGCAAGTCACCGGCGGCCGGCGCCGGCCGCCGGGCGGCGCTGGCGCGGCTCCTGGGCGGCGGGGCCGGCCGGAACCTGGGCCTGGTCGCGGCCCTGGCGCTGATCTGCGTGATTGGCCTGATCACCGCCGGCGACCGGTTCGCCAGCACCGACAACGCGCTCACCATCCTGCGGCTGGCGTCGGTCATCGGCGTGGTCAGCATCGGCATGACGTTCGTCATCGCGGGCGGCGGGATCGACCTGTCGGTCGGCGCGATCGTCGCCCTCGCCTCGGTCTGGTCGACCACGCTCGCCACCCAGAACATGGCGAACGACTCGACGTTCCTGCTGATGGTGTTCGTGGCGCTGCTGGTCGCCACCGGCTGCGGCCTGGTGAACGGCGTCCTCGTCGCCTACGGCCGGATCGTGCCGTTCATCGCGACGCTGGCGATGCTGGCGTCCGCCCGCGGGCTGGCCGAGGAGATCTCGAACCGGCAGACGCAGGTGGTGCGGGTCCAGGGGTTCCGCGACTTCTTCCGCGCGGAGCCGGGCGGCATCCCGGTGCTGGTCATCATGTTCGCGCTGGTCGCGCTCGCCGCCTGGGTGGTGCTGAACCGGACCACGTTCGGCCGGCGCACGTTCGCGGTCGGCGGCAACCCGGAGGCGGCCCGGCTCGCCGGCATCAACGTGCGGCGCCAGACCCTCTGGCTCTACACGCTGCTCGGGTTCTGCTGCGGCATCGCCGCCATCATGATCACGGCACGGACCACGTCCGGGACCTCCACGCACGGCCTGCTCTACGAGCTGGACGCGATCGCCGCGGTCGTCATCGGCGGCACGCTGCTCTCCGGCGGCCGCGGCACCATCGTCGGCACGGTCCTCGGAGTGCTGATCTTCACCACGGTCAGCAACATCTTCACCCTCAACAACCTGACGACCTCCACCCAGGCCATGGCGAAGGGCCTGATCATCGTCGCCGCCGTCCTGCTCCAGAAGCGGCTGGCCAGGGAGAGCTCTCGAACGTAGCGGCCCCCGCGGCAGAACAGCCCACCCCTGCCCAAGCGCCAACCCGCCCCGTGCGCCAACCCGGCCCACGCGCCAACCTGGCCCGCGAACCGCGACCTAACAGACCAAATCAACCCACAGCCGTCCTAAACCAGCCCAAAACAGGACCGGAGCGGGCGCTCAGCGCCCGACAGGCGGAACGGCGATGGTCGCCCCTGGGCGACCTCGAGCCGACCGCCGAACGACGAAGAGGAGGAGTGGACATGGCACAGGTCAGCGGCATGATGCTCGGCCGGAGGCGGTTCCTGGTCGGCGGTGCCGCCCTCGGCGCGGCCGGCGTCGCCGCGCTCACCGGCTGCACCAGCAACGACGACGACACCGCCGAGAACGCGAACGTCTCCACCGGCGGTGGCGACAACGCCGCGCCCGGCAAGCAGATCACCATCGGGTTCTCCGCGCCGGCCGCCGACCACGGCTGGATCGGCGCCATCACGACGAATGCCCGCGCCCAGGCGGACGTGCACTCGGACGTGGACTTACAGGCGACCGAGGGCACCAACGACCTCAGCCTGCAGATCAGCCAGGTGGAGACGCTCATCAATGACGGCGTCGACGTGCTGGTGATCCTGCCGCACGACGGCAAGGCGCTGACCGAGGTGGCCCGCAAGGCGATGGACGCCGGCATCCCGGTCATCAACCTGGACCGCGTCTTCGACAGCCCGCTGGCATACCGGACCTGGATCGGCGGGGACAACTACGGCATGGGCGTCGCCGCCGGCAATTACATCGCGGCGCGGCTGAAGGACAACGGCGTTACCAACCCGGTCATCGCCGAAATCCCCGGCATCGACAGCCTGCCGCTCACCCAGGAGCGCAGCAAGGGCTTCAGCGACGCGCTCGCGGCCGCCGGCCTGAAGGTCGGGCCGCGGGTGCCGGCCGAGTTCACCGTCGAGACCGGGGAGCGGGCCGCGGCGAACCTGTTGCAGGCCGCGCCCCGCATCGACGCCCTCTGGAACCACGACGACGACCAGGGCATCGGCGTGCTGTCCGCGATCGACGCGGCCGGCCGGGACGAGTTCTTCATGGTCGGCGGCGCCGGCTCCAAGGATGTCATGGAACTGATCAAGGCCGACGACGGGGTGGTCAAGGCGACCGTCACCTACCCGCCGTCGATGGCGTCCTCGGCGATCAACCTGGCCCGGCTGGTGGCACAGGGCCGCACCCTGTCCGACCTGGTCGAGAACGACGTGCCGTCGTCGATCACCCTCGCCTCGGCCACGATCACCAAGGACAACGTCGACAAGTACCTGAAGTTCGGCTTCGCCTCCTGACGCACCCGGGATCTGGTGGATCTTGGCCGGGTCGAACCGGGTCCCGGCCCGGCCGGATCGGGTCGGCCGGGCCAGGAAGGTTGGGTCAGCCGGGCCGGACCGGGCCGGCTGCGCCGCGCCTGATCGGACGGCCGAGTCGGGCCGGACGGGCCGGCCGCCCCACATCCGCGCCCGGCCCGCGCGCACAAGATCCACCAAGATCCGTCGGATGCGTCGCGGGCCGACCACTACCGACCGAAGTCCCCTACCAGGAGATCTCTCGATGACGGAACGACAGCGGCTGGGCGTCGGGATGGTGGGCTACGCCTTCATGGGCGCCGCCCACTCCCAGGCATGGCGTTCGGTGAACCGGTTCTTCGACCTCCCGCTGGAGGTCGATCTCGCCGCGGTGTGCGGCCGGGATCAGGAGAAGGTCGCGGCCGCCGCCGTGAAGCTGGGCTGGCGCACGCACGAGACCGACTGGAAGGCGCTGCTGGCGCGCGACGACGTCGACCTGGTCGACATCTGCACGCCAGGCTCCAGCCATGCCGAGATCGCGCTCGCCGCGCTCGCGGCCGGTAAGCACGTGCTGTGCGAGAAGCCACTGGCGAACACCGTCGAGGAGGCGCGGGCGATGGCCGAGGCCGCGCGCCGGGCCGAAGCGGCCGGAGTGCGCTCGGCGGTCGGTTTCAACTACCGCCGCATCCCCGCCGCCACCTTCGCCCGCGACCTGGTGGCCGCCGGCCGGCTCGGCACCCTGCGGCACGTGCGTGCCGTGTACCTGCAGGACTGGCTCGTCGACCCGGAGTTCCCGCTGGCCTGGCGGCTGCGCCGGGAGATCGCCGGATCCGGCGCGCTGGGGGACATCGGCGCGCACATCATCGACCTCACCCAGTTCATCAGCGGCCAGCGGATCAGTGGCGTCTGCGCGCTCACCGAGACGTTCGTGCGGGAACGGCCACTGCCGGCGGCTTCCGGCCTGTCAGCCACCGGCCTGTCAGCCACGGGGCTGCCGGCCACCGGCTTGACCACGGCCAGGCAGGCGGCGACCGGGCAGGCCGGGGCCACCGGGGCGGTGACGGTGGATGACGCGGCGCTGTTCCTGGCCCGGCTCGACGGCGGGGCGCTCGCCAGCTACGAGGCGTCCCGGTTCGCGCTCGGCCGCAAGAACGGGCTGCGGGTCGAGCTGAACGGCTCCGAGGGCTCGCTGGTCTTCGACCTGGAACGGCTCAACGAGCTGGAGTTCTACGACGGCCAGGCCGACGGCGACGTCGCGGGCTTCACCCGCGTCCTGGTCACCGAGCCGAGCCATCCCTATCTGGACGCCTGGTGGCCGCCCGGCCATGGCCTCGGTTACGAGCACTCCTTCACCCATGAGATCCGCGACCTGGTGGCCGCCATCGCCGACGGGACCCCACCGGCCCCGAGCTTCGCCGACGGCCTGCAGGTGCAACTCGTCCTCGACGCGGTCGACCGCAGCGCGGCGGACGGCTCGCGCTGGACCCTCGTCGAGAGCTGACCAGGGCCCGTCGAGAACCGACCAGGGAAGGGAAGTACGGAGATCATGGCGCGACCGGTCACCCTGTTCACCGGCCAGTGGGCGGACCTGCCGTTCGAGGAGGTCGCCCGGCTGGCGGCCGGCTGGGGCTACGACGGCCTGGAGATCGCCTGCTGGGGCGACCACCTCGACGTGCGGCGGGCCGCCGAGGACGACGCCTACGCGCGGTCCCGGCTGGACATCCTGGAGAAGAACGACCTGAAGGTCTGGGCGATCTCCAACCACCTGGTCGGGCAGGCGGTCTGCGACGACCCGATCGACGTCCGGCACCGGGACATCGTGCCCGCCCGGGTGTGGGGTGACGGCGCCCCGGACGGCGTGCGGGCCAGGGCCGCCGAGGAGATGATCGCGACCGCGCACGCGGCGGCCCGGCTCGGGGTGCGCACCGTGGTCGGCTTCACCGGGTCGGCGGCGTGGAAGTACGTGGCGATGTTCCCGCCGGTGTCGCAGGAGCTGGTCGACGCCGGGTACCGCGACTTCGCCGACCGGTGGAACCCGATCCTCGACGCGTTCGACGCGGCCGGGGTCCGGTTCGCGCACGAGGTGCACCCCAGCGAGATCGCCTACGACTACTGGACGACGGTCCGGGCGCTCGAGGCGATCGGCCACCGGCCGGCGTTCGGCCTGAACTGGGACCCGAGCCACTTCGTCTGGCAGGACCTGGACCCGGTGGGATTCCTCTGGGACTTCCGGGACCGGATCTACCACGTCGACTGCAAGGACGCGAAGCGGCGGGTCGGCAACGGCCGCAACGGCCGGCTCGGCTCCCACCTGCCGTGGGCGGACCCGCGGCGCGGCTGGGACTTCGTCTCCACGGGACGCGGCGACGTCCCCTGGGACGACTCGTTCCGCATGCTGAACACCATCGGCTACGACGGGCCCATCTCGATCGAGTGGGAGGACGCCGGCATGGACCGCCTCGCCGGTGCCCCGGAGGCGCTGGCCTTCGTCCGCCGCCTCGCCGTCGACCCGCCGTCCGCCGCGTTCGACGCCGCCTTCAGCTCTGGCGGCTGACGCTCGGGCCACGGGCTCATCCCCTGTGGTCGTGGCCGGCGAGGATTCCGCGACCACAAGGTATGCGGCGGCGCGAGGTGCGTCCCGCGGGGGCGCGGCCAGGCGTCAGGCGGGGTCGGGGGCGGGCATCGAGCGGGAGGCGACCGAGGCCAGGTAGTCGCGCAGCTCCGCCTCGTCCTGTTCCAGGGTGACGCAGCGGAGCAGGGCCGCCTCGAGGCGGGCGAGGTCCCCGGCGGTGTGGCCGGCGGTCGCGCAGAGCCGGAGCCGCTCCCGGCCCTCCGGCACCGCGGGCGCCGGGACCGGGAGGACGTGGACACCCTCGTCGAGCAGCACCCGGGCCCAGGTGTAGGCGCGGGCCGAGGCGCCGAGCAGCACGGGGACGACCGGGCTGGTCGAGTCGTGGGACGTGCCCGCGGCCCGGCGCACGAGCTCCCCGAGCGCCGCGGAGTTCCGGCGCAGGGCCGCCAGGTGCTCGGGCTCGGAGACGAGCACGTCGAGCGTGGCCAGGATCGTCGCGGTGTTCGCCGGAGAGGTCGCGGCGCTGAACATGAACGGGGACGCGCCGTGCCGCAGATACGTGCCGAGCCCCTTCGTCCCGGCGACCACGCCGGCGACCGAGGGGAACGCCTTGCTGAGCGAGGCCGTGACGATGTCGAAACGGGCGATGTCGACGCCCTGCTCGGCGGCCGTGCCGCGGCCCTCGGCGCCGAGCACTCCGAGGGCGTGGGCGTCGTCCAGGAGCAGGAAGAAGCCGTGCCGCTCCTTGAGCTCGACGATCTCGGCGAGCGGGGCCTGGTCACCGTCCATCGAGTAGACACCCTCGACGATCACCAGCTTGCGGCCGTCGCGTGGGCCGTGCCTGGCGGCCAGCTCCTCGAGGTGCCCGACGTCGTTGTGTCGGAAGCGATGCACCCGCAGGCCGGCCAGCCGGCAGCCGTCGACCAGGCTGCGGTGGGCGAACTCGTCGACGAGCGCGAGGTCACGTGGCCCGAACAGGCCGCTGATCGCGGCCAGGTTCGCGTCGTACCCGGCGTTCGCCAGGACCGCGTCCTCGGTCCCGAGCCAGCGGGCGAACGCCGCCTCGGTCTCGCGGTGCAGGTCGGTGGTGCCGGCCAGCAGGCGGGCACCACCGGTCCCCGTTCCGTACCTCTCGACGGCGTCATGCGCGGCGGCAAGGATCTTGGGATGGCCGTTCAGCGACAGATAGCTGTAGTTGCTGAAAGAGATCAGGTCACGATTCCCGAAAGCGGTGCGGCGCCCGCCGCGGCCGCCCTGGGGAAGCCCGAAGGTGTAGAGCCCGTTTTGTCGGACCTCGTCGAGCCGGGAGAACCATTCCCGGACGGGCGCGCTGTCGAGCAGGCCGCCGGGCCGGACGGAGTCGCCGTATCGCTGGCCGGTTTCCCAGACGGGGTAGGGGTCGGTGGTGTAGGAAGCGACGGCCTCGTCACGATCGCCCATCCGACGCTTCCCCCGGTTTCGCTCACACGCCCGGCCGGTGTTCCTCCGACTTTCCGGGCCGGTGGGCGAGATTAGAGCGTAGTCGGCCGGAGACGACCGAATCACGGAGTCCGAGAAGTTCGTCCGTCGGCAATCCAGTCGTGCGGGCGATGTCGGTGGACGTTTAAGGAGCGCGTTACACGGCCGTCATCCGCGCGTTCCCAGCCAGTCTCGCGTCGATATGAGCGCGGTGCCACGGCCGCGATGTGAGCGCGGTGGCACGGCCGCGGCGGCGCCGCGGCCAGTCGACGCGGTCCGTGTCGCCTTCGGCACCTAACGGATAACTGCATAGGGTAATTCTCCGACTTGCGCTCTGTCGCGGTCCCGGCTAGAGCGGAATGAACAGGCTGGGCCGCGACGGCCCCGCGGGCAACGCCGAAGCCGCGGTCGCCTGGGGTGGGAGTGGAGATGGCTGGATTCGAGACCGCGCGGGCTCTGGGCCCGGACGCCTCACCCCAACCGGACGCGCCGTGGAACCCGACGGTCGCGCGTCGGCTGGTGGTCACCTTCCTGCTGGCGGCGCTGGCCGCGCTGGGCGCGGCGATGGCCCTGCCCCAGCAGGAGGCGACCCTGCTCGCGCGGGTCTGCGCGGGACTGGCCTGCCTGGTCGCGGCGGTCGTCGGTGCCTGGTCGGGCTGGCGGTGCCACGGTCCTGAACGTGGATGGCGACTGCTGCTCGCGCTCTGCTTCGCCGCCGAGGTACCGCCGAACCTGGCCCTGGCTCGGGCCCCGTCGCTGACGGGAGGCGTCATACCCGGTGTGTCCACGGAAACCGCCCTCTACCTGGCGTTGCTGGTGGTCCCGGTGAAGCTCGCCGCGCTCCTGATGATCCCGACCAGGCCGCTGGCCGCGCCCGACGGCGCGCCTCCGGGGTCAGGCCTGCTGTCGGACCGCCGCTGGCGGCTGGTAGTCGTGCTGGACAGCCTGCTGGTGGTCGGGGCGGTCCTCCTGCTCGTCTGGATCTGGTTCGGCCCCGCGGCCAGCGCCCAGACTCCGCTTTTCGCGCTGATGGGCAGCCTTGGCGGCGTCAAACTGGCCATGCTGGTCCTGGTTCTGCTGCTCGCGAGCTTCCGGCAGCCGCGACGTCCCGGGACCTTCGCGTTCATCGCCGCCGGCTTCATCGCGTACGAGCTGAGCAGCGTCCTGCTGACCGCCTCCGTCGTGCACGGGTGGAGCCACCTGCCCATCCTGACCGCGGGCCTCGTCGCCGGCCCGCTGCTGATCAGCCTCGCCTGCCTCACCCCGGCAGAGGGCGAGGAACCCCGGCCGACCACCCTGCGCCCGGGAGTCCTGTGGCTCCACACGGCCCTGCCGTACCTGCCCCTCGCGGTGATCGCCGTCGTGCTGCCCACCCAGTCCCACTCCGGGGTCGGGAAACACTTCCTGATCGCGCTGCTCCTGGCGGCGGCGCTGGTCCGGCTGCTGGTCAGCCTCGCCGACAACAGCCAGCTGCTGGCGCGCGTCCGGTACGCGGCGCTCCACGACCCGCTGACCGGCCTCGCCAACCGCACGCTGCTGACCGAAGGGCTCACGCGTGCCCTCGCCCGCCGCGGCCGCGGCCATCGGCCGGTGGCGCTCCTGTTCTGCGACCTCGACGACTTCAAGAAGATCAACGACAGTCTTGGCCACTCGGCGGGCGACCAGCTGCTGCGCACGACCGCCGACCGCCTCACCAGCACCGTGCCGGCCTCCGACATCGTGGCCCGCATCGGCGGCGACGAGTTCGCCATGCTCCTCACGGACGAGGCCGAGAACCCCGAGGCCGTGGCCCGGCGTGTCGTCGCGACCATCCGCGAGCCGGTCAGCCTGTCCGGCACCCGCCGCGCGGTCCACGCGAGCGCCGGGCTCGCCGTCGTGGCCCCGGGCAGCGGTCCGATCACCCCGGACATCCTCATGCACCGCGCCGACCTCGCCATGTACGCCGCGAAGCGGTCCAACAAGGGCGACGTGGCGGTGTATCCGCTCCAATCACGGGCCGCCGCTCCTGGCGCGGCCGGCGCCGGCGCGACGAGCCGCTTCCCGGGCACCGGCGGCGTTCCAAGCGCCGGCCGCTTCCCGGAGCCCGACGGCGCTCACCCCGACGGGACTTGCCCTGACGGGGCTCATCCTGACGGGGCTCACCCCGATGGGACTCGTCCTGACGGCGCGGCGGTGATCCGGGCGCGCTCGTAGCGCTGATCGCGCCTCGTGCGTGCCGGGACGCGGGCCCCCCCGCCCCCGGCGGCCCCCCCCCCCCCCGCCCACCCGGCCCGGGATGGGGGGCGCCCCCGGCGGGGGCCCCCCGC
>NZ_JADWYU010000172.1:0-20508 GCF_016786325.1 Frankia nepalensis | reverse complement strand
GGGGGGGGGGGGGGGGGGGGGGGCGCGGGGGGGCGGGGGCGCCCCGCGCCAGCCCGGCCTACCGGACCGTGATGGCGGGACGCCGCTGGCTGGGCACGCCGTCGTCCGCCCCAGAGTCCTGGCCCTGGCCGCGGGATCCGGCCTGAGCGCCGTCGCCGTCGCCCGTCTGGGCGCCCCCGTCCGCCTGGGTGGCGTGGTCCGCCTGGCCAGCGTGGTCCGCCTGGGTGGCGATCGCCAGCCCCGCCGCCGCGGCCGGGGCGACCAGGCGCTTGCCTTCCACGTCGATGTCGGGGAGCAGCCGGTCGAGCCAGCGGGGCAGCCACCAGGCGCGGTGGCCGAGCAGCGACATCACCGCCGGCACGAGGGTCATGCGGACGACGAAGGCGTCGACGAGGACGCCGAAGGCGAGCGCGAAACCGATGGACTGAATGATCGCCTGATCGGACAGGATGAAGCCGGCGAACACGCTGATCATGATGATGGCGGCCGCGGTGACGACCCGGGCGCCGTGCCGGAAGCCAACGGTCACCGCCTCGTCCGGGCCGCGGCCGTGGACGAACTCCTCGCGCATCCTGGTCACCAGGAAGACCTCGTAGTCCATCGCCAGCCCGAACAGCACGCCCACGAGGAAGATCGGCAGCATGCTCACGATCGGGCCGGTGGAGTCGACCCCGAACAGATCCTTCAGCCAGCCCCACTGGAACACGGCCACCACGGCGCCGAAGGTCGCGACCACACTCAGCAGGAAGCCGAGTGTCGCCTTCAGCGGCACCAGGATGCTGCGGAAGACCAGCAGGAGCAGGACGAAGGCGAGCCCGACGACCACCGCCAGGTAGGGGACGAGGGCGTCCGAGAGCTTCTCGGAGATGTCGATGTTGAGCGCGGTCGTGCCGGTGACCAGGGTGGTCGCCCCGGTCGCCGCCGTGACGGAGCCCGCCCGCGCCCGGATGGCGTGCACCAGGTCCTGGGTCGCGGCGTCGCTGGGGCCGCTGGTCGGGATGACCCGGAACGTGGCCGTGTCCCGCGCCTCGTTGAAGGTGGCGGCGCCGACCGAGGTGACGTCGGGCAGCTCGCGGATGCCGTCGGCGACCCGCGTGACGGCCTGGGCGCCGTCGCTCGCGCCGGCGACGTCGACGACGATCAGCAGCGGGCCGTTGAAGCCCGCGCCGAAGCCGGCGCTGAGCTGGTCGTACGCGGCCCGCTGGGTGGTGCCCGGCGCGGCCGTGCTGTCATCGGGCAGGCCGAGCCGAAGTCCCATGACCGGAGCCGCGAGCAGGCCGAGCCCGAGGACCGTGACCAGCACCGCGAGGCCCCGGCGCCGCACCGCGAGGCGCGCCCAGCGCTCGCCCATCGTCGGCCGCGAGCCGTCGGCCTCCGGGTCCCGGGCGAACCGGGCGAGGACACGCGGGCCGCGCCCCCTCAGGTGCCGGCCGGAGCGGCGCGCGCCCGCGGGCCCGTCCTCCGCCCGTCCCGCGACCGCGAGCCGGCGGCCGGCGAACCCGAACACGGCGGGCAGCAGGGTGAGCGCGATGGCCACCGCGATCGCGACCGTGCCGGCGGCGGCGAGCCCCATCTCGGTGAGGAACGGGATGCCGACCACCGACAGGGCGGCCAGCGCGATGACGACGGTGAGCCCGGCGAAGACGACGGCCGATCCGGCGGTGCCGACCGCGCGTCCGGCGGCCTCGTCGCCGTCCCGGCCGGCGGCGAGTTCGTGGCGGAACCGGGAGGTGATGAACAGCGCGTAGTCGATGCCGACGGCCAGGCCGATCATCAGGGCGAGGGTCGAGGTGCTGGAGCTCAGGCCGATGAAGCCGCTGGCGATCGCGATGCCGCAGACGCCGACCGCCACGCCGAGCAGCGCCGTCAGCAACGGGAGCCCGGCCGCGACGAACGAGCCGAAGGTGATCAGGAGGACGACCGCGGCGACGCCGATGCCGATCACCTCGGTCGCGCTCTGTTCCGACGCTCCCTCGGTCGCGGTGCCGCCGAACTCGACGCCGACGCCGGCGGCCCGCGCGGGGTCGGCCGCGGCGAACAGCGCGTCGCGGGCGGCGTCGGTGACCTCGCGCTGCTGGACGTCATAGCTCACCTGGGCGTAGGCCGTCCTCCCGTCGGAGGACACGGAGGCCCACCGCCCGCCAACGTCGGCGAACGGGTCGGTGACCCGGTCGACCAGCGGCGCGCGCGACAGTTCCTGGACCACCTGCTCGATCGCCTGCCGCCGGTCCGCCTCGGCCAGGGAGCCGCCCGAACCGGCCGGGAGGGTGAAGACCACCCGCGCCGTGGCGGTGTCGGCCCCGGCATTGGGCATCCGCTCGTCGAGCAGGTCGATCGCCTTCTGTGACTCGGTTCCCGGGATCGAGAGCGTGTCCGACGTCGACCCGGACAGCGTCGCGGCGCCGACGCCGACAGCGGCGAGCAGCGCGATCCACAGCGCGAGGACCAGGCTCCGGCGCCGATACGCCGCCCGTCCCAGCCGGTACAGGTAGGTGGCCAACGAAGGTCTCCTCTGGTCTACGGCGTCGTCCTGACGGCCGTGGCCGCGGATCTCGGCCTGTCGTGGCTGGGGCGCGTCGCGCGCATCACTAGCCGATCGACAAGTTGATGTCTGAGGAAACCCTAGCCGCTCGACAAGTAGTTGCCAAGCCGAGCGGCTAGCAAATCCCTTGTCGTTCGGCTAACATTTATGCCGGGATCGAACGGCGGTCCCGCGTCGTTCGCCCGCTTTCGGACCGCCTGCCCCGTTCGGCGGGCGTGGCCCCGGGCGCCTGGATCTGGGCACACTTGAGCAAAGGCGGCCAGTCGGCCGGAGTCCGGGCGCGCGATCGGGGAAGAGGTCCCTAGCGCCTGACCATCGCGCCTGACCCAGCGCGCCCGGCCCTCGCGACCGCCCCACCGCGCGGCCGGCTCGGGACCGGGTTTCAGCCCCGGTGGGGCGAGCGGCCCGATCGGCGGACCGACCAGCGCGCGTGGCGCGGGATTCGCGAGATGATGCCCGCTGCGGTTTTGATCAGGTCGGCATGGGCCATGGACCCGGAACCCAGGAACCGGGCCCGGAACGGAGTACCGCCACGAGCCTGGGCTCGGCACTCCGTCCGGACACACGAACGAGCTGCCGGGCCCGCCGGCGGGCGCGGGTGGCCACCTCCTCGCCCGGCGAGACGGCGCGGCGAGCGATGAGGGCTGACGAGTGGTGAGGGAACGGCGAGTGGTGAGGGAACGGGGAAAGGGAATGGGAGCAGGGCGATGACCACGCAGCTGGACGCGACGACGCCTCGGGCCGGGGCCGGCCGCGAGAAGGTCGTGGCCGCGGCCCTCGAACTGTTCGCCGAGCGCGGCGTCAGCGGCACCTCACTCCAGATGATCGCCGACCGGCTGGGCGTCACCAAGGCAGCCGTCTACTACCACTTCAAGGCCAAGCGAGACATCGTCCTCGCGGTGGTGCGGCCGGCGCTGGCCGAGATCGCCACGATCGCCGAGGACGCGGAACGCGAGCGGTCGCAGGCCGTCCGGACCGAGGTCCTCCTCGTCGGCATCGTCGATCTGCTGATCCGCCACCGGCGGCTCTACGGGATCATCGAGAGCGACCTCGCCGTCGGGGAGATCCTCGCCACCGACCCCATCCTCGCCTCGCTGGGCGAGCGGCTCGCCGCGGTGCTCATCGGCCCCGATCCGGACCCCGGGCAGATCGTGGCCGCGAACATGTTCCTGGCCGGCCTCAAGAGCGCCGGAGCGAGCGCGGCGGCGGGCCTCACCGACGACGAGCTGCGCACCCACATCCTCGACTGCGGCCGTCGGTTACTGCGCCGCCGCCGCCAGCCGTCGGGCCGTACCGCCACGCCCTGATCCCCGCGCCCGGCGTCACGATGCCTCCGTCCGCGGGAAGGGCCTCAGGAGGCTTCGACGCCCCGGGCGAGCGATCGCACGCCGGCCAGCCAGCGGTCCGGGTCGGCCGCCTTCTGGGCCCAGTACGCGCCGACCTCCGGGTGGGGCAGGATGAGGAACTTCTCCGCGGCGAGGCCCTGGATCACCGACTCGGCGACATCCTCGGGCCGCATGACCTCGCCCGACGCCGCGACGACCTTGGCGGCCGCGTGGCCGTCCCGCAGCGGGTCGAGCAGCAGCGGCGTGGCGACCCCGAGCGGGCAGACGGCGCTGACGCGGATTCCCTGGTCCCCGTAGGTCACTACCAGCCACTCGGCCAGCGCGAGCGCGGCGTGCTTGGTCACCGCGTACGGCGCGTCGCCCGGCGACGTGAGCAGCCCGGCGGCCGACACGACGTTGAGGAGGTAGCCGCCGCCCCGCTCGAGCATCGGCGGGACGGCCGCGCGGGCCGCGTAGACGTGGGCGAGCACGTTCACGGCGAACGTGTCCTGCCACGTCCCGGTGTCGACCTCCACCCCGCCGCCGACCGCCACCCCGGCGTTGGAGCAGAACAGGTCGATCCGCCCGTGCTCGGCGACGGTCCGCTCCACCAGCGCGGCGACGGCCGCCTCGTCGGTCACGTCCGTCCTGGCCGGCGTGCCGCCGATCTCGGCGGCCACACGCGCCGCGGCGTCCGGGTCCCGGTCGCTGACGACGACGGCCCGGGCGCCCTCGGCGGCGAAACGGCGCGCCAACGCGGCTCCGATGCCGCTGCCCGCGCCCGTGATCACAGTGACAGCGCCGTTGACATCCACCCCTGGCTCCTCTCGACGTCGGACGGCGGCTCAACGTCTGACGGCGGCATCGTGCCACCGGATCCGGTCCCGAGGAGCGGGATACCCGGCCGGCCGGTGCGCCCCCGGGGGCGCCTACCGGTTACGCGGCGGTGTCAGGCGGCGGTGTCAGGCGGCGAGGAGCTCGCCCAGCCGGTTCACGGCCGGGCGCGAGTGCAGGTGCAGCCGGTTGAGGTCCAGCCCCTCGTCCCCGAGAACGACGAGCAGGCTGCGCTCGCGGACGGCGTACACGACGATGTGGCCGCCCGCGCAGCGGGTGATCACCTCGCGCAGCTCGCCCATGCCGACCTCCGTCCCGGTGCTCTTGCCGAGGCCAAGCGCGACGGCGGCCATCGCGGCCAGCACCTCCGGCCGCACGTCGTCGGTGTCGTGGGCGATCAGCAGGCCGTCCACCGACGCCACCGCGCTGTTGGTCACGCCGGCGACGCGCTCCCGCAGCGTCGTCAGCTCCTCCAGTACCGAGTCCGTGATCATCTGGCTCGTACCTCCCACTTCAGGTGCGGCGTCCCTCGGGGAGGGCCGAACTGGTGGTGTTGGCGAGCGCCGAGGCGCTCCGTGCATGGGCCCGCGGCCTGGTCGCCCGGTCGGCGGACGGCGCCGGCCCAGGGACCCCGCGGCCAGCGCCGCGGCGGGCGGGTGGGCACGCGGCCCGTGAGGGCACGACGGCGGCCCGGCCGCGGGACGTCACACGCTCAGCTCACGGTCGATCGACCGGAGCTTGTGGCGGGCGAGCGCGAGGTTGGCCCGGGAGCGGTCCAGGGCGAGGTAGAGGAACAGCTGGCTTCCGCCCCGGCTCAGGAGCCGGATGAGGTGGTACTGCCGGTCCAGGGTGATGAGGATGTCCTCGATCCCCTCCCGGATGCCCAGCGCCTCGAGCGTCCTGGCCTTGGCGCGGACCACGTCGGTGTTGCCCGCCGCCGCGATCTCGAGGTTGAGCGCGTGGCCGCCGCCGGCGGCGCCGAGCATCATGCCGCTCTCGTAGTCGACCAGCGCCGCGCCCACCGCGCCGTCCAGCGTCATGGCTTCCTTGAGCGCGGTCTCGATGTCCATGTAGTTCTCCCTGATTCGCCAGGTGACATTGTTGTGCCAACATAGACATCTCTGCGACAGAGTTTACGTGCGCGTTGCGACGCACTATGTCTATTGGTAAGATCTTTGTGCTAGTCACCATATCCTTTGCCTGTTTGCCTGTCATCGCGGACTACCGGATCGGGGGGCGGCCACGTGGGGGACCATGCCGATGTCGCGGATGGTGGCCTACTGCTCACCACTTTGACCCGACTCGCCGAGAAATCCTTCTCCGGCGCGGTTCGCGCGGAAGGGGCGATGGTCGGGGGGGTCGTCGTCCTGCGCGACGGGCTGATCATCGCCGTCGAGACCGCCGCCGCGCCGAGCCTGGAGTCGCTGCTGCTGCGCTCGGGCCGGGTCTCCGGCGACGACTGGACCGACGTGTTCGCCGAGGCGGCGCCCCAGGGGCGCCTGCGGGCCGCGCTGGTCGAGCGGGGCCTGCTGGGCAGCGCGTCCGTGCAGGTCGTGACGCAGACGGCGGCGATGGACGCCATGTTCGCGCTCGGCCTCGCGGACATCCACAGCTGCGCGCCGGATCCGGTCGAGGCCGGCCTGGAGCCCCTGCTACCGATCATCCCCGGGCTGGACGTCAGCCGAGTGGTCCGCGAGACCCGGCGCCGGCTCGCGATCGCCGCGCGGTGGCACGAGCTGGGGCTCGACCAGCGAACGAGACCGCTGGCCACCCAGGCGGCGCCACCGATCGACGCCGGGCGAGCGGAGATCCTGGCGCGCGTCAACGGCCGCAGGACGTCCCGCGACCTCGCCTTCCTGCTCGGCCGCGGCCTGTTCGCCGTGATGTCCGACCTGGAGCTGCTCCATCAGGACGGACAGGTCACCTTCGAGCGGACGGCGACCGCGCCGTCGCAGCCGAGCCACGCCAGCCCCGCGTCGCCAGCGGCGCCGAGGCGGCCCGACCCGGCGGACGACGAGGAACGCCTGGCCAGCCCCGGAGGGAACGCCGGCCCCGGGAGGAGCCCCGGGCCCGGGCCTGGGGCCGGCCCGCGGCGCCGGGCGTTCTCCTGGCGCCCCGAGCGCCCCACCTGAGCCCGGCGGCGGCGCCGCCCCAAGCCTGGCTTCCGGCGGAGCCTTCGCGGGCGGCCCGCGAAGGCCGATCCGTGTACAGAGGACCTATAGGAAAGGTCCTCGGCGGGTCAGCCGGGCAAGACCGCCGTAGCTGGCGATGTCCGCCGCCGGGATGTCCTCCGGCTCGCCCTCGGGCCGCCATTGGTGGACCGGGACCAGCCCCGGGTCGACCAGTTCCAGCCCGTCGAAGAACCGGACGATCTCGGCGTGCCGGCGCGACTGGAACGGGATGCCCTGAGCGCGGTAGAGGCCGGTCACCTGTGCTTCGACCTCGGGGGTGACGAAGTCGGGAGTGGCGTGGTTGAGCGCCAGGTAGCTGCCCGGGGAGAGGACGTCCAGCAGTTCGGCGACGATGCCGTCCGGGTTCACGTCATCCGGCACGAAATGCAGGATGGCGAACAAGGACAGCGCGACCGGCTCGCTCAGGTCGAGCGTCTCGCGCACCTCGGCGGACCGCAGGATGCGCTCCGGCTCGCGCAGGTCGGCCTCCAGGTAGGCGGTACGTCCCTCGGGCGCGCTCCTGAGCAGCGCGCGGGAGTGCGCCAGGACGATCGGGTCGTTGTCGACGTAGACGATCCGGGCGTCCGGCGCCACGCGTTGCGCCACCTCGTGCAGGTTCGGGCTGGTCGGGATCCCGGTGCCGATATCCAGGAACTGCCGGACACCGGACCGGGCGAGCTCGGCCGTCACCCGGGTCATGAACTTCCGCGCCTGCAGCGCCGTGGTCCGGATCGAGGGAAATATCGAGAGCGCGGCCTCGGCTGCCTGGCGGTCCGCCGGGAAGTTGTCCTTCCCGCCCAAGAAGTAGTCGTACATCCGCGCCGAATGCGGGGTGTCGATGCGCAGATCGACGGACGGCGGGCGCCCCGTGGGCAGATCCCTGTCGCCTTCCCCGCCCATGTTCGCCTCCGGCCCAGATGATCCACTTCCCGTCAGGGGGCGCACCCCGGAGCCGGCGGCGGTCGCGCCGCGGCGCCGCCGATCCCCGAGTTCTGATTTATCACGGCACAGCTGAACGAGACGGCACGGACCCGTGACAACACTCACCGTCACGGTGTCGCCTTCACGACGGGACCAATCGGGCAAACGGCGCGGCCGGCGGGCCCCCGAGCACCGTCATCGCCGCCGCCGGAAGACCGTCGTGGACGAGGGAGCGCGGGGCCGCGCCCCCGGCCGCTTCGGCCCGGCGCCGGCGCGGCGCCGGGCGGGCGGATCGAACCGGCCTCGGGCCGGGTCAGGAATGCCGATATCGTCAGGTTGTCGTCGGGATGACTGGACGAGGCGCGCACCCCGGAGGGTGGATATCTTCCGGAACTGGCCGCGAGCGGGCATCGATATCTTCGTCGTCGAGGCACGTCGGTGACGGGCACGCCCGACGACGCGGCGATGTCACGTCACGCACGGACGGGCGGATGGCGAACTCTCGTGGACACTAATCCGGGCGACCCCGACCAGCCCCGCGACCGGTCCGCCGGCTGGGCCGCCTCGTCGTGGGACCGGGCCGGGACGCCCCAGGCCGCCGCCCAGCCGGTTCCCCCCGCCGGGCCGCATATCGGGGGCCCTCCTCCCGTCGGCCCTCCTGTTGGCGGCCGGCCCCCCGTCGGACCTCCGATTGGCGGCCCTCCCCCCCTCGGCCCTCCCGTTGGCGGCCCTCCTCCTCTCGGCCCTCCCGTTGGCGGCCCTCCCCCCGTCGGACCTCCGATTGGCGGCCGTCCCCCTCTCGGCCCTCCTGTTGGCGGCCCTCCTCCTGGCGGCCCGGAAGCCGGTGGCCTTCCCACCGCCGGCCCCACGGGCCCGGCGGCGCAGCTGGCCCAGGTCCAGGGGCGGGTCCTGTTCGACAGCAACTGGTGCCCGCTGAAGGAGGGCCGTTCCAGCGGTTTCTCGCTGATGGGCAGCCGCCGATTGCTGATCACCGACTTTCCCGCCGTCTACGTGTACGACACCGGCGGGCTCGGCGCCGCCACCATGAGCGCGCTCCTCCCCGCGACCGACCCCGAGGCGACGGTGGGCCTGGTCGACCAGGGCACCCGGCTCTTCGTCGACGCGCGTTTCCCGGACGGCCGGGCCTTCCAGGCGGCCACGGCAACCCCGCTGCCGCCGGAGCTGCTCACGACGCTGACCGGCCTGCATGGCCGACTGCTGGTGGACGCGGGGGCGACGTCGTTCGTCAGCCCGTGCGCCGTGTCGGTCACGCCGCGCTACGAGAACGACCCCGCCGGCGCCGCCACCGGCGCCGGGCAGGGCGCCCCGCCACCGGGAACGACGCCGCCGGGAATGCCGGCTCAGGGAACGCCGGCTCAGGGAACCACGGCCCAGGGGCCGGTCGGCGGCGCGGAGTTCCCCGCCTACGTGGTGGTCAAGAACGGTCGCCTGGAGCTGCGCGCGGGTGGGCGGCCGCTGGTCGACTGGCCGGTCAACCGTGTCGCCGTCAGCCCCGCGGGCCCGACCAGCGCGTTCGTGCACGGCGGCGCGGTGCTCGACGGCCGGTTCCTCACCGGCGTGCTGCTGCACCTGGTCACGCCGGACGTGCTGGCGGCGTTCCTCGCCGTCGCCCAGGCGGGGCAACAGGCCGCCCAGCCGGCCGCCGTAGGCACGTCCGCGCCGGTCTGGGCGCGCGGGCTGGCCACCGGGGCCGACGACGACGGGGCCCAGGCGGTCCGGGCCGACTGCGTCCTCGGCGACAGCGTCCTCGAGCTGCAGGCGCGCGACGACGACGCACGGGTGCTCGCCCGGTTCGACCTCGCGGACCCCCGGCTGCGGGTGGCCGGGTCGGCGGAGCGGTTCGTCATCTTCGACCCCGAGCACGGACCGGTGTCGGTGGCCAGCGACTCCGAGGTGTTCGGGCGCCGCCTGCACGCTCATCCCGGGGTACGGGCCGCCGCGGAGCGGACCCTGGCGACGGGCGGCCCCTACCCGGCCGAGCTCGCCGGCGGCCGGCCGGTCGCCTGCGCCGTCGACGCCGCCGCGCTGCGGGTCAAGGGCCGCGGCGTGCGCCTGCGGGTGCCGTTCGCGGCGATCCGCGCGGTGGAGGGCACCATGGCGCCCGCGCCCGAGAGCGTGGCGGTCGACGCGGCGACGGCCGAGGGCGTGGCGGCTGGGGGTGTGGCGGTGCCTCGGGCCAGCCTGCGGGTCGCGACGGCCGACACGGACCTCACCGTCGTCGGCCCGCTGGAGCTGATCCGCGCTCTGCACACCGACGTCTGCGCCGCCAACTACGCCACCGAGGACCCGCGCCGCATCCCCGACATGTTGCGGGCCGCCGTGGGCCTCGAGGACGACTACTTCCTCTATACGATCTTCGGCCCGTTCTACGAGCTCCACGCGGCCCTGCGCGGCGACGGGACCGCCGACGGGCTGGGCGCCCCCGTGACACTGCCGGAGGACGACGAGGGCCGGCTGCGCACCGCCGCCGCGCTGTCCGAGGGCCTCGACGAGCTGCGCCGGCACCTCGACCAGGTCGGCTCCGTCCTGCCCGCGTTCGTTCGTTACCGGGACGCCCAGGTGCTGGCGCCGGCCATCGGCGGCCGTGCCGAACCGGACTGGCTGAAGGCCCAGGAAAGCCGTCTGCGGGCGGCTCTCGCCCCGGCGCAGCGCGCGGCGGCCGAGACCGGCGCGCTGTCGGCCCAGGTGGCACGCCTGCTGGATCTCGACCCGTCCGCGCTGCCGCGCCCCAACTACGCCGGAGCCGCCCTCTCCCTGGGTGCGGCGTTCCTGAACCCGGTGTTCCTGGTGTCGGGGGCCAGCCAGGCGTACAACCAGTACAGCCAGAGCGAGAAGCGGTCGGCGATGATGAACGCGCAGTCCGCGCGCGGCTGGGCGGCGGTCCTGGACCGGTGGAACACGCTGGTGACCAGCACGCTCCCGGTGCTCGGCTACGTCCTCACGGAGAACCTGTTCGACTCGCGGTGGGAGACGGCCCGCCGGCTCACCGGGGCGCTCGGCGCGACCCCGCCGGAGCGCCGGGAGACCGCGATGCGGATCGTCGCCCGGCGCCTCGCCCGGCTGGACGTGCTGCGTCGATACCCGGCCAACGCGGGCATCCGGCTCAGCCGCGGCGAGATCGCGCACTATCTGCGCACCGCGCGCGACTCGATCAGCACGCCCCGGTTCGTGGACTTCTGAGCAGCGGGGAGCCAGTGATGTCCGTCTTCAGCAGCCGGTTCGACCGGGCCAGGGTCTACACCAACGCCTATACCGGCGGGCCCGACGACACGACCTGGCGGCCGCCCGCCGGCGCCGCCCGGCTGGGGGCGGCCGGAGCCGGCGCCCTCGCCGCCGCGGCGGCCGCGGGCGCGGTGGTCGGTGGCGTGGCGGCGCTGGCGACCAGCGAGCTGGTGGCCGACCGGGCGGCTGACGGGGCGGCCGACTCGCCGGCCGACCCGCCGGGCGACACCCCGGGCGACTCGGACACGGCATCCGGCGAGCACCACCAGACCGGCTCGGACGTCTCGGCCGACACGGACGTGCCGGATCCGGGCGCCGGAGACGGCGGCGCCGGGAACGCGGGCGACTCCTGGGGATCGGGCTGGGGAGACGGCTGGGATGAGGGCTGGGACTCCCAGGCCGAGCGCTCGGCGGCGGACGGGACCCAGGACCTCTACGGGACGCACGCGGGCGACGCGGCCAACAGGCTGTACGACGACCTGGGCTCGTCCCCAGGCCTGGCCGCCGCCGCCGGGACGCCCGAGGCCGAGGCCGCGGCCCATGGCGAGACGACGGCTCATGACGAGACGGCGACCCACGGCGACACGGCGATGCACGGCGAGACGATCGGGGGCGTCGAGGCGATCGGCCACGGCGAGACGGCGGACGGCGCCCACGCCGGCGCCGACGACGCCTGGACGCACCACGGCGAGTACACCGACGCGAGCGTCGGCGGGGACGGCGACTTCTTCTACTTCAACGACGGCGACTCCAGCCTGACGATCGAGTGACGGCCGCCTCGCTCGCCGGCGGCGAGCGCCACGCCGCGGGGGCGGGCGCCACGCCGCCGGTGGGGAACGGCCGGCCACCGAGCCGCGCGGGGGAACGGCCGGCTACCGGGCCGCGCGCCGAAGACGGTCGGCGAGGGCACGCAGCTCGGCGGCCAGCTCGGGAGCGTCCTCGACGGTGAAGTCCTCGTCGAGCATGGCCAGGTAGCGAGCGAGCGTCCGCGGGTCGTCCGACCCGGGCTCGAACACGCACTCGTCCGGGCCGGTCGGCTGGATCGCCGCCGGGACCGGCAGCTTCCGGGCCACCCGCTCGGCCGGCGCGTGGACGACCACCCTCGCCCGGTAGCGCCACGTCGCGGTCGCGGCACCGGCGGCGACGCGCCGGGCGATCTCCGGGTCGTCGGGCAGCGGGCGCGGGGTGAACCGCGGCCCGGTCGGCGTCCGGGGCCGGACGCGGTCGACCCGGAAGGTCCGCCAGTCGTCGCGGGCCAGATCCCAGGCGACCAGGTACCAGCGGCGCCCGGTGTGCACCAGGCGGTGCGGCTCGGTGTCGCGCGCCGCGCGGTCGCCGTCGTGCGTCTCGTAGTCGAATCGGAGTCGCTCGTGGTCGCGGCAGGCGGTCGCGAGCGTGGTCAGCACGTCCGCGTCGATGCTCGGACCGGCCCAGGGTGTCGGCACGGTGAGCGCGTAGAGGGCGTCCACTCGCCGGCGCAGCCGCGCGGGCAGCACGTGGTGCAGCTTGGCCAACGCACGGGCCGAGCTCTCCTCGATCCCGTTGATGGTGCCGCCGGCGGCCGTTCGCAGGCCGATCGCGACGGCGACGGCCTCCTCGTCGTCCAGCAGCAGCGGCGGGACGTTGGCGCCGGCGTCGAGCCGGTAGCCGCCGGCCGCTCCGGGGGTGGCCCGCACCGGGTAGCCGAGGCGGCGTAGCCGTTCGACGTCCTTGCGAATCGTGCGGGTGGTGACCTCCAGGCGTTCGGCCAGCTCGGGGCCGGTCCAGTCGCGCCGCGCCTGCAGCAGGGCCAGCAGGTTGAGCAGCCGCGCCGAGGTTTCCAACATTCTTCGATTCTGTCAGCGATCGCGGAAAGAACCGTTCCGCATTGGAACCTAGCGTGGGGCGCACCCCGAGCCAGAGGAGCGTTTCCATGGACATCCAGCCGTTCACCATCGCGATTCCCCAGGCCGACGTCGACGACCTGGCCGACCGGCTGGCCCGCACCCGCTGGCCCGCCAGCCTGCCCGGCGACGGGTGGAGCAGGGGCGTTCCGCTGGAGTTCCTGCGGGAGCTGGCCGACTACTGGGCGACCCGCTACGACTGGCGGGCGGCCGAGGCGCGGCTGAACGCGCTCGGGCAGTTCACCACCGAGATCGACGGGCAGAGGATCCACTTCACGCATGTCCGTTCGGAGCGTCCCGACGCCCTGGCCCTGCTGATCACCCATGGGTATCCCAGCTCGTTCGTCGAGTTCACCGCGCTGATCGAGCACCTTCGGCGGGATTTTCACGTCGTGGCGCCGTCGGTGCCCGGTTTCGGCTTCTCCACCCCGGTCCGCGCGACCGGCTGGGCGATGGGCCGCACGGCGCGGGCCTGGGCCGAGCTGATGCGTCGCCTCGGCTACGACCGGTACGGCACCCACGGCGGCGACATCGGCGCGGGTCTGGCGGGCGAGGTGGCCAGCGTCGACGGCGCGCACGTCGTCGGAGTTCACGTGGTGACCGACCCGCTCACCGCGGCGAACACGGCCACCTTCCTGCCCGGCCTGGCCGACGGGCTGGACCCGGCAGACCCGACCGACAGGCTGATCCTGGACCGAATGGACCGGTTCCGGCGTGAGGGCAGCGGCTACCTGGCGATCCAGAACAGCCGGCCACAGACCATCGGATATCTGCTGAACGACTCACCGGTGGGGCAGCTCGGCTGGATCGCGGAGAAGTTCGAGGAGTGGACCGACCTTCCGTACGACCGCGACCAGTTGCTCACCAACGTAAGCCTCTACTGGTTCACCGGTTCGGGCGTCACGGCGGCCGGTTTCCTGTACGAGCAGACACACGCGATGGGCTGGACGCCGCCGGCGGCGGTGCCGCACGGGTTCGCGGTGTTCGGCGCCGACCCCACCGTCCGAAGGGTGATCAACCCGTCCGCCGACACCTACTGGGCGGAGTACCCGCGCGGCCTGCATTTCCCCGCGATGGAGGCACCGGAGGTATTGGCCGCGGATCTCCGCACCTTCTTCGGGAAGGTGTCGGCAAGCTGACAGGCGACGCCGCCCGCCGCCCTGGATCGCGAAGATCCTTCCATCCAAAAGCCGAAGGTACCGCCACGTGCCCGGCACACGTTCCCCGATCACTGTCGGGAAGCCGACCGCCAGATCCAACGGTTCTCGATGATCCGCCGACCTAAAGTCGGCTTTCGCCCTTTGTCCCGATATGCCGGCGGAAGATGAGGACAGTTGATATGTGGTTGACCCGGACCAGATCGCGAGCCCGACTGTTGTCAGTAGGCGCGGGCGCGGCCCTGGCGCTCACGCTCGCGCTGACCGGCTGCTCGTCGGACGGGGACGGCGATGGCGACACCCCGCCCTCCACCGGTACCGGCGCGCCCGCGATCGACACTCCGGCGTCGGACCTGCGCGCCGAGGACTTCGTCTACCTCCAGGGTCCGGAGACGGACGAGTTCACGGTGAGCGATGAGGCCAAGACCGTCGACCCGAACGACTCGGACAACAACCCCTGGGTCGAGATCGCGGACTGCGGGGGCCAGGAGGCGGCACCCCCCATCGGCGCCGCGAGCGGCCCCGGCCTGAGCAGCCCCGACGGCGAGACCGTGGTCCAGTCCTACGCGCAGATCGTGACACCCGAGCAGCACGACAATCACGTCAAGCTGCTCGAGGACGTCGACGTGGACTCCTGCGTCCAGGAGCTGTTCGCCGACGGCGACACGTCGGGCGAGTGGAAGGTCCGCGACGTTCCGGCCCTGCCGGGGACGATGGCCCGGACCTCCATGAGCTACACCGAGTCCTCGGGTGGCGCGACGGCCACCAGCTACTTCGACATCATCTGGGTCGGCGAGGGCCAGGTCGAGGCCGAGCTGCTGGTGCTGTCCCGCGCCGAGCCCGACGAGCAGCTGATCGGGGACGCGACCGCGAGCCTCGTGAAGAAGCTGAAGGACCAGTAGTCAGCCCGGCATGACGGGCCCGCGCCACTTCGCGGGCCCGCCAGCCGGCGCGGGTCAGGCGGAACGGCTGTCCCGGTCCGCCGGCCGCGGGACGGTTCCATCAACGGCGTCGGCGCCATCTACGGCATCGGCGGCGCGGCGGGCGCGGCGGCCACGGGCGACCTCGGTCGCCAGCGCGTCCAACGGCTGGGCGAACGAGGCCAGCGGGTCGCCGAGCCGGGCCAGCCATGCCAGCGCGGCGTCGATCCCGGCCGCGTCGAGGGCGTAGAACCGGCGGGTGCCCTCGGCGCGCACGATGACCAGCCGGGCCTCGCGGAGCACCTTGAGGTGCTGCGAGACGGCCGGCTGGGAGATCGGCCCGTGCTCCCGCAGCGCCGCCACCAGCGTGCCCGCCGGCTGCTCGCCCTCGGCCAGGAGCTCCAGGATCCGCCGGCGGGTCGGCTCGCCGAGAGCCTCGAAGACACCGTCCACCTAGCTCCCGGCGTCCTCGGCGGTCCCGGGGCTTTCAGCGGCCCCACGGTTTCCAGCGGTTCCGGGGCTTTCGGCGGTCGGGGGGTCCCCGGCGCCGGCCTGGTCGGGCGCGCCGGTGTAGAAGGCCACCGTGCGCTCGGCCGCCTCGCGCGCCGGGCCTGGCTCGTCGCCGTCGCCGACCGCCGCGTCGGCCCAGCCGGCCGCGCACCGCCGGACGAACTCGACGCCTTCCGGCGTCGTCGGGAACGCGAGGCCCACCGCCGGGTCGACGGGGGCGCCGCTGTCCAGGTGCAGGCCCAGCCCCATCAGGCCCAGGTCCCAGCCGACCCCCACCGCGCCGGGGCCGAACTGTCCCCAGAAGTCGGGGTCGACGTGCGCCTCGTGCGCCAGCTCGAGGACGGTGCCCGCCCCGGCGGGGGTCAGCGTGATCTCGAGCCAGGAGACCATCCCGCCGAACTCCCAGGTCACGGCGAACGACTCGGGCTCCTTGCAGCGTTCGACTACGCCGCCGGCGTTGCCGTCGAGCTGGTAGCGCCCGCCCACCGCGAGGTCGCCGCTGATCGGCAGGAACCACCGGGGGATGCGCTCCGCGCTGGTCAGCGCGTTCCAGAGGTCGGCCTGGTCGGTCGAGTAGGTCCGGCGGGCAATGGCGATCTTCGTGGGCGCCCCGTCGCGGGCGCCACTACGGATCTCACGAGTCACCAGACCGGCCGTGGCCATGGGGTCGATTATCACGCCGCCTCCTTATATAAGCCTCCACTTATCTTCACGCTAACGAGCCGGCGCCGGCCAGACAAGCACGAACCGCCGCCCATCGAGGACTCACCGGACCCTCGCGGGCGGTCACGGCTCACGCGATGCGTCGGCGAGCCGCCGCAGGAGGGTGCGCCACCACTCGGCGAAGCGCAGCTGGAACGTGGCCAGCGGAAAACCGTGCCGGGCCGCGTGCGCGGGCGGGATCCCGTCCCAGCCGAAGTGCTCGACGGTGACCCGGGTCCGCGGGACGGTGCCGCCGGGGTCGTCGACCTCGTCGAACCGCACATGCAGCTCGGTCTCCTGGTCGGCGGCGAAGCTGGCATGCCGCCAGCTGAGCACCAGGCGACGGGGTGGCTCCCAGACCCGGATCTCGCCGACCACGAACGAGCTGCCGTCGGCGTAGGTCTCGACCAGCCGGCCACCGACGCCGGGCTCGAAGGCCAGGGTTCCGGAGCGGCCGTCGGTGAACTGGAACAGGCCGTTCGGCTGCCACCACTGGCCAATCTGATCCGTGAACGCGGTGAAAGCCCGCGCCGCGGGCACCGGGACCCGCAGCGCCACGAGCACCCGCGACCCGTCGGTCACCCGTCACCCTCCAGATCCGCGCCACGCTCCAGATCCGCGCCACGCTCCAGATCCGCGCCACGCTCCAGATCCGCGTCGCGGGCCAGGTGGGCGGCGAACGCCGTGAGCTGCTCGGCCCAGGCGCGTTCGGCGAGGTCGAGCCAGCGCCGCAGCTCGGCCATCGGGGCAGACCGCAGGGCGTAGATCCGGACGCGCGCGTCGAACTCCTGGTGTGTCTCGGTGACCAGGCCGCACTGGCGCAGCACCCGAAGATGCTTACTCATCACCGAGGGCGTGGCCCCGAGGTCCCTGGCCAGCTCCCCCGAGCGGCGCGGGCGCTCGGCGAGCAGCTCGACCGCCCGGCGCCGGACCGGATCGGCCAACGCGGCCAGCGTCTCGTCCAGCCCGGCGACGGCGGGTTCGCTCACTGCCAGTGGGTGGCCATGATCGGCTGCCCGAGGGCCGCCTCGGCCTCGGCGCGGGTGACGTCGCGCACCCGGGCCGAGAACGTCCAGTGGTGCCCCTCGGGGTCGATGGCCCGATAGGTCCGGTCGCCGTAGAACTGGTCGGCGGGCTCCGCCTCGATCACCGCGCCGGCGCCCCTGGCCCGCTCGCAGTGCTCGTCGAGCCCGCCCGGCAACTGGACGTGCACCGTCTGGGTGTTGCCCCCGCCCACGGCGGCCGGGACCCGGACCCACTCGGCCCACTCGGCGCCGACCATGATCCGCCCTCGGCCGGCGCAGCTCATCTCGTAGTGACACATCTCGGGCGCGTCGGGCGGTCCGTCGATGGCCATGGTGATCTCGAATCCGAACGCGCCTTCCAGCCAGGCCAGGGCGGCCTTCGGGTCCTTGTAGATCACCGATGACGTGAACACTTGTTCTTCCATGGGAGAAATATTTTCTTGATTTGGAAACCTTGTCAAGGCCCGGCAACGACTGGCCGACCGAGCCACTGAACCGCCGAACCGCCGAACCGCCAGCGACGCGCGGCCCGCGACCGCCAGCGAGCGTGTCGGCATCCCGTCCGCTGGCTCACCCGCGCGAGCCCACCGCCGCCGGCCGCCGCCGCGTAACGTGGTCCGGCCCGCCACCGCCGCCCCGACTGGCGAGGGAACAGCCACGTGACCGCCGTCGTAGCCCCGTCCGCGGCTGACGCCACCGCGCGCGCGGCCGCGCAGCGGCGCACCCTCGTCACCCTGGTGACCGCCCAGATCCTCAGCGGCGCCGGTCTCGCCGCCGGCATCACCGTCGGCGCGCTGCTCGCGCAGGACATGCTCGGCTCCACCAGCCTCGCCGGCCTGCCCAGCACCCTTTTCACCACGGGCTCCGCGCTCGCCGCCGTCGGCGTCGGACGCCTCTCCCAGGCCCGCGGCCGCCGGCCGGGCCTCACCGCCGGCTACCTCACGGGCGCCGTCGGCGGCGCCGGAGTCGTCGTCGCGGCGATCGTCGGCAGCCCCGTCCTGCTGTTCGCCGCGCTGCTGGTCTACGGCGCCGGCACCGCGACCAACCTGCAGGCCCGCTACGCCGGCGCCGACCTGGCACCCGCCGCCCACCGCGCCCGCGCCGTGTCCACCGTCCTCGTCGCCACCACCCTCGGCGGCGTCCTCGGCCCCAACCTCGCCGCGCCGACCGGCGACCTCGCCGACGCGATCGGCATCCCGACCCTGGCCGGCCCGTTCCTGCTCGGCTCCGTCGCCTACGCCGCCGCGGCGCTGGTGCTGGCCGTCTGGCTGCGCCCGGACCCACTGCTGCTCGCCCGCGCCCTCGAGGCCCAGGACGGCTCCTCGCCGCTCGCGGACGGCGCCGCGACGGCCTCGGCCGCCCGTGCCGGGCCGCTGCTCGGCGCCGGGCTGATGGCCGTCACCCAGGTGACCATGGTCGCGATCATGACGATGACGCCGGTGTTCATGCGGGACCACGGCCACGGGACCGCCGCGTCCGGTCTGGTCATCGCCATCCACGTGGCGGCCATGTACCTGCCGTCGCCGCTCACCGGCCGGCTCGTCGACCGTCTCGGCCACCGCCCCGTCGCCGGCGCCGCCGGCGTCAGCCTGCTGGCCGCCGGCCTGCTCGCCGCGCTCCCCACCCAGTCCGTCGCCGTGCTCGCCATCGCCCTCACGCTGCTCGGCCTCGGCTGGAACTTCGGCCTGCTGGCCGGCACCACGATCATCACCGACACCGTGCCGCTCGCGACCCGGGCCGCCACCCAGGGCAAGGTCGACGTCGCCATCTCGGCCGCGGGCGCGACGGCCGGCCTGACCTCCGGCGTCGTCGTCAGCGCGACCGGCTACCCGACCCTCGCCCTCGCCGGCGCCGCCATCGCCTTCACCCTGTTGGTGTTCATCGCGGCCGCCCCGCCCCTCCGGCGATGACCCCGGCGCGGCGGGCGGGGCGATCCGACGTGGACCCGGTCCCTGTCAGATGGACGAAGCTCACTGGACCCCGGCGGCCACATAGCTCTATAAGGCGAGGTATGTCCGTGTTGCTCGCCGGCTGCCGCCCGCCGCGGTGATCTGCCCGCACTGCGCCGAGAGCCTGCTCTACCGGGAGCGAGGCAAGGGCAGTCGCACCTGCTCGAAATGCCGCCGGAAGTTCGCGCTGGAGCCGAAGAGCAATCCGCTGCGGCTGCACGACCTGCGGCTGGGCCGGGTCGCCGGGGCGCTCAGCGCCGGGGGCACCCTCTCCTACACCCAGACCCAGCTCTGGTACGCCGTGTCCCGCCGCTACCTTCGTGGCAAGGACAACCGGGTGCCGGTCGGATGCCTCGTCGCGCCGACCAGCTTCGCGGCGATCGCGCTGCTGCTGTACGTGATGGTGAACGTGCCCTCGCTCCCGCCGCTGCTCGTCGCGATACCGGCCTTCGGCGTCATCATGGTTCTGGTCTTCGTACCGATCCGGCTCCCCACGCTCAAGCCACCGATGTCGGAGCGGTCCTTCCGGTCCGCGTTGAAGGAGTGGCAGAAGATCTATGGACGTCCGCCCGTCGGGCTTCTGCCACTGGACGGGGCGCTCCCGCCCGGCGCCGCGCCGGCCGCCGCTCCCACCGCCGCGCTGCTGTGCGCGGACCGCGACGCGGTGACCTGCCTGCGGGCGAACGGGGTGGAGCGCCGCCTCGGGCTGTGGATCGTCACCGACCCGGCGGCGCTCGCGGCGGTGCCGCCGGCCCTGCCGGTGTTCGTGCTGCGGGACGCGAGCATTCCCGGCGAGCGGCTGCTGGCGGCGGCGCGGGCCTGGCCCGGCCGGCGCGTCGTCGACCTGGGCGTCACCGTGCCCGCGGCCCGCAAGGCGCCGTCGGCGATGCGCCTGCGCTCCGTCGGGAAGGTGGACAGGAACGCGCTCGCCGAACTGCGCGCGGCTCCCGGCGCCCTGACCGAGGTCGACCTGCGCTGGATCGGCACCGGCTGGTGGAGCCCGCTCGCCGCGCTCCCGCCGGGGCGGCTGATCGCGCTCCTCGCCGACGGCGTCGACCGGCTGGCGGCGGACGGCGACCAGGACCGCGCGGCCGCCAGGGCCGTCGGCTTCCTGAGCTGGCCGGCCGCGTGACCGTCCCACCGAGCGCGGCGGACCGGCCAGCCCGGCCGGCCCGGGACGCGAGTCCCGGACGCCGCGCGCCCGGCCCGGGGGGCGGGGGGGGGGGGCGCGGGCGGGGGGGGGGGGGGGGGGGCCGCTCCGGTCGTCGAGTCGCTGTTCCAGCTGGGGAACACGGGCCGCGACCGGTTGGAGGCGGCAAGGTCCCT
>NZ_JADWYU010000171.1 GCF_016786325.1 Frankia nepalensis | reverse complement strand
GGCCGCGACGAACGCAAGTACGACGACCCCGACCACTACGACATCCACCGCCGCTTCGACAGCCACGTCTCCTTCGGCCACGGCGTCCACTTCTGCCTCGGCGCGGCGCTCGCCCGGCTGGAGGGACGCGTCGCGATCGAGGAGACCCTGCGCCGCTTCCCGACCTGGGATGTCGACCACGACAACGCCGTACGACTGCACACCAGCACCGTCCGCGGCTACGACAAGCTACCGATCGCGATCTGAGCCCGATCCTGGGCGGCCGAGCGGCCGCTCGCACGCGGGTCGGTGTCCTGACCGTCTCGTACGCCCCGCAGCAAGTTCGGGGTGTTCCTGTCTCCAGTCGAAAGGTTCTCGCATGGGCAAGCTCGATGGCCGGGTCGCGTTCATCACCGGGGCGGCGCGTGGCCAGGGCCGCAGCCACGCGCTGCGGCTAGCCGGTGAGGGTGCGGACATCATCGCGATCGATCTGTGTGAGCAGATCGAAAGCGTCCCGTACCCGCTCGCGACTCCCGAGGACTTCGCCCAGACCGTGAAGGAGGTCGAGGCGCTCGGCCGGGGCATCGTCGCGGTGAAGGCCGACGTCCGGGAGCGGTCCCAGCTGCGGGCCGCGATCGACGAAGGGATAGCTCGTTTCGGCCGGCTCGACATCGTGCTCGGCAACGCGGGGGTGTGCCCCTGGGACGACCTGTCGCTGTGCGGCGGATTCGTCGACGTCACCGACGTCGACCTCATCGGCGTGATGAACACCGTGGCGGTCAGCCTGCCGCACCTGACCGCCGGCGCCTCGATCATCCTGACCGGCTCGACCGCGGGGATGATGAAGGGCACCACCGAGGTGATGGGCAACACCGGCGGCGTCGGCTACTCGTGGGCCAAGCAGACGGTCGCCAAGTACACCGAGGTCCTCGCGCTGCAGTTGGCGCCGCACAACATCCGGCTCAACGCGATCCACCCGACGAACGTCAACACCAACCTGCTGCAGAACGACCGGATCTACAGGACGTTCCGCCCGGACCTGGAGAACCCCACCCGCGAGGACGCGGAGCTGGCGTTCCCGGTGCTGCAGGCCATGCCGATCCCCTACATCGAGCCGAACGACGTCAGCTCGCTGGTGCTGTTCCTCGCCTCCGACGACGCCAAGTACATCACCGGCCTGAACCTGCGCATCGACGCCGGCGGCATGCTCAAGGGCGAACCGTCCTTCTGAGAGCTCGCCTCGGCCGCGGGTCCGCCTGCAGGTACCTGCAGTGAGGTAGTCGTAGCCGAGGCTGTCGGCCGCCTCGGCGATCCTGCGCGCCTCGTCGATCCCGCTGTCCCGCTCCCAGTCGGCGCGCGAGCCCGGCACGAGGGACAGGACGGGAGTCAGGAGACCGAACGTCGTCATGAGCACGCAACACCACGAGCCAGGCACCAAGTGGATCAATACACTTACTTACGGGCGTTCCCCGGTGGCGCCTCCGCTCGGCGCACAGCACCTCGCCCTACCCGACGAGCCCGCAGGGGGTCGTTCGGTCGGCGCGCCGGACCGGGACTCGACGCCGGTCTATGGGTCACGCCGAGGACTCGGAGAGCAGGCGCGACACAGGCCCGAGATCTCGACCGTGTGAGTCACGTCGACGAACCCTTCGGCTGCCGCGACGCGAGCCGCCCAGGCCTCGACGTCGGGACTGCTGACCTCGACCGCCAACCCGCACGCCCGGCAGACAAGGTGATGGTGGTGACCCTCGCTCACGCATCGCCGGTACAGCGTCTCGCCGTCGGGCTGCCTCAGTACGTCAACCTCACCACGATCAACGAGTACCTGGAGGTGCCGGTAGACGGTCGTGAGGCCGATCGAGTCGCCTGTCGCCCGCAGCAGCGAGTGCAGTTCCTGCGCGGTGGCGAAGGTCTCTGTGGCGCCGAGGGCTGCCGAGATGGCCGCGCCCTGCCTCGTGGACCGAGAAGTCTTTCCACCGCGGCGGACACCATGCCCGGCTGGGGAGGAACCCGCTCCAGGCATGTGATCGGCCTTCTCCTGGGTCGGCTCCGGGCTCGTTCCCGCCTCTCGCGCTGATCGCGGCCCGGCACTACGTGACCTGATTCTGCCATCGCCGGCCAGATCAGGAGTGGGCTGACATCCGCAGCTGCTATGGGGGCCCGGCCACTCGGAGGCCGCATTGGCGACGGCGATTCCGACATTTAGGGCCGTCAGATCTCTGCCAGATGCCCCCTTATGGACAATAGTCGCGCTACCCGAGACTCTCGCGACGGTCGTGGCCGTTCGTCAACCGGGCCGGCGAGCAGCTCATGGAGCTGTTCGCCGGCCTGCGGACGCGGCACGGTCTCGGCCTCCTGCTGATCACGCACGACCTGGCGGTCACCGCCCGGCAGGCCGAGCGGGTGCTCGTCCTCGCCGACAGCAGGACCGTCGGCCAAGGCCGCCGGAGACACCGCGGACGGCCGGTTCACATCCCGTGACCCGGGCCCTGTTCGGGGCGTGACGGCATCAGGCGATCAGTGGTCGTCCCAGTGGCCGTCGTGCGCGGCGTGCCGGTGGCCGTCGTGTACGTAGTCGACATGGTCGCCGTGCGGGACAGCCACATGCCTGCAGCCCTCGCCGTGGGTGTGGCTGTGGCCCGCGCACGCGACGTGCCCGGCCGGCTCGCACTCGTCGTAGTGGTCGGCGTGCGCCCGGTGCAGGTGGCCGTCATGCAGGTAGTCGACGTGGTCGGCGTGCGGGACGGCGACGTGGCCGCACCCGAGCCGGTGGGTGTGCTCGGTGGCGTCATGGTGCGGGGCGTGCAGCGTCGGGGTGCTCATGCGGACCCTCCCGGGAATGAGCGATCGCGTCCAGCACGATGTGCGCGACGTGCTGGTCTGCGAGAAGGTAGGCGATCTCCCGGCCGTGCCGCCGCGTGACGACGAGCCCGGCACCTCGCAGCACCCGCAGGTGCTGCGAGAGCAGCGGCTGGCTGACCCCCAGCGACGCGACCAGTTCGTGGACGTAGCGCGGACCCTCGGCGAGTTCTCGGATCGCCGCGAGGCGCACGGGCGCGGCCAGCGCGCGCAACAGCTCCGCGGCAGGCTCAAGGCCGGTCACGCCGTCCACACAGACATATAAACACATGCGCATGTGTGATTTCAAACCGCGCCGCGTACGGCGCGGGTCATCCGACGCCCGTCTCCGCCGAGCCGAGACTGGTGGCCGGTTCCGCCCGACTGATCAGCCATGAGGATCTCTTGCGGCATCAGTGATCGTCGAGCAACCGGATCGGGGCGACTGGCGCCCGAGACGTTGCCCGATGCCGCGCACCGCCCTCCACTCCCCGAACCAGTGCCACGCAGGACCGAGCCGGACGGCGGACGGCGGACGGCGGACGGCGGACGGCGGACGGCGGATCAAGGTAGCGAGTGCGGAACCTATCCGTTACGATAACGGAAACGGTTTTCATTAAGGGTCGTGATGTTCGTGCTCATGATGATCAATTTGGCGGCGCGCGCTTGCGCGGAGCCATCGATTGGCGGGCCGTGGTGACGCTGCACCGTCGCCTGCTGCGTCTTGCCGGGCCGTTTCGAGGGCCGCTGGCGGTCACGGTGCTCGTCGGTCTGGCGATCACCGGCACGCAGCTGGCGCAGGCGTTCGCCGCCGCGACCGTGCTGGCCAGGCTGTTCGGCGGGGCGACGTTCGCTGACGTGGTGGTCCCGCTGGTGGTGATGGCCGGGATCATCGCCCTGCGCGCTGGGCTGGTGCTCGGCCGTGAACTGGCCGCCCGGCGGACCGGCGCGGTGGTGACCGCCGGGATGCGGACGCGGCTGCTCGACCAGGTCGCCGCGCTCGGTCCCGGCCATCTCGCCCGCGAGCGGTCCGGCACGGCGGCGTCGACGGTCGTGGACGGCGTGGACGGGCTGGAGGCCTACTACTCCCGTTACCTGCCCCAGGTGGTCGTCGCCGCTGTGACCGTCCTGACGGTCTGCGGCTGGCTGGCGTCACGGGACGTCGTCGTGGCCGCGACGGTCGCGGCGGTGGCGTTGGCGATCCCGGTGGTGCCCCGGCTGTGGGACCGGGCGTTGACGGCCCGCGGGCACGACCATTGGGCCGCCTATGCCGACCTCAACGCCGAGTATGTCGACGCCATGCAGGGGATGACCACTCTGAAGACGTTCGACACCGCGGTCGTGCGCCGGGACGCTCTTGAGGGCAAGGCGTGGCACCTGTACCGGTCGACGATGCGCTCGATGCGGATCTCCCTGGTCGAGACGGGACTGACCGCCTTCGGCCAAAGCCTCGGAGTCGCCGCGGCCACCGCGGTCGCCGCGGGCAGGGTCGCGACCGGTGCGCTGCCCGCGACCGACCTCTTCTTCGTCCTGCTGCTGGCGATCGCCTGCTTCCGGCCGTTCCGTGAACTGACCATGTACTGGCATGCCGGCTACCTCGGTGTCTCCGCCGCCGAGCGGATCGGGGAGCTCTACGCGACGGTCCCGGAGGTCACCGAACGTCCGGACGCGCGCGAGTTCACGCGGCGGGCCGGGCCACCCGCGATCGCGTTCGAAGAGGTGACCTTCGCCTACGCGGCCCGCGAGCAGCCAGCCCTGGCCGACGTCAGCTTCACCGTCGGGCCCGGTGAGACGGTCGCGCTCACCGGCCGCTCCGGTGCGGGCAAGACGACAGCCGTCAGTCTGCTGCTGCGGTTCTTCGACCCCCGCTCGGGACACATCACCCTCGACGGCGTGGACATCGCCGCGCTGACGCTGACCTCGCTGCGGCGGCAGATATCCGTCGTCTCCCAGGACACCTACCTGTTCCACGGCACGGTCGCCGACAACCTCCGGCTGGCCCACCCCGGTGCCTCCGACGCCGACCTCGTCGACGCCGCCCGTGCCGCGAGCGCGCACGAGTTCGTCGCCGACCTGCCGGACGGGTACGCCACCGTGATCGGCGAACGCGGTCTGACCCTGTCCGGCGGTCAGCGCCAACGCCTGTCGATCGCCCGCGCCCTGCTCGCCGACCGCCCGGTCCTGGTCCTCGACGAGGCCACGTCGAGCATCGACGCCGACAGCGAGAAGACGATCGCCGAGGCCATGCGGCGGCTGTCAGCCGGGCGCACCACCCTGGTGATCGCCCACCGGCTGTCGACGATCCGCGACGCCGACCGGATCGTCGTCCTCGACGACGGCCGGGTGGCGGAGACGGGTGGTCACGACGAACTCGTCACCCGTGGCGGGCGCTACGCCGACCTGATCGCCGCGCAGCGGGTGGCCGTCGGATCGGGGGCCGCCCGGTGACCACGACGCCGGTGTCCGCCTCCCCGCCTGGCCCCGCGGAGGTGCCCGTGCCCAGCCGCGCCGTCGAGCCCGAGGAGCAGCCGCGGGGCGCGATCCTGCGCCTGGTCCCGGTGCTGCGGCGCCACCGTCGGACCTTCGTCGCCACGGTGGGCTGCTCGCTGGCGACGCACCTCACCTCCATCGCGGCCGTCGCGACCGGGGCCGCGATGGTGGCCGAGGTCGCCGGGGGCGCGTCCCTGCGCGACGTCGGTTGGCTGCTCACGCTGCTGGCCGGGCTCGTGCTGGGTCACGCGACCGCCTACTGGGCGGAGATGTGGGTCGCGCACGACCTGGCGTTCAAGGTGCTCGCGGCGTTGCGCCTGGAGGTGTTCGACGGGCTGGAGCGCACCGCGCCCGGCGGGCTGCTGGGCCGCCGGACCGGTGAGGTCGCCGGGACGGCCATGGCCGACGTCGAGACGTTGGAGTGGTTCTACGCCCACACCGCGGCGACCGCCCTCGCCGCGGTGCTGGCTCCACTGTGCGCGGTGGGCGTGGTCGGCGTGCTGGCGGGCCCGCCGGCCGCGGTGCTCGCCGCCGGGCTGGCCGTGGTCGCGGTGGTGCCGTTTGTCGGCCGGCGTCGGGCCGACGAGCAGGGTCGGGCCATCCGGGCCGAGCTGGCGGGCCTGAAGGCGGCGGCCCTCGACGGTGTCCAGGGCCTGCGTGAGCTGGTCGTCTTCGGCGGGCAGGCAGCCCACACCGACCGGCTGCTGGCCGCCACCCGGGCGGTGAACCGGCGGGCACGCCGCTACGCGCTGCGGACCGGCGTCGAGTCGAGCACGGCGGAGTTCGTGCTCGCCGCGACCGCGTTCGGCGTGCTGGCGCTGGGCGTCCGGCTGCTCGTCGACGGCGACCTGACCTTCACCGCCTACTCGGTCATGGTGGTCGTGGCGACCGGGGCGTTCGTGCCGCTGATGGAGGCGTTCGCCATGGTCACCCGCTTCGGTGAGCTGCGCGCGGCCGCCGCCAGGGTGTTCGAGGTCGTGGATGCCGCGCCGAACGTCGCCGAGCCGCCGGCCACGGCCGGCGCCGTGCCCCGGCGCGGCGGCGACACCGACCAGGCGCCATCGAGTGACAGCCGCCGGCCAGCGCCGTCCGGGCCGCTGGACGTCTGCTTCCGTGACGTCCGGTTCCGGTACCGGCCCGGTTTGCCGCTGGCGCTGGACGGCGTGTCGTTCACGGTTCCGGCCGGCGCCACCGTGGCGCTCGTCGGGCGTTCCGGGGCGGGCAAGACCACCATCGCGCATCTTCTTCTGCGGTTCTGGGACGCCACCCGCGGCGAGGTCCTCCTGGGGGGCCGCGCCGTGGGCGATCTGAGCCAGCACGAGGTACGGGAGCTGGTCAGCCTCGTCCCGCAGGACGTCTACCTGTTCAACACCACGGTCGCGCACAACGTGCGGCTGGCCCGGCCGGACGCCTCGGACGCCGAGGTCGCCGACGTGTGCGAGCGGGCGCTGGTCACCGAGTTCGCCGACAGCCTGCCAGCCGGGCTCGACACCCCGGTCGGCGAACGCGGCGCGGCGCTGTCGGGCGGTCAGCGCCAAAGGGTGGCCGTCGCGCGGGCGTTGCTGCGCGACCCGGCCGTGCTCGTCCTCGACGAGGCCGCGTCGAACCTGGACGCCGACAGCGAACGCGCGGTGGCCGCCGCGACAGCCGAAGCCCGCCGCGGCCGCACCACCCTGATCATCGCTCACCGGCTGTCCACCGTGCGCGACGCCGACCTGGTCGTGGTGCTCGACGGCGGCCGGGTCGTCGAGCAGGGCCGCCCCGAGGACCTGCTGACGGGGTCCGGACCGTTCGCGTCGCTGATGCGCGCGCAGCTCGGCTGAGGGGCTGGCGTCGGTATGACTACCACGTCCGCGCCCGCGCCGGCCGCCACCGCTCTCCAGCCCGCCGCCGACGACCTCGGCCGGACCCGCCGAGCGCGGCGGGCTCTGACCTGGATCGCCGTCCTGTCCGCGGTCCTGGTCACCAGTGCGGCTCTCGCCGTCAGCCTCGGCCCGGTTCCGGTGCCGCTGGCGACCGTCTGGAAGGTCATCGGCCATCACACCGTCGGATGGCCGCAACGAGTGAGCTGGACGACGGCCGAGGATTCGATCGCCTGGACGGTGCGCGCCCCCCGGGTACTGACCGCGGTGTTCGTCGGCGCCGGGCTGGCCGTGTGCGGCGTCGCGTTGCAGGCACTGGTCCGCAACGCGCTCGCCGAGCCGTACCTGACCGGCGTGTCCTCCGGAGCCTCCACCGGCGCGGCGGCGGCGCTGCTGTTCAGCGCCTCCCTCGGCAGCAGCGCCTGGGGCCTGTCGGGCAGCGCCTTCGTCGGTGGCGTCGCCGCGACCGCGCTGGTGTTCGCCATCGCCCGGGTCGGCGGCCGGCTCACCTCGATGAGACTCGTCCTCGCCGGTGTCACCGTGTCCTACGCCCTGTCCGCCGTGACCAGCTTCCTGATCTTCGCCTCGGACTCGGTCAACGGAGCGCGCGGCGTGCTGTTCTGGCTGCTCGGCTCGCTGACCCAGGCCCGCTGGTCGTCGCTGCCGGTGCCGGTGGCGGCGGTCTGCCTCACCTTCGTGGCGCTGTCGTACTGGGCTCGGCGCCTCGACGCCCTGTCGATCGGCGACGAGACGGCGCTGACCCTCGGCGTCCGCCCGACCAGGCTGCGCGCCCAGGTGTTCGTCGTCGTCGCGGTGTGCGTCGGCGCGGTCGTCGCGGTCGCCGGACCCATCGGGTTCGTCGGCCTCGTCGTGCCGCACGTCGCCCGCCGGGCGGTCGGCGGCGAGCACCGCCGCGTGCTGCCCGTGGCCGCGCTCCTCGGCGCGGGATTCCTCGTCTGGGCGGACGTGGCCGCCCGGACCGTGTTCGCGCCCCGCGAGATCCCCCTCGGGGTCGTCACCGCGCTCGTCGGCGCCCCGTTCCTGCTGGTGCTGGTCCGCCGGTTCCACGGCGCGGCCGACATCGGCTGACCCCGGGCGCGTCGCTGCCCACCGTGCCCTTCCCACGCCGGGCCCTCCCGCGCGCGATCCCACAACCAACCTGGCGCGACCCCACACCACCAAGCTGGAAGGAAAAGCATGAGACCCGGACGGGTGCTGGCCGCCGTGACCACGGTGGCCCTGGCATGCTCACTGGCCGCCTGCGGCGGGAACGATCCGGAACCCGCCGCGCAGACGGCCCCGTCGAGTGGCCACGCCGCCCTCAGCTTCCCCGCGACGGTGTCCAACTGCGGCGCCGACGTGACCCTCGACGCGAGGCCGCAAGCGGTGCTGACCGTCGGCACCACCGCGCCGAGCCTGCTCGCCGCCGCCGGCGCCGCCGACCGGGTGGTCGGACGGTCCGGCGAGTTCGGGACGCCCCTGTACGGCCCGGCCGCCGACCTCTTCGACGACGTCCCGATCGTCACCTCCGACGACCCGACACTGGAGAACCTGCTCGGCTCCGGGGCCGACATCGTCATCGGGTCCGGCCTGTTCGCGACCACCGCCGCCGACGTCGAAGGCGCGGGCCTGGCGAACCTGCTGGTCACCGGCGAGTGCGGGCACGACACCGGCACCGGTGACGAGGCCTCGACCACGTTCGAGGCGATCTGGACCGACCTATCGCTCTACGGACAGATCTTCGGGACGTCCGACGTCGCGAACAGGGCGGTGACCGATCTCAAGGCCCGGCTCACCGCCGCGGGCGAGGCGGCGGCGGGCTCGGGCGAGCTCACCGCGGCGGGCGCCTACTTCTGGGGCACCGAGCTGTCGGTGACCGGCCGACGCAACATCCTGCACGACCAGCTCGACACCCTCGGCGTCACCGACGTGTTCGCCGACCTGGACAAGAACTACGCCGAAGGCAGCCTGGAAGAACTCATCGGCCGCGACCCAGACGTGATCGTGCTCAGCTACGGGCTCGACGGCGAGACCGCGGAGCAGGCCAAGGCCAAGCTGCTGGCGCTCCCGGGCGTCGCGGCCATGTCCGCGATCAGAAACGACCGCGTCGTGCTGCTCGACTACGCGCTGCGCAACCCGGAACCGGCCGCGGTCGAAGGGGTCGAGTTCCTCGCCGAGGAACTCGACCGCGGCGCGTGACGTGGGCGCGCTCGCGGACGGCCCCGGCGCGGGCGGGATCCGCGCGGCCGACATCGAGGTCTCCCTCGGCGGACGCACCGTTCTCGACCAGGTCGGTCTGGCCGCCGCGACCGGCCAGACCGTCGGCCTGGTAGGGCCGAACGGCAGCGGCAAGACGACCCTGCTACGCACGCTCTACCGGTCACTGGCCCCGCGGGCGGGACTCGTCACGCTCGACGGCACGCCGGTCGCGGCCATGCGCCCGGGCGAGCTGGCCCGCCGGCTGTCGGTGGTCGTCCAGGAGACGTCGCCGGACGTGCCGTCGACGGTCGCGGAGACGGTCCTGCTCGGCCGTTCGCCGCACCGGTCGGCGTTTCAGGGCTACACCGCCGCCGACCACGAGCTCGCCGCCTCGGCACTGCGCCGCGTCGGAGCCCGTCACCTCGCCGACCGGATGTTCGCGACGCTGTCCGGGGGCGAGAAGCAGCGGGTGCTGATCGCCAGGGCGCTGGCGCAGCAAGCTGACCACCTTCTGCTTGACGAGCCCACCAACCACCTCGACGTCCGCTACCAGCACGAGGTGCTCAGCCTTGTCCGGTCGCTGGGAACCACAGCGGTCGTCGTGCTCCACGACCTCAACCTCGCCGCCCGGTACTGCGACCGCCTCGTCCTGCTCGACGGCGGCAGGGTCGTGTGCACCGGACCGCCCGCCCAGGTCTGCGTGCCCGGCGTCCTCGAACCGGTCTACGGGGTGCGAGTCCGGGTGGTCGACGACGGCGCGGCCCGGCAACTCGTCTTCGCCCCGAAACCGTCATGACACCCGCCCCAGAGCTAGTTGAAAACCGTTTTCGTTTTCATTAAGGTGCAGATGCCCGGGCACATCAAGGTTCGTCCTCGCAGCCGTGACGGGAGGTGAAAGAAATGATCACTCGCATCGAGGCCCGCAAGTGGGAGAAGGCGCTCGCGCCGAACTCGAACCACCACTCGCACAGCACGGTCGGCATCTCCTTCTCCTGGGCGCTCTAGTACGTAGCGCTCCGTTCAAGGACCCAGGCGGCGTAGTCATCTCCTTTGCGCCGCTGAATCCGATGACCCCGGGGTCACCCACGGCCGGCGGGGCGGGGCGGAACGCTCCCCGCCCCGCCGGTTCCGGCCTTCCTTTCCCGCTTTCCACCGCCGATGCCACCGCGTCGCCCACCCCGAGGAGCCCTGCTCACCATGACGACCAGGTCCGCTGAACTCCCCACCGGCGACGCCGGAGCCGCGCGCCCCGCCCGCGTCCGCGCCGACGTGCACCCGCTCGCCGAAGGCCACAGTCTGGTCGTCACCCCCAGAGGCGAGCTGTTCCGCGTCGCCACGCCCCCCAACCGGCTGGAGGCGTTCCTCGCCGCGTTGGACGGCACCCGCACTGTCGAGGAGGCCCTCGCCGCGGCCGACGCCGGCGCCGAGCTCGCCGAGATTCCCGGCGTGCTGCTCGCCGAGGGCTGCCTGGCAACGGAGCCGGGTCCGCGGGCCGCCGACTGGTCCCGGTTCGCCCCCGCCGGACAGCCGTCCGACAAGCCGCCGCCGATCGCGCGGCTGCTGCTCACGGGCGACGCCGCCCTCGTCGACGCGTTGTCCCCGCTGCTCGACCCGGCGCTTCCCGCGGCCACCCACCTCGGCGTCCCGGCCGAGCCAGCCGAGCTCCTCGCGCGGATCACCGATCCGGCCGCCACCCTCGTCGTCGTGGCACGCACCCAGCTGGACGCCTCCTGGCTGCTCGCCTGGGACCAGGCCGCGCAGGACGCCGGAGTGCGCTGGACCCAGTTCCACCTCGACGCCGGACAGGCCTACTTCGGCCCCGCGATCCTGCCGGGACGCACCGCCAACTACCACGACCTGCTCGCCCGCCGCCGCTGCGCGATCGACGAGGAAGAGGTTTTCGACGCGCTGATCGCGCCACCCCTCGGCGACGTCTACCTCCCGCCAGCCCCGGAACTGAGCTGGATGCTGGGCGCGTTCGCCGCCGACCTCGACCGGCTCGTCGCCGGCCTCCCCTGCCGCACCCTGTCCACCGAGGTGGAAGCCGACCCGGTCCGCATGAACCTGGTCGCCCACCCCGTCCTGCCGCTGCCCGACCGACAGCTGACCGGACCGCTCACGATCTCCGGCGAGCGGGACACCAGCCTGCTCGTCAGCCCGCGCACCGGCATCATCCAGCGGGTCCGGGACATCGCCCACGACCCCGCCGTCCCCGACCGCCTCCACACCGCTCAGACCCACAACTCCTCCATGGGCCGGATCGACCCGGACTGGGCGAACGACGTGATCTGCGGCGGCAGCGTGTTCGACGACGCCCAGGCGGCCCGCGACTGCGCGGTCGGCGAGGCCGTCGAACGCTACTGCGGCAACTACATGAAGCAGAACGAGCTGCGCTGGGCCTCCTACCACGAACTGCTCGCCGCCGGCGAGCACGCTGTCGACCCTGACCGGCTCGTCCTCTACAGCCAGTCGCTCTACGACGCGCCCGGCTTCCCGTTCGTGCCGTTCACCCGCGACCTGCCCGTCCGCTGGGTACGCGGCCGCTCCCTCACCCACGACCGGCCGGTCTGGCTCCCGGTCACCCTCGTCTACGTCAACTGGATCGCCGGCGAACGCGGCGGCGGCCTCGGGCCCACCAGCGGCGTCGCCCACCCCGTCACCAACTACATGAACTTCTCCGGCGTCTCCGCCGGACGCACCCTCGAACAGGCACTCGTCTCGGGCATCGAGGAACTCGTCGAACGGGACGCCACCATGATCTGGTGGATGAACCGCCAGCCGCTGCCCGCCCTGGCCCTCACGCCCGACCTCGACGGCATCTGGCAGGGCCGCCCCAGCGGCCTCGGCCAGCGCGCGACGCTCATCCCGATCGACAACGAGTTCGGCATCCCCGTCGTCGCCGGCATCGTCCACAACACCGTGCACGACTGGTTCACCATCGGCTTCGCCGCCCGCCCCGACATCCGCCAGGCCGGACTCAAGGCATGGACCGAGGCCCTCACCCTGCAGGAAGGCAGCCGCGACCTCGACACCGAGCACAGCCTCATCCGGCAGGCAGTCGCCTGGGGATTCGCCTCCTACCAGGGACTCAAGCCCTGGCGCGCCGACCGCCGCTACCTCGACGACTACCGGCCGGACTTCCGCGACTGCGCCGACCTCATGTGCCAGCAGCAGATCTTCCTCGACCCACGGGCCATCGACGCCGTCCTGCCCTGGACCGCCGTGCCCGCCACCAGAGAGATCGACACCATCCCCACCCTGCCCGACCGGTCACTGGCCACCTACCGCGACCGCGTCGAATCCCGCGGCTTCGAGATCTGCTACGTCGACCTCACCACCCCCGACGTCGCCGCCACCGGCATGCACGCCACCCGCGTCCTCATCCCCGGCCTCGTCCCGAACTTCCCCGCCGCCTTCCCCATGCTCGGCACCGACCGCATCCAGCAGACACCCGTCGACCTCGGCTGGCGCGACACCCCGCTCGCCGAGCACGAACTCAACTACTGGCCCATCCCACACGCATGAACACGGCGGCTCCCCCGGGACGGGTGCGGCGGGAATCAGCCGATCGCGGCCCGACCATCTGCAGATCACAACCAGGCATGGGTCCGGGCGGATCCCGGAGTCTCAGTGCTGGTCGACGAGGCGGACCAGAAGATGGTCGAAGGTGTGTACGAGCGACGACGCGCGGGGCGTCGGATCGCCCTCAATCTGGATCCCGCCCGCGCGTGCGGCCAGTTCCTCCACGAGCACCCGGGCCTCTCGGCGCGCGAGCGCCGCGCCCATGCAGAAGTGCTCGCCGATGCCGAATCCCAGGTGGTTCGCCGCGTTCGTCCGGGTGACGTCGAACTCCTCGGCGGTCGGTCCCCACTTCTCCTCGTCGCGGTTGGCCGAGGCGTAGGCAAGCAGCACGCCGTCGTTCGCCCGGATGATGCTGCCGCGCAGGTCGACGTCGGACGCCGACTCGCGTGCCATACTCATCACCGGCGTCCACCACCGCAGCGTCTCCTCCACCGCGCCGGCGGCCAGCGCCGGGTCGGCGAAGACACGCGCGGCCTGTTCGGGGTGCTGGTTGAAGCAGTAGGCCAGGCCCGCGATCAGACTCTGGGTCGTCTCGCTGCCCGCGGCGAGCAGAGTCAGCGCGTAGGTGAGCACCTGGATCTCGTCGAAGGGCACTCCGTCAACCGACACGGTCGTGAGCATGGTTAGAAGGTCGCCGGTCGGCCGTTCCCTTCGTTGAAGGGTCAGGTCAAGCAGGTATGGACCGATCTCTGTGTAGATCGTGTCGGCGTCCTCGGGGCTGGCGTCGCCGGAGCCGACCCGGGCGATGGTGGTGGCCCACCCCGAGACCTTGGGCCAGTCCTCTTCTGGGATACCGAGCAGCCGGGAGAAGACGAAGACCGGAATCGGTTCCGCGACGTGTTCGATCCAGTCGAACGGTTCTGTTGGCAGCCGGGCGAGCACGTCGCGCACCACCGAGCGCACGTGCTCCTCGACTCCGGCGACGGCGCGGGGAGTGAACCTGACGCTGACCGCCTTGCGGTGCGCGATGTGCTCCGGCGGGTCCATGAACATAATGCCCCGATGAGAGGAGCCGGCGACGTTGAAGGGCTCCGCACCGTCCCGCCGGGCGACGAGATCCATGAGGATCGCGATCCGTGACGACGTGAACTGCTCCGGGTGTGTGGAGATCGAGCGGATGTCGTCGTACTTGGTGACGACCCAGAACCTCCCGTCGTCATACCAGTGCACCGGGTCGGTCCTGCGTAACTCGGCGAACACGGCGTTCGGATCGTCGAGGTAAAAGAAAGGATCATCGAACCTGGCCGCCGAAATCGTCGACATGGCACAACCGTAGCCAATCGGCTACCCCACCGTCATCAATCATTCGGCGCGGGTCGCCCGCCTTCAGCCCCGTGAGGTCAGTCCGCCTCGCTCACCCGACCCCCGCTGAGACCCTCAGTCCTCTGGCATACCGCGGTGAGGGCGATGGGTGGCGGCGGCTCATGGATGGGCGGCGGTGGTGAACCGGTGCGCGACGTCGATGAGTTCGCGGCCGGGGGCGTTGCCGAGAAGCTGAGTCATCAGGTGGACGTCTTTGACGAGCGGGGGGCCGGCGGGTGAGGCGGCAACGGTGGCGGTGGAGCCGGCGCGTAGTCGCAGACCGGAGGCGATGCAGGCCGAGCTGCTGGTCATGAGGACCGCGGCGAGGCCGGCGGGGTCGACTCCGAGGGCCGTGCCGGCCTTCATCGCGTCGTCCGTGAGCGTGATCTGGGCGGCGAACAGGGTGTTGTTGATGAGCTTTGCGTGGGAGCCCGCGCCGATCGCGCCGAGGTGGACGACGTGGTTGGACAGCGCCGACAGGAGATCGTTGACGTCGGTGAGGGCGGCGGTGTCTCCGCCGATCATGATGGTGAGTTCGCCGGTCTGGGCTCGTGGGGCGCCGCCGCTGACCGGGGCGTCGAGGACGCGCAGCTGGTGGGTCGTGGCGCGTTCGGCGATGGAGCGGATCTGGGTCGGCGACACGGTGCTGTGCACGAGGATGACGGTGCCCGGGCGCAGTGTCTCGGCCAGGCCGGCCGGTCCGAACATGACCTCTTCGACTCCGGCGGCGTCGAAGACGCAGATGCCGACGGCGTCGACGGCTGTGCCCATGGCGGCCGGGGTCGCCGCGATGGTGGCGTTCGTGCCTCGCAGCGGTTCAAGTGAGGCGGCGCGGCGGGCGTAGACGGTGAGTTCGTGCCCCGCGTTCTGGAGCCGTTCTGCCATGGGCAGTCCCATGCTGCCGAGTCCGATGAACCCGACTTTCACCATGTTCTCCTGTCTGGGTGGCCGCTGGCCGTTCGCCATGTTCCCGCTGGGCCCGTGGGTTGTTCGCGTTGGCAGGGTCTTCGTGTGTGACTGGTCTGGAGCGCCTGCTATCCGTGACTAGTTGCGGCTGGTGGGAGCGGATCGTCATGGTGGTCCGCTGTGGGCATCGTGGCCGGGGCCGTGGTGTCTCTGTTAGCCGAGCTTTCCTGTCTGGATGGCGGCGACGGCGCCGCCGTCGACGAGCAGGTCGGTGCCGGAGAGGAAGCTGGCGGCGGGGCTGAGGAGGAACTCGGTGGCAGCGGCGATGTCGGCGGGTGTTCCGAGCCGCTTCGCGTTGGAGACGTCGATCATCATCTGCATGTGGCCACCGTGGTCGGTCGCAAGTTCCGCGGTGCTCATCGGGGTGGCGATGACGCCAGGGCTGATGGAGTTGATCCGGGCGCCGTGGGCGCCCCAAATGGTGCTGGCGGCCTGTACGCGGATCTGGTTCGCGCGTTTGGCGAAGGTGTATGCCTGGCCGCTGTCGGGAAACTGGTCCGGGCTTGCGGCCGGGAGCGCCAGCAGTTCGCTGGCCGGGGTCGTGGCGAGAGCGCGAGCCACGTCTGGCGCGATGGGCGGGGCGAGGTGGCCGGCCATGCTGGCGATCACGACGCCCGCCGCGCCCGGGGCGACGACGTGGGCGAACTCCTCCAGGACCAGGGCGACGCCGAGCAGATCGACTGCCAGGACCGCCGGTACCGGAGCCTGGGCTGGAGACAGCCCGGCGGTGTGGACCATGGACCGGACCGGCCCCAGGGAGGCCGCGTGCCTGGCGAGGGCTGTCACCGACTCGCGGGAGGTGACATCGACGACCGCGGTGGCCGCCACGTAGCCTTCGCCCTCCAGCTCCCCGGCGACCGTGCGCAGGACTGCCTCCTTGACGTCCGCGATCAGAATCTGGGTGCCGGGACCGATACGTCGGGCGATCGCCTGTCCCATCGCCCCGATACCGATCACGACCGTGACGTCACGTTCCATTGTCTGCTTCCTTGAAGGATGTTGGGCGGTGGCCGGACGCAGTAATCCACGCCGTGCCGGTCAATCAGAACGTTTGGGAGTGTTCCGTTGACGGTGTTTCCGGCGATCGTTTCGACCGGTGTGCTCGGAGGTGGAAACCGCCGCCCGTCGGTGCGGTGGAGGGATCCGGGAGTCTGGCTGGAACGCCGGACGTCGCCGACCGGCGGGTGACCAACCGTGGCCGAGGGGCGCTGGTTGGTGCACCCACGCGGGTTTCCTGTCGTGCTCGTCGGACGCCGCGTGGACGGTGTTCCGGCCGGTCTTAGGCCGACGGCGTGGCGGCGAGGGCCGGCAGCGTTCGGACCCACTGCGCCAGGCGGTTCCAGAGGTCGTGGCGGGTGCCGGCGGTGTTGTGGCAGTGCGCGGACTTCGGGAGCCGGAACAGGGTGACGTCGTTGGAGAAGCTGTAGGCGCGGGCTTCGTCGTGGTGGTTCGGCGTGGAGTCGCGTTCTCCGAGGCCGATGAAGACCGGGCAGCGGATCCGGCCGGCGTGGTCGGAGGCGATGAACGGGACGATCGACAGCGGGCCGGTCACGCCGGGAAGGTGGGTGCTGGTGAGGTCGTCGGCGGCGATGACGTCGGTGGGGACGTCGTCCCAGTAGAAATGGTGGCGGATCGCGGGATCGGTGCGGTCGGACAGGAACGGTTCGTCGAAGGCACCTGCCCGAGCCGGGACCATGATGGACTCCAGGCTGGGGATCTTGGTGCGGTCGTTTCCGACGAGATGGCCGGCGAAGGGACCCACTGTGCCGTAGCCGAGTGGGGCGATCGCGTCGAAGCTGCCGTGTAGCGACTGTTGGAAGACGGCGAGCATGCCGCCCATCGAGTGACCGACCGCGACGATCGGTCCGATGTCGATCGGCCCCTGGCCGGGCAGGAGCGTGCCTTTCGCCGCGCGCTCGAGCAGGTCGGTCAGCGCCGCGTTGTTCGCCGCGGCGACGACGTCGGGGGTGAGCTCGGCCGCCCGCGGGTGGCGTGAGCTCTCGCCGGTGGCGAGGTGGTCGACGGCGATGACAAGCATGCCCTGGGCCGCGAGGTGCTCGCCGAAGCTGTAACCGGCGCGGCCGGGGACGTCGAGATGCCAGTAGGCCTTCGTGTAGCCGCCGCCAGGAAGGCAGAACAGCAGCGGCACCGGGCCGTCCGTCGGCGCCGGCGGCGGGAAGATCCACGTCGCGACGTGGTGGTCGCCATCGATCGGCACGCGCCCGGTCACGTCGACGGTGACGGTGGGCGGAGCGGACACCACCGGCGCGCTCATCGGGTGCCCCCTCGCGTCAGCGACTCCACGCCCGAGACCCGGACGGGCCCCGCCGTCGACGGCGCGGTGGCCCGCGGGCGGTGCGCCCGGGCGGTGAGCTCGTACTCGTCCCCGACGGTCCGCGGTAATAGCCCGTCGCGCATGTCGACTTTCACGTATTCGTTGCCTGCCATCAGACAACCTCCTCGGATGCCACTGCTGTGTACATGTACTGGGTTCGCTCGTGGAAAGGGGTCGTGGTGGCCGGCCGCGGCCTCACCCACACGGCGCGCTCGGTGCGGGCCGGGCGAGATGACGGGGTGGGCCGGGCGACGGGTATCTGCCAGGGGGCGCGGCCGGCGTCGATGTCAGCGATCACCACGCGGGCACCCGCGGCGAGCGAGGGCGCGCGCGGGGGCACGTCCGATGCCGCTACCACCACCAGTGATCACGACCACGGCGCCGCTCAGATCAACGCTCACGAGCTACTCATCGCGCAAGGTCACCTGTCTCATCAGAGAAACGGCGGCCAGATCAGGCTGGCCGGATCAGTGTCGTCGAGGGCGGCGAGGGTCGCCGGGGATACCGGGGCCGAGAGGAAACCGACCAGGCCGTCGAGCAGGTCGGTGACCGCGACGCCAAAAGGGACCACCGGCCGGTCCGCGGCGCGCGCCAGCTCCCGGTCCGCGGCTGCCTGGGTCATGAACGTCATCGCCCAGGAGATGCGATGGGGCCGCAGCGGCTGGGCGATGTGGGGAAGAAACCCCGACAGGCGCTCCTGGAAGCGCACCGCCGACTGGCGGATCTCGTCCGGCAGCTGCTCAAAAACGTCCCGGCGGCCGTACTGCCGAAGCATCCCGACAAAGCTCAGGTAGTGACTGCCGGGCCGTTCGCTCTGCTCCATCACCACCCTTAGCTGGCACTCGAGCCACGAGCGCAGATCGTCCGGACGGCGTTCCGCGATCAGCAGCATGCGCCGTTCATGCAGCCACGCCAGCCGGTACTCGAAGATCGCCCGGATCAGTTCGTCCTTCGACCCGAAGTGGTACTGCACCGCCGAGTTGTTGCCACTCCCGGCCGCCGCCCCGATCTGGCGCAGCGAGACCCCCTCGATCCCGTGCAGAGCGAACAGCCTCTCTGCCACGCGGACGATCTGTTCCTTCGTCGACGGAGCTACCACCGGCATGGCGCTATCGAAGCATCTGGACATCGCGCAGTCAACCGTCTTAGAGTCCAGCCGTCCGTCTTACCCAGCGCTGATGCGGAGGCGCGTCCATGAGCGACTCAGTCACCGACCGGACCTACCGGGAGGTCATGACCGTCGACCCGCCGGCGGCGAGCACACCCTTCGAGCAGGCAACCCGTGAGTTCGTCTTCGGCCAGGTGTGGGCGCGCCCTGGGCTGAGCCGCCGTGACCGGCGCTTAGTCACGCTGACCTGTGTCGCGGCCGCGGACGCCCCCCAGCCGATCGACGACCACGTCTACGCCGCGTTGGGCAGCGGCGACCTGACCCTGCCCGAGATCCTCGAGTTCGTGCTGCACTTCGCCGTGTACTGCGGATGGCCCAAGGCGTCCCATGTCGAAGGGGTGATCCGCCGACAGTGGGCCCGCATCCAGACCGAACGCGGCGAAGGGGTGACGCCCTGGCCCGCGCTGGACAACGCCACCCTCGGCCTGAACGACTGGGAGGCCCGGCTCGAACGCGGCGTCAAGGAGTTCATCGACGTCAACCTGCTACCCGCGCCGCCACCCGACACGCCCTACACCCACGCCGGCATCCTCGGCTACGTCTTCGGACACCTCTGGCAGCGCCCCGGACTGACCCGCCGCGACCGCCGGATCATCACCGTCGCCTGCGTCGCCATCGACGACTCCCCCATGCCCCTGCAGACACACGTCGGCTCCGCGCTCGGATCAGGCGACATCACCAAGCCGGAGATGGACGAGATCGCCCTGCACTTCTCCGCCTACTACGGCTTCGCCAAGGGCGAGGCCCTCCAGCACAGCGCCGAGGCCGGCTGGGCCCGGCTACACAGCTGAACCCACCAGCCACACGTCCACCGCGCGCATTCCCAAGAGATCGAAGGTGAGCTCGGTGAAGATCGGTGCCGCGGTGGTGGACCGGGTGGAAGAGCAGACCTTCCCCGCCTCGCTCCACGCGATCACCCAGGACGAGGAGCTTCTCGACCGACGGGTGGGATCGCTGCCTCCCGGGTTCTGGGACCGGGCCTCGGGCAAGTTCCAGTTCTCATGCCACAGCTGGCTCCTGCGGGTGGATGGCCTGGTCGTCGTGGTGGACCCGTGCACCGGCAACGGGCGCCGGCTCGGGCAAGCGCCCGTCTTCGACGACCTTGACACGCCGTACCTGGAACGGCTGGCGGAAGCGGGAGCACCCGCCGAGAAGGTCAACCTGGTGTTCTCCACCCATCTGCACCACGACCACTGCGGCTGGAACGTGCGGCTGGACAAAGGACGCTGGGTCCCGACCTTCCCGAACGCGGTCTACCTCTTCACCAAGGAGGAGTACCGCCGCTGGGACCCGGCGAACCCGTCCCGGAATCCGAACACGTTCAACCCGAACGTCTTCGACCAGTGTGTGCGGCCGGTGGTGGCAGCCGGACAGGCCAGGGTCGTCGCACCGCCGTACCAGATATCGTCGAGTCTGACGATCGAGCCGGCCGCGGGACACACCACCGGGCACGCCATGTTGCGTCTGGTGTCCGAGGGGGTACGCGCCTACTTCACCGGCGACGCCTTCCACCACCCTGTCCAGTTCGCCCGGCCGGAATTACACCTTCCGGGCTGTGACGACCTGGCCGTGGCGACCGAAACCCGCAGATCCCTGGTAAAACGCCTCCAGGAAGAATCGGCGTTTGTCCTGCCAGCCCACTTCCCGTCACCACACTACGGCCGGCTAGGTCTCGACGACAGCGAGGTCTGCTTCCTGCCCGGCGGCGCGCCGTGAAACATCGTCAGTGGCCATGAACCTCGCCGCCCCGTCCCGACATCACCCAGATCTCCCATGCCGGCCAGCGACGGTCTTCCTCGCGAACATCGACGGCGAATCGACCGACGTCGGCGAACTCACAAGAGCGAGGTTGTGAGCCACCCGCGACTTCCCTCGCGGGCACTCCGTGACAACCTGTCTCACGCAGGCAGTCTTGTTCTCCGCTCCGGCTCCAGCCGTGCCACTTTTCTCGTAGCTGCGCCAGTCGGCGCACACCTCCTCCCATTCGGAACCAGCGGGTTAAGGACACAGGAACCGCCGGCAGCCCTCACGCCGGTTACGTGCCTGCACACCGCGACCCCGGCGATCAGGAACAACCTCGCGCCCAGCCCCACGGCCGACCTGAGCGCAAGTCGCCACGAGCGAACAGGAATCCAAAGATGCATCACCCCACGAGGCGCCAGCCAACACGGGCAAACACCACGGCGACCTTCGCAATTGTTCACCATCCCACGAAAGGTCAAGACATGTCGCACACTCGCCAAACGACCGGCCGAGGGGCGGGAACCCGTCCACTCCCGGCCATCGCATCCATGCGATCATCCACCCGCCCGACCCGGTTACGGCTCGCCGGTGTCACCGTCCTGGCCGCGAGCCTGGCCTTCGTCTCGGCCTGCGGCAGCGGCTCCGACGACAACGGCTCCACCCCTGCGGCGGGCGACTCCGCGGCCGCCGCGGACGTTCTTGGCCCGATCGACAAGGCGACCGGCGCACCGGTCAGGATCGGTGTGATCACGGAGGGCGCCAGCCCGACCGCCGACCACACCAACGACAAGCGGGTCATCCCGGCCGTCGTCGAGTACCTCAACGAGCACAAGGGCGGGATCGGCGGGCGGCCCATCGAGGTGACGGTCTGCGAGACCCTCAGCGACCTGTCCAAGGCCGCCGACTGCGGCAACCAACTGGTCGACGATGGTGTCTCCGCCGTCCTCATCGGCACCTCCGCCGTCGTCGAGGCCGCGTGGAAGCCGCTGAACGACGCCAAGGTCCCCGTCATGCTCTACAGCTCGGGCGAGCCAGCTCTGCTGGCCAGCCCGACGACCTTCGTACTGGGCAACCCGACCTTCGGCTTCGTCGAACTGGCGATCCAGGTCGCCAAGGACGCGGGCAACAAGAAGGTCTCCGCGATCGTCGTCGACGTCCCCGCGGCCCTGCACTCCGCGCAGGAGGTCGCCCCGCCGCTGTTCCAGAGGGCCGGCATCGGCTACGAACTTGTCCGCGTCGCCCCCGGTACCGCCGACATGACGCCCCAGATGCAGCAGGTCGTCGCGAACGGCTCGGACCAGGTGTTCATCATCGGCAACGACGCTTTCTGCATAAGCGCCATGAACGGCCTGGGGGCTGTTGGCTTCACCGGCACCATCAGCGGCATCTCCCAGTGCATCACCGATGCCACCCGCAAGTCGGTCCTCGGCGACACCCTCAAGGGCATGGTCATCAGCGCCAGCGCGCCAGTCGGCCCGGACAGCCCCTCGATGCGGCTCTTCACGACGGTCGCCGAGACCTACGGCAAGGACATCGACCTCAGCAACCAGGACGGCATGATCATGTTCATGCTCCTCGCCGGCCTCCAGACAGCGACACAGGGCATCACCGGTGACATCACCCCGGTCGCCATCACCTCGACCATCAAGGCCATGAAGGAGACCGAACTGCCCGGCGGAGGCGGTATCAGGTTCCGCTGCAACGGCAAGGCCGTCCCCGATTCTCCAGCCGTCTGCGTCCGCGGCGGACTGTCGACCACCCTCGACGACAAGGGCCAGCCCGCCGAATACAAGGTCCTCGGCACCACCCCCATCCCCAACTAGCGGTGGTCGAGGCTATTCGAGATTCTGGACTCCTGTGGCGGCCCGCGGGTCATCGGCGTTCGGTGCGCCGCCGGGCACGAAGTACACTTCTTCTCCATCGTCGGCCAAATGGCCGTAGTGCGGCGCGGGAAAATGGGCTGGGAACAGAAACGCGCCCTCGTCAAGCGCTCGCCGTACCAGGCTCTGTCTGGTGGCGATCGCGGTGGCCAGATCATCGCACCCGGGCAGATGAAGCTCTGGTCGAGTCAGTTGGACCGGATGGTGAAATGCATCTCCGCTGAAGTACGCGAGCACACCGTCGGAATCAAGGCGGACCATCGTGTGCCCCACCGTGTGACCTGGCGCGGGTTCGACGGTCAGGCTCGGTGAGACTACGTAGGGTGTGGATATGACCTTGGCCAGGCCCGCGTCGACGATCGGGCGCACGCATTCGTCGAAGGTGCTGGGATTGAAGTCGTTGGGGTGCTCGTCCGGATTCGCGGTGTCCCACCGCCGGTACTCCTGGTCGACGAACAGGTAGGTCGCGTTGGGGAAGGTCGGCACCCAGGTCCCGTCGACCTGCGTCGTGTTCCAGCCGCAGTGGTCGTGATGAAGGTGGGTGCAGAAGACGATGTCAACGGTGTCGGCGGGCGCTCCGGCCTCGGCGAGCCGCTCCAGAAACGGCACCTCCAGGTCGTCGAAATAGGGTCCTCGTCCCTTGCGGCCGTTGCCGGTGCAGGGATCGATGAGCACGGTGAGTCCGTCAACCACCAGCACCCAGCTGTGACTCGAGAACCGGAAGGTCATCGACTCCTGGTCCAGGAATCCGCCGGGCAGTTGGGCGACCCGGCGGGAGAGGAACGCCGCGTCGTCGGTGAGGAGGCCGAGCGGAACCGGAAGCGACTGCTCGGCCACGCGGTCGACGAGAGCGCCGCCCAATCTGAGTGTCGACATGATTTCAGGCTACCAGCGGAGCGGGGCGAGCGGGGATGAGCGCGGCCTGGCTGGTCGAGATCTCCCCATCAATGCGAGGCCTCGCTGCCGGGTTCCACCAATCACACCGCGGTCTTCGGGACCAGCGTTTCGACGGATCACAGGAAAGGCGGTCGCTCGGTCCGGGCGTCCGGTGGCGTGCGGTCCTCGCCGCGTTCCTCCTGACAGCACCATTCATGCCGATAACCGGCCGCGGGCGCATGAGGCCGCGGGCTAGTTTTTCCGCCGAGTAAGACCTGCGACGTATGACGACGGGAGGCCAGGCCTGATCAGCCCTGGCCTCCCGCGCGAAGAACCGGATGGTCGAAATCTCCTCGGCCTGGTCTCGAGAGGGCCCGGGGGTTGCCCGCCCCGGGCCCTCTCGAGTTGGCTCATGGAGAGCCGGTCCGGCGCGACCTCCGTGGCCGCGTCAGGGCTGGGTGAAGCCTCGGTTGCTCGCCCTCGAGGTCACCGCATGGCCGGCAGCGGCCGCATCAGTAGCGCGACACCGGAACCCGGCTCACGATGCCGTCGATGTCGCTGCCGCCGGCGCGGGCGTCCGACCAGCTGATGTAGGCGTACTTGCCGTCCAGGGTGATCCGGGACCATTCGTCGCCCTCGATGCGCCCGGAGGGGTCGGAGCCGTAGGGCTGGGCCACGCGGTTGACCTTCACCGGCTTGCTGAACCTCTTTCCGCCGTCGAACGAGACGACGGAGAACACGTCGACGGCGGCGGTCCGCCACATGACGCCGAGCAGGCCCGTCGAGCCGTACTCGATCCACGGCTTGGCGGCGCCCGGAGCGGCGATCACGGTCGGGCCGGTCCACGTCCGGCCGGCGTCCTTGGTGGTGTACACCTCCAGGTTGTCGCCCCTGGGCAGCAGGACCGCGAAGCGACCCGAGCGGGTGGGGTCGGCCGTGACCCAGGGAATGGGATCGGTCACCCCGGCTCCCGGGTTTGGCACCAGCGCGCCGTCGGCCGGCGGCACCGGGGTGCCCGCGCTGTTGGTCACCGGGGAGGAGGTGAAGGTCTGCCCGCCGTCGCGGCTCACATAGAACGTCGGCTGCGCCGGCACGAGCTGAGTGCCGTTGACCACCGTCATCCCCGTCGCCGTCGCCAGGATCTTGTCGTGGACGGCGACCTGGTTCCCCAGCGGTTGCGAAGGAAGTACGCCCGCCGGGCCCCAGGTGAGACCGCGGTCCTTGCTGATCGAGACCGCGTGCGGGGCGGAAGGCGCGGATCCGCCGATCGCGTAGACCCAGCCGGTGGCCGTGTCCACCCTCAGCCTCGGGGTGCTGGAGATGACCAGGGGCGTGTCCACGGGAGTCGACCAGGTGCGGCCGCCGTCGAGCGACCTGGCGACCCCCACGTGGTTCGGAACCCCGTTGCAGTTGCCGGGTGACCCGGTTGTAGGCACGCCTGGCTCGCAGCCCAACCGGTTGAAGGCGAGGTAGAAGATCCCGTGTGCGTCGACGACCAGGTTCGGGTCACCGCACATGGCTCGATTGCCATAGGGCCAGGGCGTCTCTGTCCAGTTCTCGCCTCCGTCCCTGGAGTAGGCGACGAAGCAGTGGTACTTGTCGGACGTGCCGACGCCCTGCCTGTGGTTCGTCGAGACGACGACCACGTTGTTCCGGTTCTTCGGGCTGACCGCCACGGCGGGCTGCCCGTTGTCCCGGCCCGGGACATTCGCGACGTTGACCTCGACGATCCCCTTGGGGCCACCCCTTGCGACGTCGGCGGCGGGGCCCGTCTGCGCGCTGCTCACCGAGACGGGTAAGACCAGGCCCAGACTCAGGCCTAAGCCCATGACCAACACCCCCCGTTTCGCCCTTGTCCCGGAAGAACCCTTTGGCGACATCACAGCTTTCTCCTCTCTGCCGTTTTCGTTCGGTTCATTCAGGCCACAGGTTCACGGGCGGCAGCCGCCCACACCACTCGTCACAGGATTCGTGGAGTTGGTCGGGCTTGCGGATTCCAGTTCTGCCCGCGCGTTCAGCGGCACCATGTGGCGCGTTACTGATCGAATGTTCGATCAGTTCACCGCTTGTCGCGGTGCGATCGATCCGGCGATGTGACGGGCTCCGGCGAGCCCGTTGCGTGGTCTCCTGGCCAGCCCGCCGGATCGGGCCGGCCCGCCGGTCATCACCTGGGCAGCAGGGCTGACTGTTCCGACCCGGCGGGCCGGGCGGATCGCAGGGCAGCGACCACGCCTCCGTCGACGAGGATGTCGATGCCGTTGATGAAGCTCGCCTCGTCGGACAGGAGGAAGGCCACGGCGGACGCGACCTCGTCGGGGTGGCCCTCGCGCCCAAGCGGTGTCCGCCGCGCCAGGCGGTCGTTGGTCGAGCGGGACGCTGCCTCCTGCCGCCCCATGGGCGTGTCGATGATGCCAGGCGAGACGGAGCAGATCCGGCCGCCGGCGCGGCCGAACCGCACCGCCTCGCGTTCGACGAGCCGGTACACGCCCCGTTTGGCCCAGGTATAGGCGATCCCCGGACTCTCGATCACCAGTCCCAGCGCGGCGTGCAGCCGCTCCAGGAAGTGTGGGTCGAGCGGGTCGCCCAGGACCGTTTCGGCGTCGGGATTCCCGCGTCCTCCTTCGAGCAGCGGCGCCATGGAGGCGAAACACACGACGGCGGTGCCGGCGGTCGCGAGCGGCGCGAGCGCCTCGGTCAGCAGGGCGCTGCCGACGAGGTCGACGGTCAGGATCTGGCGCCAGTCCCCCATCGTCGGTGAGATGCCGGCGGCGTGCGCGACAGCGCGCAGCCGGCCCAGTTCGGATACCCGCGACGCCAGGCCCCTCACCGCGTCGCCGTCGGTGATGTCCAGCGCGACGACGTTGACCTGAGCTCGCCGCTCAGAGCCGGAGAGAACTGCCGCCGTTTCGGCCGCGGCCCGTTCGTCACGGTCGACCAACAGCAACACGTCGACCGTGTCGGCGAGCCGCGCGGCGCACGCCCGTCCCATTCCGCGTCCCGCGCCTGTCGCGATTCCCACCGTCGTCACGTTCACAGCCCTTCCAGGGTTTCGGTTCCGCCGCTCGCGCTTGCTACGCCGCCAGGGCTTCGGAGGCAGCGCCGCGGCCACGGTCTCCCAGGGCCTCTCTCCTCACGAGTTCGTAGGAGGCGGAGAACCCGACGGCGCCGCAGTGATCGTTGTGTGCGTCAAGGATCTGCCCGACGACGTGGCCGCCCTCGGCCCGCGACGCCCCCGGGCTGAGCGAGTCGCCATGCCTGGCTGGCGGCGCGAACGCCGCCAGCCAGGCATCCCGGGGTGACCCGCCCACCGGCCCCGAGGTCTCTCACGACCGGCCGGTCCCGGCCCTGGCCTGGGCCGAGGGCGCCTTGCCCCTCCTACTTCTGGAGCCAGATCTCCGAGGGCAGCAGGGAGCCGAGCCCGTACTGCACGAGGCCGCTGACCTTCTTGCCGGCGATGACGGCCGGCTCCGCGCGGATGAAGAACGCGACCGGGGCCAGTTCGGTCAGCCGCGCCTGCACCTTGTCGTAGGCGACCTTGCGGTCCGGTTCCGACGTCGCGGTCCGGCCGTCCAGCAGGGCCTGGTTGAGCTCGGGGTCGTTGATTCCGGACAGGTTCGCCGCCGAGCTGCCGTGGAAGGCGGTGTACAGGCGCGGTTCGGGGTCTCCGAAGAACGCCGAGGAGGTGGCCGCGTCGAAGTCGTGGGTCCTGCGGAGCGCGGCCAGCTCCGAGACGTCGTAGAAGTCGACCGAGGCGGGCACGTCCGACACGGTCATGCCCAGGTGCGAGAGGCAGCGGACGTCGACCGGAGGCTGGCGGGTCGCACCGCCCGGGTGGGCGGCGCGACCCGCCACCGGATCATCAGTCACCATCTGCTTCTCCACTCGACACGTCAGCCCCGCTTCTCGGCTCGCCGCCCCAGGTCGCCAACCCACCCGCGGCCCTCCAGCGCAGGTGGCCGACGTCGACCGAGGCGAACCCATCTCGACGCGGGCCCACTCGCCGCCCAGTTGAGCGATGGGCAAGCCGTACTCCCTGCACCTGGCTGGCGGACGTCGCGTTCCCGCCCGGATGCCGTCAGGCGCAGCGAACCACACCATTGCTATAGCAAAATATGATTTACTGTCAAGGTGCGATGGCCTGGTCGGGCTCCCCCTGGAGTTGGAGCGGTCCCGGCCGACGTGAAGATCTCATCCCGCTTCACTCGGAGCGGGAGTGCGCGGAAACCCGCCACGAGCGCGAGCCCGAAGGGGGCGAGAGCGGTTTGAAGGGATCAGGTTCGGGCGAGGCGCGCTCCTTCCCCGTCGTGGGTGTTCACCCGGTGGCGACGGATCGATCGATGTCCGTCGTCCAACTGGCCGCGGAGGTGGAGGCACGCGGACTGGGGTCGATATCCCTCCCCGAGCACACACACATTCCGGTCGACAGCCGCGCGCTCGTCGAGGGATGGAGTGTCGAGGAGCATTATCAGCGGACGCTCGACCCGTACATCGCCGGCGCGTTCGTCGCCGCGACGACCTCTCTGGAAATCGGCACGGCCGTATCCCTCGTCGCGCAGCACGATGCCATCGCGTTGGCCAAGGCGATCGCCACGCTGGACCATCTCAGCGGCGGGCGGGTCGTCCTCGGCGTCGGGTTCGGCTACAACCAGCAGGAAATGCAGGACCACGGTGTCCCGGTGAAACAGCGTTTCCAGGTGGTCGAGGAGACGGTTGCGCTGATGCGGGCGCTGTGGACCGAGGAGGTCGCGTCCTACGAGGGCCGGTACCGGCGTCTGTCGCCCTCGTTGTCCTGGCCCAAGCCCGCGCGGCCGGGTGGCCCGCCGGTGCTGCTGGGCGGCCGGCCCACCGAGCGGAACCTCGCCCGCATCGTGGGGTGGGCCGACGGCTGGATCCCCGCCGGCATCGGGGTGACCGCGTCGGTCGCGGCAGCCGTGAAGGAGCTGGGTGTCAGGTGGAACGACGCCGGGCGCGCCGGCGCCCCGGAGATCTGCTGCTTCCTCGCCCGGGGCTCACGTGACGAGTTGGCGCGGGAGATCGAGCGGGCGGCGGAAATCGGCGTGCGGCGCCTGAGCGTCCGCCTCGAGGAGCTGCCGCGGGACCTGGTTCTGCCGGTTCTCGACGACATGGCCGCCGCCCTGCCCACCTGACAGCCACCACATCCGACGCCGTGCAGGAGTCGCTCGGCTGGGACGCCGACCGCGTAGTCCAGGCGAAGACCGACGGTGCCGTGATCTGCCGACTTTCGTGGGAGCCGGGAACGTAGGAGTGCGGGAGCCCGCGGCGGCGCGCGGCCGCGCCGGGTAAAAGGAGGGGGCCGAACCATGCGGCTCAAGGACAAGGTCGTCGTGATCACGGGTTCGGGCGGCGGGCTCGGTGAGGCGTGCGCGCACCGCTTCGCCGCGGAGGGGGCCAAGGTCGTCGTCACGGACATCGACCCGGCCGGCGTGGAACGTGTGTCGGCGGCCGTCGGCGGGGTCGGCCTGGTGGCCGACATCAGCGCCGAGGAAGGGGGTCCAGGCCGTCGCCAGGCTGGCACGCTCCGCCTACGGGGAGATCGACCTCTGGTTCAGCAACGCCGGCGTCGCTGGTCCCCGCCAGCCCGGCGAGATCCAGGACAACGCCCGCTGGGACAGCGCCTGGCTGCTCCACGTGATGTCGCATGTGTACGCCGCGCGGGCGGTCCTGCCCGCGATGCTCGACCGGGGCGACGGCTACCTTCTGCAGACGGCCTCCCTCGTCGCTCTGTCCACACAGGTCGACAAGGCGACGTACTCGGTGTCGAAACACGCGGCCCTCGCGCTCTCCGAGTGGCTCGCGGTGACCTACCGGCCGAAGGGGATCAAGGTCTCCTGCTTCTGCCCCGGCGCCATGCTGACCCCCATGCTTCTAGTCAACGGCCTTCCGGAAGACCATCCGGCGCTGCGCGCCGCGCCGCGGCCCGAGCAGGTCGCCGACCGACTGGTGGCCGCCATCGACAGCGAACGCTTCCTGATCCTCGACTCCGACGTCGCGCGCGAGGAACTGCTGAGCAAGGCGACCGACTACGAGGGCTGGGTGAACCGGGCCGCCGCGCGGCAGACCTGACCCGCGACCACCCGGCGGGCCCGGTCAACTGGTAGGACCGCGGTCCTCCTCGGCGATCTGTGCGGGCGTCGCGCTCCGCACTGCCCGGATGGGGCTGGTGGTCTGCACAATCCGACCAGCCAGGCGGGCCCTGGTGTACTAGCCGGTGGTGGTCGCGATCACGTCGCCGCACCAGAAGCCGTCTGACCGGGCCGGGTCGGCGATGACCTGCCACTGGTCGCCGGACGGGCTCACCTGGACGAAGTTGAAGCACCTGGCCGGGTCGGTCGGGCGGCTCAGGTCGTTCGGTGGGATCAGGCCGCCCGCGGTGTAGTCGGGCACCTGGCGCAGGTTCTCGACGAACTGCTCCCGGGTGGGGCAGTCCCCGGCGAGGTTGAGGCCGAGCAGCATCTCGTCGGCGGCGACATACCCGGCCAGCGCCAGATCGTCCTGGGGGTGGATCAGCTCCGGCGCGTAGGTGTCGGCGTTGCGCAGGTAGGTGTTCATCGCCTCGGTCCCGAAGGCCGAGTACAGGACGGAGACGGTCAGGCCCGCCAGGGCCTGGCCCTGCGTGCGCAGCAGGTCCGGGTCGTAGCCTGTCGCGTTCATTGCCAGCTTGAGCCGCAGCGGTCGCAGCAAGGGGTAGAGCTCGTAGAACGAGCTGGCCCGGATCGTCCCGATGACACCGTCGGCTCCGCTGTCCCGGATCGCGTCGGCCACCCGGGCGGGGCTGGAGATGCCCTGGGTGATGTCCAGCGTGCCGACCACCTGGATGCCCTGGCTTTGCAGGCTCGGGCCGAGCTGGAGGGCCAGGCTGGCCGACGCCTGGACCTGCTGGTCGGTCAGCACGAACACCTTGCTCGCGCCCTGTGCCTTGGCGAACCGGCCGTAGGTGGTGACCGGCTGGGCCTTGTTGAAGAGATTGCCGAAATGGAACGCGTTCGCGTAGTTGCTCCACTCCGCCGAGGTGGCCACGCCGACGACCGGGACCCCCGCCTTGGCCAGCCAGTCGAAGGAGGCAGGGTTCAGCGCGATCGTCTGCGCCAGCAGGGCGAAGACGGCCTGGCCGTCGCTCTCGTCCAGCAGGTCACGGGCGGCCAGGGAGAACACGTCCGGGGCGCCCTGGTCGTCACGCCAGTCGATGACGATCTCACGTCCGTTGACGCCGCCGGCGGCGTTGGCCGCCTCGATCCGGGCCGCCACCGCGCTGGGCGTGGCCTGGAAGCCGCCGACGACGGCGCCGCTGTCCGGGTAGAGGAGCCCGATCCTGATCGTGTCCGCCGTGACACCTGGCGAGACGCAGCCACCCGCCCCGTCACCGCCCGCGTCCGGCGAGTCGCCCGCGCAGCCGGCGAGCGCCGCGACCAGCAGCGCGAGCGTGGTCGCGACCGCCGCCTTGCCGGGCCGTAATCGTTGACGGGTCATCGGCTGGATACCTCCGGGAGAAGGTCAAATTCGGGCGCTGTGCTTTTCGAGGCGCCAGAGCATGCGCGGCCTGGGGGTGGTGGCGCGTCAGGCGGCGCGGGCGCGTTCGTCGAAGGCCGTGAGCCGCGACCACGGGTCAGCATCAGCCGTGAGGTGCGGTGGCGGCAGGCCGGGCGGGGCTGGGTGTGCTGCCCGGGCGACCACCGGTCCACGCTCAGCGGACCGGTGGCCGGACGAGGTTGGTTCCTGGCTGGCTAGGCTCCGGCGACCTCGTAGGTCGTGGGTTGTCCCTTGTCGTCGAGTTCGGTGATCAGGCCGCCGCTGACGCAGGCAGCCGGCGAGGCGGGGACCGCCTTCCCGCCGCATTGGAACCGCTGGCCACCGCCGCCGGGCAGCTCCTTCTGCTGCATCGCCTTGATGGCCGCGAGGACTGTCGCCGGCGTAACGTCGCCGGTGAGGTCCTCCAGGGCCGCCTGCAGGCCGGCGACCGCCATGAAGGTGTTGATTCCGGCGATCTTGCTGGTGTCGATGTCCTTGCCGTAGGTGGCGGCGACGGCGTTGTAGAGCTGGGTCGACGGATTGTCCGTGCCGAGCGGCGCCGTGGCGGCGAGGCTGATGCCCTTCAGCATGTCGCCCGGGACGGCGGTGCGGGTCGCGTCCGTGATGCACTGGGCGATGGCGGAGATCTGCCCGCTGAACCCGACGGCCCGCAGGCCGTTGAGGGCGCTGATGCAGAACGAGTCGTTACCCAGGATGAACACGCCACCGCTACCGGCCGCGATCTGCTGCATCTGCGGCGTCATGTCCGCCGTGCCCGGCGCGACGGCGACCATCTCGAAGTCGATACCCGCCTTCTCGTAGGCCGCGGGCGCGCTCGCCTCCAACACCCCCTTGGCCGCCGGCACGTCGATCACCACCGCGGTGACCTTCTTCACCCCCGCCTGCTTGGCGAGCTCGATCGGAAGCCCGACGGTCCCGAAGGTCGAGTCGGCGAGCACGAAGGTGTTCTCGGCGTCGCGGAGCAGCGTCGGAGTGCTGGTGGAGTACAGCACTGTCGGCACTCCCGCGTCGTGCAGCGGCGTCCAGGCCGCCTCCTGCGCGGCGACCCCTCCGACGACCACGGCGACGACGTCCTGCTCGATCATGCTGTTGGCGCAGTCGCTGGTCTTGGAGGGATCGGACTGCGCCTCACAGGTCACCAGCTCGATCGGCCGGCCCGCGATCCCCGAGCGATGCTCGTTGAGGTAGCGCGCGGCCGCCTTGCCCACCTCGAACTCGACCGACTGGTCAAGGATGGCCGACTTCCCGTCGGAGATGAGCCCGATCCGCACCGGCTCGCCGGTCGCCTTCGCCACCGGCCCCAGCACCTCTGCCGCGGGTACGGCGCTGGTGGCCTCGCCGCCGTCACCCGGCGCGGCCGAACCGCCACCGCCACAGGCCGACACCAGGAGCAGGCTCGCGGCCAGCCCACCGGCCAGCGCGCCCAGACGAATCGCCGCCGGGCGCGCCGCCACCGTTCTCCGGGATGCCGCGCCGCGGCGCAGGCCGTAGTGCCGCATAGATGGGTACCTCGTTTCGCTGGTTCGTCCCGAATGCCGAGATCGGCGAGGCGGGGAAGATCAGAGGACGCCCGTCGTCCACGCCGTCTGGGAGACGGCCAAGCTGGGCGAGGAGCTCAGGGGCTGGTGACGCCGGCGTCGACGGGCAGGGTGATCCCGGTGATCGCGCGCGCGTCGTCCGACACGAGCCAGACGATCGCGTTACTCACGTCGGCCGCCTCCAGGATGTTGATCGGCAGGAGCCGCGGCGCGACGTCGAGGATCTTGGCGCTTTCGGGGTTCGCGTAGAGCTGGGCGAACTGGTCGTTCATCACCATCGGCGTCGCGACGCCCATCGGATGGACGGAGTTGACCCTGATGCTGTGGCGCCCGAGCAGCTTGGCATAGCCACGCATCAGGCCGATCACGCCGTGCTTGGACGCGGTGTAACCGGCGATGCCGCCGGTGCCGTCGAGCATGCCGGACAGCCCAGCCGTCGAACTGGTGATGACGATCGACCCGCCGTCTCCCTGGTCGATCATCGGCTGCGCGGTCACCCGGATGGTGTTGAAGACACCGGTCAACATCACACCGACCGCGTCGGCCCAGTTGCGAGTCGACTCGTCGAGACCCTCGCCTTGCTGGCCGATATGGAGGATGCCGGCGTTTGCCAGCACGATGTCGATGCGGCCGAGCTCGGCGAGGGTCTCCTTGACGGCCCGGTCCATGGCGTGAATGTCACGGACGTCCGCGACGATGGGCAGGCAGCGCCCGCCCGCCTGCTCCACGAGCGAGACCGTCTCGTCCAGATCCTCGCGAGTCGCCATCGGGTAGGGAACGGACTCGATCTGGTCTGCGAGGTCGAGCGCCGCGATGTCGGCGCCCTCGCGGGCGAGCGCCACTGCGTGGGAGCGTCCCTGGCCACGCGCCGCGCCGGTAATGAATGCAACCTTGCCCTGAAGTCGACCACTTCTCGGCGTCACGATGTGCCTTTCTGCAAGCGGGTGGTGAGCCCGCATCAGGTGCCATCGGTCCGCACTCGCGGACCGATGACCGGGCCCAAGGCCGGTCCTGGGCCAGCTAGGCGCCAGCGACCTCGTAGGTCGTGGGCTGCCCCTTGTCGTCGAGGGTGGTGATCAGACCGCCGCGTACGCAGGCGGCCGGGGAGGCGGGAACCGCCTTGCCACCGCACTGGAACTGCTGCCCGCCCGAGCCAGGAAGCTCCGTCTGCTTCATCGACTTGATCGCGGCATTGACCGTCTGAGGCGTGACGTCGCCGGTGAGCTCCGCTACCGCCGCCTGGAGTCCGGCGACCGCCATGAAGGTGTTGATTCCAGCGATCTTGCTGGTGTCGATGCCCTTGCCGTAGGCGGCCGCGACGGCGTTGAACAAACGGGTCGACGGATTGTCCGTGCCGAGCGGTGCGGTGGCGGCGAGGGCGATGCCCTTGAGGGTGTCGCCGGGGACGGCGGTGCGGGTCGCGTCGGTGATGCACTGCCCGACGGCCGAGATCGATTCGGTGAACCCGACCGCTCGCAGACCATTGAGCGCGCTGATGCAGAACGAGTCGTTGCCCAGGATGAACGCCTCGCCGCCGCCGGCCGCGATCTGCTGCATCTGCGGGGTCATGTCGGCCGTGCCCGGCGCGACGGCGACCATCTCGAATTCGATGCCCGCCTTCTCGTAGGCCGCGGGCGCACTGGCCTCGAGCAACCCCTTCGCGGCTGGCACGTCGATCACCACCGCGGTGACCTTCTTGGCCCCCGACTTCTTCGCGAGTTCGAGCGGGAAACCAATGATCCCGAAGGCCGGGTCGGCGAAGGTGAACGTGCTCTTCGCGTCGGCGAGCAGCGCCGGGGTGCCGGTCGAGTAGAGGACCACCGGCACGCCCGCGTCGTGCAGCGGCGTCCACGCGGCCTCCTGCGCGGCGACGCCGCCGACGACCACGGCGGCGACGTCCTGCTCGACCATCTCGTTGGCGCAGTCAGCCGTCTTCGCGGGATCGGACTGCGCCTCGCAGGTCACCAGCTCGATCGGCCGTCCCGCGATGCCGGAACGATGCTCGTTGAGGTAGCTCACGGTGGCCTCGCCGACCTCGAACTCGACGGACTGATCGATGATCGACGACTTCCCGTCAGAGATGAGCCCGATCCGCACCGGGGCGCCGGACGCCTTCGCGACCGGTCCCAGCACGTCGGCCGCGGGCGCGGCGCTGGGTGGGGGGGGGGGCCCCCCCCCCCCCCCCCCGCCCCCCCCCCCCCCCCCCCCCCGCCCCCCCCCCCCCCCGGCCCCGGGGCCGGTCAGCTCAGCCCGAAGTCGGCGGGGTGCCGTTTGAGCACCCAGTCCAGCGGGCGCGGCCCCGCCGACGAG
>NZ_JADWYU010000194.1 GCF_016786325.1 Frankia nepalensis | reverse complement strand
GTGTCGGTGATCTCATGCCGACCAACCATGGATCATGAAGACTATCCGGTGCCATTGATCCACGAGATACGCCCTAGTGCGCCGCGGCGCCGCCTGAGGCCAGCCGGGTGACGGTGGCGACCGTGTACGTCCTCCCGGCGAGGTTGCCCGCCGTCACGCGGCATACGGTCGTCGTGCGGCCGTGGTGGATCACCTCGGCGGTCACCACCAACGCGTCGTCAAGGCTGCCGGGGCGAAGGAAGTTCATACGCACCGACGTGGTGCGGCTGGCGCTTCCCTCGTCTGACGGCGTGATGGCGCTGGCGGCGAGCTCGGAGACGCAGAAGAGGATGCCGCCGTGCACTGTGCGGCTGGAGTTGTACAGCCGGGAGGGGTCCTCGATGACGACACGCGCCAGGCGCGGGCCTGGCTCCACGCTGGCGCCGAGGAGGTCCGCGACGTCGTGGCAGCGCGCCGGCGGTCCCTCGCCCGACGCTGCCCGTGGCCGTCGTGACGCCGGCTCGGGCCTCGCCGCCGGTGAGCCGGGAGACACCACGAACTGGAACCGGGCGGTGCCTACGACGACGGCCGCGTGCGCGCCGTCGAGAACCTCGCAGCGCGCGTATCCGCCCCTGCTGTCGATGTGGATGAGCCGGCCGACCGTCACCAGCCGGCCGCTACGCAGGCCGTCCGGTCTGAGCACATCCACGGACAGCTCCGCGGTGACCGACCCGTGTCCCGGTGGCCTGGCCCGCAGCACGCTGAGACCGACGGCGTTGTCGATCGCGGCGCCGAGCGCGCCGAGGGAGGGCTCGCCGGCTGGCCAGGTGCTCCACGGCCCCGTGCTCATCCCTATGCGCACGGCGTCGTTCTCGAAGGTCGGCAGATCCATCCGGAAGAGGTTGGAGAGAACACCGCGCTGGCTCCGTTGCCGTGGCCACGCCGAGCCGGCTGCTGGCCTCGCGGCTGCCGCCGGCCCATCGGGCGCGCCCACAGCGAAGCTCTCCACAGCGCCTCCTTCTGGCCGTGTCAGCGCCTACTTCAGTGAGTGGCTGGGAAGTTGAGGTCGACCTGGCTGGATGGCTGGTCGGGCCACCGAGAGGTGACCACCTTCGTCCGCTGCCGCGCCGCGTAGGAGGTGTTCCTGCGACGCGGGCGCCAGTGGCCGGTTCTCGGGTCTTCGCCGACCGGTCCGTCGGCGTGACGCCGAGATCATGGTCGGGACCGCGGCTTCTCCGGCACCACCGACCACGAAATGATATGAGACTGTCTCGTTTACTTTGGAGTCTGGTGGGCCTACAGTCAAGGCCCGGGAGGCGCCCGTCAGGACGGGCATCGACGGCTCCAGCGGCGGCGGTTCGGACCCGGAACCGCCCTCCCATCGCTTCAATCTGCCGTCAGCCCGTGGCGAGCGGCGGCGTCGCGGTCATCAGGCCGCGGTAGGAGCCTTGCCCCGGGAGGAGCAGCATGGATCTTGGTCTGGCCGACGCGACGGCCGTCGTGCAAGGTGGCAGCAGGGGCATGGGGCGGGCGGCGGCGGAGTGCCTCGCCGCCGAGGGCGCGAAGGTCGGCGTGCTCGCCCGTCGCCGCGCGGACGCGGACAAGACCGTCGCGCGCCTGATCGCGCTGGGCGCCCCGGACGCGGTGGCGCTACTGGCCGACATCACCAACCCTGTCGAGGTGACCGCCGCGTTCGAGCTCGTCCGCCAACGATGGGGCGCGCTGAACATCCTCGTGAACACGGCTGGTCCGAGCGTTGGTGGACGCTTTGAGGAGCTCTCCGACGATGACTGGCGCAGAGCGGTCGACGCCGGTGCCTTGGGCATGATCCGTTGTGTCCGGGCCGCCTTGCCGCTGCTGCGCGCGGCGGAGTGGGCCCGGGTCGTGAACCTCTCGGCGCAGTCCACCAAGCGGCAGTCGCCGTCGCTGGTCGCCTTCACCGCGGCCAAGTCGGTGGTTACCAGCGTCACCAAGAACCTGGCGCAGTCCCTCGCCGACGACGAGATCCTGGTGAACACCGTGTCGCCGGGCGCCGTTCTCTCCGACAGCCTGGCCGGATGGGCGAGGCGTAACGGCGTCGATCCCGAGGATCCATACGCGGTGATGCGTGGCATCACGGAACTTGTGGGACACCCCGCCTTCCTGCCGCGCGCGGGGCTGCCGCACGAGGTCGGCCGGGTGATCGCGTTCGTCGCGTCCCGCCACAACAGTTACATGACCGGCGCGAACATCAACGTGGACGGCGGCTCCGACTTCTGCTGAGCCCACCGGGTCGAGAAACGCGGCCATGCGTGGTCGGTCCTGGGGTGGCCTGCTCGGCATGGGGCGCGGCGTGGCGGCCGGCGGCGCTGGTCGGCAGATCGGATCCCACCCGACCTCGCTGTCAGGCTTGCGTGTGTTCCCTGCCCGTGAGAGGCCCGTGGCGGAACCGGCGCCGGCCCGCGGCCGGTGAACCGGCTCACGCCGGCACGGCCGGGCGTCGACGCCGGGGGCCACATGATTGCTCCTACACTGAGACCCAGGCGTCTCGTTACCCAGATCGGCGGTCCCAGTGCGCCCTCAGTATCGACGGTCCGTGCCCCCGTTCGTCCTCACCGCCGTTGGAGCATGAGTCCATGTCGCCGCGCCCGCGTACGCCGGAGGACATCGTCCTGCGCGCCACCATCGACGTCGTCGCCGAACTGGGCCTGTCCGCCGTCACCGTCGAAGCCGTCGCCGAGCGCTCAGGCGTCAGCAGGCCGACGATCTACCGCCACTGGGGATCGCGCGAGAACCTCATACACGCCGCGTTCACCCGCATTCAGCGGGCCCTCAGCGAGGCCGACACCGGGTCGGTGCGCGAAGATCTTATCGCGATGCTCAGCCAGCTCGTCACCTACCTCAACCGCATCCTGGTCTTCCCCTCGCTGATGGAGGCCGCCGTGCGCGACCCCAAGCTCGCCGCCCTGCGAGAGGAGACCGAGCGGGAGTCCAGGATCATCTACGAGCGCGTCATCCGCCGCGGCATCAACCGGGGCGAGCTGCCGGACGGCATCGACGTCCAGCTGTTCATCGACCTCGTCATCGCGCCGTTCGTGTACAGGCGCGTCAACAGCCAGCAGAAGATCAGTCCCGCGAGCGTTCCTCCCGTCGTGGACGCCGTGCTCGCCGCGTTCAGCCGGATCCCTGCCTGATCACCTGGGACCGAGGCCACGAAGTGGGTCCATCAGGATTCAGGTGGCTGGTTTTCGTGAAGGGCGCGTTCGACGAGCCGGATGAGCCACGTGACGCAGCGGATCGCTGCCTCAGGTTCGAGCTCCCAGTCATACACCAGATGCCGGAACGACGTGACGTTCCACAGCAGGTCGAGCGCCGCCGCGGCGATCTCACGGTCATCTGACGGCCATTCCCGCGTCGCCGGCGTCACCGCCGCCACCAGCGCCTCGTGCTTGCGCCGCCGGGACTCCACGACCGTCGGGTCGATCGGAGTCTGCGGCGGCCCGGGCGGGAACGACGCCAGGTACTCGAACACCCGCTGACTCACGTCGGCGATGTCCTCGAGCCGCAGGTGATCCAGATCGACGCCGGACTCCTGTTGGACCTGGTCCATGACCGCGTCGCGCAACTCCCGCTCACTGCCGAAGTACCGGTACACGGTCCGCTCGTTCACGCCGGCACGGGTCGCCACGGCCCGGACGGTCAACGCCGGCCAGTTCCATGTGGGGGCGACATGCAGCAGTTCGGTGCCCGCGGTCAGGATCCGGTCGCGGGTGTCGGCCGCCTGCTGGCGACGGACAGCGCTGTTGTAGGACCGGCGGCTCGGGGCCGATTCGCTCTGCACGCCATCCGTCGGTGTTCGGCTCATCCGGTGACGATAACCGGCCGGGCTGACCCGGCCGGCAGTCTGTACGGGCGAGGCACGACCCGTCCCGCGGGGGAGTCGACCGCGCCCGACGGACGTACCAGCCAGGCGCCGGGGGGCTCACGCACGCCGGTACCTCCGCGGATGCGTGGACCCATCGGTACCTGGCCAGTCAGCGCAGTGCCCCGACATCCACATGGCCGATTCGGCGCGCGAACCGCCAGTGTCCGTCCTCGCGCACGAGTTGATCGACGTGGCGGCCGACGAGCACCCCGGGTGAACCGTCCGGCAACCACGAGATCGCGGCCCACACGCACTCCCCAGAGGCGGTGTCATCGCCGAGCTCGATCCGCGGTGAGCCGAGCAGATGGACGGAGCCCTTGGGGCCGTCCGGGGAGGCCGCGATCACCTTGGCCGCCGCCCGCTCGATCTCGTCCCGGCCGTCGGCCCGCATGACGGGGCCCAGCCGCAGCTTGGCCTCGCGCGCGAACAGCGCCGCGTACGCGCCGGGGTCACCCGCGTCCAGGTGGCGCCCGTAGTCGATGTACAGCCTGCGGATCTCCTCCAGGTCCTCGAGCTGGGCGACGCGTGTCACGAGCGCGCGTAGCGCCTCGTCATCTCGGTTCATGGCGGCGGTTCCCTCCATCCGGGGTCTGCGTGCACAGCCGACAAAGGCGCGTGGCCGCCGGCCGGCTAGACGATGCCGAGACCGGCGGCCTCGTTGCGCCGACGCCATTCCGCCCGGGGCATCCGAGCGGTGTCGACGTCGGTGGCGGCCGCCCGCAGCGCGCCGACGGTCGCGTCCTGCCTCCTCGTGTGGACGAACGGGTCCCAGTCGAAGAAGCGGCAGGCGTTCTGCCAGGTGATCCTGTGGATCTCCTCGTCGGCGCAGTCGGCCGCCTGGAACTCCTTCCAGGCGGACTCCGGAGCCTCCGGCCAGGTGGTGTCCGTGTGCGGGTAGTCGCATTCCCAGGCGATGACGTCGATGCCGATCTCCTCGCGGAGCTTCAGGCCGGACGGGTCGGTGATGTAGCAGGCGAGGAAGTGCTCGCGGAACACGTCGGACGGCAGCTTGCCCTCGCCGAAGCTGTTGTCGATCCACGCCTGGTTCTGGTAGTGCCGGTCAACGCGGTCGAGATAGAAGGGGATCCAGCCGATGCCGCCTTCGGACAGCGCGACGCGCAGGTCCGGGAAACGGCGCAGCGTCGGGCCGAACAGCAGGTCCTGCGCGGTGAGCATGGTCAGCTGCGACGGGATGACGACGGTGTGGTCGATCGGCGCCTCGGGAGCTAGCCGGACGAGGTCCCAGGCACCGCCGATGTGCAGGGACAGCACCATGTTCTCGTCGACGAGGGCCTTGAGCATGGGGTCCCAGTGGCCGGACAGGAAGCTCGGCCAGCCCCGCCCGTGCGGGGCCTCCAGGAAGCTGATGGACCGGCAGCCCTTGCGGGCGAGCCGATGGACCTCGGCGACGGCGAGGTCGACATCCCACATCGGCACGATGCCCAGGGGGATGAACCGGCCCGGGTAGGCGGCGCACCACTCGTCGATGTGCCAGTCGTTGTAGGCCTGCAGCATGACCAGTGAGAGGTTCTTGTCGGCGACCTCGGTGAACGTGCGCGCGTTGAAGCCGGCCATGGTCGGGAAGCACATCGACGCGAGCACGCCGTTGACGTTCATGTCCCGGACCCGCTCGTGCACGTCGAAGCAGCCTGGCCGCAGCTCAGCGAACGCGCCGGGGTTGAAGCCCCATTCCTCCTTGGGCCAGCCGACGGTCGCCGACATGCCGAACGGGGTGGAGGTCTTCTGCCCCTGGAACACCCATTCGTCGACGCCCTTGTCGTTGCGGACGACCTTGGGCGCCTGGTCGAGCCACTTGGCCGGCACGTGCTTCTTGTACATGTCGGGAGGTTCGATCATGTGGTCGTCGATGCTGACCAGGATCATGTCTTCCGCGTTCACGCGGAGCTCCTCTCGCCGGTGCGGCGGACGTCTGTGGAGGGAAACCGGCTGGCTGGAGCCGGCGGGAGGTCCAGGCCGCCAATGGTCACGCGTCGCCGCGCTGAAGCAGGAGCACGCCGGATGGTGTGCCGCCGCCGGACGTGACGATGGCGGTTCGGGCGCCGGCCACCTGTCGTTCGCCGGCTTCGTGGCGCAGCTGCGCGACGGCCTCGTAGAGGAACCCGAACCCGTGGGTGCGGCCCTCGGAGAGCTGGCCGCCGTGTGGGTTGACCGGCAGGTCGCCGTCCAGCGCGATACGCCGGCCCTTGTCGATCCAGTCCTGGGCCTCGCCGATACCGCAGAAGCCGAGGCCTTCCAACCAGGAGACGGCGTTGAAGGTGAAGCCGTCGTAAACCAGCGCCAGGTCGACGTCGGCTGGTCGCAGGTTCGTCCGGGTCCACAGGTGGCCCGCCTGGCCCAGTACCTGCGGCTCGTGGGTGACGACACCCTGGTCCCAGGACAGCCGCTCGCGGATCTGGGTGCCGACCGCCTCGACCCGCACCGCGGGTTTTGGCAGGTCGGCGGCGACGGACGCGGCCGAGACGATGACCGCGACCGAGCCGTCACACGGGACGTCGCAGTCGTACAGGCCGAAGGGCGAGGAGATCATGCGGGCCGACAGGTAGTCGTCCATCGTGATCGGTTCCCGGTAGATGGCCGCGGGGTTGCGTCCCGCGTTCGTCCGGCCGTTGACCGCGATGGCCCCGAGCAGCTCCCGGGTCGCGCCGTAGCGGTGGAGGTACTGGTTGGCGTGCATGCCGATCCAGTTAGCCGCGGACGCCGCCCCGAACGGCACCCGCCACGGCATCATCGGCCCCGACAGCCGGCCGCCGGGCCGCGCCAGGCGCAGTGCCTTGAAGGTCGACTCCCATACCGTGCGGAAGCACAGCACGTGCCGGCACAGGCCGGACGAGACCGCGAGCATCGCCGCGATCACGGAGCCGCCGGGACCGGGCAGGTCGCCGCCGCCGTTGATCCAGGTCGGGTGGATCCGCAGTGCCTCCTCGAGGGCGGTCACACCGCCTTCGTTCATTCCGGCGCCGCTGACGCCGCCCGGGTACGTCGACAGCCCGTCGATGTCGGCCAGGGTCAGCCCGGCGTCCTCGACCGCGGCGAGGCAGGCGTCGACCGTCAGCGACAGTGGGTCGACCATGAGCCGGCGGCCGTACGCCGAGCGTCCGATCCCGGACAGGACCGCCCTGTGCTCGAAACGATCGTCGCTGACCGGCGCTCGCGGGGCGGGCAGGTCGGGCTCGCCGACCCGGTCGGTCGGGTCCGTCCGGCCGGTGGGCTCGAACAGCGGCAGCCACACATCCTCGTGCTGCTCGAACCGGACGGTGACCTCCTGTCCGATGTGCACCTCGCCGGGTTCGCATCCCACGACGTTCGTGGTCAGCCGGACCTCGGCGTCCTCCACCAGGGCGACGTTCGCGACCACATACGGTGGCGGCAGTTCCGGCAGCCACCGCTGGGAGTTGACGGTGAAGCCCACGACCGTGGCCCGGCCGGAGACCTCGGCGGGCGTCCAGGAACGGCTCCGGCACTTCGGGCAGATGGGGACTGGTGGGTGCACGAGGGTGCCACAGTCCGAGCAGCCCTGGATGCGCAGCTTCCCATCGGCGCCGGACTGCCAGAACCACTTGTTCATGGGCGTCAGCTCAGGAAGAGGCCGCATATCTAACTCCTCGCGGGTCGGGGTGTCTTCTCGCGTGCCACTACGCGACGACGCCGCGAAGCTTGAGCCCGAGGACGGTTTCCCAGTCGAGACCGAGTTCGGCGAGAATCGCGTCGCCGTGTTCGTTGAACCGCGGCGCCCGCCTCGGCACCGCGGGCTCGTCGTCGAACCGGACGGGCGCGGCGGCGAGACGGAACGGCGTACCAGCGGCGGTGTGACACTCCTGGACGTAACCGTTGGCGACGGTCTGCGGGTCCTCCGCGACCTCGAGGGTGTGCTGGATGACGGCCCACTGGCCGGTGAAACCGTCGAGCAGTGTCCTCCACTCCTCGACGGTCCGCTCGGCGAACGCGGCGGCGAGGATCTCGACGGCGTCGTCGCAGTTGCGGTTGAGCGACGCATGGTCGGCGAACCGCGGGTCGGCGACGAGGTCCGACCGGCCGAGGATCTCGCACAGCGGCGGCCAGTACTTTCCGGCCTGGAGGCAGGTCAGCGCCAACCAGTGGCCGTCCTTTGTCTGGTAGTTGCGCGACAACGGGTTGGTGCCGTTGCGGCCGCCGCGTACCTGCACCCACGGGGTGCCGAGCGCCATCGACAGCGCCATCGCCTGGCCCATCGCCCAGATGCCGGTGCCGAGGAGCGATACGTCGACGGTGGTCGCCTGGCCGGTGCGCTCCCGGTGAAACAGGGCACCCATGATGCCGCCGGCGATCGTCATCGCGCCGATCGAGTCGCCATAGCCCGGGGCCGGCGGGCCTGGGACGTGGCCGTACTCGGGGCGGGCGAGCGCCATGCCCATCCCGGCGCGGTTCCAGAACGCCAGCGCGTCGTAGGAGCCCTTGTCCGCGTCGGGCCCGTGCTCTCCCTGCCCGGTTCCCCGGACGTAGATGATGTCCGGGTTGTGGGCGCGGATGTCGACGAGATCGATCTTCAGCTTCTGGCGGACCCGCGGCAGCTTGTTCGTCAGGAACACGTCGCAGGTCGCGGCCAGCCTGTGGACGACGTCGAGGCCCTCGTCGGTCGTCAGGTCAAGGCCCAGGCTCTGCTTGCCGCGGTTGGAGTGTTCCAGCAGCACGTGGACGTCCGAGGGCATGTTGAGGACGCCGGTCGAGGCGAGGCCCCTCATCGCGTCCCCGCGCTCGACGTGTTCGATCTTTATGACCTCGGCACCCCAGTCGGCCAGCAGCGCGGACGCCGCGGGCACGAATGTGTGCTCGGCCACCTCCAGGACGCGTACGCCCTGCATCACCGCGGTCATGCGGTCCTCCACCCTCGTGACGACAGGCCGGCCGGACGGGGCGCGGCATGGTCTGTTCTCACCTCTTCACCCGGGCCGTGCGGACCTGGAGCCGGGGTCCCCACGCAGGGCAGCGGTGCGTGGCTGGCCGCCCGCCGCGGCTGCGCCCGGAGCCGCGGCGGGCCGCCCAGCCGGCCTTGACGTTCACAGCCGAGTCGTGGCCCCGGGAGCGGCCGGTCCGCCGCGGCCGGCGTCCAGCCGACCCGGTGCCCGCGGCATCGGCGGCGCCGGCGCTGGCGGCGTTCGATGGCGCCGGCGGTGTTCGATGGATGGCCCTGGCCTAGGGGACGGTCTGCAGCACGGCCGAGGCCGTGGAGACCTTCCGGTTGCCGTTCCCTTCGTCGTACAGGATCACCCGGACGCCGACCTTGCCGTCCGGGCCCCGGTCGGCCTCCGCGTCGGCCCGGAACGGCCCAGCCTTGGCTCGCGACAGGAACATGACGTGCCACGTCTGCATCTGGAGCCGGTCGGTGCCCAGCAGCTCGGCCGCGGCGGACACCGCGGCGGTCTCGAGCAGCACGTGCTGCGGCCCGATGTGCAGCGCCGCGTCCGGCGAGGCGAGCTCGACAGAGAGCGCGGGCAGTGTCCAGCGGCCGTCGTCGCGGCGCACGCAGCCGAACGCCTTCCACAGTGGCGGCAGGTCGGGGCCGTCGACGATCTCGAGCTTGGCCTCGTCCATCTTCTTCAGCCCGCCGGGCGGCGTCCCGATCTTGACGCCTTGGCCCTCGGTGTACGCGATGACGCGCTCGGGGTTGTCCGCGTCGACGATCTTCGAGCGGCTGTAGCCCATCCGGCTGCCGATGTGCAGCGGCTCGGACTCGAGCACCTCGATGCGCCTGACGTCCCGCGCGCCGTCGAGGATCTGGCAGGAGTGGATGACCGGGTTCGGGACCGCCACCAGGTCGGAGCCCACGTTGCCCCCGGGCGAGCTGATCGACAGCGGCGCGACCAGCAGGCCGCCGGCGGCGTTGCGCATGTCGCGGCGCAGGGTCACGGTGTTGTCGGCCGGACCGGTGTTCATCGAACTGTGGTTGCGGCCGATGTAGCGGTAGCTCAGCAGTCCCGTCCAGCGCCGGTGGAGCTCGGCGGCGTACGCCTCGGGGTCGTCTGTCAGCTCACGGATGTCGCGCGGCACTTCTACACCTCCGCCAGCTGCTTGACCAGGCCGGCGTTCTCGTAGGCACGCCGGAGCTGGGCCTTGGCCTCCTCGGGCAGGACCGCCTGCGGCGGCCGGCCGTGCGGGTAGTCGCCCATGGGCAGGCCCATGATCGTCGCGACGTACCGGTAGGCCTCGGACCAGTGGGTGAAGTACCCCGGCCGGCCGGGGTAGCGCGTGTACCAGGCGCCCTTCTCCGCGTAGAGCGCCGTCAGGCCGGACGCCGCGCCGTGCTCGATCGCCTCGGCGATGCGACCTTCCCAGATCAGCGTCCAGTACTCGGTGTACATGCGCTTCTCGGGGGTCTCGAAGAGGTAGCCGGAGGTGCCCAGCTGTGCCGCGCCGACGATGCCCTGCTGCAGCATGCCCGCCCGGTAGGCGATCGAGTCGCACTCCCAGATGAACAGCTCGGGCGTCAGCCGGTGGATCACCGGGCTGTCGCCGTAGTGCATCGTGCCCTGCTTGAGCGCGCACACCGCCGGGATCTCCGCGGCGATGTGGGCGATCTCCGCCGGGGTGAGCACGTAGCCCGAGGACGGCGAGTTGAAAAGGCCCAAAGCGATGTCGGTGCGGTTCGCGACGTAGCGGTAGAAGTTCAGGACGCCCTCGCCGCCGTGCACTTCCATCGTCGGGGTCTGCAGGAAGCAGATGTCGGCGCCGGCCTGCTGCGCGTGCCGGGTGAGCTCGACCGTGTCCTTGGCCGAGTTCGCCACCGTGCAGGCCTGGATGACGGTCGCCGGCGCGATCTTGCGGGCCTCGTCGATGGCGACCTCGACGAGCTTCTTGCGTTCCTCCGTCGTCAGCGCCCACCACTCGGCCAGCCCGCTGGTCAGCCAGAGCATGGGGTGCCCCAGGTCGCCGACGCAGTAGCGCACCAGCGCCCGGTAGGCGTCGTAGTCGATGTCGTCACCGTCTGGGCCGCTGAAGGGCGTGTACAGCGAGTCCCCGATCCCGTGCAAGCCGCCGTCGGCGACCCACTCCCGTGCCTGGCGTGCGGATGGCAAGACGTGCCCCTTTCGGTTGGAACGAGTGGACGGCGCGGCCGTCAGGGCGTGCGGACGGGCAGCCGTGACCAGCCCCGGAAGGTCGACGTCGAGACCAGGCGGGCCTCCGTCTCGTCGACCTCCCACTCGGGGAAGCGCCGGAGTACCTCCTCCAGCACGACTCGTCCCTCCAGCCGGGCGAGCGCCGCGCCGAGGCAGTAGTGCGCGCCAAGGGCGAACGTCAGGTGCTGGCCGACGTTGCGATGGATGTCGAAGGTGTCGGGGTCCGGGGCCGAGTACCGCCGCGGGTCCCGGTTGGCGGACGCGAGCAGGAGCATCATGACGCTGCCGGCGGGCACTGTCCGGCCGTGGATCTCGACGTCCTGGGCGACGTACCGGCAGGTCTGCAGCGCGGGCGGCTGGAAGCGCAGGATCTCCTCGATGGCGTTCGGGACCAGCGCCGGGTCCGCGACGAGCTCGCGGCGCTGGTCCGGGTGGTCGGCGAGGGTCCGGCCGGCCCAGCCGATGAGGCGGCCGGTCGTCTCGTTGCCGGCGGCGGCGAGGATGTTGATGTAGGCGAGCAGTTCGTCACGGGTCAGCGTGCGCGTGACGCCGCGCTCGTCGGTGAACTCGGCGGTCATCAGCTCGGTCATCAGGTCGTCGGACGGGTTCCGGGCGCGCCAGTCGACGTAGTCGGCGAAGACCGCGCCGGCCAGGAAGTCGTCCTCGAACTCGACCGGCTTGCCCATCTCATGCCGGCCGTAGCGGTCGCGCACCTCCGCCTGGTCCTGCTCCGGGATGCCGAGGAGCATCCCGATCACCCGCATCGGCAGCTGTAGCCCGAGGTCCTTGATGAAGTCGAAGCCGCCGGCACCGACGAGCGGGTCCAGGACACGCACGCAGTAGTCGCGGACCTGAGGCTCGAGGGCGGCGATCTTGCGAGGCGTGAACAGCCTGGCAAGCAGGCCACGGTGGATGGTGTGGACTGGCGGGTCCTCGAAGATCACGGTGCCTGGCGGGATCGGTGCGTCGGACCGGATCTGCTCGAGCAGGACGCCGCGCCCGGAGATGTAGGTGTCGTGCCGCGCCAGTGCCCGCTCGACATCCGTGTGGCGGCTGAGGGCGTAGAAGTCGTACCGTTCGTTGTGATACACGGGTGTCTCATCACGGAGCCGTCGGAAGACCGGGAACGGGTCGGCGCCGGCCTCGACGTCGTAGGGGTCGTAGTAGACGTCGCTGGTGCTCGTGACGGTCATCGGGAGCCTCCTAGTGGCGGGTCTGGACCCCTTCTCGAATTCATGTCATACTCGCTGCGCGAATTGGCGTCAAGACCGCGACACGACAACCCCGGCAGCGCGGGGACCGCGGCACCAGGGGAGACGGGCGCACGGGCCTGCCCGACGGCGCGGACGTCTCCAGGACTCGGAGCGACGACATGACAGAGCTGGTTGACGTCCCGATCTTCGACGCGGACAACCACATGTACGAGACGCGGGAGGCGCTGACCAAGCACCTGCCCGACCGCTACAAGGGCGCCATCGACTACGTCGACGTCCGCGGCCGGACGAAGATCATGGTGAGGGGAAAGGTCAGCGAGTACATCCCCAACCCGACCTTCGACGTCGTCGCCCGTCCCGGCGCGCAGGAGGACTACTACCGGAAGGGCAATCCGGAGGGAAAATCCCGCCGGGAGATCTTCGGACCGCCGGTGCGCTGCCTGCCGGCCTGGCGGGAGCCGAAGGCGCGGCTCGAACTCATGGACGAGCAGGGCCTCGACCGGACGCTCCTCTTCCCGACCCTGGCCAGCCTGGTCGAGGAGCGCATGAAGGATGATCTGGAGCTCACCCACGCCGCCGTCCACGCACTCAACGAGTGGATGCTGGAAACCTGGAGCTTCAACTACGCCGACCGCATCTTCCCGACGCCGGTCATCACCCTGCCCATCGTCGACAAGGCGATCGAGGAACTCGACTGGGCGGTGGCCAACGGCGCGAAGGTCGTGCTGATCCGACCCGCGCCGGTGCCCGCGGCCAGTGGCTCGCGCTCGTTCGCCCTGCCGGAGTTCGACCCGTTCTGGGCGAGAGTCGTCGAGCACGACGTCCTCGTGGGCATGCACGCCTCCGACAGCGGCTACGCGCACTACGCGAACGCGTGGGCGGGCAACAACCAGGAGATGCTGCCGTTCCAACCGCAGGCGTTCCGCATGCTGCACCAGTCGCGGGCGATCGAGGACGCGGTGTCGGCGTTCATCTGCCACGGCGCGCTGTCGCGCTTTCCCCAGCTGAAGCTCGCCGTGATCGAAAACGGCGGCACGTGGGCCGCGCCGCTACTGAAGAAGCTCGCCGACCTCTACAAGAAGATTCCGCAGGACTTCCTTGAGGACCCGGTGGTGGTCTTCAAGCGGAACATCCACATCAGCCCGTTCTGGGAAGAGGACCTGGGCGCCCTCGCGGACCTGGTCGGGGAGGACCGGGTCCTGTTCGGTTCCGATTACCCGCACCCTGAGGGGCTGGCGCACCCGCCGTCCTACGTCGACGAGCTCGAGGGCGTCCCCGATCGGGTCATCCGCAAGATCATGGGTGGCAACCTGGCACGCCTGATGGGCACGCCGGAAACCGTCGTGCGCTGATGCCCGCGGGGACGGGTGACGCCCCGCGCGCGGGACAGGTCGCCGGCCGGGCCGCGGAGGAGCCGGCCGCGCTGGTTTCCGGCGCCGGCGGCCGGCCACAGACCCCTATGGAGCGAGCGAGCAGATGCTGGTGGAGCTGAGCTCCGATCAGGAGTTCTTCCGGGAGACAACGGCGAGGTTCCTTCGGGAGCAGGTACCCGCGGAGCAGGTCCGTCGGCTGCGGGACAGCCCAGCTGGCCACGATCTCGAGTACTGGCGGCGCGGCGCGGAGCTCGGTTGGACCTCGCTGCTGGTGAACGAGGAGGTCGGTGGCGGCAGTATCAGCGGCCAGGGTCTCGTCGACCTGTCGCTGGTCGCCTACGAGTTCGGCCGCCACGCCGCGCCAGGCCCGCTTGTGCCGACCAACGTCGTCGCCGCCGCGCTGAGCGGGACCGGCGGCCAGGCGCACGCCGAGGTCGTCGGCGAACTGCTGTCCGGGGAGGCGATCGCGGCGTGGTGCTATGCCGAGCCGCCGCCATACGGCCGACTGGGCGACATCGCGCTCGAGATCGCCGTCGAGGGCGCCGACGTCGTGGTGAACGGGATCAAGCGGCCCGTCGAGGCGGCGGGACAAGCACGTTACCTGCTCGTCACCGGGCGGACCGGCGGGGGACTCACCCAGGTGCTCGTGCCGGTGGATACCCCCGGCGTGTCGACCACCCCCTTGCGCACCGTCGACCTCACCCGTCGGTTCGACGCCGTTGCCTTCGACCACGTTCGCCTTCCCACCGCCGCCGTGGTCGGCGAGGTCGGGGCGGCCGCCGAACAGGTCGAGCGCCAGCTTCAACTGGCGCTGACGATTCTGTGCGCCGAAGCCGTCGGCGCGATGCAGACGGCGTTCGACAGCGCCGTAGGGTGGGCATTCGACCGCCACAGCTTCGGTCGGCCGCTCGCTTCTTACCAGGCACTGAAGCACCGGTTCGCGGACATGAAGACGTGGCTCGAGGCAGGCCATGCCATCGCCGACAGCGCGGCCGCCGCGGTCGCGGCCGACCTGCCGGACGCGGCGGAACTCGTCAGCGTCGCCAAGGCCTTCATCGGCGACTACGGCGGCGAGTTGCTGCAGGAATGCGTGCAGCTGCATGGTGGCATCGGCCTGACGTTCGAACACGACCTGCACCTGTTCCTGCGGCGGGTCGCCCTGAACCGGGTGCTGTACGGCACTCCGGGCGAGCACCGCCAGCGGATCGCGGACATCGTCGAGCGGCGCGGCGCCGGCGCGCGCCCTGAAGGAGCGGCATGAACGGCGTGGTCGGCGATGAGATCGAGGACGTCGAGGACGTCGAGAGCTTCCGCCTGCGAGCACGCGCCTGGATCCGCGCCAGCCTGAAGCCCTATTCGGCCGAACGGGCGATGGGCCTGGGCAGCGTCTCGGCGGAGGAGGAACTCGCCGCCGTCGCCTACGAGCGGCAACTGCAGCGCGCGTTCTTCGACGCGGGATTCGCCGGGATCTGCATCCCCCGGAAGTACTCCGGGCAGGGGCTGACTCCGGCGCACCAACGGGCCTTCAACGAGGAACTCGCCGGCTACGAGTGTCCGACGCGGTTCCAGATCCCGACAATGGCCCCCTGCGCGGCGGTGCTGCTCGAGTTCGGGACCGAGGAGCAGAAGACACGCCACCTCCCCGCCATCCTCAAAGGCGAGGAGATCTGGATGCAGTTTCTCTCCGAGCCCAGCGGCGGCTCCGACCTCGCCGGGGCCCTGACCTCCGCCGTCCGCCAGGGCGACGACTGGGTGCTCAACGGTTCGAAGATCTGGACCACGGGCGCGTGGTGGTCCGACTGGGCGCTCTGCCTCGCCCGCACCAACTGGGACGTGCCGAAGCACCGCGGCCTCACCGTGTTCATCCTGCCGATCCGCCAGCCCGGTATCGAGATCAGCCAGATCGAGATGCTCAACGGCGGCAAGGACTTCTGCCAGGAGTACCTCACGGACGTCGTGGTCCCCGACGCCGACCGGGTCGGCGACGTCGACAACGGCTGGACCGTGTGTGTCCGCTGGATGTTCCACGAGCGGACGATCTTCACGTCGTCCTACGTCACCCACCCGGTCGGCGCACCCCGAGGCAACGGGGGCGCGGCGCCCATCGACATCGCGCGTGCCGCGGACCGGCTGGCGGACCCCTGCGCCCGGGACCTCATCGGTGAGGCCCGCATGCTCGAGGTGGTCAGCAACGAACTGTCGCGACGGATTTCCGCCGGCATGACCAGCCGCCGCATGTCCGACCAGGCGGCCGCCGTCAGCCGCCTGTTCGGCGGCACCGCCCGCGCACGGACCACCACGATCAAGTCCGAGCTGGCCGGCCCGGCCGCCGCGGCCTGGTCCGACGACGACGGCGCCGCGTCCCAGGCCGGGGTCGGCTTCCTCATGCGCCAGACCTCCTGCATCGGCGGCGGCACCACCGAGATGGCCCGCAACGTGGTCAGCGAGCGGGTCCTCGGCATGCCCCGCGAGCCGGCGCTCGACCGCGATGTCCCGTTCAGGGACGTGCCCCGCGGCGGCTCGCGCCGCGCCTGACACCAGCCCTGGCCGACCACCCACACGCCCGCGCCCCATGAGAGGGAGCACCATGGCCGCCACCTCGCCGCTCGGTTTCGAGCCCAGAATGCTGATCGACGGCAAGCTCGTCGACGGCGCCACAGGGACGTTCACCAACATCAACCCGGCCACGGAAGAGGTACTCGGCCAGGTCGCCGACGCCTCTCCCACGGACATGCACAGTGCTATCGACGCCGCCCGGCGCGCCTTCGACGACACTGACTGGTCAGCGAACCGTGCCTTCCGCAAGCGCTGCCTCGAGCAGTTACAGGCGGCGTTGGAGTCCGAGCGGGAGGAACTACGCGAGGAGCTGATCTCCGAGGTGGGCTGCCCGCGGTCGCTGACCCACGGGCCGCAGCTGGACGCCCCGCTGTCCAACGCATTGACCTACCCGGCCAGGCTGATGGACGAGTTCCCCTGGGAGATCGACCTCGGCGACGCGATCGTCGAGGTCACCCACCAACGCGCGTGGCGGAAGGTCTGGCGCGAACCGGTCGGGGTGGTGGGCGCGATCGTGCCGTGGAACTTCCCGTTCGAGGTCGCGCTGAACAAGCTCGGCCAGGCCCTGGCGACCGGGAACACGGTCGTGCTGAAGCCGGCGCCGGACACGCCGTTCAACGCGACGCGGCTTGGACGCCTGATCCTCGAGCACACGGACATCCCGCCCGGTGTCGTCAACGTCGTGACAGCCTCCGACCACCTGGTCGGGGAGGAGCTCACGCTCTCCCCGAAAGTGGACATGATCTCCTTCACCGGCTCGACCGTGGTCGGGAAGCGGATCATGGAAAAGGGCGCGGCGACGATGAAGCGCCTGTTCCTGGAACTGGGCGGCAAGTCGGCGACCATCGTGCTGGAGGACGCCGACCTCGCCGCGGCGTGCCGGATCGGCATCGCCCCCTGCGTGCATGCCGGCCAGGGCTGCGCCATCCCCACCCGCATGCTGCTGCCCCGCTCGCGCTACGCCGAAGGCGTCGAGATTCTCAAGAACATCTACGAGAACGTCGTCCCCGGCGACCCGCGCGAGACCGGCACGCTGTGCGGACCAGTGATCTCGGCCAGGCAGCGCGAGCGAGTCGTCGGCCACATCCAGACGGGCATCGACGAGGGCGCGCGGCTACTCGTCGGCGGTACCGAGGCGCCAGTGGGCCGTGACAAGGGTTTCTACGTCAAACCGACCCTGTTCGTCGACGTCGACAACGCGATGACGATCGCCCAGGAGGAGATCTTCGGTCCAGTCCTCGTCGTCATCCCGTTCGAGGATGAGGAAGACGCCATCCGGATCGCGAACGACAGCGTCTACGGCCTCGCGGGCAATGTGATGGCAGGCTCGGTGCAGCACGCGCTGGCGGTCGCCCGGCGGCTGCGAACCGGCAGCATCGGCGTCAACGGCTCCGCCGCCTACGGCGCGGACCTGCCATTCGGGGGCTTCAAAGCCAGCGGCGTCGGCCGTCAGAACGGCTACGAAGGGTTCCAGCAGTACCTGGAGATCAAGTCCGTCGCCCACCCGGAAGGCTGACGGCTCGCCCCAACTGGACCAAGCTAGGTGTTAGGTGGGATGGGTAGATCGGGCCGATAGACGACCAATGTGCCGCCTTTGGCGCGCTTCGCCGCGTACATAGCCTGGTCTGCCTGGTGGAGGAGGTTGTCAGGGGTGGACTGGCTGTTGCTGTCGAGAGTTACGAGGCCGAGGCTTGCGCGCGGGGTGTAAGGACGTCCCGCCAGCAGGCATGGGGCTCGAACAGCCGTGGCGAGCCGTTCGCCGATGCGGCGGGGGTCATCGGGTCCACCGCCATCGAGGATGATGGCGAACTCGTCGCCGCCGAGGCGGGCGACGGTGTCGGCGGCGCGAGTCTCGGCCCGCAGCCGCTCGGCGCTGATCTTGAGGAGCTCGTCGCCGGCGGCGTGGCCGTAGGTGTCGTTCACGTGCTTGAAGTTGTCCAGATCCATGAAGAGAACCGACACCGGCGTCTGGGCGTCGGCCAGGGCCTGGCTGGCATGGGTCTGGGTGGTGTCGCTGTCCGTATCGCGTGACAGTGCCCGCCGCAGGCGGCGCGCGAACAGTGCCCGGTTGGCCAGGCCGGTGAGCGGGTCGTGGAACGCCTGGTACTGCAACTGCTGTTCGCGGACGCGGATCTCGGCGAGCAATCTTGTGTTCTCAGCCAGAGTGAACATCTGTCGTATCAGGGCGAGCAACAAGAGGGTAACCATGCCATGGATCTCGAACCAGTCGAGCGGCACGTCGGTGGCCAGCTTGCCGAGGACCAGCAGGCCGGCGGCGGCAAGGACGGTGTAGGGCATTGCCGCGTGGAACCACATCGCGCGCGAGTTGGGTCGTGCCGGGCCTTCGGCGGGCAGGCGGGCCGAAACCGGGACCAGCGCGGCGAGGAATATCAGCAGGAACGAGAGGGCGAACCCGAGCAGGCGCCAGGACGGAAGGTACGGCCCCCGTCCCGTGGCGATGTGGACGCCGATGTTGAAGTTGAGAGCGTTGATCAGCAGGCCGGCGGCGAGCAGGGCCAGCGTCGCTGGGGACCGCGGTTGGCGGAAGCTGGCGATCAGTACCACCGTGGTGGCGAGGATCAGGCCGGCGGCCTGGTGGATCAGGTCCTGCAGAAGCGTGGTGTCGAACGGGCCGTCCCTGACACGTGAGGCGAGCGTCGTTCCCCACTGCAGCAGGGTGATCGAGCCGACGATCATCAGGCAGTCCAGCAGGGTGATCGCACGCCATCGGTACTCGCCTCCCCACCGCCTGCGGCCCTCCCGGCCGTCTATGGGGTCCGTGGGCAGGGACAGCAGACCGGCCAGCGCCACCCCGTAAAAGACAACGAGGGCGAGGTAGGATTTTAGGGACGTGTCACCACTGGGAACGCCTCCGGCCAGCAAGGTCGGTGCTATGGCGATGCTGCCGAAGATCGCACTGACGGCCGTGAGGCCAATGAGTACTCGCCAGCGGCGTTCCGCGCCGCGCAGGCGCCGGGCGGACCAGAAACAGGCAGCCGCAGCGGTACCTTGGGCGACGACATCGACAAAGTTTGTGGTGATTCGGGCTGATTGCAGGTCGAGTAGCACCGCGAAGGCGACGTCCAGTCCGAATAGCACCAGGGATGCCAGGACGGCATAGAACAATATCCGCGGCGTGCGGCCGGTACCTGTGGGACGCCGCAGGCTCTGCGCGGCGTCGACAAGACTGCGGAGTCTGAACATCGCTCGCCCCCCCCAATGGAAGCGTACCGCATCCATTTGGAGGTGAATGGCAACGATTCGGCTCGGATCAGTAGTTTGACCTGCCATCGGCGAGAATTGACCAGGTATCTAGCCTGTCAGGAAAAATCCCGCATCAGTACCCTTTTCCGTTTCGAAGAATCTGGCCAATAAAGAGAAAATAGCCATATGGCTAGAGGGGTGGCGGCCGCGTAAGCATATCTCCTCGGTCGTACCCGTCCCGAGCCGGTGACCTTGCCTCCGGGCGGCGTATCAATGCCGCGAAACCTGAATCCTAGTTTTTGGGATGAAGTGTCGAAATCGCAATAAGCTCGATAGATTCCACTGATAGCTGGGGAGAGGGGCAGGTCACCGCACCCGGCGGAGCACGACGACTGCTCCCTCAAGCCCGGTTCTGGGCGCGCTGCCTCCGCGCGGGCCACACGTGCCGGCTGGTGATCATCGGAAGATCGAGAAAGGTGCGGATCCCCGGTGCCGCTGCACACACTGGCGCGATCGCATGCACGGCGTGCATCGCCGCGCCCAGGCAACCTTGATCGTTCTCGTCCTCGCCGTGGACGGCGATCCTCGATTCGAGGACCATCGACGGCCGCCCGCCGACGGTCACCTTCCAGCCCCGTCCGGTCGGCCAGTCCGGCGCCTGGTCTGGGGCGAGGCGCGTGATGTGCTCTACCGTGAGGGCGCGTCGACCGTCGATGATCGCCGTGTAGGAGAAGCGCTTCGCTGATACAGTCCCAACCTCGATGCGGCCAGCCTTGATGTCGAAGGCCTCTTCGGCGACGACCACCTGCTGGTCGTACACGAACTCGTCGATCGAGACTCCGAGAGCGTCGGCCAGGAGCATGAGCGAGGCGCCAAACGGGTGGAACTGCCCCGACCGGCTGACTATCAGTTCACCGGGCGGTCGCCCGAAACCCATGACATCGAAAAGCATCTGCGGGCTGTCATAGGTCGCATAGTCCAGGAGCTCCTGCACGAGGAGCGAGTCGATCCTTTCGAAAAGAGCTGACATGGTCAGCGGAAGCACCTCGGCGGCCCAGCCCGGCTCGATGCCGGTGGCGTGAAACGAGGTCCCGCCTTCGGCGCACGCGGTCTCCAGCCGCTGGACCACCTCTTCACCGAGATACTTCGGGTAGATGAGTGCCGTCACCGCGGTGGAGACCACGTTCTTTCCCGAAGCGAGCAACCGGCAGATGTCGTCGAGCGAGCCCGTCAGGTTTCGTTCGCCCTGGGGCATGTAGAGCACGCAGTCGGCATCGAGGGCGACAATGTCATCTGGGTTTTTCGTCGTGACGACCCCGATCTCGCCGATACCGCAGATTTCGCCGACGTCGCGGCCGGCTTTGGCATCGCTGTACACGAGTGCTCCGACCAACTCCAGGTCGGGGTGTTGGTGAACGGCACGTACAGCGTCCCGGCCCACGGCCCCAGTGGCCCATTGGGCGATGCGTAACACTGCTAACCTCCCATGGTCGCGCCGTGTGCCATCCGCACGCGGCAGAACGGTTCATGGCTGCGAAGTCCCCTAGTACTCCAGCCCGACTTCTGTGATCAGTTGAGTTGTAGGGCTGTGGCCTGACGTCGGTAGTGGCTGGCTTGGGCGCGTGCCTGGTGGCGGCGGCGCCACCAGGACCAGGCCAGCACGAAGGCGTCCGACGGTTTCGGCCGCTGGAGGGCGAGGCGGACGAGCAGGTGGCGGACCTCGTTGACGGTGAGTGGGAGGAGTCCGTCGGCGGGTTCGGTGTCGTGGGCGTGGGCGGTGGTGACGGCGAGGAAGGCGTGGGCGAGCATCGCGAGCAGGGTCCAGCGGTGCCAGGACGTCCACGTCCGGACCTGGTGCTCGTCGAGGGCGGCGAGTTCCTTGCCGTTCTGGAAATCGTCCTCGACCGCCCAACGAATCCCGGCGACGCGGACATAGGTCGCGAGTGGGACGGGTGTCGGGCTGTGGGTCCGGTAGAACGCGTGGTGCGACGTGAGGTCGCACTGTGTGAGTGAGCAAGTACAGGAGGAGGATCGACCGTAGTTGATGTTCTAGCTCCGGGCTAGTGCCCAACAGTCCGTCCCCGCCCCTGGCATGCGCCGTGCGTGCACTCCACGCGTCGGGTGTGAAGCCCGGGGGAAATCCCAAGGACTGGTGACCCATCCATCGGCCACAGGAGAGGGGAAGGCCGGAAGGGCGAAGACCGTGAATCCTTGATGGAAACCCCGTCAACTACAACGCCAGTGATGGTGCGAACGTATGGCGTGCAGGGCCTGCCGCTGGGACGCGGCGATGGCGATCGGGCAGTACGCGTCCGGTCGCGCGGGCACCATGGCCCCGGGGTAGAGAGGACGCCCGGCACCGGCCGTATCTCACACGTGCGGAACACGGAAACCCCGTCAGGTCCGGAGGAGCTGACCAGCCCCCGGTAAGCCGACCGCAAGGGGGGCGAACTCCTGGCGGGTACAGGATGGCTCGAGAAGCGAACGGCGGCGGTCGAAAGACAGCAGGAAAGCGGGCGCACATGGCTGGACCTCCACCCGGCCGCGCCGGTATAACTGGCCGCATACCAGGCCCGGTGCCTGGGCCCGAAAGGGAGCTGACGCGAGCCGGGTAGCCCTTTGAACGAACCGATACCGGAACCGTCGGAATCCGAGGGAGAAGTTAGGCGCCATGCCCCAGGACACAGCCACCGCCGTCGACATGGCGGCACTCGGCATGTCCGAAGGCGCGGTGAACGGACCCGAGGGGCCGCTCAACTGGGACGCCATCGACTGGCGCGCCCAGGAGAAGGCGGTACGGCGACTACGGCAGAGGATCTTCAAGGCGACGCAGGCAGGCGACTGGAAACAGGTCCGCAACCTACAGCAACTCATGCTGCGCAGCCGAGCCAACACGCTGGTCAGCGTCCGGCAGGTAAGCCAGCGCAACACCGGCCGCCGCACCCCTGGCATCGACGGCCAGGTCGCCCTGACCTCGGCCGGCCGCGCCGACCTGGCAGCACAGCTACACCGCCAGGGAAGCGTGGCACTGCCCGTGCGGCGGGTGTACATCCCGAAGAAAGGCGGAAAACGCCCGCTCGGAATTCCCGTTATCGCCGACCGCTGCCAGCAACAAAGGGTGCGCAACGCGCTGGAACCCGAGTGGGAGGCCCGGCTCGACGGCCGACAATATGGCTTCAGACCGGGCCGTGGCTGCCATGACGCGATCGAGGCAATCTTCAACACAGCCTCCGGGAGAAAAACCCGGAAGTGGATCCTCGACGCGGACCTGGAAGCAGCCTTCGACCGGCTCGATCACGACCACATCCTACGCAAGATAAAAGAGTTTCCAGCCCGAGAGCAGATCCGGGCATGGCTCCGCGCGGGCATGGTCGACAAGGGCCGGTACACCCCGACCGAGCAAGGCGCACCACAGGGCGGCTTATGCGCAGCTGTGCATAATCCACCTAATGAACAGTGCTGGATTATGCGCAGCGCTGGCCTGTCGGGCCTGGTGAGGGCTCGGTCAGGGGCGTGAGCGCTGCGCATAATCTGTCGGCGGCGGGGGCTCATAGCGAGGTGAGCCAGTTGAGCAGGTCTGGGTCTTGGTTCCACTCGGGGAGGTCGTCGGTGACGATGTCGGTGTAGGCGGATTCAAGCGCCTTGCGCTTGGCTTCGGTCGAGGCCCGTGCGTAGATTTCAGTGGTGGACAGGTCGACGTGTCCTAATATGTCGCGGATGTAGGGCAGAGGAATGCCGGCCTCGTAGAGGTGCATGGCCTTGCTGTGGCGCAGGGTATGCGGCGTGATCTTGGCGGTGGTGAGCGTTGGGTCGGCCGTGCTCGCCTGGTGTTTCCGGATGATCCAGGCGATCCCGCCGCGGCTGAGCTTGGTGTCGCGCTGGTTGAAGAACAGCGGATGGTCGCTGTGGCCGGACCGGGTGAGGTGGTGTTCGGCGAGGTAGGCGTCCAGGAGTCCGACCGTGTTGCCGACGAGCGGGACGTGGCGGGTTTTGCGTCCTTTGCCGGTCAGGGAGGCGATCGGCGGGGCTTCGAGGCGGATATCGCGCACGACCAGGTCAGCGAGTTCCTGCGCACGGGCCCCGGTGTCGTAGAGCGTGGCGAGCAGCACCGCGTCCCGGCGACCGTGGCGGGTGGACCGGTCCGGTGCGGCAAGCAGGCCGCGGGTCTGCTCGACGGTGAGGTGGTTCACCCCCGGCCGGGGGTGTTTCTTGGCGCGGATCGCGAGAATGTCCTGGCAGCAGGCCAGCAGTGTGGGGTCCTGCGAGGCCAGCCATCGGTAGAACGCGCTGATCGCGGCGAGACGCTGGTTGTGGGTCGCGACGGTGTTGTGTCTGCTGTCCTCGAGCCAGTCCAGGAATGTGCCGACGGCGTCGGCGTCGATGCGGGCAAGGGTGAGCTTCTCCGGGGGAATCGACCGGACGTCCCGGAAGAAGATGATCAATAGCTTGAAGGCGTCACGGTAGGACGCGATGGTGTTCGCCGAACTGCCGCGCATCCCGGCCAGGTGCGCGGTGAGGAAACGCCGCAGCGCGGTCGCGAAGTCAGTCGCCATCGTGCGGCCAGTCGGTGACGGGCGGAACGACCTCGCCGAGGACGCGCTGAACCTGGGCGGCGATATCGGGGTAGGACTCGGCCGTCAGGTGCAGGTAGTAGGCGGTGTCGCCGATCGAGGCGTGGCCCAGGTAGGTCTGCAGGACCGGCAGCAGCGCGCCGACGTCGTCGCCGCGGCGGAACCATCTGCGCAGGTTGTTGACCGCGAACGTGTGCCGCATGTCGTGCACGCGGGGGCCGTGACCGCGACCGCCGTGCGGAATGCGTGCCTGCCAGAGGAACCGGCGGAAGTTCCTGTTGACGTTCATCAGGGCGAGCGGCCTTCCGTCGGTGCCGGGGAAGAACCACTGTCCGCCGAGCCGGCGGATCGCCGGGTCGGCGTCGAAGGCGGCCAGCCTGCGGCGCAGCGACGCCGCGACCGGGGCCTGGCGGTCCTTGCCGCCCTTCGCGTCACGGATCTGGAGCACACCGGTGCGCAGGTCGACGTCCTCGACACGCAGCAGCCGGGCCTCCGAGGCCCGCAGGCCGCAGCCGTAGATCGTGCGGAACAGCACCGGCATGACCAGATGGCGCACCGGGACCTCGGCGCAGTAGCGACACCGGTCGGTCTGCGCGAAGAACGCGGCGAGTTCGGCGTCGGTGTAGATGTGCGGGACGTAGCGGGTGGGGCGGGGCAGCGTGCCGTAGGGCAGGACGTAGGCGGCGACCCCTCGCCGGCCCAGCCAGCGGGACAGTTCCCGGACCGGGGTGACCAGGCCCTGAAGCGTCGCCGGGGTAACCCCGCGCCGTCGTCCGGCCGCGATCCACGCCTCGACGCACTCCCGGCTGGGCGCCGCAAGGCCGGGGAACTCGGCATGGGCGAACGCGGCGAACCGCGTCAGGATCCGTTCCTCCGTGGCGTACTTGTAGCCGACGGCCCGCTTCTGCGTGACCAGCCCCGCGATCGCGTCGGTCAGCATGATCTCGGTGCTCATCGCAGTGTCTCCCCGCTGGCCGGCGCGTCCGGGTCCAGCGCGCAGGTCGCCAGCAGCGCCAGCGAGGACTTCAGATACACGCCCGTCGACGCCACGGACTGGTGTCCGAGAATGTCGGCGATCTGCTCGATCGGGGTGCCGCCTTCCATCAACCTGGTCGCCAGCGTGTGACGCAGCGAGTGCATGCCGTGCCGGCGCTGTTCGCTCACCGGCACGTGCGCGATCCGGGCGTGCTTGACCAGGATCTGGTGGAGGTGGTCCTGGTCGGAGAACGGGCCGATCGGGGCGGTGTGCCGGATGAACACCTCCGGGGCGTCACAGGCCGGCCGACCGTGCCGGATGTAGTCGATCAGCGCCCAGCCGGCGTCCTTGAGCAGCGGGAGTTCGACGCGCTGGCCGGTCTTGGCCTGGACCACGGTGAGCCGGTTGGACCGCCAGTCGAGGTCGGCGAACCGCAGCCGTTTGACGTCGATGCTGCGCAGCCCAAGCGCCGCGATCAGCAGGATCATCGCGTAGTCGCGTTTCCCGCACGGGTTGCCCCGGTCGATCGCGGCCAGGATCCGGGCGACCTCGCCAGGAGCCCACACCGCCGGGACCCTGGCCTGCCTGGTCGAGCGCACCGACGGGACCACGTCGAGGACGGCAGGCTCGACGAGGCCGTCGGCGGAGGCAAACCGCAGGAACGAGCGCACCGCGCACATCTTCTGCTCGACGGTCTTGACCTGGTATCCCGCCAACGTCGCGACGAACGCGTCGAGAACCCGGGCATCAAGACCCGGCAACCCACCCCGGGTGCCCACGAACGCGAGGAACTCCCCGGCCAGCGTCGTGTACGCCCGCACCGTCGAGGGCGCCTGCCCCGCGGCCCTCAGCGACGCCGTGAACCGGGCAACCACCCTGGCCTCGTCCGCGGTCAACTTCTCGACGGACCTCGCGTAGCGGCGCAGCACCGCCCCGTGCACCGCGTAGGAGTCGAGCATCGACGCGACCCGGAACAGGTAGACGTCGTTCTCCTTGAGCGTGCCCGCACGCTCCTTCGCGAAGAACCCGCACGTCTCGTCGACCCAGCTCATCGCCACGTCGAGGGAGAACTCCTCGACGCCACGGTCGGCGAAGTAGCGCTGCAGACGGCGCCAGCAACCCCGGTACCAGACCATCGTCGAGTCCTTGTAGCCCAGACGCTGCAACTCCGCGTCCAGACTCTCCACCAAATCGGATAAAGCAACCATTACGCCGACCTCCGATCAGACCGACCCGGCTCCATACCGAACCGTCAACCAAAGATCGTCGGCGTGTTATGCGCAGCGCTCAAGCCTCAGCCGAGCCCTCACCAGGCCCGACAGGCCAGCGCTGCGCATAATCCAGCACTGTTCATTAGGCGGGGTCATCTCACCGTTACTCCTGAACATCGCTCTCCAGGGCATCGAGGAAGCCGCCGGAACCCGGTACAACAAGAGAGGAGAAACCAGACCAGGAACCCCCGTGATCATTGTCTACGCGGACGACCTGGTCGCATTGTGTCACAGCGCCGAGGAGGCGGAACAGGTCCGAGAACGCCTGACCGAGTGGCTTGCGCCCACCGGCCTTCGCTTCAACCCGGCGAAGACCAGGGTCGTGGCCATCGAGGAAGGGTTCGACTTCCTGTCCTTCAACGTCCGCAGGTACACCACCAAGGACGGCCCGAAACTGCTGATCAAGCCCAGCAAGGAAGCGCTCATCAGGATCCGACGGCGACTCAAGGCCGAACTGCGCGCCCTGCGCGGCCAGCCGGCGGCCGCGGTCGTCGGCCACCTCAACCCGATCATTCGGGGACAGGCGGCCTACTTCCGCACCAAGGTGTCGAAGGAGGCGTTCGCCGCCCTCGACAGATGGCTGTGGTATCGGCTTCAGAGCTGGGCCCGCCGCAGCCACCGTAACCACAACCGCCGGTGGGTCGCCGGGCGCTACTTCGGCCCGCACAACCCGTCCAGGAACGACCGGTGGGTCTTCGGTGACCCGAAAACGGGCGCCTACCTCCACAAGTACGCCTGGACCCCGATCGTCCGGCACATCCCCGTGGCGGGCCGGTCATCCCCGGATGACCCGGCCCTGGCCCAGTACTGGGCAGACCGGCGGAGGCGGCACAGCCGCCAACACCCGCCCCTGGCACCGACAACCGGGCGCGCCCTGCGCGCCCAGCGCGGCCGGTGCCCACTCTGCGGGGACGACCTGCTCTACGACGACCAGCCACCCGACTCCCCCAGCCAATGGGAAACGTGGTTCCGGGACGCCCGCACCGCGACCGTCTACACCACGGTCACGGTGCCCGGCGCGGATGGTCACGCCGACGATCGACACCGCCTCGTACACACCGACTGCCACCGGCACCAGCCAGGCGCCGCCACAGCCGGTACGGACATGGATCTGTAGGGTCTGCCCGCCCACGCGGGAGCCCGAGCCCGGTGCCGCGACGAGTGGCCCGCCGGGTTCCGAGGGGGCGGCGGCGCAGTAATGCGCCGCCGCTACCCGACCTCACCGGTGTTGATGTTCCGGCGGATCAGCAGGTGGTGCTCGCCGGGCAGGTCCTGGTCGCCGGTGGTGACGAGCGCCCAGTCGTAGAGCCTGTGGCCTTTGGCGCCGTTGCCGGCGGAGACCCTGTTCCAGGCGGTGGCGGGCAGGGTGACAGCGAGGTCGATCGCCTTCTTCTTCCCCGCCTTCGTGTCGATCTGGTGGGTCTTCGCGACGGCCAGCACGTAGCCGAGCCGGCGGCGGGCCAGCGCCGCGCGCAGGGCGGGGTCGTTGCCGTAGACCTCGTCGCCGGTGGCCCAGGCGGCCGGGACCTGGGCGTCGAGCGCATCGGTGACCATGCGGCGGGCGAGCGCGGGCTTGGTCGCGAAGGCCACGCCGTCGGGCACGCCCGCCGCGGACAGCCGCCCGGGGGCCGACGTCCACGAGGCCGGCAGGTAGAGGGCGTTGTCGATCAGGGCGTGCCCGGCCGCGGTGGCATACGTCAGATAGACCGCGACCTGGGAGTTCTCGATCCGCCCCGCCGTGCCGGTGTACTGGCGCTGGACCCCGACGGTGGCCGTTCCCTTCTTCACGTCGCCGGTCTCGTCGAACACGAACACCGCCTCCGGGTCGCCGAACGTCTCGACGACGTAGTCCCGCAGGTCGGCGCGCAGCCCGTCGTCGTCCCACACCGCACCAGCCAAAAAGTGCTGCATCCCGCCCGGCGAGGACTCCCCGGCATGCTCGGCCAGCGTCCAGCAGTTCACCCGCGGCAGCCCCGCCATCAGCCCGGACAGGAACCGGCGCATCCGCCCCCGCGACTCGACCCGGCCGAACCGACGGTCGAGCCGGCCGGTGAAGACCTCGAACGCTTCTCGCCACCCGTCAGGGTCTACGCTGGGGCACACGGCCACCGGCTGATCTTCACGTGTCGTCACAAACCCGCGATGATCACCGGTGGCCCCTTCATGTCCGGGCCCACCACGCCGCACGATGCCGACCCGGCCACCTAACCCAGACCCACCAGATCCAAACGATCACAGAAGTCGGGCTGGAGTACTAGGACTGTCCGGTGGGGCATGCGAGCCACTGTGCTTTCGACAGCCCGGCGCACCGGTGGTTCTGCCCTCGTCGTCAGCCGTCGCCCGCGGTTGTGGGCAGCGGCTCTGACGCCTTCTCCACATGGTCGGTGACGTCGGGTGGCAGACGGGAGCGGAGGCAGCGAAGGCGCGGATCTCACTCATGACGTCTTGTCCGCTCGGGACAAAGGCCGTCGACCACCGCTTCCGCGCCGGCGAGGCCGTGGTAGACCAACATGTGGCGTTCTCAGGGCCGCTGACGACATCGAGAGCTATCCGGCGGTGATGCGCGACGGCTCGGCGAACGCCAGCAGCGCGGGGCGGTCCTCGCGGACCACGTAGCCATCCTTGATGCTCTTGTCGGCGGCGGCGGTGTAGCGCTGCAGGTACGCAGCGGGTGAGGGATAGAGCTGGGCGAGCCGAGTGGTCGACAGCGGCTGGGTCGAGCCGACCAGCAGGCAGATCGCCGAGGGCTTCGAACCGGGCGCGCCGGACAGGATCGCGACTGGCACGTCGACCAGAGGCGTGCGGATGCCACCGAGGGCGATGCCATCGGCGTCGCGGCTGATCTGTGGCGTCGTGGCTGGCTGCACGGTAAGGCGCGGCGCGATGACCGGAGGCTTGCCCGCCGTGATCCATGTCGTGAGCGCACGCAGCGCCGACTTCGCGACGAGGTGCATCGGACCGTTGTTGACCGGTACACCGCAGTCGAACGACGCGGCGGCCGAGCCGACCAGGTGCGCGTCAGCGTGGGCGGTGCCCGCGACCTCCCAGAGCCGGAAACGATCGGTGTCGGGTTGGCGCGCCGCGTACGAGTTGAGGACACTCGTGACATCGGACTCGGTCTGGGCGTCGAGCACGGGTGCGTCCTGGTCCGTGCGGAAGATCGCCGGTGTTCCGCCAAGCGCGGCGGCGATGTCGGCGGACTTGCCTGGTTCCACGAGTGGCAGCCCGACCGCCCCCCGGCTGTGCACGAAGAAGCCGTCAAACTGGCGGGTAAGGGGCTGAACGCCGTTGTAGTAGGTGACGAGCGCGAACGCCGACTGTGACTCCCCAGCCGCGATCAGCCGTTGCGGTCGCAATCCGTCCATGCCCGCGCCCGCTCGAATCGCGCGGGCTACCTGCGTGTAGATGTCGAACGAGAAGCCGTCGCCGGGATGCTCAAGTTGCAGGGCGCCGTACCGGGCAGGATTGATCGCCGCGAGGCCCTTGCCTGCTATGTCCGCACCGACGCTGGTCGGCACCCGCACTGGGCCACCCACGACGCCGATCAGCTGGGCGGACACGCCAACCCAGACGTCACCTCGACGTACGATCTCTTCCTCGAGACTGACCCATTCCGGATCAGCGTCCGACCCGCCGCTGACGTTCAGCCATTCGACAACGGCGTTGCCGCTGAACGCCGAGGCCTTTGCCGGCTGGCGCACGACGATCCGGGTTCGGTAGGGCGCGGTCGCGTCCGGGGTGAACGTCCACCTGCCGTCGTGGGTGAGCGCACCGGCGACGCGGTACGACGACGCGGTCCCGGTGGCAAGGTACTCGTGCTCCACGTAGCCGAGGCGCCGCAGATCTGGTGGCTCCGCCTCGCCCATGAACGCGCCATCCCCGCCTGCGATCTCCATTGACAGGTCGGCCGCCGGCCCGTCCGGGCGGGCGAGTGTGGTCGTCGTGGCACCGCTCGGGGGCGCGGTTGACGACGACTGTCCGCTGCCGCCACTGCCCGAACATGCCACCAGTCCCGCCGCCGCGACACAGACCACGCCGATCACCGGAAACAGCCGTGCGCGGGTCGTCCGACCGCGCCGGACCGGCGTTGTGACGAGCCCCAGGTCCGCCCGATCTTTCCCAGAGACAGTCATGGCCTCCCACCGCCCACCGGCCAGCGGTCCGCGGGGCGCGCTCCGCCGGAGGAGTCTTGGGCGCTCGGTAAGGACATCGTTCCGACTCGTGGACGCCTGTCGACCTCCAGCGCTCCGTCGCCCGGTGCAGGCGAAGGGCCGCCATCGGATGATCTTGCCCTCTTCATGGACCCTGACTGTAGGGCGACCAAGGCTGAAAGTAAACGAGACAGTCTCATATCAAATCGCCGCTGGAAGCAGGCGGGCTCCTGGGTGTGAACCGCGGGGACGGCGTCGCGGGAGGCCGATGCGTCGGCCGGGCGCGGTGGACGGATCAACAGGTCGGGCATGATCAGGCAGTGCGCCGTCGGTCGTCGGGCTCGCTCTGGCCGTCTGAACCGCCCGCCTGCCCGGCCCCGCCGTGCCCCAGGTCGCCTCGACACAACGGAGCCTCTCTGGGTCTTGACTGCGGGAGCGAGTGACCCGAAAGTAAACGAGACAGTCTCATCTCATATCGTCGTCCGGGGGCGGGCCTGGTGGTGGTCATGAGCTGCGACGAGCGGATTGCCGATGGCAGTGTCGGATGGGCCGCCCCGCGCCGTGGCTGCCAGGCGCGGCCTGCTTCCCCTCACGCAGGCCACGCTCGTGCCCCGGACCAACGCGCTACTGCGAGACCTCCCGCCCGGTCGGGATGCGGGCGACGCGTCACGGGGAGAACCTGCCCGTCCCACCGGCGAGAGGGGTACCGCATGAACCAGGACGACAAGATCCTGGTCGGCGACAACGACCGCCTGATCGAGCCGCCGGACGCATACGAGAAGCGTGTGTCCGTGAGGTGGCTCGACCTGGCACCCGCGCCTGCCCACAAGCGGCACGGTGCCGACGAATGGGTCTTCTGGGCACGCAGGACGTCCACCCCACTCGGGATGCCGGCGACGGTGGGCTGGCCGCGGGAGGAGCAGGGCCTCACACCGGGCGCGTTCACCGACCGGGGCTCGTGAGCACATTCGCCCATACAGCGCTCTCATGGGTGTCAGCACCGTGGCCAGGCGCGACCCCGGATCAGTCCGTGAAGACCTCATCGTCCTGCCGCGGCAGGTCGACCTCCACTTCAACCATATGCGACCCTCCTCCCTCTCTCGTTGGCGCCGCGACCCGCGACCGGCAATAGGAAGCGTCGCGCGACAAAGCCGACGGCGAGGGCTGGCAGGGTCCACGAGCGAGCGCCGCGCGGAGGCATCGAACGCGGTGAGCCGCCCGCCGGCCCCGACGTCCGGTCATTCATCAGCCTTTTGACATCGTCCAGCACCTTCCGGCGCATGAGCAGCCAGTCCGAAATGCAACCGGAAAGCATCCAGCCCGTCGTCCACGACGCGTTCGCCGCGATCAGCTGGCTTCGGGATATCGAGGAGGAAGTTTCCGCCGGCCCCCGTGGGCAGTCGAAAATACCTGAACCCATACCGGCCTCGAAACCATGATCTTCGTTTCCGTGCCGGCGTGCGGCGGGCGAAGCGGCGGCGTCTCGCGCTTGGTATCCGTCGAGACATCGCCAGGACCGCCGTCCAGGTGACTGGACCTCGGCGGCACAAGTAGTGCGCCGAGCATGGAAAACCGCGCGCCCTCATGAGGCTGGAGGGACTTGACGGCCGCGGCGATACGGGACGCCCGCGTCCTTGGGGTGACCAGGCACCTGTTAAGGACCGCCGCTTCTGTGCTGGCGGTCTTCTGCGCGCCGTGTCAGTGACGGCAGACCTCCAGATAAACGTCCTGGCCATCGACCAGTGACGCCCGACTAAAGTTCGAGAGGTGCTACATGAAAAACATGTCGATCTCGCTGGCGGCGCGACCGGATCCAAATCGAAGGCCGGTCGGCCGCCGCTTATCCGTCCTATCCGTGGTTACCGCTGGCCTGCTTTTTGCCGCTGGATGCGGCGGTAGCGGGCAGGACGAGAGCGAGAGCGCGCCGCCGAGCGCCGGGAGCACCACCGACGTGCTCGGGCCAGTGGCCCCGGCGAAGGGTGACCCTGTCAAGATCGGAGTCATCTCGGACGGCAAGAGTCCGATCAACGACCTAACCGTCGAGTTGCAGGTGGCGGACGCCACTGCCAAATGGTTGAACGACCGGCGCTCCGGCATCGGCGGTCGTCCCATACAGCTGGTGAAGTGCGAGGCGCTGGCTGACCCTGCGAAGACCACCGACTGCGCGAACCGCATGATCGAGGAGGATGTCGCGGCCGTCGTCGTCGGATTGACAGCGGCGTCGGAAAACCTCTGGCAGCCGCTGCACGACGCGAAGGTGCCGGTGATGTTGTATGCCGGAAACGGTGGAGCGATGCTGCGGGACAGCGAGTCGACCTTCATCCTGGCCGACCCGATCTTTCCCAGGATAACCTTGCCCATCCAGCTAGCGAAGGAAAACGGTCTCAAGAAGGTCACGGCGATCATCATCGACGTGCCGGCGGCACTGGACATCTATAAGACGGTCGCGCCGGAGCAGTTCAGGGCGGCGGGTATCGAACTCAAACTAGTCCCGGTTCCCCCGGGCACCGCTGACATGGCGCCGCAGATGCAGACCATCGGCGACGACCCTGGGCTCGTCTACGTGCTGGGGAACGACTCGTTCTGCATCAGCGCGCTGAACGGCCTGCGAGCGATCGGCTTCACGGGTGAGGTCAGCGGTGTCTCGCAGTGCATCAGTGACGCGACCCGCGAGGCCGTGCCAGGCGACGTCCTCGATGGCATGGTTATCGCCGCGACGGCACCGCTCGGAACGGACAACCCGTCGTCCCGCCTCTACAAGGCCGTCGCGCAGTCCTATGGCACGGACATTGACACCACCCTGCCCGGCGGGATAAGCATGTTCATCTCGCTTGCCGGCTTCCAGACCGCGGTCGAGGACATCCAGGGAGAGATCACCTCTGCCAGTATCGCCGCCGCCATCAAGGCGATGCCAGAGAAGGAACTGCCGGGCGCGGGTGGGCTCGAGTTCCGCTGCAACGGCAAGGCCAGCCCGACGTCGCCGGCGATCTGTGTCCGCGGCGGGCTGGTCACGACCCTGGACGCCAAGGGCCAGCCCAAGGAGTACGACGTGCTGGGTTCCTCACCGATCGACGACTGAACCAGCACTGACGCCTCGCCTGCCACGGCGAGTCGTTGCCTCTGTCGGGCCTGCCGGCGTCGTGCGACGCCGGCAGGCCTCGGGCTTCGCGCGAAGACCTGTGCGCATGCCGGCCGCGGGCTCGACATGGCGCTTCAGGCAGGTCCAGCGGCGGCGGACGAGTTCGTGATCCTGGCGCGGCAGGGCGGCGGGGGCGAGCAATGGCGCCCGGTGGGAAAGCAGCCAGGAAAGCGTGGCCAGCAGCACCCGGTCAAATGTGTTCGTGGTCAGATGACCTGTCGATGCGGCACGTGAGTCGACGGCTGGGGGAGGGCACAGGTGGGCGATCTCGACGTCCTTCTCCTCAGGCCGGCCGCCGAGGCCAACCGCGCTGAGCGGCCCCGCGAGCCGGAACACCGCCCCGCATCAGGCCGGCGGGTCGGGTGTTCCCTCCTCGGGAGGAAGGCCGAATGGTATGAAATCCAGCTCTGTCAGCCCCAGGTCCTTCCGCATTTCGGAGGCCGTGGCCCTCAAGGAGGCGTAACAGGTAGCCAGTGTTTCGCGATAGGGGGCTCCACTTGGTCCGGAGCCCGCCATCAGGATGCTGCGCAGGTCCCTGGCTCTCCTGTAGGTGAGATTGGCCGTTTCCGCCACGCGAGTGGAGGCGAGCGTGATTATCTCGAACCGCGCCTCCAGCATCTCGGCCGACCGAAATGCCTCTTGCAGCGCGCGGTCTCGCGCACTGCCATCGGAATGCGTCTGCAGCGCGATCAATCGCATGTTCTCGACTGCCCGAGCGGTGGCCAGAAGAAATCTTGAGTATGCGGCAAGCTTCGTCGACTTCCAGTCCTTGGCGCTCTCCCGCTTCCAGCGCGCCCGCTCCGCGAAACTAGTCGCCGCGATTCCAATGGTGGCACCAATAACGGTGTTCACTGCCGGTAGCCAGTCCACGTCCTGGATGCTACTAGCTGTCTTCAGCTGAATCCACGGCCGACCAGCCGGACAACCGGACCGCTTGTCCCAGGCACCGCGGCCTCGCCTCCGTCCTGGTCGATCGTGACTTCACCTTGGCGTGGTCGAACCTTGTGGTGCGTGACCAGGCTTGTCTCGGGGTCGTCGGGCATGCCTGTCCCGGCATCGCCACGGGTCCTGGCGCGTCCGGCCGGTCCACGCCACGGTCGTCAGTACAGTCAAGGCCCGGGGACACCAACCGAACGGAACGCACCGCGATGGGCAGCGCGGAACTTCGAGCTGGACCGACGGACGAGCGTGGACCTCGGAGGAATCGGTGATTGGTAGCAGCCGGCGGGGCAGCGAAGCCCGCCGGCCACCGTGGCCTGCGGCGCGCTCTGCCGGTCGGTTTACTTCCATTGCCAGCACCAGTGGGCATCGCCGAGCGTGGGCATCTCCGAACGCCGGGGGGACGAGTCATAGGAGGACTTTGTAGGTCAAGGTCGGCGCCCGGCCGTTCCGGCTCGCGACGCGACGATCGGCCTATGATCGTCGGTGTCGCTGCCAAGGTGCCGGTTTCGACGTCGTCAGCACCCAGAACAACTCGAGCGTACCGCGGCCAATTCCCGGCGAGCGGCCTGCCTCGGCCACGACAGGAAGTCCCGCCCAACGCGTCGCCGCCATCCGTCGGCCGTCTGACGTGGACCGTTACGGTGCCATCATGCACGGTTCAGGGCCCAGGGCGACGGCAAGTTTGCTTGGTAGCGGCCAGTGGGCCGTGCTGAGGGTTCCCGGTGGTTGCGGGTGGCAGGTCG
>NZ_JADWYU010000193.1 GCF_016786325.1 Frankia nepalensis | reverse complement strand
GGCGGGAACCGCCGGCGCCGGGGCCGCGCTGGGCCGGTGGCGGGGCGCCGGCCCGGGGCGCGGCCGCCGCGGCCACTCGCGGCGCCGGCTGCGCGGTCGGCTGTGCCGTCGGCCGCTGGCCCGCCGGCCGCGTGTCCGCGCCGGTGGCGGCGCCCAGCCGGCGCAGGGCGGCCTCGGCGGTCAGCGCGTGCCAGTCGGTGTGCAGGACGGGCGCCGGCACGGCGCCCCGGTCCGCGCGCAGCGCCGCGACGAGCCCGGTGACGACGGCCGTCGCCGCGGCGGCGCTCACCGGCCCGCTGACGAGCGCGAGCCGGCGGGCGCTCGGGCGGGCACCTGGGCCGTTGACGAAGGTGGTGAGCGCGGCGAGCGCCGAGCCGGACACCGACAGGGTGGCGGCCCGCCGGCTCGTCGCGGCGGCAGGCGGCATGAACCGGAGCACCCGCCAGACGTCGGTCAGCTCCGAACCGCACAGCAGGTCGGCGGACCAGGGTGGCCTGCGGCCGGCGCGGGCGAGCCCGACGCCGACGTCGGCGGCCCGCAGCGCCTCGTCGCCCTCCTCGTCGGCGACGACGCACACCACCGCGCCCGCCGCCTGCAGCCGGTGAACCTGGGCGGCGAGCCCCGCCTCCCGCCGGGACGGCCGCGCCCCAGCGGCCTGGCGGGGCCGCGGGGCGGGTGGCAGGGTCACGTCGGCGAGGCCGGCGATGTCGGCGACGCTGGCATGCTCGGTCAGCACCACCCGGCCGCAGCCACGCGCGGCCCGAAGCACCGCCTCCGCGTGGCCGTCCAGCGTGACCCCGGCGAGCGCCCCGGCGCTGACCGAGCCGGTCCGCACCAGCAACGGCAGCCCCGCGGGGTCGGCGGCGCGGCGGCGGCCCGCGTCGTGCGCGGCGACGAGCCGGGTGCCGCCGGCGCGCGCGACCACCTCTCCGGGCCGGAAGGAGCGGCGTGGGTCGAGGTGGCCGAGCATCGTCTCCGCCCGGTCCCACGTCTGCGCGTCGGTGGCGGACAGCACCCGGACGCGCTCGCCGAGCAGCGCCGAGGCGCACACCATCACGGTGTCGACCCGGTCGAGGCGGCGCAGGCACCTGGCGTCGAGCGGCACGATGCCCCGGGCGGCGAGCCGGCGCCCCGCCGTGGCGGCGAACATCTCCCGCCCGGCTCTGGCCGCGCGCGGCAGTGCCGCGAGCACCAGCTCGCCGGCCAGCCGCGGGGAGCGGCCGACGACCAGTCCGGCGCCGCCGAGCGCGAGCCCGGCGGCCGCCAGCCGCGCGCTGGCCACCTCGACCGGCCCGTCGGGCAGCGGCACGGGCCGCCCGCGCCAGGCCGCGCCGCCGGGCCCACCGCGACCGGCGCCGGGCGGGCCGCCAGAGCCGCCGTCCGGGCCGCCCGGGCCGGGCTGGCCGTCGTCGGGCCCCGAGCGTCGCCCGGTGTCCGCGGTCAGCTCGGTGGCCCGTCGCCCGAACGCGAGCGCGCCCGCGCGCAGCTCGGCGATCCGCGCGAGCCGGCCGACGACGGCCACCGCGAGCACGTCGGGCTGTTGGGTGAGGGCGCCGACCCAGGCACTGGCGAACCCGAGCGCGAGGTCGGTGGTCGCCGGGCCGATCCGGTCGGCGAGCGCGGCGCGCAGCCGAGGCTGGCCGTCCACGACCGCGACGATGGCGCCGGCGGCCCGCGGCGCCGACGGCAGCCGGACGAAGCGCCCGGTCAGGGCCACGCCGAACGCGGCGGTGTCGACGGCGAGCGCGATGGTCTCGGCGAGCAGCGGGTCGGCCTCGGCCGGGTGGCGCTCGGCGAGCCGCGCCGGCCCAGGGCCCTGGCCTTCCTCGGCGTGCAGCGCGCGCTCGACGTCGCCGACGGTGTCGACCAGGTCGGACACCTCGACCTGGTCACCGTCGAACCCGACCAGCACCCGGCCAAGCCCCTCGTCGACCTCGGCCCAGTCCACGCCGGCGAGCCGGCGCAGCGCGTCGGACACGGCCGCGTGGGCTGACGGGCCGCCGGTGCGGGCGACCCCGATCAGCTCGATGTGCGCGGCGCCGTCCTCGTGCCAGATCCGGCGAGGCCGGCGGTCCGGGTGCGTCAGCTCGTGTCGCAGGGCGCGCGCCAGACGGCCGGGACCCGGCAGGGCGCGCGCCACGCTCACGGGGGCGGCCAGCGCCCGCGCGAGGTTCGCGCGCCCGGGCAGCGGCAGGCCGGGCGGACGCAGGGCGACCACCCGTCAGCTGTCCGTGGAGGCGCGGCGGCGGCCGTGGCCGTTGTGCGCGTGCGTCCCGTTGGCCGACGCGGCGCGGCGGCGGCTGGTGGCGTGCCCGTTGTGGGCGTGCTCGTCGTGGGCGTGCTCGTCGTGCCCGCGCCCGGGGAGGTGGAGGTGCTCCCACGGCCCGGTGCCGACGGCGGGGGCCTCGGGCCGGGTGTGCTGGGCCACCCAGGTGCCCGCCGCGATCGCGGCGGCTATCGGCCACTCGACCACCTCGATGGCGGCGAGCGCGCCGAGCCCCAGGTAGTAGGCCGTCTTGCGCGGCGACGGCAGGCCCACCGGCCCGATCCGCCAGCCCTCGTCACCGGCCCGCTCCGCCATGCCGGCACGCGCGGCGACGTCTCGCGCCGTGGCCCGCTCGAGCCCGAGCGGACGGTGGCGGCGCGGCATCTCGAGGCTGACCCGCAGGAACGGCAGCCGGAAGGAGGCGCCGGCCACGTCGTGCTCGCGCTCGATCGCGTCCGCGACGCCGCGGCGGTACCAGTCCTGGGACGCCGGCATCCGCTCGTCCGCGGCGCTCGTCCGGGGGGCGCCCCCCGGCGCGGGCCGCGCCGCGGCCGGGCGGGGGGCCCCCGACGTGGTCGGCGACTTCTCCCCGGCGGCGCGCCGCGCGGTCGTGCTCCTGGGGGTCGCCGTCCTGGAGGCCGCGGCCCTGGCCGTGCCAGCCCGGGTGGTGGCGGACTTGGTCGCCCCGGCCCGGGTGGTGGCGGACTTGGTGGTCGTGGTCCTGGTGGAGGTCCTCGTGGCGCCGGCGCGGGGCGCGGGGCGCGTCGCGGCGGGCCGCGACGATGCCGCGCGACCGGTCGACGGGGCGGGGGGTGCCGTCGCGCCGGCCCCCGGTCCCCCCGCCCGGGGGGGGCGGGGGGGGGGCGCGGGGGGGGGGGGGGGGGGCGGCGACTATGCCGCGCGCCGGGTCGACGGCGCGGCGGTTCCCGTCGCGCCGGCCCCGGTACCTCCGTCGCTGCTGGCGGTCGTCGTGCGCGCCTTCGACGGCATGGCCACTCCCCTTCCCGTCAGGCAACGGCGACGGACAACTACGCTTGGTGACTGCACTGAAGCTCAGTGTCTACCATGCGTCACGGCCGAACGCCCGTCAGCGGGCCAGCCCCCGGGTCGGGGCGTCGGTCCCGGCGGGCGCTACAGCGAGCGGTCCAAGCCGTCGACCAGCAGGCCAAGAGCCCGGTCGAGAATGGGGATCAGCTCGGCGCCGGCGTGCGCGAGCCACTCCTCGTAGCCGGCCACGGCGACACCGAGGAAGGCCCAGGCAACCGCCTGCGGCTCCAGCGCGCCCTCGTCGCGCCCCGTCCTGGCGGCGACGAACTCGGCGACGACCGCCCGCCACCGGGCGTAGCGAAGTGTCGAGTGCGCCTGCAGGGCCGGGGTGCGCAGGATCAGCGCCATCCGGCGCCGGTGCGAGTCCGTCTCGGCCACCGGGTAGGTGTTGAAGTCCAGGATCGCGCGGCGCAGCGCCGTGATCACGGGCACGTCCGGGCTGGTGGCCGCGAGCGCCGCGCGCATCGTCTCCAGGTGGGCGTCGAACTCCCCCCACACGACGTCGTTCTTCGAGGCGTAGTAGCGGAAGAACGTGCGCCGGCCGATGCCGGCGGCCGCGGCGACGTCGTCGACGGTCGTCGCCTCGAACCCGCGCTCCTCGAAGATCAGAAGCGCGTGCCGCTCCAGCTCGGCCGCGCTCGTCACCGGGCGCCGCCCGGCCCGCCCGCCGGTCACGTTGTCTGTCCGACGACCGGCCGGCGCGGCCTCACCGCGGGGCGGGGCGCCACGCGGGCGAGCGGAACGCATCCGGCAATCCCTTTCCTCTGGCACCCGGTGCCAATATGCTTCCCCTCATTCGCCCATCTATGACACCGAGTGCCACAGATGGGCGGAGGGCCGCCCCGGCCCCCAGCGGGCGACCGACCCATTGCGACATGGACGGATCTCACGGTATGGCCAAAGCATGACCGCGATCGACGGTAGTCCCGGCGCGTCGCCCGCGACACCACCGGCGCTCACCCGGCCGCTCGCGCTGCGGGCGCGCACGGCGCCGTCGCGTGTCCTGTTCGGCCCGCACGAGACGAACCTCGCCCGCCGCCGGGAGATCTCCGACCGGCACGTCGCCTACTATGCCCGCCGGGCGGCCGGCGGCGCCGGAGTGATCGTCACCGAGACGGCGTCCGTGACCGCCGACGACTGGCCCTACGAGCGCGCGCCCCTGGCCGCGGACTGCGGCCAGGGGTGGGCGACGCTCGCCGCCGCTGTACGCCCGCATGGCACCATCGTGCTCGCCGGGCTCGGCCACGCGGGCGGCCAGGGCTCCAGCGCCTACTCCCAGGCGGCGCTGTGGGCGCCGTCGCCGGTCGCGGACGCGGCCAGCCGCGAGCTGCCAGCCGAGCTGGAACGCGACGGCATCGACGCGATCGTCGCCGGCTTCGCCGCCGGCGCCGCGCTCGCCGTCGCCGCGGGCCTCGCCGGCGTCGAGATCGACGCCGGCCCGTTGGCGCTGCTGCGCCAGTTCCACTCGGGGCTCACCAACCACCGGGGCGACGAGTACGGCGCCGACCGGCTGCTGCTGACCCGCGAGGTGCTCACCGCGGTGCGCGCCGCGATCGGGGACGAGGCGATCCTCTCGCTGCGGCTGTGCTGCGACGAGCTGGCGCCCTGGGCCGGGGTCACCCCCGAGCAGGCGGCCGAGCAGGTCGACGCGCTCGCCGGCCTCGGCCTGCTCGACCTGCTCGTGGTGACCCGGGGCGGGCCGTACTCGACGACCGCCTACCGGCCGACGTCGCACACCGCGCCGACCTTCAACCGTGACCTGTGCGCGGCGATGCGGACCGCCGCCGCGGGCCGCCTCTCGGTGGCCCTGCAGGGCAGCGTCGTCGACGTCGCCGCCGCCGACGCCGCGCTGGCCGACGGCGTCGCCGACCTCGTCGAGATGACCCGGGCGCAGATCGCCGACCCGGAGCTCGTCGCCAAGGCCCGCGCCGGCGACGCGGCGCGGGTGCGGCCGTGCCTGCTGTGCAACCAGGCCTGCCGGGTCCGGGACAACCGCAACCCGATCGTGTCCTGTGTCGGCGAGCCGCGCAGCGGCCACGAGACCGAGGACCTCCCCGTCGAGGGCACCGACGCCCGCGCCCGCGACGCGCTGGTCGTCGGCGGCGGCCCCGCCGGGCTGGAGGCCGCCCGCGTGCTGGCGACCCGCGGCCACCGGGTCACGCTCACCACGAACGACACGGTGCTCGGCGGGGCGCTGCGGGGGGCCGCCGTCGGACCGGGCCGGGAGCGGCTCGCGCTGCTGGTCGACTGGCTGGCCGCCGAGTGCGAGCGCCTCGGCGTGCGCTTCCGGTTCGAGAAGACGGTCACCGCCGCCGACCTGGACGCCGCCGAGGCCGCCGGCACGGCGGTCATCCTCGCCACCGGGTCCGTCACGGCCGGCCGGGCCTACCCGGCGCCACCGGACGCGGCCCCCGTCGACAGCTGGCCCGCGCTGTCCCTGCTGGAGGCCGGCACGGCCGACGTGCTGCCAGGCGGGCCGGTCGTCGTGCACGACCCCGTCGGTGGGCCGGTGGCGATCGGGATCGCCGAGTGGCTGGCCGCCGCCGGGCGCGACGTCGCCCTGGTGACGCCCGACCAGGTCGCCGGCACGCTGCTGTCGCTGACCGGCGACCTCGCCCCGGCCAACACCCGGCTCGCCCAGGCCGGGGTGCGCCGGGAGCTGCGTGCCCTGATCCGGGAGGTCGGCGACGGCCGGGCGGTGCTCGAGGACGTCTGGACCGGCGCGCGCCGCGAGATCGGCTGCGCCGCCGTCGTCGACTGCGGCCACCGGCTGCCGAGGGAGGACCTCTACCTGGAGCGCCCGGGCACCCCGCGCGCCGGCGACTGCGTCGCCCCCCGCACCGCGCTGGAGGCGGTGCTCGAGGGCCGCCGCCGCGCGCTGGAGGTCGGCGCGGCCGCCGGGAGACCGCGGCGGGTCCCGGTCGCGGCCGCCGCTGGCACGGCCACGGGCGAAGGAGCGGGCCGATGAGCGCGACCGGGCGGTACCAGTACCTGTTCAGCCCGCTGCGGATCGGGCCGCTGACGGTGCGCAACCGGGTGGTGTTCTCGGCCCACCTGACGAACTACGCCGCCGACGGGCTGCCGACCGAGCAGCACGCCGCCTACTACGCCGCCCGTGCGGCCGGCGGCGCCGGGCTGATCATCACCGAGGAGCACTCGACCCACCCGACCGACTGGCCGTACGAGAAGCTCATCCACGGCTTCAACCCGGCCGTCATCCCCGGCTACCGGCGGATCACCGACGCCGTGCACGCCCACGGCACGCCGATCCTGGCGCAGATCAACCACAACGGCGGCCAGGCGTCGAGCATGTTCTCCCGCCAGCCGGTGTGGGCGCCGAGCCCGGTGCCCGACCCGCTGTTCCGCGAGGTGCCCAAGGCGCTGGAGCCGCACGAGATCCGCGAGGTCGTCGCCGGCTACGGCCAGGTCGCCGAGCACTGCGCCGCCGGCGGGTTCGACGGCATCGAGCTGCAGTGCTCGCACTCCTCGATCGTGCGCGGCTTCCTGTCCCCCGCGACGAACAAGCGGACCGACGGCTACGGCGGGTCGCTCGCGAACCGGGCCCGGCTGCTGCTGGAGATCGTCGACGCGGTGCGCGCCGCGATCGGGCCGGCCCTGGTGCTCGGCGTGCGGATCTGCGGCGACGAGCTCATCGAGGGCGGCACGACCATCGACGACGCGGTCGCGATCGCGAGGATGGTCGAGGCGAGCGGCAAGGTCGACTACATCAACACCTCGATCGGCGTCGCCACCGCCACGCTCTACATGATCGAGGCGAGCATGCAGGTGCCGCCGGGCTACGCGATGTTCATCCCGAGCGCGATCCGCGCGGCCGTCTCGCTGCCGGTCGTCGGCGTCGGCCGGTTCAAGGACCCGCTGCAGGCCGACCGCGCGCTCGCCGCCGGGCAGGCTGACCTGATCGGCGTGGTGCGCGGCCAGATCGCCGACCCGGACTTCGTCGCCAAGGCGCGCGCCGGGCACGCCACCGACATCCGCACCTGCCTGTCCTGCAACCAGGAGTGCGTCGGCCGGATGGGCCTGAACCGCTGGCTCGGCTGCATCGAGAACCCGCGCACGGGCCGGGAGGCGATCACGCTGCCGACGCCGCGCCGGCGCGGCCAGCGGGTGTTCGTCGTCGGCGGCGGCCCGGGCGGGCTGCAGGCCGCCGTCACCGCCGCCGAACGGGGCCACCACGTCACCCTGTTCGAGCGGTCCGACCGGCTCGGCGGGCAGGTGCAGCTGGCGGCGAGCGTGCCGAGCCGGGCCGAGTTCCTCGACATCGTCCGCAACCTGATCGCGCACGCGGCCCGGCTCGGCGTCGACGTCAAGCTCGGCGCCGAGGCGGACGCCGACCTGCTGCTCGCCGAGAAGCCGGACGCGGTCATCCTCGCCACCGGCGCCGCGCCGAACCCGCCGTGGTGGGCCGGCGGGGCCGTGTCATCAGGGCCAGACGCGGGCCGCCGCGTCGTCGACGTGCGCGACGTGCTGGAGGGCCGCGCCGTACCCTCCGGGAAGGTCGTCGTCGTCGACGAGCTCGGCTTCCACCAGGCGACGTCGGTGGCGGAGCTGCTCGCCGACCGCGGCTGCCAGGTCGAGGTGATCACCAACGGTATGGTCGTCGGGCAGGACCTGGGCGTCACACTCGACATGGAACAGTGGAACGTCAAGGCCGCCGCCCGCGGCGTCACCCAGGCCACGGACCTCGTGCCGATGGGCACGGCGCCGGCGGACGACGGCGGCGTGGTGCTGAACCTGCAGCACCACCCCACCGGGACCGACCAGACCAGGACCGTCGACTGGGTGGTTTGCGCCGTGCACCAGCGCGCCGAGGACTCGCTCTACAAGGCGCTGCGCGCCAAGGCCGGGGACGCCGCCGGGGAACTGCCGTTCTCCCTGACGAGGGTCGGCGACTGCCTTGCCCCGCGGCGGGCGCACGCCGCGGTCGTCGAGGGGCAGCGCGCGGCGGTGAGCCTGTGAACGGGAGCGTGATGACCGAGACAGCGACGCCGTCCACGACGGCGCCGGTCACCCCCGCCGGCGGCGTGGCCGCGGCCCCTCTCGTGGCCGGGTCGGCGCTCGCGCTGTCCGGCACCGTCGCCGTGGTCGTCGCGCGCGGCGGGCAGGTGCCGCCGGGCGGGGCCGAGGCCGCGGCGGAGGCCGGCGGGCGGGTGCTCGTCGTCGGCTCCGGTGCCGCCGAGGCCGCCGAGGCGCTGCACCAGGTGGCCGGCGGGCCGGCGTCCGAGGTCTGGTGGGCCGACACCGGGCCCGGCCTGCGCGCCGGGGCGCTGGCCGCCTCCCTCACGCCGCCGCTGGCCGGCGCCGACCTGGTGGTGCTGCCCGCGTCCGCCGACGGCCGCGACCTCGCCCCACGCCTGGCCGCCAGGCTGGACGTCCCGCTGCTGGCCGGCGCCGTCGCCGTGGGCCTCACCGAGGACGGTCAGGCGCGCGCCGAGCTGTCCCGCGTCGACGGCCGGCTGCTCGTCACGGCCATGTGCGCCGCGCCCGCCGTCGCGACCCTGCTGCCCGGCGCCCGGTCGGTCCACGACGCCGCCGCGCCCGCGGCGGCGACACCGGCGGAGGTGGCGGTGGCGGTGGCCGTCCAGCCGACGCGGACGCCGGACGTCGGCGAGCCGGCGGCGACGCCGGGACCGGTGGCCGTCACGCTGCCGGACGCGCCCGTGGGCGTCGTCGACGTGGAGGTCGTCGAGGTGCTGGAGCCGGACCCGGCGACGATGGACCTCGGCGAGGCCCCGCGGGTGCTCGGCGGCGGCGCCGGGCTGGTCGCGCGCGCGGGCGGCCTCGGCGGCGTGCCGCCCGAGGCGGCGTTCGAGCTGCTCGCGGGCGTCGCGGCGGCGCTCGGGGCGTCCGCCGGCGCGACCCGGGTCGTCACCGACGCCGGCTGGATGGGCTACGACCGTCAGATCGGCACCACCGGGATCGCCCTCGACCCTGAGCTGTACATCGCGTTCGGCGTGTCCGGCGCGAGCCAGCACACCGGCGGCCTGGGCGCGCCCCGCCACCTGGTGTCCGTGAACACCGACCCCAGCTGCCCGATGACCGCGATGGCCGACCTGGGCCTGGTCACCGACGCCGGGGCGCTGCTCGTCGAGCTCGCCCGGCGCCTCGGGGTGCCCGTCCCGGCCGGCGCGGCGGGAGCCGTCGCCGTCCCCGAACCGCGTGGAGAAAGCGCCGATGGCTGACCCGACGGCTCAGAAGGGCACCTGGCACGCGGGGCCCGGCAACGCGCCGGGCGCCCCGGTCGCGGACCAGGCGCCGGACGTCGACGTCGTCGTGGTCGGCGCCGGGCCCGCCGGCGCGGCGGCGGCACTCGCCGCGGCGCGGGCCGGCGCGTCGGTGGTGCTGCTTGAGCGCGGCCCGTTCCCCGGGTCGAAGAACGTCTACGGCGGCGTCATCTACGGCCGGATCCTCGACACGGTGCTGCCGAACTGGTGGGAGGAGGTGCCCGTCGAGCGCTGGGTGGTCCGCCGCTCCACGATGGTGCTCACCGAGACCCAGGCGCTCACCGTCGACTTCCGCACCCAGAGCTGGGCCGGGCCGCCCTACAACGGCATGACGGCCTACCGGGCCGACTTCGACAGCTGGCTCGCCGGCAAGGCGACGGACGCCGGCGCGCGGCTCGTCACGTCCACGGTCGCGACCGGGCTGCTGCGTGACGGCGCCGGCCGGGTCGTCGGGGTGCGCACCGACCGCGCCGACGGCGAGCTGCGCGCCAGGGTGGTGATCGCCGCGGACGGGGTCAACTCGTTCCTGGCCAAGGAGTCCGGCCTGCTGCCGAAGGCCGACCCGAAGCACCACACGCTGGGCGTCAAGGAGGTGCTGTCGCTGCCGCGCGAGGTGATCGACGAGCGCTTCTCGCTGCGCGGGCAGGAGGGCCTCGACATCGAGATGCTCGGCTGCACCCGCGGCATCCCCGGCGGCGGCTTCCTCTACACGAACACCGACACGGTCAGCATCGGCGCGGTGCTCGCCCTGCCGGGCCTCGTCGAGGCGAAGGTACGCCCCGAGGAGATCATCGCCGGCCTGAAGGCGCACCCGGCGATCGCGCCCTACCTGCGCGGCGCGACCGTGAAGGAGTACGCCGCGCACCTGATCCCGGAGGGCGGCTACGACCACATGCCGCCGCTGGCCACCGACGGCCTGCTGCTGACCGGCGACGCCGCCGGGATGACGCTCGCCGCCGGGATCTGGCTGGAGGGCGTGAACTTCGCGATCGGCTCCGGGCTCGTCGCCGGCAAGGTCGCGGCCGAGGCCGCGGCCGCCGGTGACGCCTCGAAGAAGCGGCTGGGCCGCTACCGGGACGAGCTCGAGAAGCAGTTCGTGCTCGCCGACCACAAGAAGCTGCGCGGCGCCCCGGAGATCATCCTGTCCCAGCGGATCCAGCGCCGCTACCCGGGGCTGGTCGCCGACCTGGTCGAGGGCCTGTTCACCGTGACGAACCCGGAACCGAAGCCCGGCGCGCTCGCGCTGCTGCGCCAGTCCGCCAAACGCAACGGAGTCAGCCTGCGCGAGCTCGCCCGCGACGGCATGAGGATCGGGAAGGTGTTCCGATGAGGCTGACCCCCAAGAAGTCGGCGGGCGACCGGCGGTACGGCGACATCGCGTTCGACGACCGGATGGCGACCGTCGACTTCCGGGTCGGCGAGCGGGCGCACATCGTCGTCGACTCGGACGTCTGCCGGTCGTGCACCACCCGGGCCTGCGTCACGGCCTGCCCGGCGAACCTGTTCGCGCCGACCTCGGACGGCGGCATCCTGTTCAACTACGAGCAGTGCTTCGAGTGCGGCACCTGCTACATGGTCTGCAACGGCGAGGGCGCGCTGACCTGGACCTACCCCGACGGCGGCCAGGGCGTCGTCTTCCGCCAGGGCTGACCGGCATCCCATGTCTCCCTCCGGACCCGCCTCCGTGCCCCGTTCCGAGCCCTCCTCCCCGTCCCCCGTTTCACCGTTCCCCGCCCATCACCGTCCGGTTGGTCAGGCCAACCGCGTCAGCGGCGACGCGGTTGGTCTGACTGATCGACGGCCAGCAGCCAAGGAGACAGATCGATGACGGCGGGGAGCACGGCCGGGCCGCTGGTCGCGGTGTGCCTGCGGGTGACGGATCTGCGCCCGGAGGTCGACCCGCTGACCGGGGTGCTGACCCAGTCGCCGCACGGCGCGGGCCTGTCCCCCGCGGACGAGGCGGCGCTGGAGCGGGCGCTGACGCTCGCCGAGGCCTGGTCGGGCCGGGTGCTCGCCGTCACCGCCGGCCCGCCGATCGCCGACGGCCCGCTTCGCGCGGCCGCCGCGCTCGGCGCCCAGGTGCTGCGGGTGGCCTGGCCACCGGCCGACGGCGCGCACGCGGCGGCCCCCGGTGGTGCCCACGCCCACGGCCCCGGCCTGGCGGCGGGCCGGGACCCGGAGCCGTTCGGCCCGGTCACCGACTACCTCGCCGACCTCGCCGGGGACACCCGCGCGCTCGCCGAGGCGCTGGCCGGCGCGATCCGGACCGTCGGCGAGCCGGCGCTGGTGCTCTGCGGCGACCACTCCCCCGACCGCGGCACCGGCGCCCTGCCCGCCCAGCTCGCCCACGCCCTCGGCGCGGCGGCGGCCCTGGGCCTCGTCGACCTGCGCGCCGAGCCGGCGCGCGAGGGGGCCGGCCCGCGGCTGCTCGGCGAGCGCCGCCTCGACGGCGGCCGGCGCGAGCGGCTGCGCATCCCGACGCCCGCGGTCTGCTCCGCCGAGGCCGCCGGCCTGCGCCCGCGCCGCGCCTCCCTGCCCGCGCTGCTGGCCGCCGGCGACGCCCCCATCCCGGTCGTCGAGCCGGCACACGGCACGGGCGGGGCGGTCCGGGTCGCCGGCGTCCGCGCCTACCGCCCCCGGACCAGGGTCATCCCGCCGCCGACCGGCGGTACGCCGCGCGAACGCCTGCTGGCCCTGACCGGCGCGCTGGTCGCCCACGATCCGCCCACGATCGTCGGCCCCACGACCCCCGCCGAGGCCGCCGACGCGCTGCTCGCCTACCTCACCCGCAACGGCTACCTGACGTCGAAGGAGTCGTGAACTCCGGGCGCCCGAGCTGACCAGGCAGCACCGCGGCTCGGCCGTCCTGGGCCGCGGCCACTATCGGTGGTCGGCGTCGGCCGGCACGTGAGCTCAGGCCGGCGATGGCGACGACCGCGCCCGGTGGGTCAGCTTCGCCGGTCCCCGCCACAGGTCCAGGGCCCGCTCCGACGCTGCTCCGTGACCCCTAGGCTTGATCGTAGGCTTGATCGTTACGGGATCCCCGCGCGAAGGTCCGGCCAGCGGCGGGACTTCTCGTTCCGTTGCTCTTCCACAAGGGCCCACCTCTCGACCCCCGCAACGCCGTCGCGAACATCTCCGGCGCCGTCGAGCCCGTCCGCGGTGCCGACGTGTGGGCTTTGCCGGCCGGTTTCCCCGCCGCCGCCTGAAGCGAAGCGGACGCGCCGACGCCGAACTCCCGCCGCAACAGGTCGTCCGCCAGGAACAGCTGCCGCCGGGCCGCCGCGTGGTCACCGACCATCACCAGGGCGCGCACCAGCAGTTCGTGGTTGCCCTCCGCCAGGGGGTTACGCGCCACCGCGTAGGAGGCGTATCTGACGGCGTCGTCGGCCTGCCCGGCCGCCAGCCGCGCCGCCGCCGCGTCGCGCAGGCGGGCCTCGTGCGCGGTCGCGACCCGATGACGCTGCACCCGCAGCCACGACTCGAACCCGGGCGCGGCGGTGAGTTCCACGCCCTCGAGCAGCTCGCCGTCGAGCTCCAGCAACGACCTGTCCGGGCCGGCCGGTGCCCGGGTGAGCAGGAGGACGTCGACCCAGACGTCGTCTCCAAGTGTCGTGTCCACCGGGTCGCCCCGGAAGACGTCCGGGGCTGCCAGCGCTCGTCGCAGTTCGGCGAGGATCCAGCGCAGCGCGCCCATTGGGTCGTCCGCCCCGTCGAACAGCAGGTCGGCCAGGTGCCGGCGGCAGGGCGCGCGGTCCGCCAGCACCAGGTAGCACAGCAGCGCCCACACCTTGCGCCCCCGCGGCGGCCGGACCGCCCGGCCGTGTTGCTCGATCACGGGCGGCCCGAGCAGCCGGATTTCCACGGCCCCCCTTCCGGGCATGCTCCGCGCCCGCGGCCCGTCGCCGTACCCGGCGACCGGCGACGGCGCAGGCGGCGCCTGCTCGGCCACCGCGGGCTGGGCCCCGGCGGTACCAGCAGTGGTCGGAGCGGTGATGGTCATGGGTGTCTTCCTGTCTGGCTCACGGACACGGATCACCGCGGGCCCGACAATCGCGGCCCTGGTCTTCTTCTCAAGAATCGATTCAGCGTCCCGGCGACGCCGTGGGACGTCGTTGTCCTGCTTCTGGTGCGACAGGGAAACACAGCCGGCTGAAATCAGGCTGACACGTCGCTGACGCGGACCAAGGCCGGCTGGTGGCCGACGAGGCCGACGCCTGCATCAGCGGGGCGTGGCCCGCGTTGGCGGGCGCCCACGAGCGGCCGAGAAGCTTGAAGGGGCGGCCAACATCCATCGCCGGCACAATGCCGGAGCGGCCTGGCCGGAGTGCCCCCGAAGCGACGCCCCTCTTCACTGCGTCAGCGCCTGACGCCGACCGCGGTGAGCCGGATTTCCAGGGATGCCTGTCCGTCGGCTGACAGCTGGCGCCGGGGGCCTCACACGCCTGCCCACACGGTGCGTCGTCGCACTGTCCTCGCCTCGGCATCTGGTGTCGGGCGGCGGCTGGCTTCTGTGCGGCGGCGCCATGCGATGTGAGCGAGATATCCAGGTGCCTGTCCGCTGGCGGACAACTGGCGCGAGGCGGCTTCACATCCCTGGTCACAGGGTTCGTCCGTTCACTGTCCTCGTTCCGGCAGCTAGGTCGGGACGGGTGGCTGGCCTCGCTTTGCGGCGCGACGCAATGCGTTCGCTCGGATGGCCGGCCTCCTTGGTGAAGATCTCGCAAGGAGGCAGAAAATGAAGTCCCGATCGGGGGGCCTGGCAACGGTGCCCGAGCCGGAGGAGGCCCTGGTCGGCCCGCGTCCGGCATCGTCCAGCGTTCGGCGCGGGGCCCGGCGTGGCCGGAGCGCCTGGGCGGCGGCGCTAGCCGCCGTGCTGACCACCACAACGACCGCCACGATCCTGGTGGCGACACCCGCGGGCGCCCAGGCGCCGGCGGCGCCGGTCGCCACGGGCCTCAGCTGGGGCTCGAACAACTACGGCGAGCTCGGCGACGGGACGATGACAGCCCGGAACCGCCCGGTGAACACCGTCGGCCTGCCCAACCTGACCGCCATGTCGGCCGGTAGCAGTGGCGCCTTCAGCGTGGCGCTGGACGAGCTCGGCAACGTCTGGGCCTGGGGCACGAACACCCAGGGCGAGCTCGGCGACGGGACGACGACGCCCCACGGCACGCCGATCAAGGTGCCGGGTCTCACCCGTGTCACCCAGGTCACGGCCGGCGGTGCCCACGTCCTGGCGCTCCGTTCCGATGGCACCGTGTGGGCCTGGGGCGACAACCGGTACGGGCAGCTCGGGGCCGGTCAGGGCCCCGAGCAGGACGCCACCCCCAAGCCGGTGCCCGGCCTGACCGACGTCAAGCAGATCTCGGCGGGCGAGGGCCACAACCTCGCGCTGAAGGCCGACGGCACGGTCTGGGGCTGGGGCTACAACGAATACGGCCAGCTGGGAACCCTCGCCCAGCAGGTCATCTACACTCCCGTGCAGATCCACGGCATCGGCAAGGTCGTCGCCCAGCTCAGCGCTGGCACCTTCCACAGCGTCGCGCTACGGACGGACGGCAGCGTCTGGGCCTGGGGCTCCAATGGCTGCGGACAGGTGTCGCCGGCGACGAGCTGGAACGCCGTTCACACCGTGCCGGTGCGGATCCCCCGGCTCAGCGGCGTCCTCCAGGTCTCGGCCGGCCGGGAGAACACGCTGGTGGTCTCGGCCGACGGCTACCAGGGCCGGGTACTCGGCTGGGGCTGCAACTCCAACGGCGAGCTGGCAAGCGAGATCTGGCCCATCACCTTCCCGGTGCCGGTCGACTACCTGCCCACCGACATGGTCGAGGTGTCGCACCGCAGGACGCACACGATGGCGCTGCGCGCCGACGGAACGGTGTGGACCTGGGGCGCGAACAACCGCGGGCAGCTCGGCATCGGCATCACGGGCGGCTATTATGGCGCCTCCCAGGTCCCGGGGCTCAGGGGCGTCCGCCACGTCGCGGCGGGCTACGCCCACAGCCTGGCGATCGCCCCACCCATTTCGGGCAACATACCCCTCGATCGCGGCTGAGGTAACCACCGACCTGCCTCGGCCAGGCTGTCCTACAACCCTTTCGACCAACTGACCGCCGCCCCGGAGGACGCCGACTGGCGGCCGTCCTCCGGGGCGGCGCGTCCCCGGATACTCGGGAATACCTGTCCGTTGGCTGACAGCTGGCGGCGGGTGGCTTCACACGCCTGTTCAAACGGTGCGTCCGTTCACTGTCCTCATCTCGGCATCTCGGTCGGGACGGTGGCTGGCCCCGCCTGGCGGCATCCCGCGGCGTGGTGGATTCGCTCGGGTGGCCGGCCTCCTTGGGAGTTTCTCGCGAGGAGACGGACATGAAGTTCCGATCGGGGGATCTGGGGACGGTCCCCGAGCCGGAAGTGGCCGTGGCCGGCTCGCGTCCGGGCTCGGCTGGCGTTCGCGGCCGGGCCTGGCGCGGCCGGCGCGGCCGGCGCGGTCGGCGCGGTCGGGGCGCCTGGGCGGCGGCGCTGGCCGCCGCGCTGACCACCACCGCGACCGCCACGATCCTGGTGGCGACACCCGCGAGCGCGGCGCCGACGCCCGCGCTGCTGCGCACGGGCGTCGCCTGGGGCGACAACAACGCCGGTCAGGTGGGCGACGGGACGAATACGAGAAGGCCCGGCCCGGTGAATGCCGTCGGCCTGCCCAACCTGACCGACATCTCGGCCGGATCCAACGTCAGCGTCGCGCTGGACGACGACGGCAACGTCTGGACCTGGGGCACGAACTTCCAGGGCCAGCTGGGCGACCCGACGACCGGCGACCAGAACAAGCCTTTCAAGGTGCCCGGCCTCACCGGCTTCACCCAGGTCGCGGCCGGCGGTGCCCACGTCCTGGCGCTCCGTTCCGACGGCACCGTGTGGGCCTGGGGCGACAACCGGTACGGGCAGCTCGGGGACGGTCAGGACACCGAGAAGGACGCGACTCCCAAGCCGGTGCCCGGCCTGACCGGCGTCACGCAGATCTCGGCGGGCGAGGGTCACAACCTCGCGCTGAAGGCCGACGGCACGGTCTGGGGCTGGGGCTACACCGAGCACGGCCAGCTGGGAACACTCCTCGGGCCTATTTTCCGTGCTCCCGTGCAGATCCACGGCATCGAGGACGTCACCCAGCTCAGCGCCGGCGCGTTCCACAGCGTCGCGCTGCGCGCGGACGGCACCGTCTGGGGCTGGGGCAAGAATGTCTGCGGCCAGCTGGCGCCGGGCACGAACTCGGCCGACATCCACACCCAGCCGGTGCGGATCCCTCGAATCAGCGATGTCCTTCAGGTGTCGGCCGGCAGGGAGAACACCCTGGCTGTCTCGGCCGCCGACGGCTACAAGGGCCGGGTGCTCGGCTGGGGCTGCAACGACAACTTCGAACTGGGAGCCAACGTCGCGCCCGGCTCCTTCCCGGCGCCGGTCACGCACCTGCCCACCGACATGGTCGAGGTCTCGAACAAACGCGAGCACACCATGGCGCTGCGGGCCGACGGAACGGTGTGGACCTGGGGCTCGAACTTTCACGGGCAGCTGGGTCTTGGCTTCTCGGGCGCGGGCAGCTACGGCGCCTCTCAGATCCCGGCGCTCACCGGTGTCCGCCAGGTCTCCGCTGGCGTCGGCCACAGCCTGGTGATCGCCCCGCCGAGGCCGATCAACGCACCCCCCGAGCGCGGCTGACCCGACCACCATCCGGCCTCGGCTATCCGTGTCCGAGGCCGGATGGAACCCGGGACACGCGCCCGGTTGCCACGGCGGCGAGGCCGTCCTGGGCGGCGGCCAGAAGGGGGTGGTCTGGGTCGACGCGGTCGCTGAGCACCGCGACGGCGCGCGCGTAGTGCGCTCCGGCGGACGACCCACGGCGCAGATGCCGGTACGCGGTCGCGAGGTTGACGAGGGTGGGTGCGAGATCCGGATGATCGACGCCCAGGAGCCGTTCCTTGAGCGCCAGCGCCTCGCGGAAGCCCTCGATCGCCTCCGGGAACCAGCCACGACGCTGCCGAAGGGCCGCGAGGTTGTGCAGCGTCACCGCGACCTCGTAGTGCTCGTCGCCATAGGCACGCCGAAAGACGGCCAGCGCCGCGCGGAGCTGCGCCTCGGCCTCGTCGTGGCGGCCGCATCCGTCGAGCAGCGCCGCCCAGGCGCCGCGGTCGGCGGCGACGTCGACGTGATCCGGGCCGTGGATCCGGACGCGGATCTCGACGGCACGACGGGCCCACACCTCGCCGCCGACGTGGTGCCCACGAGCGTGCGCCAGCCCGCCGAGGTTGTGACAGATCGTCGCGACCGTGTCGTGCTCGGCACCATGAGCCTCCTGGAAGATCTCCAGGGCGCGCTGGTAGGACCGCTCGGCCCGCGCGAAGTGGCCGGCGTACTTGCCGAGCACGCCGATCTCGGTGCAGATCCTCGCCGCCAGCAGGTTGGGCCGGTCGACAAGCGCGTCCGCGCCGGCGAGGGTGAGGGTGAGGAGCAGGCCGGCGCGGCGGTAGTCACCCCGGTGGCGCCAGTGCGCGGCCAGCGCCCGCTGGCCGTCGAGCCGTTCCCTGGTGCCATCCGGCGTCGCCGGGGCGCGGCGGATCCTCGCACGCAGCCGGTCCTCGGCCGGATCGATCACCGGGGCGGACCCGCCGAGGCCGCCGGTTCGCTGGTTCATGGGTGCACCGCTTCCCTCCGAGTGCGCGGCCCGTCCGCGCCGTGGCTGGCCAACACGCGGCCCGCCGTGTTCCGGGGCGCCGTCTCCCTGGGCGCCGCTGGCTCCAGAGCCTCCGCGGCCTCGGCAGGAACCACGGCCTCGGGAGGCACAGCGGCCTCGGGAGGCGTCGCGGGCTGCCCAAGGCCCGCCCCGCGTTCCGCGCCGGGGTCGGCCCCGAGTCGCGGCAACTGGTCCAGGGCGGGTGGGAGATGGCGGCGCAGGGGGCGGACCGCCAGCGCCGTGAACGCGAGTACGAGAACGAGCAGGGGGAAGACCAGCTCGGTGGCGCCGACGGCCAGCAGGGCCGCCGTGGCGGCGGTGCCGCTCAGCCAGCCGGCGGTCCAGGCGAGTGTGTGCATCCCGTTGTAGCGGCCGCGCAGGGCAGGCGGCGCGAGGTCGTTCACCGTCGCGGCCAGCACCGGAGCGAGGAAGACCTCGGCGCCGGCGAACACGACACCGGCGGCCACGAGTGCCGGGATGCCAAGGCTCCCGCAGGTCTGCGCCAACATCCAGGCGGCCACCATGAGGCCGATCGCGAGGAGCAGGCTGGAGGTTCGCCGCCAGCGAGCGGACAGCCGCCGGACCGGGGCCGCCAGCAGCACGACCGCGGCCATGTTCGCGGCGTACACCCATCCCAGCCCGGCGGTGGGCAGTTCGCGCGCGGCCGCGACGACGGGAATGCTCGCGTGCATCTGGCTGTGGCCCGCGGCCACCAGGGCGAAGGTGACGACGACCAGCCAGCGAAGGGCGGGATCGGCGGCGACCATCCGGTACCCCGGCCGCTCGGCGGCCTCCGCCGGCGTCTCCCGGGCCGGCGACGTGCCCGCGGGCGCCACCTGGCCGGCGATGAGGACCGCGAAGAACGCGAAGGTGGCCGCGTCCGCCAGGTACAGCACGGGGTAGGCCGCGGCCGCGGGCCAGACGGCCAGCGCCAGCGCGGCCAGGACCGCGCCGCCGGCCCCGCCGGCATTGGTCAGCAGGTAGTTCAGGCCGAAGGCCCGCGGTCGTTCCTCGGCGGAGGCGGCGGCGCCCAGCAGCGCGTACATCGAGGTCGTGGCCGCGGCCAGGGCTACCCCGAAGGCCGCGAGGACGACGACGCCCAGGACCGGGTCCCGCACCAGGGCGAGGGCGGCCGTCGCGGCCGCGGCCGCGGCCAGGCCCCGCCAGGTCGCGGCCTTCGGCCCGGCCCGGTCCGCCCAGGCCCCGCCGAGGATGGCGCCGGCGACCGCCCCCACCGCGCGCGCCGTGAGCAGTGCTCCGACCACGCCCGCGGTCAGGCCGCGCGCCTGATGGAGATAGACGAACAGGTAAGGAATGGTCGCGCCCGATCCGACCGCCGACACGAACTGGCCGCCCAGGACCAGCCGGACCGGCCGCGACAGCCGTGGCCGCCCGCCAGCGACGTCATTCACCGAAACCGTCCTCGCCGCCCACGGCGGATTGTCAGCTGTCACCGGCTGGCTTTGTCCGGCCCGCGCGGGCCGGACAAGGCCAGCCGGGACGATGCTTCTCCTCAGCGGCCGGCGCCCCGTTTCGCGACGCGGTCCTCCGCGGCCGTCGAAACGTGGCGCCGCACGGCTCAGCCAGCCAGCACGATCTGGTTGTGGTTCAGTTCGATCCCCGGATCCGCGGACGGCGGAGCCAGCACGATCTGGTTGTGGTTCATGAGCCCCGGCTCCAGGCACGGCGGAGCCAGCACGATCCGGTCGCGGTCCGGGGTCCTCCGCGAAGGCTCCGGAAGGTAAATCTCGGTGTGGCTCGTAGCGGTACTCCGCCCGGCGGGTCGGGTTTCCATCGCGGTTCTGGTCCTTTCTCGGCAGTCAGTCCGATGCGGCCGGTAAAACGCCATCGGCGTTTTCCTCACCGGTCGTGAACCACGAAACTATGCGCCGCTGAGGCGGTCCTGATGTGGCACTGAGGTGCGTCCAGGCCGACGGGAGACCGGAGCCGTCGCGGATCCCGTCCGCCACTGGGGCGACGTGGCCCGAGGGGAGCCGCCGGCCGTCCTCGGTGATCCCCTGACCACGGTCGGGTGGGGACCTGGCGGGCCCGTACGCCGCCCCTGAGTCACCCCGGTCGCCCGAAGCGCGCTGGCCTGGCCGTCGAAGGTCCGCCCGCTCCTATCCGGACCCTGCGCTCTGAACCGCGTGTGTGACCGCGGCTCGACGGTGGCGCGGCCATCGACGAGGGCCTCGGCCGCGCCGAGTCGCGCCATCATCTCGGCCCGCCGGTCGGCCAGATCCTCCTCAAGGATCCGGCGCAGGAAGCTGACCGCGGTACGCGCCAATCCCCGGGACAGGCTGAGATCCGCCGCCTCGCTCAGGACGGTAAGCGGATCGAGGTCCCCGAAACCCGGCGGGACCCGGAGCAGATGGGTCGCCGCCGTCATCGAGTGATGGCCGCCCAGGGCGACCTGGGCCGCGCGCAGGTGCAGTTCCGCACGTTGCCTCGAGGGAATCGAGTCGTAGACGCTGTCTCGGATCATGGGATGCTCGAAGGAGAAGCGAACCGGTGCGCCCTCGGCGACGACCAGTTGGCCTGAGACCAGGGGATCCAGCGCGTCGAGGGCCTCCCGGGGTGTCATCCTCGCCGCCTTGGCCAGCCAGTCGCAGCCAGCGCCGTCGCCCAGCACGGCCAGGACCCGGGCCAGTTCCGCCGACTCGGGCGGGAGGCAGCGAAACTGTCGCGACACGAACCGCCGCAGGCCCGGCCCACAGTCGGACAGCGCCCGCTCCACGTCGCCGGCCACCGCGGACAGCCTGCTCGCCAGTTCCCGCATCAGAAAGGGATTGCCGCGGGTGAGCGCCTGGCACCGGTCGACGACCTCCTCGTCCGGCACCGCATCGAGTGTGTCGGTGAGCAGCTGAGCGCAGCCGTCCCGGCCGAGCGGCCGCAACACCCGGCTGGTCGCATACGGCAGACCCGCGATGGACGCGAGGAACCGCCCGACGCGCTCATGCCCCGGCCGCAGCCCGACGACAAGCACGGTCGGCGACGCGTCGAGCCGGGCGGCCAGGAACGCGAGGAACCGTGCCGACGGCGTGTCCGCCCAGTGCAGGTCATCAAAGGTGATCACCAGCGGGCTTCGGACCGCCAGATCGCGTGTCCGCTCGTACAGCGAAGCGATGGTCCGGTACCCGCCAGGCGCCTCGCGATCCGACAGCGGTCCCGCCGCGGCATCCAGCTCCACCCCGGCCTGTCCGGGAAACAGCTGCCGGACACAGCCCCAGTCGTGGTCGGTCTCCAGATCGCTGCCGCGCGCCGACATCACAGCGAGCCCTCGTTCGGCGGCGCGCCTCCTCGCGTGGTCGAGCAGGCTCGTCTTCCCCGCCCCACCGGAACCTTCGAAGATCAATATTCTCCCGGCACGGGAGACCTGCACCTCAGCGAGCGCGCGGTCGAGGAGCGCGATCTCCTCGGCCCGTTCCACGAGTCGCGTGGCGCGGGCCCGCCCGGTGGGCGGCGTGCCGGCACCGGCCGGCGCCCCGGATCGCTCCGGCGACGGCGCGTGGGCGAGGCCGGGGTCCTGACGCAGGATCGCGGCCTGCAGGTCGCGGGCCGGGCCACCCGGGTCGATCCCGAGCTCGTCGCCGAGCCGCGCCCGCAGCCGATGAAAAACCGCCAGCGCCTCGGCCTGCCGCCCGCACCGGTAGAGCGCGAGCATCAGGTGGCCATGCTGCTCCTCGTCGAAAGGGTGCAGCTCGCACAGCCTCGTCAGCTCGGGCACCAGCGCGGCGTGCTGGCCAAGCACCAGTCGGCACTCGACGGCGGCCCGCTCAGCCGACCGCCGCGCGCGCTCCAGTCGGGGCGCCTCGTCGGAGAACCAGGAAAGCCGGGCGACGTCGACCAGCGGCTGGCCGCGCCACAGGTCCAGGGCCTGTTCCAGGGCCGCCAGCCGATCGGCCGGGCTGGCGGCGTCGCGGCCGCGCGCGACGAGTCCTTCGGACAGGCGAAGGTCGGTCGTCACGGCGCCCAGCACGTAGCCCGGGGCCTGCGCGCGGATCGCGTCCGGCACTCCGAGCAGGCGCCGCAGCGCGGACACGTGGCTCTGCAGCGAGTTCACCGCCGTCGTCGGAGGCTTCCCGTCCCACACCGCGTCGATCAGCTGGTCGGCGCTGACGACCTCGCCCAGCCGCAACGCCAGCCGCGCCAGGACGGCCTTGCGCCGCAGGCCGGGCACCGGGCGCGGCGAGCCGTCCACTGTCACGTCCACATGGCCGAGCAGCCGCACCACGACCGACATCAATCCCCCAGTGGGTCGCACGGCACGGAACGCGCGGTGTCCGGCACCGTTCGCAGCAAGCAGTAGAACGGCACGGCATGTGACAGACCATGTGAGCGGCCCGCCGCGTCACTGTGGCGCGGCGCACTCTCAGAACCTGGATGGGCGCCGGAGCCCTTCCCGCCGGCCCGGACGGCCGGAGGGCGGCGTCCGGGGCTAGGGTCGGGCCGGTGAAGCCGATCTCCCTGGGGTTCCGGACCGACCTGATGGTGCGGAGACTCGCCGGTGCCCGGATCACCGAGCACGCGTCCCACCTGGTCGTGGCCACTCCCGCCAACCCCGGCTTCTGGTGGGGGAACTTCGTGCTGTTCGACCACCCGCCGCGCCCCGGCGACGCCGCCCGGTGGGAGGCGGTGTTCAGCGGCGAGTTCCCCGACGCGGCGTACCTCGCCCTCGGCGTCGACGGCACCGACGGTGACCCCGGTGACGCCGCCGAACTCGCCCGGCTCGGGGTGACCGTGGAGGTGAATTCCGTGCTGACGGCCACCCGGCTGGCACCGCTGGCCCGGCCGGCCGCCGACGCGACCATCCGCCCGCTGACCAGCGACGACGACTGGGCGCGGGCCGTCGCCCTGCGTCTCGCCTGTTACGAGGACGAGGCGTCCTCCCCGGACACGGCGCGGTTCGTCGAGCGGCAGCTGCGTGAGGAACGCGGCCTGTGCGAGGCGGGGCATGGCGCCTGGTTCGGCGGGTTCGTCGACGGTCAGCTGCGCGCCGCCGGCGGGCTGCTCGGCGACAACGACGGGCTGGCCCGGTTCCAGAGCATCGAGACCCACCCCGCCCACCGTGGCCGCGGCCTGGCGTCGACCCTCCTCCACCGGGCCGGGACCTGGGGGCTACGCGAGCGCGGCGCGCACACCCTCGTCATCGTCGCCGACCCCGACTACCACGCCATCGGGCTCTACCGGGCCCTCGGCTTCACCGACGCCGAGCGCCAGGTCCAGCTCCAGCGCGAACCCTGTCCGGACATTGACAGGTGACGGTCCGCGCCAGCGCCCGTACGGTGATCCGGAGATCCGCGCGGCCCGTGAGGTAGTGGATGATCGAGGCGTACGGTCTGACGAAGCTGTTCGGCCGGCGGGTCGCCGTCGACGACCTGACCTTCACGGTCCGGCCGGGCGTGGTCACCGGGTTCCTCGGGCCCAACGGCGCGGGCAAGTCCACCACCATGCGGATGGCCGTCGGGCTCGACCACCCGACCATGGGTGGCGTCACGATCAACGGAGTCGTCTACGAGGACCTTCCGGCGCCGATCTGCGAGGTCGGCGTGCTGCTGGAGGCCCGCGCCATCCACACCGGCCGCACCGGCTACCAGCATCTGCTGGTCGCGGCGCGCTCGCACGGGATCCCGCGCCGCCGGGTCGACGAGGTGATCGGCCTGGTCGGCCTCGACCGGGTGGCCGGCCAGCGGGCCGGCACCTACTCGCTGGGGATGGCGCAGCGCCTCGGCCTCGCGGCGGCGCTGCTCGGCGACCCGGGGGTGCTGATCCTCGACGAGCCGGTCAACGGCCTCGACCCGGCGGGCATCCGCTGGATCCGCGACCTGCTGCGGGCGCTGGCCGCCGAGGGCCGCACCGTCTTCGTGTCCTCCCACCTGCTCAGCGAGATGGCGCTCACCGCCGGCCATCTGGTCGTGATCGGCCGCGGCCGGCTGATCGCGGACACCTCCGTCGACGAGTTCGTGCGCGCGGCCGCCGGTGAGGAGGTGGTGCGGGTCCGCTCGCCGCGGGCCCACGAGCTGGCCGACCTGCTGCGCGGTCAGGGCGGCCGGGTCACGGTGACGGGCACCGACACGTTCGACGTGTCGGGTCTGACCTGCGCGCAGGTCGGCGACGCCGCGTGCGCCGCCGGCCTGGCGGTGCACGGGCTTGGTGGCCAGGCGACCTCGCTGGAGGACGCGTTCGTCGGCCTCACCCGCGGCGCCGTGGAGTTCGCGCCGGACCGGCCGGTGGCGTCGCCCGGCGGCCCGGCGGGCCCGGCGCCGCCCGCGCCGGCGCCGGCGCGTACCGGCCAGCCCGCCGTGCCGCCTGCCGCGCCGGACGACTCGGCGTGGCGCCCGCCTGACGGCGCCGGGTGGGCGCGGATGCCGGCGTCGGCCGACGACGTGCTGGACAGCCACGGGGAGGGCCAGCGATGACCACCGGGGCGCCACCGCCCGCCACCACCCCGGCCGCGGGACTCGTCGCTGTTCCTGGCCGGCCGCCGGCGCCGTTCCACGCCGCCGCGCGGGTCACCTTCCCTCGGCTGCTCCACTGCGAGTGGACCAAGCTGATCACGCTGCGCTCCACGGTCTGGACGGCGCTGACCACCGTGGTCGTCACCCTCGGCTTCGGCCTGCTGGTGGCCGCCGTGACCGTGGACACCTGGGAGGGCGACGGCGGCACCACCGAGCCGGTGCTGAACACCCACGTGGGCCTCTACGTCGCGCAGGTCGCGGTCGGAGTGCTCGGGGTGCTGTTCATCAGCGGCGAGTACTCCACCGGCATGATCCGCACGTCGCTCGTGCTCGCGCCGCGCCGGTTGTGGATGCTGTCGGCGAAGGCGGCCGTGCTCGGCGCGGTCACCTTCGCGCTCGGCCTGGTGACCAGCCTGCTGACCTTCCTCGTCTGCCAGGAGATCCTCGACGACGTGGGCATCGGCGCCTCGCTGACCGACCCGGGTGTGGCGCGCGCGGTGTTCGGCGCCGCGTTCTTCGTCATGTCGGTCGCGCTGCTCGGCCTTGGGCTCGGCACGCTGCTGCGCAGCACCGGCGGCGCCATCGCGACGCTGCTCGGGCTGCTGTTCGTCGCGCCGGTCGTGCTGGCCTTCCTGCGCGAGCCGCTCCCGGACGGCTGGATGGCGCTCGCGTCGCTCACGCCGGACGGCGCGGCGGCCTCCCTGATGCTGCTCGACGCGGAGTCCGATCTGCTCAGCCCACTCGCGGCCTTCCTCGACCTGCTGGCCTGGAACGTCCTCGCGCTGGGCACCGGCGCGCTCGCCCTCGTCCAGCGCGACGCCTGACCAGGCCTGCCTGAATGAGCCGACCGCGGCCGCCTGGCCCGCGGCCGGCTGCCGCCGTCACCGGGATGACCTATCCGCGCCGCACGCTTTCCTGCCACCCGCGGTAGTACCGTCGCTGTTCCTCGACGGTCGCCAACTGGTCCGGCTGCGCCTCAGCGAAAATATCAACCCGGTCCTTTCGGGTGTTTATGTCCCGCCCCGGTTCCAGCACATAAATCTGGTGAGCACCGATCATGTCCCGGAGCATTCCGGAGGCCCAGGTATTTCTGCGAGCCCCCTGCACCGCGATGTACCGCCCCTGCCCCTCCAGCGATCCTCTAATCACGTTCAGCGCCTCGAAGAGATCATCCCCCGCGCCTTCCAGCGTCCCGAACGGCCCGCTCAACGTAATCGAGTATGACCTGTCCTTGTGGAACCTCCAGGTCAACATACAGCGTTCCCGTTCGTCGGCGCGCACGACGGAAACCTCACATTGTCCGTCCTCAAACAGATCTGGCATCGCGTCAACCACCCAGGGCAGATGTAATTCGGATCGGGACGAGCGGTTCGGCCCGGTGACCGACGAGGATCTAAAGCAAGGAGCGCAGCCGCGTCGCCTCCCTGCGGGCCTGCTCGACCTGGCCGATGGTCAGGCGGCGAAGATCCCAGATCATTCTGGCGATGTCGGCCGCCACCGGATCCGGTGTTCGGCGCACGCTACCGGACTCGAGCCCCGCGACGGCCGCCAGATCGTCGAACTCGACATCGAGGACGGTCGCGAAGCCCGCAAGCAGGCCGGGAGTCAACTCCTTGTAACCGTGCCCTATCCGGCCGTACGTCGATCCGGAAAGATAGACCGGAGTCAGCCAGGCGAGCACTTCAGCCGCGCCGAACTGGTCCAGGTTCCGGTTGGCGAACAGCCGCATCATCACACCACCAGGCCCGGGCGGGAACCGCTCGTGACGGCGGGGTGGCGACAGCTGCCGCCCGTCCAGTTGAGGCAGGGACCGGACATACCGCCTCAGCTGATCCCTGCCTTCCGACGACAGGTGTCTGGCGAACGCGACGAACCCCGAGACCATCTGCCCGGCCCGTGCGTCAAGCGGAGCAAGCTCCTCCGGCGGCGTCACCTGCGCCATCACGAACAGGTCCACGACGCGCAGACCGAGCACCGGCGCGAGCCGATGGAGCAACGACGAAGACGGCACCACCCCGCCCAGCACAGACCGGACCTCCTCCTCAGGCACGTCCGCACGTCGAGACAGCTCCTGACCATCGAGCCCCCGCGACTCCACCAACCGCCCGAGCACCGCCGCAAAGCCTGGGTATTCCGCCATCTCACCCACCCACCTCGTGTTCCGCCCCAGTTCAACCACGACCCAGAACTCGACCAGCGGGCACGCCATCGACCTGACGACACCCGCGCTGGAGCAGCGAACTACGGCCCGCACCACGGTCGGCAGCCTCGCCGAACGGTCGGATCACGGACTCACCGGGCGGGCCTCCCTCCGTTCCTTTCACGATCGCGCCTACCTTCCCGCCAGAGGCAGGCCGGACGGCAACGGCTCACGGACTCGCCAGAAGCCTTGCATGCTTGCGCACATCTCGGACCTGGCCGGCGGTCAGCCGGCGAAGATCCCAGATCAGCTCGGCGATGGCGGCCGCCGCTGGGTCCAGCGACCTGTCTGGATCGACCGGTCCGACCCCGCAGAAGCCCGCCAGATCACCGGGATCGACGCCCAGAACAGTCGCGAAGGCCTCGACCAGGGCAGGGGTCAGATGCTCAAGGCCATGACCGGTTCTCCCGATCGTGGACGCGGATAGGTAAACGGGTGTCAGTCGGGCGAGCACCTGGGCCGAGCCGTCCCAGTCCAGGTTCCGGTTGGCGAGCATGTACATGAGCACCGCACCCGGGCCCGGCGGGTACCGGTGGTGCGGTCGGGGCCGCGCGACCGGCTCGACACGGCCATGCTGTGGCAGCGACCTGGCATACCGCCGTAGCTGGTCTCGACGCTCCGGCGACAGGCAGACGGCGAGCGAAACGAGGCCAGGGACTTCCTCCCTCGCCGTTCCGTCCAGAGGAGCGAGATCTTCCGGAACGGCCACCTGCGCCAGGGCGAACAGGTCCGCGGCGTGTAGTCCAAGCGTGGGCGCGAGCCGGCGAAGGATCGACCCGTCCGGCACCGCTCCACGCAGCTGGGCCTTGAGCCCGTCCTCCGATACCTCCACCCGCCGCGCCAGGTCGCGAAGGCTCAACCCCCGCCGGTCCACCAGCCCCCGGAGCACGGCACCGAAATCCGGGTACACCGCCATCGTCCACCTCCGGGTCCGCCCTACCGCGATCTCCAGGAACACCCGAAGATCATCGCGCCGAGGCTGGGACCTTCAATCGAATCTCAAGTCCGGTCTCTCGCGGCAGGATCGTGGCGCCGGGCGGCGCGCGGTTTAGCACGTTCACGTCGCGGCCGACGACGGGGGGATCCATTCGCGCCGCGCGCTTTCCTGCCACTCACGATAGTACTGACGCTGTTCCTCGACGGTCGCCAACTGGTCCGGCTCCGCCTCGGCAAAAATATCAACCCAGTCCTCCCGGGTGCGAATGTCCCGCCCCGGTTCCAGCACATACACGTGCCGAGCACCAATCATGTCTCGGAGCATTCCGGAGGCCCATGTGTTTCTGCGAGCCCCCTGCACCGCGATGAACCATCCCTGACCCTCAAGCGATCTCCTGATCACATTCAACGCCTCAAAGAGATCATCCCCCGCGCCTTCCAGCGTCCCGAACGGCCCACTCAAAGAGATCGAGCGCGACCTGTCCTTGTGAAACCTCCAGGTCAACATACAGCGTTCCCGTTCGCCGGCGCGCACGACGGAAACCTCACATTGTCCGTCCTCAAACAGATCCGGCGTCATGTCAACCGCCTGGGAGGGCATAGCTCGGTTCGCGACGAACGACTCGACCGAGCAAAATCCGGGTGTCTCACCTTCGTCTCACCTCCTGTTCGGCCTGCCGCGAACCCGGGGAATACCCAAGGAAATCGCACCAGCGAGAGAGCCTTCAATCGACGTTTAAAGGGCCGCTCTCGCGTGACACGATCACCGAGGCCACTCGGTAGCCAGCCACGTCGACCAGCCACTCAAGCGCCTGGACCGGAAACGGGTCGTCTACGTGCTCGACAAGAACCTCTACTCCCCCGGATTCGGTGAGCTCGGCCGAGCGAATTTCCCAGAGTTCATTCTGGGTGGAGAACCAGTGGATCCACTCCCCGAATTCCCACCCATGGTTCACCTCCAGGGCTCCCTTCTCGGCGGGTGTCGCGGCACGCCAGAGCGCCACCCATTCACTCGCCTCGCTATCCGTCGATGCGGGCGCGAAGGCGGTGGACAGCCATGCGGGGAGGCCATGGAGAGAAACGTCATCCGGCGCGCGCCTGACTACAAGGTTCCCCAGGAGGCCGACAAGGTCCTCAGCGCGTTCAGCCGATTTCGACGAGAGTTCCAGAAGAAATCGACTCTCCATCTTCTCCATCCAGACCCAGAGCGTCCGCTCTCCGCAGTATACGTTGCCGATGACTGCTATTCGGTCCTGAGGCCCACGAGAACGTCAGCAGCCCCGCGCAGGGCGCTTTCAGTTCCTCCCGCTGGCCACGTACCTGGTCGACCTTCTTACCGGACGCCTGGTACGCGGATTCGAACGCGGTCCACGCCTCGTAGACCGCCACCCTTTCCCCAGCTGCGATCCGGGCTATCTCGAACTTCCGCGGAAAACCCAGGGGCGGCTCGCGGCGACCCATCCACAGCTCGAGCCGTGCGTACTCGGCCATGTACTGTGCGGCGACCTCGGCCACGTCGTTACCGACGATGTTGCTACCGATCACGAGGGCAGAGTCACGCGGCTCACCCCGCCAGGCCTCACGGAACAGCTATGACGAGATCCTTGTCGCCATGGCCGACGATCGTGTCGGTGTCGGTGTGCGGTTCGGTGCGGCCGGTCTCCGAGTCGGTCGCCAGAACCCGCTCACCGACATCGATGGGTTCCGGGCATAGTTTAGATAGCTGTCTACAAAAGCGGGAACGCTTCACAGAACCCTACGGGCCGATCGCCATCGGCCGCACACCAGCCACACCCAGCCAACCCACCCGCTAGAGCCCGGAGCAGCCAAGCAAAGACCTGAATAGCGGTGGTTTGTTGTGATCGGTAGTCGGAGTGGGCACAGGGAGTAAGGAGGAGTAGAGGCCCCACGGTTATGGGGGTGTGTGTGATGACGGCACGACTGCCGTGCCCGCCGGCTCCGGCGCCGGTGGAGGTGTACGCGTCCCAGTTTGATGACCTTTTCGCGTCGCGGGCGCAGCGGCAGGGGTTCCGGGAGTACCTGGTCGGGCTGCTGGCGCCGCGGGACCGGAACAAGACGCTGACGTGCCTGGCCGGGGCGGAGCCGGTGGTGGACGCCCAGCACCGGCGGGTCCAGCGGCTGCAGTGGTTCCTTTCGGAGTCGCCGTGGGACCACGAGAAGATCAACAGCCGGCGGGTCGAGCTGCTTGCTCGGCAGCCGGGTGGCGCCCCGCACCCGGGCGGGGTACTGATCGTCGATGACTCCGGGGACCGAAAGAGCGGGCATGCCACCGCGGGGGTGTCGCGCCAGTATCTCGGCTCCCGCGGAGGTATCGGGCCTGGCGTGGTCGCGGTGACCACGGCCTGGGCCGACGAGCGGGTCTATCACCCGCTGCACACCCGGCTGTATGTTCCGGCCCCCTGCCTGCCCGAGGGGCGCGAGGACTCGTCGTTTCGGACCAAGGGGCAGATCGCCGCCGGCCTGGTCAACAACGCCCGCGCGGCGGGTATCCCGTTTCGCGCTGTGGTCGCCGACTGTTTCTACGGGCCGTCCGAGAGCCCCGGCCTGGTCGCCGAGCCGCGCCGGGCCGGACTGCCGTTCGTGCTGGGGCTCAAACCGAACCAGGAACTGCCTCGCCCCGACGAGGACAGCCAGGTGCGCACCCCGGCCCAGGCCGCCCGCGAACGGGTCTGGGACTGTCCTGAGCGGCCCGGCCAGTGGACGCCCGTGCGGCGCACCTACCGCGACGGGCACACCGAGACCTGGTGGGCCACCGACTGCCGCGCCGGCCCCTACCGGATCGGCGGGCCGCTGCGCCTGGTCGTGGCCACCACCGACCCGGCCACCCTGCCCGCGACCAGCACCTGGTACCTGGCCACCAACCTGGCCCATCCCGGCCTGCCCGCCAGCGGGCGCAGCCCGTTCCCCGCCGCCGCCCACAGCGAGATCGTCCGCCTCTACGGGCCGCGCGGCTGGGTCGAACAGGATTACAAGCACGTCAAGCACGAACTCGGCTGGGCCGATTTCCAGGTCCGCTCCGCCGCCGCCATCCAGCGGCACTGGACCCTGGTGAACTGCGCGTTCAGCCTGTGCTGGCACGACAGCTCCCCACCAGCCACCCCGCCCGGCGGCAGCCCCGGCCAAGCCCCGCCGCCATCCTGGCCGGCCAGCCTCCGCCAGATCCGCGCCTGCCTGACCCCGCTGCTATTCCTCCTACAGATCTGGCAGGCCCAGACGGCCACCCCGATTCCCACCCCACTGCACGAGCTGATCGACAGGCTCGCCGCCGGGCACCGGCTCCGCCTCTACCTACCACCCTAGCCACACAGAAGAACTACCGATCACAACAAACCACCGATAGTTACGCCTACAGGTCGTCGAACTCGACGCCGACGACGGTCGCGAAACCCGCCAGCAGGTCAGGAGCAAGATCTCTAAGGCCGTGTCCTGCCCGCCCGATCGTGGACCCGGAGAGGTAGATAGGGGTCAGTCAGGCGAGCACTTCCGCCGTATTTCCCCAATCCAGGTTCCGGTTCTCGAGCATGCGCATGAGGATCGCGCCTGCGCCCGGTGGGTACCGCCGGTTCGGATGATCTCCAGTCCGCTGGGCGCACAGAAAGGCCTCAATCATATTCCATCAGGCTCTCTGCTTCTCTACGAATCTCCAGTACCTGATCTACCGTCAGGCGGCGAAGGTCCCAGATCAGCTCAGCGATGTCCATCGGTTTCTGGTCCGGCAACAGCTCCTCGTCGAGCGGCTCAAGGCCGGCGACGGCCGCAAGATCGCCGAGATGAACGCCCAGCACGGCTGCGAAGCCAGCCAACAGATCGACCGTCAGATCCTTCCGGCCATGTCCAATCGAGGCATAAACAGTGGCCGATAGATACATGGGAGTCAGCAAGGCAAATACACGTGCCGCGTCGGATCTTTTCAGGTTGCGGTTGGCGAGCATTTGCATGAGCACGGCACCGGGTCCCGACGGATATTGTTCAAATGGCTGTGGGAGCGGAGCCGGTTGGACGCGATCCCGCTGCGGCAGGGTGGCGACCCGCCGACGTAGTTCACCTCTGCGCGATGACGACAGCTGTACAGCAGGCCAAACAACGCCAAGGACGTGCCGACTAGCCCGAACATCCAGTACCGCGAGCTCGTTCGGTACAGGCACGTCCGCAATTGCGAAAAGATCTGCGGTGCGCAGGCCGAGAACAGGCGCAAGCCGTCGAAGGAACGCTGGACTCGGTGGCGGTTCACGCAATGTTGTCAGTAGTTCGTCCTCGGGGATTCTCATCCGCTCAGAAAGCTCGCCCATACCGATTTCCCGGCGGCCCATTAACCGTTCTAGTATCACGGCGAAGCCCGGGTATCCAGCCATCTTCCCTTCTCCGTATCGCAACCGCCGAGAAACGACGGGCGCAATCTCCGCATCCTCGCGATGCACCGCCCGACCGATTCCAATAAATCTCGAATCCCAGCCACTGTCAGATCGTTTTGAGTGCCTACCTAGTGCGCTGACCACGAACGTTCACCGGTGTAGGAAACGCCGGGCGGGCTGTCGCTGATCGGCCGGCCTGGTGTGCACTGTCGGTACTGGCGTTGTCTGTCCGGTACTGGGAGGTGGCGGGTGGCGGAGCCCGTGAGGGCGCGGCGGCTGACCGACGAGGAAGGCCGCCGCCTGCAGGCGATTGTGCGGCGAGGGACGCACTCGTCGGTCCGGGTCCGCCGGGCGACGATCATCATGGCGTCGGCGTCCGGGACACCGGTGCCGGCGATCGCGAGGTTGGTGGCCGCGGACGAGGACACGGTCCGCGACGTGATCCACCGGTTCAACGAGATCGGGCTGGCCTGCCTGGACCCTCGGTGGGCGGGAGGCCGTCCCCGCCTGATCAGCGTTGAGGACGAGCAGTTCCTGCTCACGACGGCCCGGACCCGCCCCGCGAAGCTCGGGCGGCCGTTCACGCACTGGAGCCTGCGCAAACTGTCCGCCTATCTCGCCGACAACCCCGACCACACGGTCACGGTCGGCCGGGAACGGCTGCGCCAGCTGCTGCACGCCCACGGGATCTCGTTCCAGCGGACCCGGACCTGGAAGGAGTCCACCGACCCCGACAAGGAAGCCAAGCTCGACCGGATCGAGTACGTGACCAGCACGTTTCCGAACCGCTGCTTCGCCTTCGACCAGTTCGGCCCCCTGTCGATCCGGCCGACCCACGGGGTCGGCTGGGCCCCGCGAACCCGGCCGTGGCGGCTGCCGGCGACCTACACCCGCACCCACGGCGTCCGCTACTTCCACGGCTGCTACTCCCTCGGCGACGACCAACTGTTCGGCGTGGTCCGCCGGCGCAAGAGCGGCCAGAACACCCTCGCCGCCCTGCGCACGATCCGCGCCACCCGCCCGGACAGCGCCCCGATCTACGTGGTCCTGGACAACCTGTCCGCGAACAAGACCCCAAAGATCCGCAAATGGGCGGCACGCAACCGTGTCGAGCTGTGCTTCACCCCGACCCACGCCTCCTGGGCGAACCCGATCGAGGCCCAGTTCGGCCCGCTGCGCAGCTTCGTCATGGGCAACTCCAACCACCCCAACCACCCCGTCCTCGCCCGGAAACTGCAGGCCTACCTACGCTGGCGCAACGCCAACGCCCGCCACCCCACCGTCCTGGCCGCCCAACGCCGCGAACGCGCCCGCGTCCGCGCCGAACGCCAACAACGCTGGGGACGCCCCCGCACCCACGCCGCCTAACCAAACCGGCCAACCTTCGTGGACAGCGCACTAGTCAGGGTCGTTTGCGGTTCGTCGCTTGAAGCTCGTTTCCAGGAGCCAGCTCGCGATCTCTTGTGATTTCGAGACCGGCGTCTTATATCCTCCGGCTTCGAGGATCCTCGCGCAGAACGTCACACAGTTATTGAGGTTGCGGTCATGCGGCCCCTGTCTTATCCTCCGTCGCCTCGAGACTGTCACCCAGATGCCATACCACCCCGAGATGAACCCACCACCGGACCATCAGCGGCGACAGACCCAAAAAAAAACCCAGCTCAACCTCCGGGGCCGACCCAGCCCAGCCTCCCGGCACGGGATTCTGAGAGGGCGTTTGGAGGAATCCTCCAAACGCCCTCTCGCCATGACGGCAACGGTGACGAAAACTCGGGCTGCGTCGCCCGCCCTCATGCAGCCATCCGAGACAGAAACCCCTACTCCCGATCCTCGGAGATTAGCCGAACCGCGTCCTCAGCAACTTCTTTCCACACTTCAATGCCTTCAGCCTGAAATGCTGATGCAAGAGCCCGCCGCACTTCATCGATCGGACGGCCACGGTGCGAAAACTTGACTCCGTCAAGAGCCCTCTGGTATCGCTCCAGATGATCGCGAATCTGCGGTACTGCATCGCCGTAGCGGCCGTCACTCGCCATTTCCACCCTCGCTCCCGAGCCGCCCAGAACCATGAGCCATCAGAAGTCCAGTCGCTGGATCACGTTCAGGAACGGCATCACCGGGGTCGACCGGTCCCAGCCACGGCCGGGACTAATCCTCGCCGCCCGGGTGCTCGCCGAGTCCGGAGACAACCCGCACCACCACGCCGCCCCGAAGGCCCGCAAGAACTAAGCCGGCGCCGCCCCGATCACCCGCGCCTCCGGCACCCGTCGGATGGTCCTCGTCCGCGGCGCCGGCAACAGACGGCTACGCGACGCCCTCTATCCCCAGGCCTTCGCGGCCCCGAACGCCTCACCCGGCGCCCGGGCCCACGATGAATTATCTCTGCGCTGCCGACCCCGAACTCGCTCGCGATCACCTTCCGGATTCGGGCCTCGGCTCAGGCGGATCTGAAGTCTTTGGCGTCGCTCCACTCCCAGAAAGCTGTCCCGTCGCGGATCTCCTCCTGAACGGCGTCGAAGACCGGCCGCATCACCGATACATCCGGGACGTCGATCGCGACCTGACGCTCGCCGTTCCATTCACTCAGGAGCCCAACGGAGTCGACGGCTCCGCGCAGCGCGGACCGGCTGTCCCCCACAGGTCGGGACTCGGCGAAGAGCACCCGAAGAACACGACGACCCGACCTTCCGATCAGACGATCGACGGTATCCGACTCATCAAGCCCCACCACGTCGCCCAGTGCCAGACCGTAGGCGTAGAACGGGACACAGCAGATCTCATAGCGCCTGCCCTCGCCGACCTCTCGCAACCAAAGCTGCTCGAGCATCTCGCCAAGATCGAAGGGAGCCAGGTCCACCATCGCCATGTGGTGCCGCTCGCCCCGCCACGAGGGATTCTCATGGCTGACGTAGGTAACGCCGTCAATCGTGACCTGCAAGACGCCCTCTCCTACCAGTCAGAAACCGATGTGCGGCGGGCGCATGGCACCCGCCGCACATCGTCTATTTACTTGCTCCGGGAATTTTCGCCTATTTGATTACTCTGGGAATTTTCACTGTCGCCTGCATATTGGCCGGCCACCACGGAGGCGGCCACTGCCCTCGGTAGTTCGACGGTGGATTGAGCGGAACCACCCTATCACGCTTGGAGCTTTTGCAGAACGTGCAGGCAGGGGTGGTGTTCGCGTCCGTGAGGTCTCCACCACCGGACCTGGGCTCCACGTGATCAATAGCGCGGGCCGGGTTCGTCCGGCAGTAGGAGCACAACGGCTGGTTCAGCGGCGGATACCATTGCGCGCCGACACCATAGTCCTTGAGCATGCCCGACGGAATCGTCGAACGGGCACCGGGGCCACCACTAGTGTTGCGTGATTCTGTTTGCTTACCGGTGGCGGTTGCGGTTGTTGTCGACGAGTTTGCGGATGCTGGTCTGGG